>DATBSO010000042.1:0-40236 GCA_036559745.1 Gemmatimonadales bacterium | reverse complement strand
CAATCGTCGAAAAGTGTCATGCGTAGCTCCGATCACGGTGGGGTTTGGGATAGGTGAGGAAGCGGGTGGTGGGCGATACTGGACTCGAACCAGTGACCTCCACGATGTCAACGTGGCGCTCTAACCAACTGAGCTAACCGCCCGGACCTGGATATGAGATGGGGGACGTGGGATGTGAGACACTCCCATCCCACATCCCTATTCCCAAATCCCCCCTAGAGCGGGAAACGGGACTCGAACCCGCGACCCCAACCTTGGCAAGGTTGTGCTCTACCAACTGAGCTATTCCCGCAGGCGGATGAGGATACTAGCGTCCGCTCAACACCCGCGCAACCATCATGCTGCCGAGCGTCCGACCGCCGCCGCGAGCGAGGCAATGGAGGCGAGGGGGATCGAACCCCTGACCTCGTGAATGCCATTCACGCGCTCTCCCAACTGAGCTACGCCCCCGTTAGTTTCTTGGCCCGAGACCGGCGCGTCGGCAGCACGAAAGCATAGCGGGCGCGCGGGGGAGCGTCAAGTTGAGACGCCGCAACGCCTCGCGCACCGTCACCGCGCGTACACGGGATATCTTCCAGCCCATGCGCAAGAAGAAGCAGGACCCTCCGGACCACCCGCCACGACCGTCCCAACGACCGGCCGACGTCTCCTCCGAGACCCTCTCGCCCGACCTGTCCATCGCCGAGATCCTGGCCCTCTCTCCGGCGCCCAAGCCCCGCCGTTCCAGGAACAAGGAGACGGCGTCCAACCTGGGCGTGTACGACGCAGACAAGGACATCCTGGACCAGTACCTGCACGAGGTGAGCAAGACGCCGCTCCTCACGGCGCAGCAGGAGATCGCCATCGCGAGGAAGGTCAGAGCCGGCAGCGAGGAGGCGATGCAGGAGCTGGTGAAGCGGAACCTCCGATTCGTGATCTCGGTGGCGAAGAAGTACCAGAACCGCGGGCTCGCGCTCACCGATCTCATCGGCGAGGGCAACGTCGGCCTCCTCACCGCCGCGCGCAAATTCGACCCCGATCAGGGGGTCAAGTTCATCTCGTATGCGGTATGGTGGATCCGCCAATCGATCCTCGCGGCCCTGGCCCGTCACGGCCGCACCGTCCGGGTCCCTCTCAACCGCACCGCCGATCTTTCGCGCATCATCCGGACGTCGGAGATGCTGCGGCAGCAGCTCCGTCGCGAGCCGACGCCCGAGGAGATCGCCGACGCGACCGGCCTCGCGGTCGACGTGGTGCAGTCGCTCGCCGCGCTCAATACCACGGAGGTCCGGCTCGATGCGCCGCTCGATCCCGAGGGTGACCGTGCGCTGATCGATCGCTTCATCGCCGACGAGCAGGGCGACCCGGAAGAGCGGGCGATGGAGACCTTCCTTTCGGCGGAGATCGAGCAGGCGCTCCGGACGCTGCCGCCCCGCGACGCCAAAGTGCTTCGCCTCTACTTCGGGCTCGACGGCGGACGCGAGCACACCCTGGAGGAGATCGGCGGCATGCTCGGCGTCACCCGCGAGCGCGTGCGCCAACTCCGCGACCGCGCGCTCAAGAAGCTTCGTGAGGGGGATGTGGGCCGGGCGCTCGCCAGCTTCGCCGCCTGACGGCTAAAGCCTTTAGCCTTTCGCCTCCAGCCGTTAGCTTCTACCCGTGGCTTCCCGCTATTCCGCCCGGGACGGTTACGTCGCGTCACTCGGATCACGCGGCATCGAAACCGCCCGCGCCCTCGGCGATGTCGGTACCTGGGCTCCGCTTCTGGTATCCCAGATGCGGCGGCTCGGCGTAGACTCCCTACCCATTACGATCTTCATCGCGATCTTCACCGGTATCGTCCTCGCCCTCCTCTCCTCCTACATCTTCACCGGCGCAGTTCCCCTCTATTTCGTCGGCGCCCTCGTGGGCAAGACCGTCATGATGGAGCTGGGGCCGGTTCTCACCGGAATGGCGCTCGCGGGTCGGGTCGGCGCGAGCATCGCCGCCGAGATCGGAACGATGAAGGTGACCGAGCAGGTGGATGCCCTCGAGACCCTCGCCTACGACCGCAATGCCTACCTGGTGGTGCCCCGGGTTCTGGCCGCGACGATCATGTTCCCGGTCGTCACCGCCTTCGCGATGGCCGTCGGCGTCACATCGGGTTGGCTCACGTCGGTCAACCTTCTCGATCTTTCCACCCCCGAGTTCTTCAAGGGGCTGAAGCAGTTCTATCACTTCAAGGACATCTGGTTCGGGTTGCTCAAGAGCGCCAGCTTCGGCGCGGCCGTCGCCCTCATGGGCTGTCTCCGCGGGCTCGACGCACAGAGCGGGGCAGCGGGTGTGGGACGGTCCACCACCCGCGCGGTCGTCCTCGGCTGCGAGGCGATCCTCGTGCTCGACGCGTTCTGGGCCCTGGTCCTGCTCTAGGATGATCATCCTCGAGGGCCTGGCGAAGTCCTTCCGCGGGCGACCGGTGCTCACCGACGTGAGCCTCGAGGTCCCCAGCGGCCAGAACACCGTCATCATCGGATACTCGGGCTCGGGGAAGAGCGTCACGCTCAAGCTCGTCATCGGACTGCTCAAGCCGAACGCGGGGGCGGTCCATGTCGACGGGCAGACGGTTCACGAGCTCGATCGCGAAGAGCTCGCCGAGCTGCGCGGCCGGGTCGGATACGTCTTCCAGTTCGCGGCCCTCTTCGACTCGATGACCGTGGCCGAGAACATCCGACTGGGACTGGCGAAACGGAGATACGCGGAGCAAGAGATCGCGCTGCGGGTGGCTGAGAGCCTGGCGGTCGTCGGGCTGAGCGGCACCGAGGGCCGCTATCCGGCGGAGCTCTCTGGAGGGATGCGGAAGCGGGTGGGAATCGCGCGCGCGATCGCCCTCAAGCCCCGCTACATTCTGTACGACGAGCCGACCACGGGCCTCGACCCGGTCACGTCGGCCGTCATGAACCAGCTCATGATCCGGACGCGGGATCTCGGAGTCACCGGGCTGGTCGTTACCCACGACATGCGCAGCGCGTTCACCGTCGGCGACCGGATCGCAATGCTGTACGAGGGTGCGATCCGACAGGCCGGCACGGTCGCGGAAATCCAGGCTACGGATGATCCGGTGGTGCGCCAGTTCATCGAGGGCCGGCCCGACGAGGTCGCCGCCGCCCCCGGCTTGGCGCCGCACCAGACCCCTGATCCCGCCACGCGGAGGGCCCCAGCGTGAGACGCGGCAACGAATTCGCGGTCGGTCTGGCCATCATCGCGGCGCTCGCCATGGTCGTCGCGGGGGCGCTGTGGCTCAGCGAGACCGACGTCAACAAGAAGAAGGAGATCTATATCGCCCGGTTCCGCACGGTGGGTGGTCTCGGTGTCGGGGCGCCGGTCACGCTGCGCGGTGTGAAAGTCGGCCGGGTCGAAGCCATCCGGCTGGTCGAGAACGAGTGGGTCGAAACCGACTTCAGCATCGATCGAGACGTCGAGCTGCCGGCCAAGCCCGCCGTCATCTCGGCCGCGGCCAGTCTCTTCGGGGAGTGGAGCGCCAACATCATTCCGTACGAGCCGTTGCCGGTCGACCCGAACCTGCGGAGCGCGCTCGTCGAATCGGATCAGGCCGGCGGCGAGGCGTGGCCCGGTGCCACACTCCCCGACATCGGCCAGCTCACCGCGCAGGCCAGCCGCATCGCCGGCGACGTCGGGGTCGTGACCCAGCGCATCAGCCAGGCCTTCGACAGCACCGCCCTCAAGAACATGCAGCAGAGCGTGAAGGACCTCGCCACCATCTCACAGCGCCTCGTGCTCTTCGCCAATGCCCAAACCAGCAGGATCGACCGGGTGAGTCAGAACGTCGCGACCACCTCCGAGGCGTTCGCCGGGGTAGCCAAGACGTTTCAGGGCGCGGTGGCGCGGCTCGACACCGCCACCAGCGACAACCAGCTCAAGGACATCCTGAACAACGGCGCGGCCTCGAGCGCCGACCTGCGACAGGCAGCGAGCGATCTACGCAGCGTGATGGCCGCGGCGAAGGAGAATCAGGTGAGTCTCTTTCGCGTGGTGCAGCAGGCCGACTCGCTCATGACCAGGATCCAGCAGGGCAACGGCACGCTCGGCATGCTGGCGACCGACTCGACGCTCTACCGCGAAGCGACGCAAACGATGATTCAGTTCAGGGAGCTGCTGACGGATATTCAGGAGCATCCAAAGAAATACCTCAAGATTTCGGTGTTCTGATGGGAAAACGAAAGGCGGAGCTCGAGGTCAGCGCCGGGGGAATCGTCTTCCGCCGCCAGGAGGGTGAGCCGCCCCGGTATCTGCTGATCCGCGATTCCTACGACAACTGGGGCTTTCCCAAGGGCCATCTCGAAGACGGAGAGTCGCCGGCGGAAGCGGCGCTGCGTGAGACGGTGGAGGAAACCGGGCTCGGCCAGCTGAACCTGCAGGGTCCCATCCGCGTCATCGACTGGCATTTCCGGTTTCGCGGCCGCCATATCCACAAGTACTGCCACTTCTTTCTCTTCGAGAGCCCCGATGGAGAGGCAAACCCGCAGCTGGCCGAGGGCATTACCGCCTGCCAGTGGCGCGCTCTCGACGAGGCGCTCGAGCTGCTGAGTTACGACAACGCGCGCGGCGTCCTCAAACGAGCCGGTGAAATGGTGCGGACTCTGGTCGCTGTCGGCGCCGGCCGATCGCGTCCGCGCGCGGAGTCACCGGCCAAGCAGGGGTGAGCGTGGCCACCATCGCCGCCGCTCTCGAGAGCCGCAGCGCGCTGGTCGCGCTGAGACGCACGCTTCCCCGGGGCGGACCCGGGGTCGTGACCTGCAGAAGTCCGGCGGCCTTGCACCGCCTGCTCGGGCGCCGGCTCATCGATGCCCTGGTCCTGTCCCCTACTCCAGCGTGGCTTCCCGAGCTCGCCTCGCTCAAGGCTCGGCTCCCGGGCCTTCCGATCGTGGCGTACGCGCCGTTCCGTCCCGATGACGGTGAAGTCCTCCTCGCCTGCCGGACCCATGCGGTGACGAGCGTCGCGGTGGAAGGGGTAGACGACCCGGTGGTAGGAGACATGGTCGTGCGGAGCTCGGTCACCGCCGCCAGACGACGCGAACTGGCCGACGCCCCGCGCGTGCTCCGTCTGACGGAGACGCTTCAGCGCCGCGCGTGGGACGTCCTGCTCGGGGAAGTGGAGAAACCGATCCGCACGAGCACGCTCGCGCGCCGGCTCGATGTGAGCCGTGAGCACCTCTCGAGGCAGTTCGGCGCCGGGGGCGCGCCCAATCTCAAGCGCGTGATCGATCTGACCCGTATCGCCTGCGCCGCGCAAATGTTGCAGAATCCCGGATACGGCATTCCAACCGTCGTGCGTGTGCTCCACTTCGCCTCCTCGAGCCACTTGAGCAGCACCGCCCGCCGAATCGCGAACGTGTCCACCGCCGGGCTCGGCGCGCTGGGTCCGCGCGGCGTTCTCTCGGCGTTCGCGAAGGGCAACACGCGAAGCAGGGTCTAGTCCAACTCCGGAGGGATTCCGTATGCGTCCTTTCGTGCTCACGATCGTCGTCTCGAGCATCCTCGCCGTCCCCTCGTGGGCGCAGGAGGACCACCACGATCACGGCGGGAAGCCACTTCAGCTCGGGCGAGTCAGCTTCCCGACATCATGTGCGCCCAGTGTCCGGCAGTCGTTCGAGCGCTCCGTCGCCCTCCTCCACTCCTTCTGGTACGAGCAAGCGGGTCGTGGCTTCAAGGAGGTCGGGGCTGCCGATTCGACCTGCGCGATGGCTCGATGGGGCGAGGCGATGAGCCTCCTGCATCCGCTCTGGACCCCTCCCTCCGCGGCGGACAACGAGGCGGGACTCCAGTCGGCCAGGCGCGCGGTCGCGCTCAGCCGCGAGGGCAGCCGGGAGCGCGCGTACGCCGACGCGATTGCCGCGTATTACACCGACTACGCGACGGTCGACGCGAAGGACAGACTGCTGGGTTACGAGCGGGCGATGGCGTCCCTCGTCGAACGGTTCCCGAGTGACGAGGAGGGCAGGATCTTCTACGCCCTGGCCCTCATCGCCAACGGCCAGAACGATTCGCGCGATACCACGCTCACGCGCCAGCGTCAGGCTGGTGAAATCCTGGAGCCGCTGTTTCGCCGGCACCCGCAGCATCCCGGCCTGGCACACTATCTCATCCACGCGTACGACTCCCCGGCGCTCGCCCGTCGCGGCATCCAGGCGGCTGGACGCTACGCGCTCATCGCGCCGTCGGTCCCCCACGCCCAGCATATGCCGTCCCACATCTATGTCCGGGTCGGTCGATGGGACGACGTCATCGCCGCGAACCGGCGGTCGGCGGAGTCAGCGGCCGCATTCGAGCGCCAGAAGGGAACCACGGTGATGTGGGATCAACGAGCCCACGCGTTCGACTACCTCGTCTATGCGTATCTCCAGGAAAAACGGGCGGCGGACGCGTTGGCGGTCGTGAACGAGGTATCGCGGGTGACAGAGGTCTTTCCGGCCGGCGCCCTGACGTCCGACTACGCGCTGGCTGCAATCCCGGCGCGGTATGCGCTCGAGCGGGACGATTGGGCGGCAGCGGAGACGCTGACCGTGCGGCCGGCCCCTGTCTGGCGCGCAGCCGAGGCGCTCACCCGGTTCGCCCGGGCGATCGGCGCCTCCAGGTCGGGCCATCTTGCCGCTGCCCGTGCGGAGACCGACAGTCTCAGCACCATCGAATCGGCGCTCGCGAAGGCTGGCGGGCCCCAGACCTATTGGTCGGGGCAGGTCCGGATCCAGCGGATGGCGGCCGCGTCGTGGGTCGCGTTCGCGGCGGGAGATACCACCGCCGCCTTGTCGGGGGCTCTGGCGGCGGCCGATCTGGAGGACCACACCGAAAAGCATCCCGTCACGCCTGGGGCGGTGCTTCCCGCGCGGGAGCTCTATGGAGATCTCCTGATGCTCTCCGGACGTCAGGATGATGCTCGGCACGCCTATCAGGCCTGCCTCGTCAGGCAGCCTGGACGGGCGCGCAGCCTGGCTGGGCTGGGGCAGGCCACGAAGCGCCAGACCAGCCGATCGGAAGGGGCGCGCTGACCCGGCCCGGATTCGCTAGATTGTCGGGCTACTCTTGCTCGACCCTTCGTTTGTGATTAATTTCACAAGCTGATCAAAAAGCTCTTTCTCCAGCCAGGATGCCACCGACATGGCCACCGATTCCATCCTCCGTCCCGGCGAGCTCAAAGACATCCTCCTGCGGGAGATCGCCTCGGCTGATCTGACCACGGCCGACGTGTCCGAGGTGGGCACGGTGCTCGAGGTGAAAGACGGGATCGCCCGGATTTACGGGCTCAAGTCCGCGGTCTCGAGCGAAATGCTCGAGTTCACCGCCCAGAAGACCGGTGAGGTGGTGGCGGGACTGGTGCTGAACCTGGAAGAGGACAATGTCGGCGCCGCGATCATGGGCGACTACCTCAAGCTGAAGGAAGGCGACGAGGTTCGCCGCACCGGCCGGCTTCTCGAGGTGCCCGCGGGTGCCGCGATGCTGGGACGGGTGGTGGATGCGCTTGGCCGGCCGGTGGACGGGCGGGGCGAGATCAAGGCGACGCACTCGCGCCAGGTGGAAATGGTG
The DNA here is from genome assembly GCA_036559745.1 of Gemmatimonadales bacterium. Lineage (GTDB taxonomy): Bacteria > Gemmatimonadota > Gemmatimonadetes > Gemmatimonadales > GWC2-71-9 > CAVVWJ01. The sequence goes on along the minus strand of DATBSO010000042.1, from coordinate 32,679 downwards.
GCGCCGGGCATCATCGTGAGGCAGCCGGTCAAAGAGCCGCTCCAGACCGGCATCAAGGCCATCGACGCGATGATCCCGATCGGGCGCGGCCAGCGCGAGCTCATCATCGGCGACCGCGGCACCGGCAAGACGGCGATTGCGGTGGACACGATCATCAATCAGAAGGGGACCGGCGTCGTCTGCGTGTACGTGGCGATCGGTCAGAAGCGCTCCACCGTCGCGACCGTGGTGGAGAAGCTCAAGGAAGCCGGCGCGATGGACTACACGATCGTGGTCATCGCCTCCGCCTCCGAGCCCGCGCCGCTCCAGTACATCGCCCCATATACCGGCTGCGCCCTCGCGGAGTACTTCATGTACGAGGAGGGGAAGGCCACCCTCTGCGTGTACGACGACCTCTCCAAGCAAGCGGCGGCCTACCGTCAGCTCTCGCTCATTCTGCGGCGTCCTCCGGGTCGCGAGGCTTACCCTGGCGACGTGTTCTACCTGCACAGCCGGTTGCTCGAGCGTGCCGCCAAGATCTCCGAGGACAAGGAAGCCGTGAAGTTCGACCCCCGCATCAAGAAGCCGGGTGGCTCGCTCACCGCGCTCCCCATCATCGAGACACAGGCGGGCGACGTCTCCGCGTACATCCCGACCAACGTCATCTCGATCACCGACGGCCAGATCTTCCTCACCACCGACCTCTTCTACTCCAACGTGCGCCCCGCGGTGGACGCGGGCATCAGCGTGAGCCGCGTGGGTGGAAACGCGCAGATCAAGGCGATGAAGCAGGTCGCGGGACCTCTCCGGCTGTCACTGGCCCAATACCGTGAGCTCGAGGCCTTCGCCCAGTTCGGCTCAGACCTCGATGCCGCCACCCAGCGGCAGCTGGCTCGGGGCGCCCGCTTGGTCGAGGTCCTCAAGCAGCCCCAGTACCGTCCCGTCCCGGTGGAGCAGCAGGTCGCCATCATCTACGCCGTGACGAACGGTCACCTCGATGACGTCGACGTTGGTGTGATCCGCCAGTGGGAGCGCGACTTCGTCGCGTACCTCGAGGCGACGCATCCCGCGATCCTCACCGATATCCGGACCAAGAAGGCGCTCGACGACGATCTGACCGGCCGTCTCAAGGCCGCGATCGCCGCGTTCAAGCCGCTTTTCTCGGCCCAGTGACGGTCGACTAATGGCCAAGAGCCGGCAGCTCAAGGGGCGGATCAGGTCCGTCCAGAACACCCGGAAGATCACCAAGACGATGGAACTGGTGGCCACGTCGAAGCTCAAGCGCGCCCAGGACCGCGTGGTGGCCGCCCGTCCCTACGCCGACGCCTTGCGCGAAGTGATCGCCGACCTGGTGACCCCGGAGCTGGCGGGACAATTCCCGCTGCTTCGCCAGCCGGCGCCGCCCTCCAAAGGCGGACCCACTCGCGCCGCGGTCATCCTGCTCACCTCCAACCGCGGGCTGGCGGGCGGCTTCAATGCCAACCTGATCAAGGAAGCCCGCCGCCGGATCGAGACGCTCGAGGCCGAGGGATACAAAGCCGAGCTCTACGGAGTGGGCAAGAAGGGAATCGGCTTCTTCAAGTATCTGGGGTACAAGCTGGCCGCGGAGCGGATCGACATCGGCGATCGGCCGACAGCCGAACACGCCGCCGAGATCGTCGAGCCGCTCCTGGAGGCGTACGCCGCCGGCACGCTGGCGAGCGTGGACCTGGTGCAGGCCCAGTTCCTCAGCGCTCTCTCGACTCCGCCCGCCACCATCCGGATCCTTCCGGTAGACGCGCCCGGAGCCAAGAAGGGGCCGACCCGAGACTACATCCTCGCGCCGAACGCCGAAGCGATTCTCGAGCAGCTTCTCCCTCTGTACGTCCGGAACGCGGTGTACCGGGGACTGGTCGAGACCGCGGCCGCCGAGCACGGCGCCCGGCGGACGGCGATGAAGAACGCGACCGACAACGCGGGGGAGATCCTCGAGCTGCTCAAGCGGACCTACAACCGGCAGCGGCAGGCGCAGATCACGCAGGAAATCGCTGAAATCGTGGGCGGCGCCGCGGCGCTGCAGGGCTAAATCAACGGAGCTCCAAGAATGGCAACCGCTATCGCGTCACAGAAGTCGGGCTCGCAGGCCAAGACCCAGAGGAACATCGGCCGGGTAGTCCAGGTGATCGGTCCCGTGCTCGACGTCGAGTTCGAGCCCGAGCAGCTGCCCGAGATCTACAACGCGCTCGTCATCGAGGACGCTGACGCGGACATCCCGGTGCGGCTCACCGCCGAGGTTCAGCAGCACATCGGACAGAACCAGGTTCGGGCCGTGGCGATGAGCACCACCGATGGTGTGACCCGCGGCATGCAGGTCATCGACACCGGCTCGGCCATCACGGCGCCGGTGGGCAATGCCGCGCTGGGCCGCATCCTCAACGTCCTCGGCGAGCCGGTCGACGGGGGTCCCGCGATCCCCGCGACCACCGAGCGGTGGCCGATCCACCGGGAGACGCCGAAGTTCACCGACCTCGAGCCCAAGACCGAGATTTTCGAGACGGGCATCAAGGTCGTCGACCTGATCGCTCCGTTCGTCAAGGGCGGAAAGATCGGACTGTTCGGTGGCGCCGGGGTCGGCAAGACCGTCGTCATCATGGAGCTCATCAACAACGTGCAGAAGGGCCACGGAGGCCGGTCGGTGTTCTGCGGCGTGGGCGAGCGGACCCGTGAGGGCAACGATCTCTACATCGAGATGAAGGAGAGCAACGTTCTCGACTCGGTGGCGCTGATCTACGGGCAGATGAACGAGCCGCCCGGTGCCCGCCTCCGCGTCGGCCTGACCGGACTCACCGTCGCCGAGTATTTCCGCGACGTCGAAGGCCAGGACGTGCTCCTGTTCATCGACAACATCTTCCGGTTCACTCAGGCGGGCTCCGAGGTCTCGGCGCTCCTCGGCCGCATGCCGAGCGCGGTGGGCTACCAGCCGACCCTGGCGACCGAGATGGGCGACCTCCAGGAACGCATCACCAGCACGACCAAGGGCTCCATCACCTCGGTGCAGGCGATCTACGTGCCCGCCGACGACCTGACCGACCCCGCGCCGGCCACCGCCTTCGCCCATCTCGACGCGACGGTGGTGCTGTCTCGCGCCATCAGCGAGCTCGGGATCTATCCGGCGGTGGACCCGCTCGACAGCTCCAGCCGAATCCTGGATCCCCAGTTCGTGGGCGAGCGGCACTACAACGTCGCCATCGGCGTGCAGCGCACGCTGCAGCGCTACAAGAGCCTCCAGGACATCATCGCGATCCTCGGGATGGACGAGCTGAGCGAGGAAGACAAGAAGGTCGTCGCCCGCGCCCGGCGAGTGCAGCGGTTCCTCTCGCAGCCGTTCTTCGTGGCCGAGCAGTTCACCGGGTTTCCCGGCAAGTACGTCAAGCTCGAGGAGACGATCGCGAGCTTCGAGCGGGTGCTGTCCGGCGAGTTCGACGCCCTTCCCGAGCAGGCGTTCTACATGGTCGGCGGCATCGACGAGGCGGTTGAGAAGGCCAAGAAGCTGGCGAGCTCGTGATGCAAGTCACGGTCATCAGCCCTGAATCTGGTATGTTCGACGGCGAAGCGGACGCGGTCGTCGCACCGGCGTTCGATGGGGAAGTGGGCATACTGCCGAATCACGCTCCGTTCATGACACTCCTGGGAGAAGGCAAGCTCGTGGTCCGCCGTGGCGAGAGCGTGAGCCGATTCTTCGTTCGGGGCGGGTTTCTCCAAGTCGTGGACAACAGGGTGCGTGTAGTCGCCGAACATGTTCAAGGAGATAGCCATGGCTCGTAACCTCTTCGGTGGGATCCTGGTGCTTGCCGTGCTGGCGGGAGCTGCACGAACGTCCTCGGCTCAGGAAACGGGAACCCCGATCTTCAAGGCGCCGTACCGCGCGTTCGAGCATCACGAGATCGGACTTTCGCTGTCCGACCCGGGCGAGGGTGTGGGCGCGGCAGTCGAGGGATTCTATCGGTACGGCGATGGACCGTACGACTTCAGCGTGCGCGGCGGCATCGCCGACTATAACGGCGCAGGCAGCGCGCTCCTGATCGGCGGCGACTTTCGGACCCAGGTGGTGAAATACAGCGAGAGCTTCCCGCTCGACGGGGCGCTGACGCTGGGCCTGGGCGGCCAGATTGGCAGCGACATCGACGACTTCTTCCTCCTGCCTGTCGGCATATCGCTCGGGCGGACGTTCACGCTCGAGAACTCCAACACGATATTCGTGCCCTACGTGCACCCGATCATCGCTCCGGTGTTCGGCGGCGCGGGCAGCGACGATGTGCTGTTTTCCCTGGGTCTCGGCGTGGACATCAAGTTCTCGGAACGGTGGGCAGTGCGCGCCAGCGGCGGTCTCGGCGATCTCGAGGGCGTCGGGATCAGCATCGCGTACCTGAAATAGCACTGCCGGCACGCGGCGCTCGCGTGGGACGACAGCGCCCGACCGCCCAGAGGCGGTCGGGCGTTTCACATGTTTCCCCAACTCGGTTGACTTCTCTTGAAGTGCCGGGGTAGCTTCTGGCGCTTTTCACCTCGTGACGCTCAGTCGTCATTGGTCGGAGGTAGCATGAAACTCATGGCGCGAACGGTGGCTGTCGTGGCGGCGGCCGTTCTGCTGACGGTGCCCGCCGTGGCCCAGGTGCCCGGTATTCCGGTCTACAACCAGGGCGTGCCGCGTGGCATCGGCATCTACGGCGACGTCGGCTTCCCGAGCGACGGTGCTGGCGGCGGCACCGCATATGGCGTGACCGGCCGGGCGGGCTTTGGCTTCGTCGGCGTGACGGCCATCGTCTCCACCTACAATCCCGATGGCCCTGGCGGAAGCAAGACGTCGGTCGGCGCGACGGGAAACCTGCGGCTCTTCGGCGGCCCGCTGGTGCCGCTCAGCGTGACGCTCCAGGGCGGGATCGGCTACCACAAGCCGGACGATTCGTTTCTTCCCGGAGGGGCGAACATCAAGGAGTGGCGTTTCCCGATCGGCCTGGGGTTCGGGCTCACGATTCCCAATCCCGCGCTTGCCATCAGGCCCTGGCTGGCGCCGAGGCTCGACATCGTGCGAACCTCGACGAGCGATATCCCCGGTGTGCCCGACGCCTCCAACACGGACAGTCGTTTTGCCTTGAGCGGCGGCGTCGAGTTGAACCTGCTCAATGGCCTCGGACTCCACGCGGCGTATGATCGGACGTTCGGCGAGGGGACCGATCCCTCGACATTCGGCGTCGGCGTGCACTACACCTTCAGGGTGGCGGGGCTGTGACACTTCGGAGCGCGGCGCTGGCACTCCTCATCGTGCTGGCGCTCGCCGGCTGCGCGCAGACGTTCGATGCGACCACCCTCGGGGTGCCCGCCACGCTCGCTTCCCCCGCGGGTCAGCCCGCTGAGGGAGATCGCTTCCGGGTGAACACCAAAGCGGTGTTCGGTCTCTGGGGAATCGTGCGGCTGAAGGAGCCGTCGCTCCGCAAGGCGCTCGCGGCGCAACTCGGCGGGGGGAGCGGTATCGCGGATGTGAAGATCAAGGTCCGCAGTCGATGGAGTGATCTCCTCTTCACCGTGCTCACGGCCGGTATCATCGTGCCGCGCTCGGTGACGTTCGAGGGTGTCGTGACGAAATAAGTCTCCCCAACAGCTCCGCCGAGCGGCGCGCCGCCCCGAGGCCGCCCTCGACCACTTCCCTCGCGCGACGTCCCTGCGCCACCCGATTCGATTCGTCAGTCAGCCACACCTTCCAGATGCGCCGCAAGGCAACGGCGGTCTCGATCGCGATCGCCGCTCGTCCTTCAATCAGCAGCTCGGCGTCCCTGCTTTCCTGCCATCTCGGGCCGAACGCGACCGGGAGCGCCCAGGCCGCGGGCTCGAGCACCGAATGCAGTCCCGCGCGCCCGAATCCGCCGCCGACGTAGGCCATCGACCCTGCGCCATAGAGGGTCGCCAGGACACCGACTCTATCGACCACCATCAGGCGAACCGGCCCGGTCGCCTCGCTCAACCGCACTGGACGCTCCAGGCTCGCTCGGGCGGCCAGCCGGTCCAGCGCCGCGAGATGGGTCGGGGTCGGCTCGTGGGGGACGACGATGAGGCGCGCATCGGGGCGAGTCGCGGAAAGCCCGGCAAACGCCTCGATGAGCAGCGATTCGTCGGCCGGCCAGGTGGAGCCCGCGATGAGGGTCGGTGCCCCGCGGCCGAACCGGAGCAAAGCGTCGTCCGCGCCGGTGGCGCGCACGCGTTGCATGACGCTGTCGAACCGTGGATCGCCGAGCACGTGGATGGCGCTCCGATCGACGCCGAGCAGTGCGAGCCTCGAGGCATCGGGCTCGGCGATAACGCCCGCCGCGACGACGCTTCCATAACCGGGCGCGAGCAGCGATCGCGCGGGCCAGCGAAGCCGGCTGCTTCCGGGCGACACCGTGCCCGCGACGATCGCCACTGGCACGCCCCGCGCGGCGGCCTGGGTGGCGAGCTCGGGCCAGAGATCGAGCTTGGAGAACACGACGAGATCGGGACGCAACGCATCGAGCAGCGCCCCGGTCGGGCCCGGCAGGTCGTATGGGGCATACCCGGACGCGTCGACGCTCAGCCGCTTCGCGAGTGGCTCGGCGGACGGGCTGAAGTGGGTGAAGACGAACTGGCAATCAGGCTGGAGGCGTCGCAGCTCGTCGATGACGCTGCCGGCCTGGAGTCCTTCGCCGACCGATGATGCATGAAACCAGGCGAGGGGCCGGGCTGGATCACGCCCGCGGCGGGCCCACTCGCTGAGGTGGCCCTCAGCGCCCCGGCGTCCTCGGTGCCCCGCACGGACTTTCGAGTCCACCAGTGCGAGCAGCGGCACGACCGTGACGGCTGCTCGGACGAGGGCACGATAGCTCAGCGAGGTCTCTGGCACGGGCGCCTGTCTCTCCCTTGCTGCGTGCATCCGGACCCTTGTACACTTCGTCCACGCACGTCATGTCCCACCCGCAACCGAGGAGGTGATCCATTGTCTACAGAGTCAAGGGTCGCCTGCGGCCGCTAGCCAGCGCTGCACGCTAGACCCGGGCGACCCACGAACCTGGGGGGGCCGCGGAATGCGGCCCCTTTTTCGTGCCCGTCGGTCGCCCTACGTGCCCGGTTTGCGCTTGCCGTTGTAGATGGAATCGAGGACCTGGCGAAAGAGAGCCAGGGGTTGGGCCCCCACCAGAAGACCGCCTTCGATATAGAACGCCGGGGTGCTGCTCGCCCCCGCGCGGCTCGCGCCCTCCGCGTCGGCCTGAACCTGCTGGGTCGTCGACGGAGACTTCACGCAGGCGAGAAGCTCCGATCTCGAGATCTTGGCCGAGTCGGCCAGCGAGAGGAGATAGTCGGCTGGGTCCTTGAGCTCGGCCCAGTCCGACTGATGCTGGTAGAGGAGATCGTGCATCGGCCAGAACGCCCCCTGCTTCGCGGCACAGAATGCGATGCCTGCCGCCGGCACGGCGTTGGGATGGATGGAAGTGAGAGGGAAATTGACGAAGACCCAGCGGACCTTGCCGGTCGCGATGTAGAGAGAGTCGAGGGCCGGAAAAGTCTCGAGCGCGAAGCGCCGGCAGTAGGGACACTGGAAATCGGACATCTCGTACACGGTGACCGGCGCCTGCGCGGAGCCCTTCGTCCGGGCGCCGAGCGCGGCGGGATCGCCCGTCTGAGCCCGGAGCTGACCGGCGAGCGCGATCGCCAGGACCGTACCGACGACCAGGCGGCGCACGATTTCTCAGTACCTTGGTTGCCGCCGACCGGCGCGGCTCGAAAGCAGGAGCGTGTCAGTGGCGACGGGAACGTTCCAGTACCACTCCGAATTCGGATCGGTCGCGTCCCACGACCGGGCGTAGATCCACCACCGGCCCGGCTCGATCCGCAGATGTGCCCAGCCGTCCGGCCCGGTCGTGTCGGTGACTGCCTCGCGCCCGCGGGAGAGTCCGCGGACGATGCTGTCGTACCCCCGATAGGTGCTATCTTCCCATTGCCGAACGGCGGCCCGGAGGCTCTCGCTCCTGGTCACGAATGTCGCGCGGGCCTTGTCGAGCACCGCGCGCGCGACGCTTGTGCGGGTCTCGAACTGCTTGAGCGAATCGGAGAGCCGGCCGAAGCGGGCGTAGAGCATCGTGTACTGCGGCGAGTCGCGACGGAGAGAGTCGAGCTCCCGCTGGGTCATGGCGAGCGAGTCGCGGAGTTTGCCGAGCCGGAACGTGGCGGACGAATAGTCGACGAAGGGCCCGCGGAACTGGGCGTAGAGGCTATCGAGCGGCCCTGTCGCGGGCCGGGGGGACGTCGCCCTGGCTTCGAGCTGGGCGAGGATACTGTCCCGATCGTACGGCAGTGCGACGAGTCCGATGCCGGTCACCGGCGTTTCGACCGAATCGGGCCCGGGAATCGAGACGCGCACCGCCAGGTCTCGCGATCGCTCGCACGCGAGTACACCGAGCGCCAGCACCACGCCGACCCAGAACCGCGGGATCGACGATGATGGGGAACGGTGGAGCGGACGGAGCGGTGTCAGGAGAGTGAGTGAGCGGAACACGTGCCAAAGGTATCGCCCTCGTGGCGGTGCTACAACTGATTGCGACACCGGTCCTGCTCCACGGCCAGGACATCAATTCCGTGTTCCCATCCGCCCCGGTGGGGCACGTGAACGATCTCGCTTCGGTGATCGATCCGGCATCGGCGGCGCAGATGGAGGACCTCCTCGCCCGCCTTCGGGCTGCCACCGGAGCCGAGGTGGCGGTCGTCACCCTTCCCGACATCAAGGACTACTCCCCGAACGACGTCGGTGTCGCGATCATCAGACGCTGGGGCATCGGCGCCAAGGCCGAGATCGGCGACGCCCGACGGAACGCCGGGCTGGTCGTCCTGCTGGTGCCCAAGCGCGAGGGCGTGACCAATTCGGGGAAGATCTACGTGTCGGTCGGGCAGGGGCTCGAGGGCGTGATCACCGACGCCGAAGCGGGACGGGTGAGCGACCTGATGCTTCCCGACCTTCGTGAGGGTCGTTACGGCCCCGCCTTGCTCCAGGGTGCGCAGTCGCTCACGAGCACGATCGCCCGCGCCTTTGGTGTCACCGATTCGACGCTCGCCAACGCGAGTCCGGTGCGCCCGACGGCGAGGCAGACACCGAACTTCATGTCTTACCTGCCGCTGATCCTGTTCATCATCTTCGTCATCATGGCGAACAGCGGGAGGCGCAGGGGCCGGCGGGTATATTGGGGAGGCGGTCCCTGGATCGGTGGTGGATGGGGGGGCGGCGGCTTCGGCGGGGGCGGCGGGTTCGGAGGAGGTTTTGGCGGCTTTGGCGGCGGTGGCGGCGCGAGCGGTGGCGGCGCCGGAAGGAGCTTCTGACCGTGCATCAGGCAGTCGAGCGGGTGGTGTCTCCCTTTCTCGCCCACGCGGACGGCGCGCTACCCGCGGGGTACAGCGCCATCCTGTACGGGTCGGCAGCCCGGGGCGACTTCGTCCCCGGATGGTCGGACATCAATCTCCTCCTCGTCGCGGACCTCCTGACCCCGCCTATTCTGCGTGGGCTGGGGCGCGCCCTGGGTGAATGGCGGAAGACGAGCCCGGAACCTCCGTTGCTCATCACTCGGGCGGAGTGGTCGCGCGCCAGCGACGTCTTTCCGATCGAGATCACCGATATGCGCGCGGCGCACAAGGTGCTCCGGGGCGAGGACCCGCTGGCCGGCGTTCAGGTCTCGCCGGCCGACCTGCGGGCCGCGCTGGAGCACGAGCTGCGGGGGAAACTGGTCCGGCTTCGGCAGGGGTATGCCGCCCGCGGCGGAGACGGAGCCGCGCTCGGGGATCTCGCGGCCCGGAGTGCCTCCACCATCCTGGTGCTTCTCCGTGGGCTCCTGATGCTGGAGGCTCGTCCCATACCCTCGGATCCACTCCAGCTGGCAACGGCGGCGGCGGCAATGATGGGAGTCGAGGGGGAAGCCTTCCTCGGTGTCGTGCGGCATCGTGGTGAGCCAGGGTGGCGATGCGGCGAAAGTGAGTTCGAAGCGTACCTGGACGCGGTGACCCGCGCTGCGGGATTCGTGGATCAACTCAAGATCGGAGATCAGCGATGAAGCGCTCCTCGGCGGTGGCCCTGTCTGTCGTCGCCCTCGCCGTCCTCACGGGCGGATGCGGTTACAACACGATCCAGACGATGGACGAGAAGGTGAACCAGGCGCAGGGCCAGATCCAGACTCAGCTGCAACGGCGAGCCGACCTCATCCCCAACCTCGTCAATACGGTCAAGGGGATTACCAAGCAGGAAGACACGGTATTCATCTCGATCGCCAATGCGCGGGCCAAACTGTCGGGCGCCGTGCAATCGGGCAATGTGCCGGACATGGCGGCGGCGAACGCCGTCCTGAGTCAGGGACTGGGACGGCTGCTCGCGATCGCGGAGAACTATCCCGAGCTCCGTTCGAGCGAGAACTTCCGGCAGCTGCAGGACCAGCTCGAGGGGACTGAGAACCGCATCAGCGTGGCACGACAGGACTACAACACGGCCGTGGGCGAATACAACGCCTACATCAGACGCTTTCCGTACAACCTGACGGCCAAAGTGTTCGGGATGGGGAAGGCGAGAGAATACTTCGAGGCGGAGAAGGGCGCGACGGAAGCGCCGAAGGTGCAGTTCTAGGCGGTCAGTCGGTTACGACGTGTTCCGGCAGCACGTACTTGAGGGGGTCCACCGGCCGGCCGTTCACGTGCACCTCGTAGTGGAGGTGGGGGCCGGTGGCGAGACCGGTATTGCCGACGAGCGCGATCCGCTGCCCTCTGGAGACGTGCTGGCCTTTCTTGACCAGCAGCTTGGACGCGTGGGCGAACTTCGTGACGATGCCGTAGCCGTGATCGATGGTGATCGTGTTGCCGTAGCCGGTCTCCCACCCCGCGTCGAGCACCGTGCCCGCGGCCGGCGCCTCGATCGGACTCCCCATCGGCGCGGTCACGTCGATCCCTTCATGGGGCCGCGCGAGGTGCAGGATCGGATGCTCCCGCATCGATGAGAAAGCGCTCGTGAGCCATCCCTGCGTGGGCATGATCGACGGGGTGGCGGCGAGGCGCTTGGAATTGCTGGCGAGGGAATCGGCGGCTTCTTCGAACGAGAAGGAGAGCAGGTTGGCGCGCCGGATCAGGGCATTGAGATCCACCCGGATTTCCTGGGAGCGCCGGGCCGCGGGACCGTCTTCCGGGAGAATGGGCCGGGGCGCCATCGTCGGTCCGCCGATGCCGGCCTCTTTCACCTGCGGATCGATCGGATCGAGATTGGCCAGGACCCGGATACGGGCATCGCGCTGGGAGATTCGCGCGATCGTATCGGACAGGGTGCCGAGACGAGCGTGCATCTCGTTGATCTCGCGCACGAGCCGGGCATTTTCCTGGGCGATGCGAGCCGTGCGAGAGAGGTCGGCCGTGCGGGACACCGTCATGAAGCCGACGAGCAGGGCCACGGCGAGCGCGCAGGCGATACCGCCCGCCGCCAGCCTCAGCATGCCGTAGGAGACTTCCATGATCTGGGAAGGCTCGGAGCCGTGTGGCACAAACACGACCGTCCAGCGGCGCCTGCGTCTGCCCATTCGTTGACCTCTCAAAAAAATGTCCCGAGCCGCAACGACGATCTCCGGTACTATCGGCTCCCGGGACACAATGTGTGCGATATCCACTCTTCAGGGCGTGACCTGAATCACGCGACGACCTGGAGCTACGAAAAACTGGGGCTCGACGCGCCCGCTGTCAAGACTGGAACAAGCCGCATAAGTCTTTGACTGTCAAATAGTTTTGCTGGCATCCAGTCTAAGTTCTAAACGGTAGCTGGCTTGGGAAAGAGTATCGCGGGTTTGGTCACCCGCACGCCACCCACCGGCGGCGCGTCGAGTGAGCTCCACGGCGCCGCGCTCGCCGCTCCCGCCATACCGAGCGCGTTCCACAACTCCTCCGCTTTTCCCGGCAGAAACGGGCTTGCCAGCACGGTCAGCCGGTACAGCGCACGCGCCAACGCCCCCAGGACGGAATCGAGCTCCGCCGTGTTTCCCTGCTTGGCGAGGGTCCATGGCGCGACCTGCTGGATATAAAGGTTTGCCGTGGACACGAGCCCCCACGCCGCTTCGGCACCGCCACGAAGATCCAGCGCGTCCATCGCCTGTCCGTACGCCTCCACGGTGCGGCGTCCTGCCTCATCGAGCGGAGTGAGGCTGGCACCGGAGGGTACAACACCCTCGCGGTATTTCCCGATCATCGCCAGGGATCGCGAGGCGAGATTGCCCAGCCCATCGGCCAGGTCGGCCGTGTACCGCTCGTCGAACCGCTCCCACGTGAAGTTGCCGTCCGCCTCGAAGCCGACTTCGCGCAGCAGGAAGTATCGGAGCGCGTCGGGTCCGTGACGCTCGATGGCGTCGCCCAGGCTGACAGCCGTGCCTGCGGTCTTCGACATCTTGGCGCCTTCCCACTGCACGTACCCGTGGGCCCACACCTCGCGCGGCAGGGCCACGCCCGCGCTCAGGAGCATCGCCGGCCAGATGACGCAATGGAATCGCGTGATTCCCTTGCCGACGATGTGGAGGTCCGCGGGCCAGAGCCGATCGTATCCGGGGGCGGGATATCCGGTCGCCGAGAGGTAGTTGATCAGCGCGTCGAACCAGACGTATACGGTCTGATCGCTGTCCTCGGGGAATGGAATACCCCAGGAGAGTCGCTGCCGGGAGACGGAGATGTCCTGAAGCCCGTCCTGGAGGAGCCGCACGATCTCATTGCGCCTGATGGCCGGCTCCACGCGGAACTCGCGGGAGCGGATCAGCTCCAGAATGCGATCGCGATAGCGACTCAGCCGGAAGAAGTGGTTGCGCTCCTTGGTCGGGATCAGCTCGAGGGTCGGATGCTCGATACAGTGGCCGTTCACGATCTGCGCCGGCTGCTTGAACTCTTCGCAGCCGGTGCAGTAGAGACCTTCGTACTCGCCGACGAAGAGATCGTCCGGAGAACGCCGGGCGATGGCCTCGAGCAACGCGGTGACGGTGATGTGATGCCTGGGCTCGGTGGTCCTGATCCAGTCGTCGTGGCTGCACTCGAGTCGTCGCCAGAACGCCTCGAAGCGCTCGGCCATCCGGTCGACCCAGGCCTGCGGCGTCAGCCCGTTGCGCTGCGCCGCCTGCAGGACGGCCTGGGAGTGCTCGTCCATACCCATGAGGAAATGAACTTGGTCGCCCCGGAGTCGGCGATACCGCGCAATGCAGTCCGCCCCCACCTTTTCGAGCGCGTGGCCGAGGTGAGGGTCGCCGTTGGAGTAGTCGATCGCCGTGGTGAGATAGAACTTCGGCATGCGGGCAAGATAACCGGGGTCAGATTTAGGGGTTGTTCCCCCGATGACGTCGGCGTCTGCGCCGCGGACGATGCGGGGTCGCGCCATTGCCGTCCGCGACTGTCTCAGCGGGCTCCATTGAAGGCTGTGGCGGAGGGGCGACGGTCGCCCGGGACTCCGGTGTCGGGAGGATCGCGCCCAGCTGCTCGACCTCGTCGCGCAGCTGGACCAGCGGGATGATCCGGGCGCCGTGCTCCTCGCTCCGGAGGAAGACGCGCTCGCGGAAGATGTCCACCGCCACCACCTTCTCCGGCCCCACCGCAGTTGCGATCGTCTTGCCCTCCTTGGGGAACCGCCGCCGGGCCTCGACGTAGAACTCGTGCTCGTACTTGAGGCAGCAGAGAAGACGGCCGCAGCCGCCGGAGATCTGGGTGGGATTGAGGGAGAGGTGCTGGTCCTTGGCGAGCCCGAGGTTCACCGGGGACAGCTCGCCCAGCCAGGAGCTGCAGCAGTACTCCCGTCCGCAGCGGCCGACGCCGGAGAGACGAGCGGCCTCGTCGCGCACCCCGATCTGTCGTAGCTCGATGCGGGTGCGGAATAGGGAAGCGAGGTCGCGCACCAGCGCCCGGAAGTCCACCCGCTTCTCCGCCGTGAAGTAGATGGTGAGCTTGTTCCGGTCCCACTGCCACTCGGTGTCGCTCACCTTCATCGCGAGGTCATGGCTGCGGACGCGCTGCATCACCTTCCGCCGGGCTTCCTCCTCGAGCACGCGGCTCTCGTCGTGCGTCCGGAGGTCGTCGGGGGAGGCGCGTCGCGCGACCGGTTTGGGCGCCGCCACCTCGGGCGCGTCTTCCGCGGTTCCGACCGCGCAGCCACCGCAGCTCGATCCGCACTTACGCTCGGCCACGCCTCCCACCGCCGTCACCCGGCCGACGTCGCGACCTCGCTCGACCTCGACGACGACCATCTCGCCGACGCGAAGCGGCGCCGATTCGTCGCCCCAGGTGAAGTAGGCCTTTCGAGTGCCTTTGAACCGAACCTCGATGGTCTGCCCCACTCAGGCCTCCGAGTAGACGCCCATCGCGCCGTACTTCTCGGCGCGCCGGCGTACCAGCTTCTCGGGCCGGAGCTTGCGCAGCTCGGTCACGTGGCGGATTAAGGCCTCCCGCAGCGATTCTCCAGTGGCATCGGGGTCGACGTGCGCACCGCCCACCGGCTCCTTCACGATCTCGTCGATGAGCTTGAGCCGGAGCAGGTCTTCCGCCGTGATCTTGAGCGCCTCGGCGGCGCGCTCGCGCTGACTCGCGTCCTTCCAGAGGATCGCGGCGCATCCTTCCGGAGAGATCACCGAATACACCGAGTTCTCCAGCATGATGATCCGGTCGGCCACGCCGAGCGCGAGCGCGCCGCCTGAGCCGCCCTCGCCGATCACCACGGCCACCGCGGGCGTCGGGAGCATGGACATCTCGAGGATGTTGCGCGCCAGCGCCTCGGACTGGCCCCGCTCTTCCGCACCGAGGCCGGGATACGCACCGGGCGTGTCGATCAGCGTGATGACGGGCGCGCCGAACTTCGCGGCGAGCTGCATGAGCCGGAGGGCCTTCCGGTAGCCCTCGGGGTGCGGCATGCCGAAGTTGCGCTTCAGATTCTCCTTGGTGTCGCGCCCCTTCTGGTGTCCCACGACCATCACGGAGACACCCGCGAGCCGGGCCCACCCACCCACGATCGCCGGGTCGTCCATGTAGAGGCGATCACCGTGAAGCTCGATGAAGTCGGTGAAGATGGTGCTGAGATAGTCGAGGGTGTAGGGACGGCGGGGGTGGCGGGCGACCATGACGCGCTGTATCGGCGTCAGATTTCGATAGATCTCCGCCCGCAGGGATTCGAGCTTGTTCTGGAGACCTTCCAGCTCGCCCTCGATGTCGATCTGGCGCTCCGTCCCGATCCGCTTGAGATCCTCGATCTGCCGCTCCAACTCGAGCAGGGGCTTCTCGAACTCCAGCGTGTAGGCTGAGGCCATGGATCATCCCGCCTTGATGTAGTGGACGGAGTCGGCACCGAGGAGATCGCGCAGGGCGCGGACGAGATCGTCCTCCGCGGCGATGCGCAAGCGACGGGACCGGAGGCGAACGTCCTCGCCGTTCCCGTCGCTCCACTCAATATAGAGCGGCGTGGGCCCGGGGTGCGCCGAGCAGAGCGCCGCCGCGGCGCGGAGGGCATCGGGTGGCGGTGAGGCAGGGCGGCGCCACCGGAAGCTCAACGCGAGCGCGCCCGACGGCTTGAGCTCCTCGAGCGCCCGCGCCGATTCGACGATGAACGGCGCGTGGTCCTCGCCGCGGTCCCGGTCGCTGTAGCCGCCGGTGAGCAGGAGCGAGGTGTCCGGCAGGATCGTCCCGTTGAGCTTGGCCCACGCGTCGGGAAACACGATCGCCTCGGCCGTGCCGTGGAAGTCTTCCAGCACGAGGCGCGCGTACTCCTTGCCGGTCTTCTTCGAGATCTGCCGCTTCACCATCGTGACGATCGCCCCCACGGTCACGGGGTGCTCGCTCCACTCGCCCAGCGTGGCGGTCGTGCGGGTGGCGAAGAGCTCTACCTCCTCCCGGAAGCGCTCGAGCGGGTGACCCGAGATGAAGAACCCGAGCACCTCCTTCTCCCGCGCCAGCCGCTCCGCCTCGCTCCAGGCGGGCACGTCGGGCAGCTCGGCGTGTCGCGGGCGGGCGGCGGTGGACTCCCCGAAGAGCGACGCCTGGCCCGCCTCTTTCTCTTGCTGGAGGAGCTGGGCCTCGCCCAATGCCGACTCCAACGCCTCGATGAGCTGCTTGCGGTGTCCACCGAGCGAGTCGCAGGCACCCGCCGCCACCAGGGACTCGAGCACCCGCTTGTTGCAGAGGCGGAGGTCGATCCGCTCGACCAGATCGCCGAGCGTCCGGTACGGATCCGCTGCGCGGCCGGCGATGATGGATTCGATGGCCCCCTCGCCCACATTGCGGACCGCGCCCAGCCCGAAGCGGATTCTCCGGTCGCCGATCACGGTGAACTTGAATCCCGACTCGTTCACGTCCGGCGGCAGAATCTCGAGACCGAGCTCGCGGGCTTCGTTGATGTACTGCACCACCTTGTCGGTATTGCCGATTTCCGAGGAGAGCAGCGCGGCCATGAATTCGGCGGGATAGTGCGCCTTGAGCCACGCCGTCTGATAGCTGAGGACCGAATAGGCCACCGAGTGCGACTTGTTGAAGCCGTACCGGCCGAAGGTGACGATCTGCCGGCCGAGCTCCTCGATCACGCCACGAGGGTGTCCCAGGGCGATGGCGCGCTCGACGAACTTGGCCACCTCCTGGTTTGCCAGCTCCTGGTCCTTCTTGCCCACCGCCTTCCGGAGCACGTCCGCTTCCGCCAGGGTGAACCCGGCGAGCACGTTCGCGATCCGCATCACCTGCTCTTGATAGGTGATGACGCCGTAGGTGGGCTCGAGGACCTCGCGGAGGAGGGGATGGGCGTAGGACACCTTCTCCTGGCCCAGCTTCCGGCGGATGAAGACGGTGTGCATCCCCGCGTCCAGGGGACCGGGGCGGAGCAGGGCGTTGGTGGCGACCAGATCGTCGAAGCGGTCGCACCGCATGGCCCGGAGCGTGTCGGTCGCGAGTGGAGACTCGAACTGGAAGACGCCCGCCGTGCGCCCATCACGCAGAAGCTGGTACACCGCGGGGTCGTCGAACTCGAGCGTGTCCATGTCGAGCATGACGCCGGTGCGGTCCGCGATGGCCCCGCACGCGTCGTGGATCACGGTGAGCGTCTTGAGGCCGAGCAGGTCCATCTTGAGCATGCCGACCTTCTCGAGCGCGCCCATCTCGTACTGGGTGATGATCGCGTCTTCGCCGTCCGCGGCTGCGCCAGCCCCCTTGGTGGGTGCGGTGCATACCGGGACGTATTCCGAGAGCGGACCCGGCGCGATCACCACACCGGCCGCGTGCACCGACATGTGGCGGGAGATGCCCTCGATGCGAGAGCTGAGCTGAATCAGCCGCTGGTACGAGGGGTTGCCCCGAACGAGATCCTTCATCTCGTCCACCCGCTTCACCGCCTCCTCGATGGTCAGGCTGTAGGCCGGCCCCGAGGGGATGAGCTTGGTGATCCGGTCGGCCTCGCCCGGCGGAATGCGGAGGACTCGCGCCACGTCCTTCACCGCCGCCCGGGCCTTCATCGTTCCGAAGGTGACGATCTGGCCCACGCTCGCCCGTCCATAGCGCTCGCGGACATAGTCGATCACCTCGCCGCGGCGCTCGAAGCAGAAGTCCACGTCGATGTCGGGCATCGACACGCGCTCGGGATTGAGGAAGCGCTCGAAGAGGAGATCGAACTTGAGCGGGCAGACATTGGTGATGCCCAGCGCGTAGGCGACGATGGACCCGGCGGCCGATCCGCGACCCGGGCCGACCGGGATTCCCCGCGCACGGGCGGCGGCGATGAAGTCCTGGACGATCAGGAAGTATCCGGCATATCCGGCGGTACTGATGACACCGAGCTCGAACGCCAGACGGTCGGCCACGGCGGCCGGCAGCGGCGTTCCGTAGCGGCGCGCGGCGCCTTCGCGTGCGAGGTGCTCCAGCAGCGACTCGTCGCTCGCGTACTCGGCAGGGCGGGGGAAGCCGGGCAGGAAATAGCGCTTCTCGAAATCGAACTCGCACCGGTTCGCGACCACCTGCGTGTTCGCGAGGATCTCGGGATGGTCCGGAAAAAGCGCCTTCATCTCCTTTTCGGACTTGACGTACGATTCCTCACCGGTGAACCGGAACCGCCGGGGATCGTCGAGATCGGCGCCGGTCCCGATGGCGAGGAGCACGTCGTGCGACTCGGCGTCTTCGCGCCGGAGGTAGTGCGCGTCGTTGGTGGCGACTACGCCGATGCCGAGGTCACGCCCCAACCGGAACATGCCCTCTGTAACGATGCGCTCCTCGGGAATGCCGTGCTGCTGCACTTCGAGCCAGAACTTGTCCGGCCCGAAGACGGTCGCGAACCACTCCGCGCTCCGGCGCGCCTCGTCATACTTTCCCTGCCGGAGATGGAGCGCGATCTCTCCCGACAGGCAGGCTGCGAGGCAAACCAGGCCGTCGGCGTGCGCCTGGAGGGTCTCCTTGTCGATCCGGGGACGGCGATAGAACCCCTCGGTGTAGCCGATGGATGTGAGCCGGACGAGGTTCTTATACCCGGTGCGATTGGCGGCAAGGAGAACGAGGTGGCTGTACGCCGCCGGCGCCCAAGACGGCTTCTCCCGTGCCTGCCGGGGCCCGAACGCCAGGTAGGCCTCGAATCCCAGAATGGGCCGGATACCCTGAGCACGCGCCTCCTCGTAGAAAGACCAGGCCGCATGCATGTTGCCATGGTCGGTCACGGCGAGGCTGTCCATCCCGAGCCGCTTGACGTGCGCGACCAGCTCGGGAATCCGGTTGGCCCCGTCCAGCAACGAGTATTCGCTGTGGGTATGGAGATGGACGAAGGACATTGAATCGGAGAAGGGAGAAGGGGATTAGGGAGAAGGGGCTCCCATTCACGCTTCTCCTCTCTCTCTCCCTTCCAGCTGCCGCCACACGGCGTCCAGCGGGACCCCGCGAGCGTGCAGCAGCACCAGAAGATGATAGAGGAGATCGGCCGCCTCGGACGCGAGACGCTCGTCATCCTCCGTATTCGCCGCCACGACGACTTCCACGCCCTCTTCGCCCACCTTCCGCGAAATCGAGGGCACCCCAGCCTCCAGCAGCTGAACCGTATAGGAGCCTGCGGGCCGTAGATGAGCCCGGTCCGCCACGGTAGCGGCGAGCCGGCTGAGGAGATGACCACCCGGATCAGGGCCCTCGGCCAGGGCCCCGTCCCAACCCGCTGCACGGGCGAAACAGGTTGGTGTGCCGGTATGGCACGCGGGGCCTGTCTGATCCACCCGGTACAGCACCGAATCGCCGTCGCAATCGAGCCGGATCTCCCGGACCGACTGGACATGACCCGACGATTCACCCTTCCGCCAAAGGGAGGCCCGAGACCTGCTATAGTAATGGGCCTGGCCGGTGGCGGCGGTGCGCTCCAAGGCTTCCCGATTGGCGTACGCCACCATCAGGACATCCCCGGAGCGACTCTCCTGCGCCACCACCGGGACCAGTCCATCGGCCCCGAAGCGCACCGCGGACAGCCAATTGGCGTCTGACACGGAGTGAAGGTACCGGCCGCTGCCGAGATTGTCAAAAGCCCTTGTGGCTTCTTATCTTGCTGATACTTGCGCCTTCCGAATTCGCACCCACGGAGCCCCCCCATCGTGACCCGTTATCCACTGAATACACTGCTCCTGGGCTGCGCCGTGCTCCTTGCCGGTTGCGGCAGCAGCAACGAGCCCAATCCTCCGCCGACCACTGACTGCTCCCAGGTGTCTCCCACGAGCCTGTCTCCGGGAACCCACACAATCGTCGATGTCGCGCAGACGGCCTGCATCCGGCTGCCTGCGGCAGCAAGCGGCGGGGCCGAGTACATCTTCGCAGCCCTGACCACGGAGGGAGAGGAGAGCACTGCGGGCATCTCCGCGGACTACCGGCTTCAGGGCAGCACCCCTGCATCCGCCGGCGTGGCGTCGGCCTCCCGGGCGAAGGTCGGACGGAGGCAGGGGCCCACCGTCGCGTCAGCGTTCCACGCCCGACTGCGAGCGCGGGAGCGGGCGCTGTCGGAACAAAAGGGAGCCGCCCAGTTCGATCGCCATGCCGCGCCCGCCGTGGCCGCCGCCCCACCGCTCGTAGGGGACAAGCGGACCTTCGAGGTCTGCGAGACCACCGATTGCAATACGTTCGTCCAAAGCACCGCGACCGCCATGCTGGTGGGGCAGCGCGTGGCGATCTATCTCGATGATGCGGCTCCATCCGGGGGTTACGACCAGGCCGACCTCGACAAGGTCGGTGAGCTCTTCGACAGCCATTTGTATCCCATCGATACGACGGCGTTCGGCCGCGAATCCGACCTGGACAACAACGGCGTCGTGATCGTGCTCCTCACCCAGCGCGTGAATGCCCTCACGCCCGACTGCAACTCCACCGGCAGCGTGATTCTCGGCTACTTCTTCGGGCTCGATCTGCTGCCGTCCCAGGAGCACTCCAACGACGGCGAGGTCTTCTATGGCCTCGTGCCCGATCCGGGCAACAGCGGGTGCGACATCAGCAAGAACTTCGCGACGAGCTTCCTGCCGCCGGTGTTCATCCATGAATTCCAGCACATGATCAGCTTCAATCAGCACGTCGTGATGCGGCAAGGGACGGCCGAGGTGACCTGGCTCAACGAGGGACTGTCTCACTTCGCGGAAGAGCTCGGCGGACGGCTCGTTCCCGATACCGAGTGTGCGAGCTTCGGCACATGCGAGCTTCAGTTTCTCTCCGGTGACCTGGACAACGCCTACTCGTACCTGAACGACACCGAATCCAACTTTCTCATCGAGCCGGGCAATTCCACCGGCACACTGGCGGAGCGCGGCGCCAACTGGCTCTTCGTGCGGTGGCTGGCCGACCATTTTTCCGCGACTCAACCAACCGCTCCCGAGTTCACCAAGGCGATCGTGCAGACCAACCGGACCGGTGTGGCGAACGTGGAAGCCGTGACGAACGACGATTTCTCCACGCTCGTGAGCCAATGGCAGCTGGCCAATTATCTCGACGACCTGCCCGGGTTCACCCCGGGGAGCGACCGGCTTACGTACACGAGCATTCCTTTCCGCGCTGTGTACCAGGCCGGCTTCGATGAGGGCGTGTTCGACAAGCCGTATCCTCTTACTCCGGATGTCATGGGATCTGGCGGTTACGATCACAGTGGCACCCTGTTGGCGGGGTCCGGGCGTCATCTCGACATCGTTCAGGATCCATCGGCGGGAGAAGTGACGGTCTTGCTCACGGCCGCCAATGGGACCAGCGCGCTCCCGGCGTCGGTGAAACCCCGTGCCGTGCTCGCGCGGATTCGGTGAAGCGGATGGTCTTCCTGGTGGTGGTCGCGGCCTTGTTCGCCGGCTACGGGACCGCGTACCTGGCGAGTGACGACGTCCGCTATCTGACGAGAGCGGGAATCGAGGAGACGCACATTCTCCAGGCACGGCGGCCGATCGCGGATCTCGTCGCCGATCCCAAGACGCACCCCGATCTGCGAGGCTCCCTGCAGCTGGTGCTGGACAGCCGCGATTACGCTGCCCGGCTCGGTCTCGTCGCCAAGGAGACGTACACCACCTACGCCGACGTCGGCCGCGACACGCTGCTTCTCGTGCTGCAGGCGTCGCCGCGGGACTGCCTCTGCGCGCACACCTGGAAGTATCCGATCGTCGGGCGGATTCCGTACAAGGGGTTCTTCGATCCCAAGGCCGCCGAACGTGAGGCGTCCCACTTTACCGCACTCAACTACGATACCTATCTCCGGCCCTCCGGCGCGTTCTCCACGCTGGGGTGGTTCAACGACCCGTTACTCAACACCGCTCTCAGTGGTGATTCGGTCGAGCTTGCCGCGACGGTCTTCCACGAGATTGCTCACAATACGCTCTACGTGCGCAGCGCCACCCCCTTCAACGAGAGTTTTGCCCAGTTCGTCGGCTATCGCTCGGCAGAGTCGTTCTTCACCTCCCGCGGCGACTCGGCCAAGGCCCGCCAGGCCGCCGATCGCTGGCATGATGAGATCGTGCTCGGGGAGTTCTATACGTCGCTGGCCACGCGGCTTCAGGGGCTCTACGATCAGCATCCCGACTCCACCATCCTCGAGGCTGGAAGAACGGAGGCTGCGGCGTGGGCCCGAACCGAGCTGCAAGGCCCGGTGGCTGAGCGGCTCCGCACGCTTCGAATCGGGAAGCTCCCGGAACGGCCGGTCAATAACGCCCGTATCATCGCAGCGCGCATCTACCGAACCCGATTGGATCTGTTCGAGCGGTGGTACGACGGACACGGCCGGGACATCAAAGGCAGCGTCGCTGCTCTCGATACGCTGATGCAGGGCGCCGTGGGTGATACCGCCTTTGCCCGGCTGTCGCACGCCGTAGGGGACTCCATCAAACAGTAAGCTCCTGCCGGAGACCGGCAGGAGCTCTGGAACTGCGGGGGCCGGCCACGTCGGGCCGGCCACAAGATGTCGTGTTACTTGGCCGTGGTAGAATCGGACTCCGAATTCTTCTTCCAGGCCTTCTTGCCCGCCTTGCTGGTATCGGTCCACACCGAATCATGACCCATCTTGCTGCTGTCGGACTTCACCGTCGTATCGATCGCGGTCGTATCGATCGCGCCGGCCGGGGCGCTCGTATCCGAGCGAGACGGGGCGGAATAGGCTGACGTGTCCTGCGAAGTCGCCTTGCTGGTGTCCTGGGTGGCCTGGGCGGACGCCTGGACGGTCGTCCCGCCAACGAGCAACGCTCCCAGTACCATGCCGATTGCCGCATTCTTCTTCAGTTCCAACATGCTTCCTCCTCTGGATTGGTCGGGGGGTAACGCCGGGTTGAGTGTATACCCGGCCAAACGATCGGTCGGTGAGGTAAATCACCGGGCTCTCGCGGTGTGACGAGTCCGGTGTAGCTTTGGGGCCATGGATTCCACCTTTGTCCAGCGAGAGCAGGAGCGCCTGCTCCAACAGTTGAACGAGTTCCTCCGCATCCCCAGTGTGAGTGCTCTCCCCGCTCATGCCGAAGACTGTCGTCGCGCTGCGGAATGGCTCCGGGTTGAATTGACCCGGCTTGGTTGCCCCACGGCGCAGGTCATCGAGGGAAGGGGCCATCCCGTCGTCTGGGCCGAGAGTCCGAAGGTGCCCGGCCGGCCAACGCTGCTCATTTACGGCCACTACGATGTCCAGCCCCCCGATCCGCTCGACGAATGGCTGAGCCCCCCGTTCGAGCCCACCGTGCGCGACGACAAGCTGTACGCCCGCGGAGCAGCCGACGATAAGGGGCAGCTCTTCTGCCTGCTCAAGGCCTATGAAGCGACGCTCGATCGGTCGGGCCGGCCTCCACTCAACGTGCACTTCATCTTCGAGGGGGAGGAGGAGTGCGGCGGCCGTGTCGTGTTCGAGTTGCTGCGCTCCGAGCCGGAACGTACCCGGGCGGACGCCGTGCTGGTCTGCGACTCCTCGTACCATGCGCCCGGCATCCCGGCCGTTTACACGGCGCTCCGCGGGCTCTGCTACGCCGAGATTTCCGTGCGGACGCTCCAGCGGGACCTGCACTCCGGATCGTACGGCGGCGTCGCGCCGAACGCGTTAGAGACCCTCGTCCGTATTCTCAGCGAGCTCAAGGGGGCAGACGGCGAAATCCGGATTCCCAAGCTCTACAAGGCCGTCGAGCCGCCGACGAAGCAGGAGCTCAAGACCTGGAAACGGCTGCCGTTCGACAAGGCGGAGTTTCTGCGCGAGGAGGTGACGGGGCAGGCACTCACTGGACTTCGCAAATATTCGGTCTTCGAGCGGGTATGGGCGCTGCCCACGTTCGAGATCCACGGCATCCGCGGCGGCTTCGTCGGCGAGGGCGCCAAAACCGTCATCCCCGCGCAGGCGATGGCAAAGGTGAGTCTCCGCCTGGTTCCGGGTCAGGAATACGCCAAGGTGGGCCGGCAGCTCGAGCGGGCGGTGAATCGTCTGGCCCCTAAGTGGGCGGACGTCGAGGTCACCCTGCTGCACGGCGGTGATCCGGTGCGCATCGACGTCGACCATCCGGCGTTCAAGATCCTGGACGAGGCCTTTCTCGCGGTCACCGGAGAAGTTGCGGTGAGGATCCGTTCCGGCGGATCGATTCCCATCGTCCCCGAGCTCGGACTGGCCGGCGCTCCCGTCCTCCTCACGGGGATCGGCCTTCCCGATGACGGACTCCACTCCCCCAATGAAAAACTCGATCTCGCTCAGCTGTGGAGCGGGATCGAGATCTTCGGGCGGTTCTTCGAGCTGTTCGCCGAAAAGGGCGGTGAAGCGGCTCCGGCTACCCCTCCTCCTCCTCAGGGCTCACCCGCTTGACCGGCCCGGAGTATCGGGCCTCGGTTCGCGCGTGGAGCTCGTCCACCCCGATCAGGGCCCGAGCCGAGGCAATGATGCCGGCTACGACATCGTCAGCCCAGTAGGGATCCGGCCGCTCGCCCGCCGGCAGCTTGGACGAGCACCCCTCCAGATACCTGATCGCCGTGGTGATCCACTCGTTCTGGGCCGAATCCACCACGGCCCACGAGCCAGTGGAGCGCAGCTCGAGCTCCTCGAGAGCCTTGAGATGCGGTTCCAGGCCTCCCGTGACCCGGGGGGAGCGGAGCCGGTCGGCCACCATGCTCAGCACCGAGCGCCGCTCGCTTTCCTGTGGCTCGGGCAACGGGGCGAGATAATGACGCTGGTCAGCCACCATTTCGGCTAACCGGATGCACACGGCCCGGATGGCGGGCATCAAGGCGCTGGGAGCTTCCCGGGACCAGCTGTCCGCCGCTCGGAGGATCTCGGTGATACGCTGATCGGCCTGCGCCTCTGGCGTCGGATGTCGGGGTGATTCAGCCATGCTAGACAGGAAAACCGGATTGGACCCCAAAAACAAGAGCGGGAGATCCTACCGAGGACCCCGCCTCATTCGCGCCGGGTCCGGCCTGCCGTAACGCTCCTCCTGCCACGGGTCGCCCCGCATGTGGTACCCGTTCTGCTCCCAGAATCCCGGGTCATCCTCGGCGAGCAGCTCGATTCCGGTGACCCACTTCGCGCTCTTCCAGAGATAGAGATGGGGTACGAGAAGACGGACCGGGCCGCCATGCTCGGGTGTCAGCAGCTCGCCGTTGTGTCGCAGCGCGAGGAGGTTTTCCGGACGGTCGAGATCGGCGAGGGGAAGGTTGGTCGTGTACTCCTGCTCGGCGTGCACCAGCGCATAGCGCGCGTCGGGATGGACTCCGGCGTGTTGAAGCAGGGTCTGGACCGGCACGCCTTCGAACACATTGTCGTACCGGCTCCACCGGGTGACGCAGTGCATGTCGCAGAGCGTTTCCCGGCGGGGTAATGCGATGAGCTCATCCCAGGTGATCGTGAGCGGCCGGTCGACGAGCCCCGTCAGGCTGAAGCGCCAGGTGGTGAGGTCGACGATCGGCACGGTGCCGTAGTGCAGCACCGGCCATTTCCGGGTGACGATCTGGCCTGGGGGAAGGCGATCGGCCTCGGTCGCGCGGGCGTCGAAGCGTTCGATCAACCGACGACCACGTCACGATGCTCCGTGCGCTCTGTGCCTCGGTGGTGATAGAGGAGGGGAAGGGTTGTACCCGAATGTCGACGTGAATGCGTCCACCACCGCGGCGCGGCTCTCATCCCAGAGCGCCGGTTCATCCGACCTGCCCAGCTCCCGGGCGACGCTCGTCATCACGACCCCCTGGATCCCGCACGGCACGATGAGGTCGAAATAGCTCAGATCGGTGGTCACGTTGAGCGCGAAGCCGTGGAACGTCACCCACTGCTTCACGTGGATCCCGAGGCTCGCGATCTTGCGTCCTGCGGTCCAGACGCCGGTGAGGCCCGGGTTCCGCTCGGCAGTCACGCCGAGACGTCCGAGCGCGCCGATAAGCGTCGCCTCCAGCTGCCGCAGGTACCAGTGGAGGTCCTCGCGGTGGCGTCGAAGATCGAGAACGGGATATCCCACGAGTTGGCCGGGGCCATGGTAGGTGACATCCCCCCCGCGCTCGACCTCCACGACCGGCACCCCACGGCGCTTGAGCGCCGCGGGCGGGATTGGCAGGCTCGCAGGCCGAAGGCCTCGACCGAGGGTGATCACCGGCTCGTGCTCGACCAGGATCAGGAGGTCCTCCTCGACCTCCCCGCTCATCTTCTGCCGGCACAGCTCGCGCTGCAGGTCCAGGACCTCGAGATAAGACCGGCGTCCGAGATCCAGCAGCGTGAGAGGCGCCGTCATGAGGACGCCCCCGCCGCGCGCGCCCGCCTCGCGAGCAACAGCGAGACCGCCAGCGACACCGCGATGAGTCCACCGAGTCCTGCGCGGCCGAACGTCTGGTTGATCGGGATGCATACGAGCATGGCGATGACCGTGGCGAACGCGCTCACGAGGGCGAGGCCGCCCCGGCGGTACGCGGATTCGATGGGCGAGAGCAGATGCCACGCCACGAGCCCCGCGAGCGCGATGCCGGCGAGTGTCCCGCCCAGGAGGAGATAGAACGGCGCGTCGAGATCGGGTGCGCCCCCGCCGGCCGGGCGCATGGCATCGACCGCAAGAGTCGTCGCGGCCACCACCCCGAGGCCGAGGGCCACCGCGGAGCCGACCGCACCGGCCGCCAGACCGAGCGGGTCCATCGTCAGATGTGCAGCACCCGGCCCATCGAGTCGAGCGCCGCTTCCGCGATCGCCTCCGAAAGGGTCGGATGGGCGTGAATGGCGAGGTCCACCTCCTCGACCGTGTACTCATTCTCGCGCGCCACCGCCAGCTCGTGGATCAGCTCCGAGGCGTGGCTGCCCACGATGTGCGCGCCCAGAATCTCGCCATACTTCTTCTCCCGGATGATCTTGACGAAGCCATCCGTCTCACCGGTGCTGCGGGCCCGTCCGTTGGCGCTGAAGGGAAACCGCCCCACCTGGTACTCGACCTTCTTCTCCTTGACCTGATCTTCGGTGAGACCGATGCTGGCCACCTCGGGATGGCAGTAGGTGACGCTCGGGACGTTATCGTAGCGCAACGGGTGCGGATGCTGCCCGGCGATCAGCTCGGCGACATTGACGCCTTCCCGGCTGCCCTTGTGCGCGAGCATCGGCGGTCCGGCCACGTCGCCGATGCAGTAAATACCGGGAGCAGTGGTCTGCAGCGTCACCGGATCGACCTGCACGAAGCCGCGATCGTTGAGCTTGACTCCGGCCTCCTGGAAGCCCATGCCCTCGGTATTGACCGCGCGGCCCGCGGCCATGAGCACTTTTTCCACTTCGATGGTTTCGCTCTTTCCCCCGGCCTCGACGGTGAGCGCCACCTTGTCTTTGCCGACCGTGGCCTTGGTGACCTTGGCCCCGGCGATCACGGTGATCCCGCGCTTCTTGTAGGTCTTGGCGAGCGCGTCCGACGATTCGGCGTCCTCGATCGGGAGGATGCGCGGCAACGCCTCGATGAGCGTCACCTTGCTGCCGAAGGCGTTGAAGATGTCGGTGAATTCGCAGCCCACGGCACCGGCGCCAATCACGGCCATCGTCTTGGGCACCTGCTCGAGGAAGAGCGCCTCGTCCGAGCTGATGACGGTGGTCTTGTTGATCTCGAGTCCGATCTGGGGAATTCCCTTGACCCGCGACCCGGTGGCGATCACCACGGCCTTCTTCGCCTGATACTCGTCGTTCCCCACGCGAACGGTGCGGTTCTTCCCGAGCGTGCCGGTGCCCCTGATCACGGTCACCTTGTGCTTCTTCATCAGGAACTCGACACCCCTCATGTTCTGATCGGACACCTTGCGCGACCGCCGCATCGCGACGGCGTAATCGGTCGTCACGCCGCTCACGCCGACGCCCAGGTCCTTGGCGTCATGGGCGACGAGATTGGCGACATAGGCGCTGTGCAGCAGCGCCTTGGTAGGAATGCAACCGATGTTGACGCACACCCCGCCCAGCTTGTCCTTCTCGACCACTGCGGTCGAAAGCCCGAGCTGGGCAGCGCGGATGGCGCAGACGTAGCCGGCTGGTCCGCCGCCCAGGATGATCACGTCGTACGAGGTGGCCACAGAAGAACCTCGAGAAGAAGAGAAAGGAGAAGGGAGAAGGGAGAAAGGGTAGCGGGGAGAAGCGGCCCTTCTCCCTTCCCCCTTCTCCCTTCTCGTCAATACACCATCGCCAGAGGATTCTCCAGCATCGCCGTGAGCGTCTGGAGAAAACGGGCGCCCGTGGCGCCGTCGATCACCCGATGGTCGCACGACATCGTGACCCGCATCCGCCGCCGGACGACGACCTGGCCGTCCCGCGCGACCGGCACCTGCACGATCCGGCCGACCGCCAGGATGCCCGCCTCCGGCGGGTTGATGATGGCGGTGAAGTCGTCGATACCGAGCATGCCGAGGTTGGAGACCGAAAACGTCCCTCCGGTGTACTCCTCGGGCTTGAGCCGCCGCTCGCGAGCGCGAGCCGCGAGGTCGTGCGACTCGCCGGCGATCTCGCGAAGTGTCTTCTGATCGGCGTGACGGATCACCGGCGTGATCAGTCCCTCCTCCACCGCCACTGCCATGCTCACGTGGACTTCGTTCCAATAGCGGATGTGGTCGTCCTGCCACCACGCATTGCACGACGGGTGCTGACGGAGCGCCGATGCGACGCATTTGATGATGATGTCGTTGAACGACACCTTGGGACCGTCGCCCAGCCCCTTGAGCGCCTCGCGGGCATCCCAGATCCGCTCCATGTCCACCTCGGTCGTGAGGTAGAACGTGGGGATCGGGCCGAGCGACTGGGCGAGGCGCTTGGCGATCGTTTTCCGGATCTGGGTGAGCGGGGTGTCGGTGTAGGCGGGGCCGCCTCCGCCGCGGATCACGGGCCGCGGTGCACCGGCCGGCGTCGTGGCGACCGCCCCGGCCCCTTCGAGGTCCCGCAGCACCACGCGCCCCTCGGGTCCCGAGCCGTGCAGGGCGCCGAGGTCGATCCCGCGCTCGGTGGCGATGCGCCGGGCGAGGGGGGAGGCCTTCACCCGTTCCGTGGAGACCGGTGTGGTGGGTACGGTCGCCGGTGCGGGTGCGGGGCTCGTGGGTTGGGCGGCAGGCTTTGTCTCTTCCACCGGCGCCTTCTTGGCCTTCGCGCCGCCGTCCCGTCCGTTGCCGTCCGCCGGAACCTGCTCGCCCGGCTCGCCGATCAGCGCGACGAGTTGCGAAACGGGCACCGTCGTGCCGGCCGGGACCACCTGCTTGAGCAGAGTGCCGCCCGCGCGCGCGACCAGCTCCATGACGGCTTTGTCCGTCTCGACTTCGGCGAGGACGTCGCCCACGGCGACGGATTCACCCTCACCCTTCTTCCATTCGACGAGGCGCCCCTCCTCCATGGTGGGGGAGAGGGCTTCCATCACGACCTTCGTTGCCATCCGTAGAGTTCCTCAGTCACCTGTACAACACCTCGTTGACCCCCGCCACGATCTTCGAGGGATCGACTTTGACCGCCCGCTCGAGGTGTTTGTTGTACGGCATGGGGACGTCGGCGCCGGTCACGCGGATGATCGGGGCGTCGAGCTCGTCGAACGCCTCGCGCTGAATGGTGTCCACCACCTGGGCACCCACGCCCGCGAACGGCCATCCCTCCTCGGCGACGACGCAACGGTGCGTCTTGGCCACGGACGCGATCACGGCTTCCTCGTCGAGCGGCCGTATGGTGCGCAGGTCGAGCACCTCCGCGTCGACCTGCTCCTCGGCGAGCTGTTCGGCGGCCTTGAGCGCGAAACTCACCGTTTTCGAGTGGCAGATGATCGTGACGTCACGACCCTCCCGCTTCACGTCCGCCCGACCGAGGGGAACGATGTGCTCGCCCTCGGGGACCTCGCCCTTGGTGTTGTAGAGCATCTCGCCCTCGATGAACACCACGGGGTTGTCGTCCCGAATGGCGCTCTTGAGCAGGCCCTTGGCGTCGGCCGGCGTGGCCGGCATGACCACCTTGAGCCCCGGAATGTGGGCGTAAAAGCTCTCGAACGCCTGGGAATGCTGGGCGCCGAGCTGAAGGGCCGATCCACCCGGCCCCCGGAATACCGCGGGAACGCCGACCTGACCGTTCGACATGTACCGCATCTTGGCCGCGGAGTTGACCAGTTGGTCGATGGCGAGCAGCGCGAAGTTCCAGGTCATGAACTCGATCACCGGTCGCAATCCCACCATCGCCGCCCCCACCCCGACGCCGGCGAAGCCCAGTTCGGTGATCGGCGTGTCCACGACCCGCATTGGACCGAACTCGTCCAGCAGCCCGCGGCTCACCTTGTACGCGCCCTGGTACACCGCGACCTCCTCCCCCATGAGGAAGACGTCGGGATCGCGCTGCATCTCTTCCCGGAGCGCCTGGTTGAGGGCGTCCCGGTAGGTCAGGGTGCTCACCAGGACCCCGTAGAGAATGAAGAAGGGAGAAGGGAGAAGGGAGAAGGGGGTTTGATTCTCATTTCTCCGTTCTCCTTTCTCCCTCGCGGGCGTAGACGTCGGTGTAGGCCGCCTCGAGCGGAGGATCGGCGGCCTGTTCGGCGAACTGATAGGCGTCCTCCACTTCGGCGACGACCTCCTGATCCATCGCGCGCACCGCCGCCTGGTCCATCATTTCCTCGGCGATGAGCCGCTGTGACCAGACCACGATCGGATCCCGCTTTCGCTGGTCCTCGACTTCCTCCCGGGTGCGGTAGTGCCCGTGGATGGGATCGGACATCGAGTGGCCCATGAACCGGTAGGTGCGCACGTCGAGCAGCGTGGGGCGCTTGTCGCCGCGGGCTCGCTGCACCGCGCGCTCCATCGCCGCGTGCATGACGAGGACGTCCTGTCCGTCCACCACTTCGTTCGCCATGTCGTAGGAGCAGGCCCGCTCGGAGATGTCGTAGATGGCGCTGGCGCGCTCGAGCGCGGTGCCCATGCCGTAGCGGTTGTTCTCGCAGATGTACACGCACGGCAGCTTCCAGAGCGCCGCCATGTTGAGCGCTTCGTGGAATGCGCCGTTGTTGACCGCGGCCTCGCCGAAGTAGCAGACCGCTACCTGGCTCGTGTTCCGGTACTTCACCGCGAAGGCCATCCCGGTGCTGAGCGGGATATGGCCGCCGACGATGCCGTGGCCGCCGAGAAAGCCCAGCGAGGCGTCGAAGAGGTGCATCGACCCACCCTTGCCGCCGGAGCAGCCCTCGGCCTTGCCGAAGAGCTCCGCCATGGCCGCCCGGGGGGAGATACCGCGCGCCAGGGCGTGGCCGTGCTCGCGATAGGAGCAGGTGATGTAGTCGTCCGGCTGGAGGGCGGCGAGACTGCCGACCGCCACGGCCTCCTGCCCGATGTAGAGGTGGCAGAAGCCGCCGATCTTCCCGAGGCTGTAGGCCTCGCCCGCCTTTTCCTCGAACCGGCGGATCAGCATCATCTGGCGCAGCCAGAGGCGATATTCGTCCGCCTTGGCCGGGTCCACCCCTCGCTTGCGCGGGCGTGCCTGCGCCGTCGTCGTTTCCGCCATCAGCGTGCCCCCGCGCCCGCGGCAGTCGCCTGTTCCCAGGCGTGATACGACGAGCGGGTCAGAGGACTCGACTGCACGTGGGTGAAGCCCAGGTCCAACCCGATTTCCTGGAGCTCGAGGAACTCGTCGGGCGTGTAGTACCGGGCCACCGGCAGGTGTCGCTCCGAGGGCCGCAGGTATTGCCCCAGCGTCACGATGTTCACGTCGCTCCGCCGCAGATCGCGGAGGCAGGTGAGGATCTCGTCCCACTCCTCACCCATGCCGAGGATGATTCCCGACTTGGTGAGCGCTTCCGGATCCATGCGCCGCGCGGTGGCGAGCAGCTCGAGGGCGCGGTCATACCGGCCGCCGGGACGTGCGAGGCGGTACAGCCGTTCCGCTGTTTCGAGATTGTGATTGAGGATGGCCGGGCGTGACTCCATGACGATCCCAAGCGCCCGCTCCGACCCCTTGAAGTCGGGGATCAGGACCTCGACCGATGTCTCCGGCAGGCGACGTCGGATCTCCGTGACGCATGCCGCGAAGGCCTCCGCGCCGCCGTTAGGGAGGTCGTCACGGTCCACCGAGGTGATCACGACGTGCTCGAGACCCATTCGCTCTACGGCGTCGGCGAGGCGGGCTGGTTCGAGCGGATCGAAGGCGCTGGGCGTGCCATGGGCGACGGCGCAGTAGGCGCAGTTGCGGGTACACACGTGCCCCAGAATCATGAACGTGGCGGCCTTATGCTCCCAGCATTCCCCGATGTTGGGACAGCGGGCTTCTTCGCACACGGTGTGAAGGCCCAGCTCGCGCATCATGCCCTTGAGGCGGGCATACCCCGGCCCGCCCGGCGCCTTGACCTTGAGCCAGGAGGGCTTCCGGGCCAGAGTGGATGGCAGGGGTGGGGCAGGGTGCGACGGCCCGCCGAGCTGCACGAGTTCACGGGAACGCATCGTGAGATCCTGGCTCAGCGGCTCAGGCCTGGCCGCAGGCCTGTACCACCGCCTGGGAGGCCTCGTTCACGTCGGTGGACGCGCGCTCTTCTACCTCCGTGGGCCCTCGCTGGGTCGAGTACTCGGCGAAGGTGTGTCCCACGACCTTCATGGCGGTCTTCCCATCCGCGCCGGCGGCTGTTTCGATCTCGATCCGGTTGACGTTGCGGCGGAACTGGGGGTCTGGGCGATGCACGGTGTTGTCGATCTTGCGCGCGCTCATCCGATTCTCGATCTCGTCGTACGACGCCTGCTGATAGCCCAGCTCCTTCAACTTGCCCCGCGCGCACGAAACCACATCCGCCG
>DATBSO010000041.1:0-5340 GCA_036559745.1 Gemmatimonadales bacterium | reverse complement strand
GAACCCTCGAGCGCGAACGCCAGGGTGAGTGAGTCTATCCACGGATAGTCCTCGATCTCCTCCCCGATCCGCCACCGGCCGGGCAGGCGGTGGGGAAAGCTGACGTCCCTCCCGCCGTTCTCGTATGCCACGGTGTCGGGTTCGGGATAGGCCGATGGCGGAAGGAGCAGGTTCCAGCGAGCACCCGCCAGAGACTTGGCCGGCCGGCGCGCGTCGAAGGCGCGGACCCAGGCCGGCAACGAGTCCGCATAATACCGGCTGGTCGTGAACATCCCGTCGACCCACCAATACACCGGTGCGCGCGCGCGGCCGACCGGAAGTATTGCGGCCCGGTCCTTCCGCGACACCGAGAGCACCCGCGTCGCCGGCTCGGTCGCCAGGAGCCAGTCGAAGAGCGAGGTACCCTGGAACCGTCGTGGAGACGCCCCGTCCCCGCGGTGACCCCCAAGCAGTGTCGCCCCGGGGTCGCCGACGCCGTAATCGTTGTCGAGGATGCCCGTGCTGGCCGGCTCGCGTCCCGATAGCAGCGTCGCATGACCCGGCGCCGTTTCGGTGATGGCATGGTTCTGCCGGGCATGATCGTACAACGTGCCGGCGTCGAGAAGCGCGCGCAGTCCTCCGGTGAACTGCGAGCGGTACCGGATGAGGTAGTCGGGACGAAGCTGATCGACGGTCACCAGCACGATCAGCGAAACCCCGTGATCCATCGAGGAGGGTGGTGGCCCGCCGGTGACGAAGGCAAACACCCAGGCAAGAAATGCGGTCATGGTCGCAATGTAAGTGCACCCTTTCAGGTCCTCAGGAGACCGCGATGATGCCCCGTTTCATGTAGATAGGCCGAATATGCTCGCGGAATCGGCCCAGCCTGCTGCGAAACCAGAGACCTCCCAGGATGCAGAAGATCCCCCCAATGACGACCGTCGCCGGTTCGCCGATGTAGTCGGCCAGAACGCCACCGAGCAGGCTGCCGATCGGCGCGGTCCCGAGGAAGGCCATCGTGTAGTAGGCCATGACCCGTCCCCGCAGCTCTTCCTCGACGATCGTCTGAAGAATCGTGTTGCTGGCGGCAAGCGTCACCATGAACCCCGCGCCAACGAGCGGCAGGATTGCGAGCGAGAGCCAGAGCGCGCGGGACAGCGCGAACCCGATGAGCGCGAGCCCGAAGACCGTGACCGACAGCGCGATGACCCGTCCGAGCCCCACGATCGTCGGCCGCCAGGCGAGATACACGGCGCCGACGAGCGCGCCAAGGCCCGAGGCGCCCATGAGAAATCCAAGGGTATGGGGGCCGCCGTGGAGCACCTTGGATGCGAACGCCGGCATGAGCACTGCGTACGGCATGCCCATCGTGCTCACCAGCGCCAGGAGCAGAAGCAAGCTCCGGATCGGCATGAAATCCCGCACGTACCGGAGACCGGCCCGGAGCTCATCGAGCAGATCGGTGCCGGGAGGTGGGCGGTCGCCATGGGGGAGCCGCATCGCCACGAGCGACGCGATCACCGCGAGATAGGAGATCGCGTCCGTCATGAAGCACCAGCCCTCGCCGACGGTCGCGATGAGCACCCCGCCGATGGCCGGTCCCGCGATGCGGCTCGCGTTGACCATCGACGAGTTGAGCGCGATGGCGTTGGCCAGGTCGGCGCGATCGTCGACCATGGCCACGACGAAGGCCTGACGCGCTGGTGTGTCGAAGGCGTTGATGATGCCTTGCAGCGCCTGGAGTCCGATGATCTCGGCGACGGTAATGATGCCGGCGAAGGAGAGGATCGCCAGCGCCAGCGACTGGAGCAGCGAGAGCGCCTGGGTGACGATCAATACCTTGCGACGGTCCCACCGGTCCACGTACACCCCGGCCACCGGAGCGAGAAACAGCGTCGGGATCTGGCCACAGAAGCCGACGATGCCGAGAAGCAGGTCCGAACCGGTGAGCCGGTACACCAGCCAGCCCGTGGCCACCCGGGTGATCCAGGTGCCGACGAGCGAGATGCTCTGCCCGCCGAAGAAGAGCCGGTAATTGCGGTGTCTGAGCGCTCGGAGCACGGGCATCACGTAAGCTACCCTTCCCCTCGCCGTCCCAAGCGGATATGACTCAGGAGAAGACCCACGCGAGAGGTACGATGACGTTGCCTGATGACCTGCTCGAGCTGCCCGCGGCAGAGGCCGCGCGCCTCATCGCGCTCGTCCAGATCGAATCGGTGTTGAATGCGCGAGACCGGCTCGGGGGACCGGACGAGCCCGAAGCGCTGCACGACTTGAGGGTCGGACTGCGCCGACTGCGGACCTCACTGCGGTTGTATCGTCCTCAGCTCCGTGGGAGCGTGGACGGGCGCAGCCGGCGCCGGCTGCGCCGGATCACCGATGCGACGCGGGAGAGCCGGGACCTCGAGGTACACATCGCGTGGGCCCGGTCGCAGATGGTGGACATGATGCCGTGGCAACGCACTGGCGTCTTCTGGCTGCTGGACCGGATGGAGCGGCGGCGGCGCAAGGCCGATGCGTCGCTGGAGCGAGTCCTCGAGCGTCGCTTCGATCGCACCATCGAGAGACTCGAGCCCCGGCTCCGGAGATACCGGACGACCATCCACCTCGATCCTTCGCATCCGCCACGACGGGCTGCAGCGGTTGTCGGCAAGCGGGTGCAGCAGGCGGCCGCGGCGCTGGGTGTCCTGCTCGCACGGGTTCGCTCCATTCGCGGCGTCGAGGAGGCGCACCGGGCCAGGATCGCCGCCAAGCGGCTGCGATACGTGCTGGAGCCCACCGTCGCGCAGGTGGACGCTTCGGCTCCCATCATCGAGCGGCTCAAGATCCTCCAGGATGACCTCGGCGACCTGCGCGACACCCAGGTCTTCATCGCAGAGCTCGACCAGGCCGTCCGGAAGGCGCCGGCCGTGGCGCGCCCCGGCGTGCTGGCCCTCGTCGGCCGGTTGCGCGAGCGCGGGCTCACGACCTTTCGCCGCGTATCCACGGAGTGGCTCGAAGGCGCAGCCGAGCCGTTCATCCGCGAGGCGATGGAACTCGGAAGGGCGATCGCCGCCCGGCGCCAGCCAGGCGTGGAGATCGAGCGCA
This sequence comes from Gemmatimonadales bacterium, assembly GCA_036559745.1. Taxonomy (GTDB): domain Bacteria; phylum Gemmatimonadota; class Gemmatimonadetes; order Gemmatimonadales; family GWC2-71-9; genus CAVVWJ01. The sequence goes on along the minus strand of DATBSO010000041.1, from coordinate 2,274 downwards.
AGTATCTCCTCCGCGGGCTGCCTGACGCCGTCCAGGGAGCCACGGCGCACGAGATCCGGCAGGGGTATCTCCCCGGCACCCGTCTGGTCGAGCGTCTCCGCGAGGTACGAACCAACGGCTCGGCGGCGTGGTATCGGACGGTCAAGTCGGGGGCCGGACTCTGGCGTATCGAGCTGGAGGAGGAAACGACGCGGGAGGTGTTCGACCGCATCTGGCCGCTCACGGCAGGGCATCGGGTCCAGAAGCGCCGTTACCCGGTGCGGGAGAATGGCGCGACCTGGGAGATCGACCAGTTCACCGATCGCGACCTCGTGCTGGCGGAGATCGAGCTGCCGTCGCCCGGCACGGAGGTCACGGTGCCGGAATGGCTCGCGCCACTCGTGGTGCGCGAAGTGACGAGTGAGGCGGAGTACACGAACGCCCGGTTGGCGCGCTGAGGACGTTGGACATGCGTCCGGGCGATCTGCGCGGTCGCCCGCGCCTCCTGTTCTTCGGGACACGTTGATTGTTCCCTCGCCGCGTGACGTGTCCCTCGCACCGCGTCATGTGCGCCGGCGACCGGGCTTCCTGTCCTCGCGGTCGATCTTCCTGTCCTGTCGCACGGGCTCTTCGCGCCGGCGCCATGTGACCCGTCCGGCCACCCGCGTCATTTGCCGGTGCGCCGCCATCGCTGTCGGCGTACCCAAGGAGCCGTTCGCGCGGCCACGTCGTCCGGCCGACGGATCGGCTTCGGTGTCCGGCGTGCCGCGTCCGCGTCGCCCACCGCACCATCGCTCGTTCTCCCGCCCGTCTCACCTGTCTATTGTGCCGAACTCTGATTCGCGCGGCCGCGCGCCTGTCAAACATTCCGGGCCGCCTGTGCAAGCAACCGGATCGTCTGTCACGCGGCCGTCGAGCCCGTTGGGTGTACCGCGAGCGCTGCTGGAGCGATCGCCTTCGATGCCGGGCGGGCACGACGATTGTCGCGGCAGCCGTTCTGGGGAGCGGGCATCGCCTGCCGGCGGGTCAGAAGCGAGGTCTTGCGGGAGTGAGGCCGTCAACGCAGTACGGGCCCCCGAATTGGAGGCCCGCGCGCCCGACGACAGAGGCGCCGCCCAGATTCGAACTGGGGGTGGAGGTTTTGCAGACCTCTGCCTTACCACTTGGCTACGGCGCCGGAGGGACAGATAAACTAGCCGGTGCGTCGGACCCAAGGAAGACCGCGCAACCCGCCCGACCACTGGCCGGACCGCCCCTGCGACGATAAGCTTTCCCGTCCGCTTCACACCCCGATCACATGGGAGGGACCGAGTGCACGGGACCATCCGCGAGGCCCGGCTCAAGCCGGAGTATGCGTCGCTCTATCCAGGCGTCCAGCCGGGGATCTGGATGCCGGCATCGGCCATCGGCCAGCAGCTGCTGCTCTGGCACCTGACCGCGCCGGCCACTCCCCAGGGGGAGCGGCTCATGGCGGAGGAGCACTTCGAGTTTCGGGGAGGTGTGAAGCGGGTCGGCTCGTGGATCAACACGCGGACCCGCCTGGTCGACCACTGAGCTTCAGCCGACCCGGCGGCTCCTGATGGGCACCGCGACGAGCTCGGGCTCCTCACGTACGGTGTTCATGTACGCGTTCTGGTCGTGCTCCAGCGCACCGGGCGGCAGATGCTGGTACATCGGCCCGAGCTCCGTCCTGATCCTGTTCCGGTAGAACTCCGGCAGCTCGTCCGTCTCGCCTTCCAGGTATGCCCGCACCGAGGGATCGGTATCGAGCAGGCGCCGGATCGTCGTGTGATACTTGATTCTCCCGAAGCCCTCCGACGAGACCGCGCGGACGAAATTCATCCACTTGGGAATCATCGTTGGCGTCGCGGGCACCCGCCGGGCGATCGCCCGCCAGGAGAACGAATAGCTGGTGACGTCGATGAGGCCGTCGTAGAACTCGGTCCATGAATAGTTCTTGGGCCGGACGTTCATCGCGTGGTTGTTGTTGAGGAAATGGAACGGAAACGGAAGGACCCGTCCGGCACGCTGATAGTCCAGATTCATCGGCGCCGCGCGGCCGAACGCGGAGAGCAGCGAATAGGCCGGGAAGGCTCCGGGCGCGAGATCGATGAACGTCTTGGTGAGCTCGAACGGCTCCGGTCCCTGATCGCCGTCGAGGCCCAGCACGAAATTGGTCTGGATGTAGGGGATGTACCGGAGGATCATGTTCACGTGATCCGCCACCTGCTTGACCTTGTCCATCCCGGTCCGCCGCGTCTTCGACTTGTTCCCCAGATCGTACCACGACTCGAT
>DATBSO010000040.1:0-8981 GCA_036559745.1 Gemmatimonadales bacterium | reverse complement strand
CCGTCAGCGTGGGTTCCGGCCTGCACTCTCGCCGAATACGTCCTCGATCACGGTCTCTACCTCCGGGGGCGCAGGAGCTCGGTGCACCCGCGCCTGCTGGACGAGTCTCACTTCTCCTTCAGGGGAGGGGAGATCAGAGAGGCCGACTGGCGTGGGCCGACCGAGCGACTGACCGACACCGGGATCTTTCCGTCGCCCTAGGGTGTCCGGCAGGTGGCCTTGAACAAGCGGGCCCCGCGCGTCATCTTTCCGCGTGGAAGCTCGAAGAGGTTCGTCTCGCGGGCGTAATTCAGTGGTAGAATGCCAGCTTCCCAAGCTGGACGTCGCCGGTTCGAGTCCGGTCGCCCGCTCTTGGAAAGCCGTTTCGCCTGACGTGACTTCGGTTGCGTCGGGCGTTTTCGTCCAAGCCCGTCCGCGCTGGTTATCCTGCCTATCACCTTGACGCTGCGGCGGCAGCAGAACCGGGGCGTTCCGTATGCGCTCATCACGACCGCAACTTCGATTGCTCGCGCTCGTCCTCTTGCTATACCCGGGGGCGCTCGCGGCGCAGGCCGGTGACAGCACGGCCACGAAGGTCGCTCCGGGTGATTCCGCCGCGGCGAAACCTGCGCCGCCCCCGCCGGCTCGCGTCATGACCGCGGCGGACAGCATCCTGGCAATCGCATGCAAGCCTGGTGAGAGTGGCTACGCGCCCGAGGTCGTGGCCGTCCTGTTCAAGAAGCGCACGACGGAAGCCGATCACCAGGCCGCGGCGAAGGCCGTGGGTGGACGCCTGGTGCCGGTCGGCGGACCCGGGGCGTACATCCGGCTGCCGAAGGGGGGCGGGAGTCGGGGAGCATCCGAACGGCTGATCGGAATGACGTCGGTCGCCGGCGTATCCGAGGTGGCCTGTCCCCGGTAGCAGCAACCCGCACGTGCGACGAAACCCATCACCCGACCCCGCCGAGGCGGGGTCCTTCGTTCAAGGCATGTCCAATACCCATGGGTGTCAGCCAGATCACTCGGGTCGGATCGGTTAGATTGAGAGCGAATCAACGAGGTGCTGATGAGCGAGCGCAAGCGTCGCGACCAGCCTCTGCCCGACAAGCTCGGGGAACTCGAGCGGCAGGCCGATGAGATACGGCGGAGAGTCGCCGACCTCGAGCGTGAGGCCGACGAAACCCTCGAGCGTGCCGAGGGTCTGGAGGAAAAGAGCAGAGAGCTGGGAGAAGCGGGTGAGGAGATTCGCCGCAAGGCGCACGAGCCGATCGGATTCCCGCCGCCCCAGCAAGAGCGAGAGAAGTAATGCCGTACTTTCCCGGCCCCCGCTCTGATGATGAGCTCCCACCGCACGTCGCCGCCGCCCTGATCGGGTGGGCGCGGGTTCAGCCGAAAATGGCATTGAAGCGGCCCGGTATGCCGAAGGAATGGTGTCCGCTCCTCGAATGCGATCCCAACGAGCCGGACCGGGCACCGCTTGGCGGCTGGGTCTATGTGTGGGTGGACAACCGGGTCCGCGAGATCGACGGCAGGGCGCTGGAGATCGTGAAGGGCACCGAGCGGCCTGCTTGACCCGGCGTCGCCTCCGCATCTCTCCATCACCCTCATGGATCTCACGGAGATAGACCGTGAGCCCGAGGCGGGTGGTCGTTCTAATCTGGCGGGCGATTCGCCTCCGCTGTCCCAATTGCGGCGGGGGCGGACTCTGGCGGAACTGGTTTCATCTCCGCGAAGCCTGTCCCACCTGCGGCCTCCACCTGGAGCGGGGCGAGCAGGGGTACATCGTCGGCGCCCAGATGTTCAACATCATCGCGGCCGAGCTGGTCTTTGCGGCACTCTTCATGGGCGTGTTGCTGTCCACGATCCCGGACGTGCCGTGGAACTGGCTTGAGTACGGCAGCCCGGCTCTCATGATCCTCTTCCCGGTCTTCTTCTATCCCTTCTCGAAGACCCTATTTCTCGCCTTCGACCTGATCTTCCGCCCGCCCCGGCCGGAGGACTTCACCTGATTCCACCGTCGCGCGGCCGAGTGTGTTCACCATCTCGTCGGCCGCGATCAGAAGCTGGTGGAAACCAGGCCATTCCGTTTCTCGCCTCCGAAGATTCACTTGGTATATGGCAGTTGAATATCGATTAACTCCATGAGGAGTTCGGTGAAATAGGAGTGTGATCTAGCGATGATTCAGTTGTGATAGTACATTGGTCGCCATGTCTCCTGCGGCCACGTCTGCGCCCACCCAGCCGACCGTTCTGCTCCGGCGCCAGGACGTCGCGCGCCTGCTTCGCATGCCCGACTGCATTGAGGCAGTCGAACTAGCCTTCCTGCGTCACGCGCAGGGACGAACCATTCCACCGGCCGTGTTGGGCGTGCACGTCGAGGGCGGTGGCTTCCACGTAAAGGCGGCCGGGCTGATCGACGCCATCGCCGGGCGACCCGTGTTCGCGGCGAAGGTCAATGCGAATTTCCCGGGCAATCCCGACCGCACCGGCCTCCCGACCATTCAAGGCATGATCGCCCTGTTCGATGCGTCGGACGGACGGGTGCTCGCGCTGCTCGATTCCATCGAAATCACGAGCCTCCGCACGGGCGCCGCGACGGCCGTCGCGGCGAGATATCTCGCCCGGCCGGGACCGGCCACCGTCACCATCTACGGATGCGGGGAGCAGGGACGATACCAGCTCCGCGCGCTGGCCTGCGTCCGTCCCCTCGCCCGTGTCATGGTGATCGACGTCAGCGCGGATCGCGCCGCGCGGTTCGCCACACTGATGGGCGAGGAGCTGGACGTCGACGTGCGCGTGGTCCCCGGTCCTGACGCCGCGGCGCGCGAGACGAGCATCTGGGTGACCTGCACCCCCGCCCGCCGGTGGTACCTCGGCCGGAGACACGTGGCAGCAGGGGCCTTTGTGGCTGCGGTGGGCGCCGACAATCCCGAGAAACAGGAGATCGAGCCCGAGCTCCTTGCCGCAAGCGCCGTCGTGGCGGATGTGCTGGACCAGTGTCTCTCCATCGGCGACCTCCATCATGCCATCGCGGCCGGCACCATGCGTCGGGAGGATGTCCGCGCCGAGCTGGCCGAGGTCGTGTCCGGCTCGAAGAAGGGGCGGCAGTCGGCGCACGAGGTCATCGTCTTCGACAGCACGGGGACGGCACTCGAGGATGTGGCCGCGGCGGCCCTCGTCTACGAGCGGGCGGTCTTGGAGGGCGCCGGCATTGCGGTCGCGCTCGGTGGTGCTCGATGAGCCCTTCCGGTCCGGACGCAACCCAGACACCCTGGCTGCTCCTCATCCACCAGATCCCGCCCAAGCCGGATTACCTGCGCGTGAAGATCGGGCGACGCCTCCAGCGGATCGGCGCCGTCGCCGTCAAGAACTCGGTCTATGTGCTGCCCGACCGGCCACAGTCCGTGGAGGACTTCCAGTGGGTCCGAGCGGAGATCATCGGTGGTGGCGGTGACGCGTCGATCTGCAATGCCGGCTTCATCGACGGACTGACGAACGAGCAGATCGAGCACCTCTTCCGCACAGCACGCGACGCGGATTATGCCCAGGTGGCGGAGGCGGCCCGGGAGTTGTGGGCGTCGGTGCGCCGACGAGATCGGGAGCCGTCGAGACAGCGCCCCGTCCGGGCGGAGGAGGATCTCGCCCGTCTGCGAACCCGCTTCGAGGCCATTGTCGCCAACGATTTCTTCGACGCGGCCGGCCGTACACTCGCCGATGAGGCTCTGCGGGCGGCGACGGAAGCGGTCGAGCCCCCGCAAGCGGCATCGGAGGCAGCCGCTGCTCCGCGGCTGGACCCTTCGGTCTACCAAAACCGGACCTGGGTGACGCGGAAAGGCGTTTTCGTCGACCGGATCGCGAGCGCCTGGTTGATCCGCCGATTCATCGACCGCGACGCCCGCTTCAAGTTCGTCCCCCAGAACAAGTACCGACCCGTCCACGGTGAGCTTCGGTTCGACATGTTCGAGGGTGAGTTCACCCACGAGGGCGATCGCTGCACCTTCGAAACCCTGCGCGAGCGCTTCGGTTTCGCCGATCCGGCGCTGCGGGCGATTGCGGAGGTGGTGCACGACATCGACCTCAAAGACGGGAAATTCCGGCGTGACGACGCTCCCGGCATCGAGCGGGTGCTGGCTGCCCTCGCCGCTGCGCACGCCGATGACGACGTCAGGCTCGCGCGTGGTGCTCAGCTGTTCGATGACCTCCACGCGCTCTTCTCGGCAGAATGGACGAGCGCGGCGCCGCGGTCGCCGGGAGACGGTGGATGACGCCCGGGATCTCCCGACCGTCGGCGGCGGACATGGGTCGCTTCTTTCTCTGGCTGGGTACGGCCGGATTCGGGGGGCCGATCGCGCTGGTCGGCTACATGGAGCGCGAGTTCGTCGACCGGCGGCAATGGGTGACATCGCAGGAGCTCAAGGACGGCATCGCCTTCTCCCAGCTCGCACCGGGCCCCCTCGCCGCGCAGCTCGCGATCTATCTGGGCTGGCTCTGTGGAGGAATCCGCGGGGCGACCGTGTCCGGCGTCGCGTTCATCGGACCCTCGTTCCTGATGGTGCTCGTGCTCGCCGCGCTCTATTTGCGATTCGGCGGCATCGGCTGGCTGCAGAGCGCGTTTTATGGCGTGGGTGCCGCGGTCATCGCCATCGTGGCACGAAGCGCGGTCAAGCTCACACGCGGCACCCTTGGCCGCGACCGGCTGCTCTGGATTCTCTTTGGTGTGACCGCCGTCGTCACGGCATGGACGGAATCGGAGATCGTCTGGCTGTTCGTCCTTTGCGGGCTCACGTCCATGCTCATCAAGACACGGGGTCAGCTCCTCCGGTCGACACTCCTGTCACTCACTGCGCTGCCCACCGCCGGCTGGTGGACGACAGGACTCCACGGCGCCGCGGACCTCTCCATCGTGTTCACCATTCTCCTGTACTTCGCCTCAGCGGGCTTGTTCGTGTTCGGCAGCGGGCTCGCGATCGTTCCGTTCCTCCACGGTGGCGTGGTCCAGGAGTATCGCTGGCTGACCGAGCGCCAGTTTCTCGACGCCGTCGCCGTCGCCCTCATCACGCCGGGACCGGTGGTGATCACGGTGGCCTTCATCGGGTATCTCGTGGCCGGGCCCCTGGGAGCGATTGCGGCAGGCGTGGGAGTGTTCGCGCCCACATATGTCATCACGATCGCCCTGGCCCCGCATTACGAGCGTCTCAAGAGCGATCGCCGGGTGCGCGCCTTCGTCGATGGCGTGACGGCGGCGGCGACGGGTGCAATTGCCGGCGCTGCATTCGTGCTCGGCCGACGGGCCGTCACCGATCTGATCACGGTGGCGATTCTCGCGGCCACATTCGCGGTGCTGACCAAGGTCCGCAAGGTTCCCGAGCCGCTCCTGATTTGTGCAGCCGGCGTTGTGGGAATCGTGACGAAAGCGATCCAGGCCCGGTGACCGCGGCAGCCCAGCCCGATCCGCGGACATGGCTTGATGGACGGAAGCCCGAGATTCTCGAACGATTGAGCCGACTCATCGCCATCCCCAGCGTGAGTACGCAGGAGCAGCACCGAGGCGATGTCGTCCGCTGCGCCGAATGGCTCGCGTCCGAGCTCAGGCGGATCGGCTTCTCGGCCGACTGCCACGCGACTTCCGGCCATCCGATCGTACTGGCCGAGTGGCGCGGTGCACCCGCCGGAGCGCCGACGGTCCTCATTTACGCCCACTACGACGTCCAGCCGCCCGAGCCGGTGGAGCCGTGGCTGTCGCCACCGTTCGTGGCGACCGTCAGAGAGGGGCGCCTCTATGCCCGCGGGGCCGCCGATGATAAGGGGCAGCTCTGGATACACGTGAGCGCCCTCGAGGCATGTCTCCAGGTGCGTGGCACCCTGCCGATCAACGTGCTCCTAGTGGTGGAAGGGGAAGAGGAGGTAGGCAGCCCGAACTTGTCGGGCTTTCTCGATGCCCATCGCGATCGGCTCACCTGCGACGCGATCCTGATTTCGGACACGATGATGCTGGCGCCTGGAATCCCGAACCTGCTGAGCTCGATGCGGGGCCTCGCCTACTTCGAGCTCACGGCGCGGTCGGCACCCGCCGATCTGCATTCCGGCCAGTACGGCGGCGTGGTGGCAAACGCGGCAACGGGACTCGCGCGCGTGCTCGCGTCCCTGCACACCGGCGATGGCCGCATCGCCATCCCCGGATTCTACGACGCGGTAACAGAGCCGTCGGCCGAGCGGCGTGAGCAACTGGCACGCCTTCCGTTCGACGAGCGCCGATTTCAAAGCGAGGTCGGCGTCGCAACCCTCACCGGCGAGGAGGGATTTTCGACTCTCGAGCGTTTGTGGCTGCGGCCTACCTGTGAGGTCAACGGGGTCAATGGCGGCTACACCGGGGAAGGGGCGAAGACCATCATCCCATCGGTGGCCAACGCCAAGCTCAGCTTCCGTCTCGTGCCGGACCAGACGCCGGAGCTCGTGGAGCGCCTGCTGCGCGGACATCTGGCGAGCATGCGGCTACCGGGCATTCAGCTCGAGCTGTGGCGGGTCCACGGCGCCTTGCCCTGGACTGCGGATAGCGAGGGTCCCGCTGCGGCCGGGGCCCGCCGGGTACTGGCCGAGGCGTTCGGGCACGACGCCGTGGTCGGCGGGACCGGCGGCAGCATTCCGATCGTACCGGAGCTGGAACGGGTACTCGGTACAGAGATCGTGCTGATGGGATTCGGCTTGCCAGGCGAGAACGCGCACGCCCCCAACGAGTGGCTCGACCTCGAGACCTTCTGGCGTGGCATTGGGGCGGCGATCGACCTCTATGGAGAACTGGGCTGTATTCGAGAGTAGAGTCCTGACGTGACACTCTGGCGCATTCTGCCATTATCGCCACAACAGTGCCTCTTCTTCATAATCCGAAATCCTTAGCAATCAATAACTTACCTTATGCCAGGTTCCCCGGTCGCTGGCGCAGAACATGCGATTGCTGCCGAGGTTGGTATAATTCGCGCGACTGTGCCTGTGCAGGACGAACCTCAACGGCGCGTACCACATGACCTCGTCACGACGTTTCGCCTCTCGGATCGCGATTGCGCTCCTCGCCGCCGGCTCCATGACGTGCAGCGGGGACGGTACCAAGCCCAATCCGGACGATCCGACCAAGCTCGCGATAGCAACGCAGCCGTCGAGCTCGACGGCGAACGGCCAGCCACTCGCCGTCCAGCCATCGGTCCAGGTCCAGGATGCGGCGGGGGACGACGTGCCCGCGCCCAGCGGAGCAACGGTGACCGCGGCGGTAACCGGTGGCGGCGCAACACTGCAGGGAACGCTCACCGTGACGCCGGATGCCTCGGGGAAGGCCAACTTCACCGATTTGAGTCTCTCCGGGTCGAGCGGCACGTACACCTTGCAGTTCACCGCGGACGGCCTCACCAGCACCACCTCCGCCAACATCGTGCTGGACGGTGGACCTCCGGCCAACGTCACGGTCTCGACCCAGCCGACCAGCGCGCTCGATATGGAAGTATTCGATCCAGCGCAGCAGCCCGTGGTGACCGTCACCGACGTTGGGGGCAATCCAGTGCCGGACATTCTCGTGACGGCTTCGATCGCCTCAGGAACCGGGACGCTGCAGGGACGTGACACCGCGACAACGGATGCAAGCGGTGTGGCGAGGTTCACCGATCTCGGCATTAGTGGCACCGGCTCGCAGACCCTCGGGTTCGCCGCGGACCAAGCGAACGGCACGTCGTCCCCCATCAACATCGGGAGCCTTCAAGTTGAAGCTACGTCGGGCAAATGGGGCCCAGTGGTGAACTGGGAGATAGTCCCACTTCACATTCACCTTCTGCCGAACGGGAAACTATTGGCGTGGGGCAAGTTCGAGAACGGCACGATGGTTATGGGAGATCCGAGGCTTTGGGATCCCTCAGTTGGGCCACCAACTACAGCGACAACCGTTGCCGCCGACACTATGCTCTTCTGCTCGGGCCATTCCTTCATGGCTGATGGCACGCTCATGGTCTCGGGCGGGCACAAGATGGACGACCGTGGATTGGACGTTACCAACTTCTTCAACTATCAGTCGGGCACGTGGACTGCAGGACCAAAGATGGCCAAGGGCCGCTGGTATCCGACAGTTACGGAGTTATCCGACGGCCGAATGGTTACTGTGGCCGGAAAAGACACAACAAAGTCGGTCGTGTTGATTCCAGAGATCTGGGAAAACAATCAATGGGTACAACTGCCCGGCGCATCCCTCGAGCTTCCTTATTACCCTCGTGATTTCGTAGCGCCAGACGGCCGCGTATTCATGGCGGGTGAACGAACGACGTCTCGATGGCTATCGGTGGATGCAAATGGCGCCGGTGGGCGAGGGACTTGGGTTAATGGGCCGGCGCATGTCTGGCCGTTCAACAGGGACTACGGCTCCGCGGTTATGTACGACGCCGGTAAGATTCTCTATGTCGGCGGCGGCGGAGAACTGACTTGGGATACCCCGGACGCCAAGTCTGGGACGCCGACAGCAACTGCCGAGAAGATCGACCTCAATCAGACCTCCCCGAGTTGGCAGACCGCTGGGTCGTTGCCGACGCCGCGCCGTCATCTCAACGCTACGGTGCTGCCAGACGGTCAAGTGCTCGTAACCGGAGGGGTAAGCGGTGGGGGATTCAACAATCTCGCCACCGCACAACACGCAGCCGAGATATGGAATCCTGCCACGAATAATTGGTCGGAACTCGCCCAGAACTCTGTGGACCGGGCATATCACTCGGTGTCAATCCTGCTTCCGGACGCCACAGTGCTCCACGGAGGCAGCGGAAATGCAAACATTCCGAATACGTCGACGCCGTATCCCGACCAAGAGAGCCACGAGATCTTTCAACCGCCCTATCTGTTCAAAGGCGCGCGGCCGACGATTACGAACGTCGCCTCGCCGGTGGGATATGCCGCCAACTTCACGGTCACCACGCCCAACGCCGCCCAGATCACGACGGTTCGACTCATCCGGCTCGGCTCCGTGACGCACGCGTTCG
>DATBSO010000039.1:0-2446 GCA_036559745.1 Gemmatimonadales bacterium | reverse complement strand
CTGCGCACGATCGCGTCGGTCGGGATGAAGAAGGACCCGTTCGTCGAGAACCCGGAGGGGTACAAGACCGTTCGCCTGCGCTTCGTGCCGCTGAAGAACCCCTCGCTCGTGAACCTCGACCAGGCGGCCGAGGTGGCGGAGATCGTCGGGGCGCTCGACCCGAAGCCTTCGGCGCTCGCCGTGGTCCCGATCCGCAGCGGGTTCGGCCTGCACGGCATCGCGCTCTTCTACTTCGGCGAGACCGACCCGCTGCCGGCCCCGGCGACGCTCCACCACGTGAGCCTGATGGCGCGCGCTCTCGGGGCCTGGTTCGTGGTGAGGCGCGGCCAGACGCTGGAGACGGCCGTCCGCGAGACGCGCAGCCTGGCGCCGGAGATCGAGCGGGTCGTCCGGCTGGTGGGAGAGCTGCTGCGCGCGGCGGCTCGCGAGCCCGAGCGGGCGCGCACGCACCTCGAGAAGGCGGCGCGCACGCTCGACAGCATCGCGACCCTCACGAGCGGCCTCGCCGCCGCGGAGCGGATGTTCAACAAGCGCTGAACGCGCCCTGGCCCGAGTCGGGGGCCAGGGCGCGATCGCCGCGACGTTACTGGGTCCGCACGCAGTTGTTGGTGTGAGGAATCCGGCCGCCCCCGTGGACCATCTCGAAATCGCTGGGCCTGATCCGATCCAGGTCGCGCGATCCGAGCCTGCCGGACCACTTGGCCCTGGTAAAGCGGTCGCTCTGGGCGGTCAGCGCGACGTTGCCGCCGTCGGCCAGGAACATCCCGTAGCGTTGCATCGCGCGCGCCACCACCTGCGCGCCCGCGGGCAGCGTGTTCACCGGGTAGTCCCGGCGGAGCCGCAGCCGCGTGCCGTACGGGGGGGCATCCGCGGGGCCTCTCGGAGCGCCGGCGTGCGTCGCCGGGTGGAGGTAGACTCCCCGCCGGATCCGGTCGTTCGGCAGGATGAAGCGGATCGCGTGGTTGATCGCTCCGGCGGCCACCTCGTCCGCGGTGAACAGGAGCGGCGCGATCGGGTATCCCGCGGCGTCGGCGCTCGTGCACTGCTCGCCGCGGCCGCTCGCCGGATACACGCGGTTCATGTCCCACACCGCGAGGCAGCCGCCCCTGAAGACGCCGCTCGTGATGTCGGCGCGCCACATCTCGAACAGCCGCATCCGGCGCCAGTCGGCCACGATCAGATGGCAGTCGCCGTCGCTGACGCAGCTGTAGCCCGACTCGCCCTCGAGCGCGCCGCCCGCCGGCACCGGTACGGGCGCGTAGTCGCAATCGGGCGCGTAGAAATCGCCCGTCCTGGTGAAGGTCCGATCCGTTGTGGTCGCGGCCGCGTCCATCACCTCGAGCGAGAAGTCGATCTGCATCCGGCCCAGGCCCCAGCCGACGCGGTTCAGGTACGCGATGACGCGCGACGACTCGGGATCGAGGGCGGCGCTGGAGACGTCCCGGTACCACGGAGCGGCAGCCGGGAAGTAGCGACGGTCGGTGCTGGGGCTGGGGCTGGGGCTGGGGCTGGGAGTCGGCGACGGAGAGGGCCTCGGCGTCGGGGAGGGCGCCGGCGTCGGTGTCGCCGCGGGAGCCGGAGTCGGAGCCGGAGTCGGAGCCGGCGAGGGCGTCGGGTTCGGGCTGGGTTTACCCATCCCCGGCCCGGAGCCGGACCCGGATCCACCGCCACCCACCGCTCCGGATGGCGGCACCCCCTCGCTGCCTGACGAAGGGCTGCTGCCGGGGGAGGGCGTACTCGATGACGCGTCGGCGTCCGCGCCGGCATCCGTCGTCGGCGTTGTCTCGCCCCCGGGATAGGAGACGGTCCCCTTCGAACCGCTCGAGGTCCGCGTCTCTAGCAGGTCGTTGCCGGTGTAGACCTTCTTGGCAGGGGCAGTCTGCTTCTTGGCTGGGGTGCTCTGCGCTGCCACGCCGGCAGCAAGAACGCACACGGCAAGGATCGTCAGGGATGCACGGAGGGCTCGCATCGAGAAGGCTCCTTCTGGCGCCGCACGCGCGGCGATGGTCGAATCAAGCTGTAGAAGCCCCTCTCCCTGCGGCACCTCCCATCGGGAGGTCACGTGCGAAGCGGCAGCCAACGATACGGATCTCGGCCCCTCGCGCAGGTGACCTTCCTCACTAATGTGGAGCGTGTCACAACCCGTTTCGATCCTTCACTCGACCGATTCACCCGGCCAACACGCCAAAAAGCGGCAAACCCATTCAAGGGCATCGCTTTACAGGCGTTGGCCTTACAACTGTCGGTTGGCTTTACAGAATGACCTTGCCCTCATGTGGTTAAATCGCTGAATCGTTGGGTCATTGGAGGGTTGGCACGCTCGGTGCTAGCCAGATGCGTGGAAAAGGGCGGGTGAAGGTCATGTCCAAGCGACACCTCATCGGGCTCGCAGTCGTGGCGGTGATCGCCGCAGCAGCCGGCCAGGCCGAAGCGATCACGTTCCGCT
>DATBSO010000038.1:0-2458 GCA_036559745.1 Gemmatimonadales bacterium | reverse complement strand
TCATAATATCTGGCGAATTTAACCCCCTCGCTGGAGTGGTGGCCGAGTGGCTGAAGGCACCGGTTTGCTAAACCGGCATAGGGGGTAAACCCCTATCGAGGGTTCGAATCCCTCCCGCTCCGTCACGATGACACCTCAGGGTGAAAGGTGAAGCGTTCGCCTTTCACCCTTCGCCTTGAGACCCTCTCTTCATGTCAGCTCCCCGCGTCCGATTCGCTCCCTCCCCGACCGGATACCTCCACGTCGGCGGCGCCCGCACGGCGTTGTTCAATTGGCTCTTCGCCCGACACACAGGCGGACAGGTCGTCCTCCGCATCGAGGACACAGATCGCGAGCGCAGCACCGAGGCGCACACCCGGGTCATCCTCGACGGCCTCACCTGGCTGGGAATCACCTGGGACGAGGGCCCTCTGTTTCAGGGAGAGTACGGACCCCGGCACAAGGCGGACGCCGAGCGGCTTCTGGCCGAGGGGAAGGCCTACCGCTGCTTCTGCACCCGAGAGGAGCTGGACGCCCAGCGCGCCCAGGCCGAGGCCGCCGGCACCGCGTTCAGATACGACCGGCGCTGCCACCGGCTCTCCGCGGAGGAGGTCGTGGCCCGGATCAAGGCGGGCGTGCCGTCGACCATCCGGTTCCTCCTGCAGGATGCCGAGCTCGCCTGGGACGACGCGGTTCACGGGCGGATCAGCTTTCAGGGACGCGATCTCGACGATTTCGTGATCCTTCGGAGCGACGACACCGCGATCTACAATCTGGCCGTCGTGAGCGACGACATCGCCATGGCGATCACCCACGTGATCCGCGGTGACGACCACATCTCGAACACGCCCAAGCAGATCGCGCTGTATCGGGCGCTGGGCCACGAGCCGCCGGTGTTCGCGCACGTCCCCATGATCCTCGGGGCCGACGGGAAGAAGCTGTCCAAGCGGCACGGCGCCACCGCGGTCGGCGACTATCAGGAACAGGGGATCCTGCCGGCCGCGATGCGAAACTTTCTGGCGCTCCTGGGGTGGTCACCAGGGGGTGACCGCGAGATCGTGCCCGAGGCCGAGATGATCGAGCTGTTCACGCTGGAGGGAATCCAGAAGAAGGCGGCGGTCTTCGATACGACCAAGCTGGAGTGGATGAACGGGCAATACCTCTCTGCCCTGCCGGGGGAGGAGTTGTTGGCTCCGGTCGAGCGGCAGCTCGCCCGAATGGGAATGGTGTGGGACGAGAACCTGGTCCCGATCATCGACGCGGTGAAGGCCCGCTCGCGCACCATTCTCCACGTGGCCGAGCAAGTCGCCGTGCGCCTCGATCCCGACCGGGCGCGGCTCGATGCCAAGGGCGACGCGTTGATGCGAAAGCTCGGTCCCGCATTTCAGAGCAATCTCCGGCTCGCCGCCGACGCCCTGGAGAGCGTGCCGACGCCGGACTGGACCAGCGAGCGCCTGCTGGAGGTGCTGAAGGGCGTCGCGGAGACGCACGGTCTCAAGCTGGGCGACGCGATGCAGCCGATCCGGGTGGCGCTCACCGGGTCGACGGTTTCGGAGCCGGTGAACGAGCTGCTGGCCGTGGTCGGGCGCGAGAGGAGCCTCCACCGTATTCGCGAGGTTGCCGACCGCTGAGATCCACCACCAGTCTTGCGCTCGCGATTCTCGCGCTGAGCGGTTGCGCCAAGCAGCCGCCTCCCGCTCCGGTTCCCACCCCCGCCGACACCACGACACGCAGGCCCGCCGAGGCTCCCGCCCCGAAGGCTCCGCCCGCACCGAAGGCCCGGCTCTTCTCCCCCGTTCGCCTCGCTTTCACGGGCGACATCAATCTCGGTACCCTCACGGTCCCGGACGGGGTCCCGCCGGACAGCGGGCGTGGACTGTTCGAGGGCGCGCGAGAGTTTCTCACCGGCGATCTCGTCGTGGGCAACTTCGAGGGCGTGCTGGGCGACTCCGGGACGACGTACAAGTGCGGTCCGGAGGGCAAGCGAGTGGGGGGGAGCGTCCCGGATACGGCGGAGACACCGAAGCCCGACCCCCGGCGCAAGAAGGCCAAGCCGCCGGTGCGGCGCCTCTGTTATGCCTTCCTGACCCCAACCTCGCTCGCACCTCGCCTGCTCGAGGCCGGTTTCACCCACCTCAACCTCGCCAACAATCACGCCAGCGACTTCGGCGCCGACGCCCGTCTCACGACCGAGGCGACCTTCGACACGCTCGGCCTCGGCCACTACGGTCCGCTCGGAAGCATCGCGATCGACAGCGTGCGCCGGGGCGATAGCGTCACCGCCGTGGCGCTCGTGGGCTTCACGACGTACCCCTACGCCTACGACCTGCTCGACATCGCCCGCAGCGCCGCGGTGGTTGACTCGGTGCGGCAGCTGGCCGATCTGGTCGTCGTCACTTTTCATGGCGGCGCCGAAGGGGCAACGGCCCTGCACGTCCCGGAGACCGCCGAGTCTCTGGCCGGCGAGCCGCGCGGAGAC
>DATBSO010000037.1:0-8371 GCA_036559745.1 Gemmatimonadales bacterium | reverse complement strand
GGGGCCGGACACAGAACGGTGCCGCGAGCAGTCTCCCTGCCCCGTTCTGGATGTAATCCAGATACACCTTTCCGCCCCGGCGAGACACCTGTCGGGTGATCGTCGAGATGTCGGGAAGCTCCGTCGCCACGACCCTGGCGAGAAGCTCGCCAAGAGCGCGGGCTTCTTCATAGCCGCACTGGCGGCCGAGCGGCACAAGCACGTGAAGACCGGACGAGCCGCTGGTCTTGATGAGGCTGGGAAGGCCGATGTCATCGCACAACGCGTGGGTAGCCTTCGCGACCCGAATCACGTCCGCGAACGACGCTTCCTTCGGGTCGAGATCGATGATGCACCAGTCGGGCCGATCGATGCTGGCCGTGCTACTGGCCCACATGTGCAGCGGGATGGTCCCGAGGTTGATCACGTACAACAACGTCGCTTCGTCGTCGCAGATGAAATAGTCGATCTCCCGCTGCGCCTGCTCGCTCCACTTCCGCTCGGTCCGAATCCAGTCCGGGATGAACGCGGGAGCGTCCTTCTGAAAGAAAGACTTTCCGGCGATACCATCGGGATATCGGGTGAGCACGACAGGCCGGTCCTTGAGGTACGGCAGGATCCACTGGGAAATCGACCGGTGGTACTCGATCAGGTCGCCCTTGGTGTATCCCTCCTCGGGCCAGAAGACCTTATCGAGATTCGAGAAAGCCACCACCACCGGCTCCGGAACGACCGGTCCGGCGGGCGCGGCAGGCTCTCCATCGTCCGTGCCCTCGTGCGCCGACCCTCCTTCGTCCTGGCGCACCGCTTCCTCCGGACGCTTGTCGTCGCGCATTCGCAGGAACACGGGCTGGCGAAGCAGGCCATCATCGGTGCGCTCGGTGTATTCCACCTCGCAGACCAGTCGAGGCTCGAGCCACGTCGTCCCTTTGTCTGGGGGGATCGGACCGGTGCACGGCGGTGTGGGGCGCTTCAGCTCGTCGAGGCGCTCCTTCAGCTCGGTGAGCTGCTTCCCGGTGAACCCGCTGCCGGCGCTCCCCGAAAAGACCAGCTCGTCGCCGACGTACTGGGCGAGGTAGAGCGCGCCGAATCCGTCACGAGACCCCTTGGGCTTGGTGTATCCGACGATGACGAAGTCGTCGGTCCGACGGGTTCGGATCTTGAGCCAATGCGGCCCGCGTCCCGCCTTGTACGGCGAGTCCGCCCGCTTGGCGACGATGCCCTCCAGGTCCATCTGCTTCACCTGCTCATACAGGGCGAGGCCGTCGCGCTCGAAGTGTTCGAGGTAGCGGATGGCCCCGGCGGGTGGGAGAAGGCGCCGGAGAACGGTCTTGCGCTCGTGCAGCGGGAGCGGGCGGACGTCGTAATCCTCGAACCCGAGCAGGTCGAAGGCGAAAAACGTGACGGGATTGTCCACGGTGGACCGGCGAATGTCGAGCGCTCGCTGGAGCTTGCCGCGTTGCTGGAGACGCTGAAAGCTGGGCCGACCGGCCTCGTCGAGTGCAACGACCTCACCATCCAGGAGAAATCGATCGAAAGGGAGCGCGGCGATCGACTTGATCACTTCGGGGAATTGCGCCGAGAGGTCATTTCCGTTGCGTGAGATCAGTCTGGCGTCGGGCCCACTGCGCACGGCGAGGAGACGATACCCGTCCATCTTGAGCTCGAAGAGCCAGCCATCCGCCGAGAAGGGTTCATCCCTCGGCTCGGCGAGCATGAGCTTCACGGTCTCGGGGCGCGGCGGCTTCCGGGGCGCAGCAAGACGTGCCAGCTCTTCGCGAACCGCGTCGGCCGGCGTGCGACCCGCGGCCAGCTCCTCGACGGTGAGACCCGACAGCACGGACTCCTCGGGCGGAGGGGCGCCCTCGGATGTGGCGTACGCGTCGCGTTCCTTGATGAGGAGCCAGTCGCGCTCGCTCTTCTTGATCTTCACGAGGGTCCACAGCCCGTGGAGCTTTCGGCCCCGCAGCTCGAAGACAAGTTTTCCCTTGGCCATGCCTTCGTCGGCGTCCTCCTTGGGGATCCACTGACCACGGTCCCACACGATCACCGCGCCGGCGCCGTAATTACCCTCCGGAATGAGTCCCTCGAAGTCGCCATACTCGAGCGGGTGGTCCTCGACGTGGACGGCGAGACGCTTGTCGGCCATGTCGTAGGACGGGCCCTTGGGGACGGCCCAGGATTGCAGCACGCCGCCCATCTCGAGGCGGAGATCGAAGTGCAAGCGTCTCGCCGCGTGTTTGTGCACGACGAAGAGACCACCGGCGAGGCCCGCCGCTCTGCGTTCGACGGCTCCAGCGGGCTCGGGTGTGTGGTCGAGCTTGCGCTTGGCGCGGTAGGCGGCCAGCGGGTCGGGTTTCTTTGTGGCCATGGGGGTGAAAGTTACGGTGATTGCTCCGTCCACCACAGAGACACACATATCTCTGTGGTGAAAAGTGAAAAAAGAGGGTGTCGCTTGCGTCGTTCCTCCCCCCGATTATTGTCAACCATATGCCCCCAGCACGCTCGATGGCTTCGGCCACCATCTCGTTCGGCCTCGTCTCGGTCCCCGTCAACCTCTATTCGACCAGCGAGTCCGCCGCCAGCATCAGTTTCAACATGGTGCACAAGAAGGACGGCACTCGGCTCAAGCAGCAGTACATCAACCCCAAGGATGGCGAGGTCGTGGAGAAGGACGAGATCGCCAAGGGCTACGAGTTCGCCAAGGGCCAGTACGTCATCTTCTCCCCCGAGGAGCTCAAAGCGCTCGACGAGAAGGCGACCAACGCCATCGATGTGAACGAGTTCGTTCCGCTGGCCGAGGTGGACCGGCTCTACTTCGAGAAGGCCTATTTCCTTGGACCCGACAAGGGCGGGGAAAGGGCGTATCGACTGCTCGCCGAGGCACTGAAGGCCACGGGGCGTGCGGGTCTGGGTCAGTACTCCGCACGAGGGAAGCAGTACCTCGTCCTGGTTCGACCGATGGACAACGGGGTGCTCGTGATGGAGCAGCTCCACTACCAGCCCGAGCTTCGGAGCGCCGCCGATGTGCCGGTGCCAGAGGTGCCAGTCAAGGACGCGGAGTTGGCGCTGGCCAAGCAGTTGATCGAGCAGACATCAATTGACGAGTTCAAGCCAGAGAAATACCACGACACGGTGCGCGAGCGCGTGCTCGAGGCCATTCAGCAGAAGGTGGAAGGTCAGGAGATCACGGCAGAGCCCGAGGCAAAGCCGGAGACCAAGATCATCGACCTGATGGACGCCCTGAAGCAGAGCCTCTCGAAGCGCGGGGCCGCGGAGACCACATCGAAGAAGGCCGCCAAGTCCTCCTCCGAAACCAGCAAACCCGCCAAGAAGAGAGCCCGCAAGGCCTCGTAGACCATGCGGTCTTATGTAGGCACGAGCGGCTGGTCCTACAAGGAGTGGAAGGGGACCTTCTACCCTTCCGATCTGGCTGCGGACCGGATGCTCCACCACTACGCCGAGCGGCTCCAGTCGGTCGAGGTCAACAACTCGTTCTACCGGATGCCCAGCGAGCGGGTGTTGCTGCAGTGGGCCGACGAGACCCCGCCGGACTTCAAGTTCGTGCTCAAGGCGTCTCGCAGAATCACCCACAACAACCGCCTGACCGCGGCCGACGATTCGCTCGAGTATTTCCTCAGGATCGCCAACGTCCTCGGCGAGCGGCGCGGCCCCACGTTGTTTCAGTGCCCACCCACGCTCAAGAAAGACCTTCCCCGCCTCCAGGAATTCCTCGGGCGCCTCCCTCGGGGCTGGCGCTCGGCGATGGAGTTCCGCCACGCGTCCTGGTTCAGCGATGACGTGTACGACGCGCTGCGCGGGCGTGACGTGGCGCTCGTGGCGGTGGATGAGGACCCAGAGGAAGGGCCCGGCTCGCCACTGATACCGACGGCAACGTGGGGATATCTGCGGATGCGACGGGGACACTACGCCGAGGACGATCTGGCCTCGTGGGCCCAGCGGATCGGCGCGCAGCCCTGGACCGAGGCGTATGTGTTCGTGAAGCACGAGGAGGGTCAGCCGAGAGGACCGGACTCCGCCGAGGCAATGGCGAAGGTGTTGAGCTACTCCACGACGTAGGCTTCCATCGCGAAGTACTCCGCGAGCCCGAGCCGGTCGAGCTCGGCCGCGGTGCCCTTGTTGCGCGCCTCCACCCGCTGCCAGAACTCGCGTTCGTCCGGCCCCGGAAATGGCGCCGTGTCCTTCTGGGACTGGTGCTTGAAGATCGCCTGGATCTTGAGCCGCAGCTCTTCCTGCGCCAGCGGCACGAGATACGTCGCCTCCGTGACGGGCCATTCCTGCCACGCGCCTCGATAGAGCCAGACTTCGGGTTTCTCGCGGCCGGCCGACGCATAGCCCTCGAGCGCGCGATCGATGGCTTCCTTGCACATCCGGTGGGTGCCGTGCGGGTCTGACAGATCCCCGGCGACGAAGATGATCGCCGGCTCGATCTCGTCGAGCAGCGCGCGCACGATCGCCACATCGGCTGGACCGATGGGATCTTTCTTCACCTTCCCCGTCTGATAGAACGGGAGATCCAGGAACCGGGCGGCGCGATCGTCGAGGCCGAGCGTGCGGACACCCGCGACCGCCTCGGACTCGCGGATCATCCGCTTGATGTCCTGGACCTCCTCGATGTCCACATCGCCGGGGCGCTTGGTGGCGAGGAACTCATCCAACCGCGCGCCGAGGCGGCCGACCGACTCGCTGTGGACGCGACCCTCGCGCGCGAGCCGGCGCAGAAAGTCCAGGTGACGCCGGACGTCGTGGTCGAACACGGCCAGGTTGCCGCTCGTCATGTAGGCGATGATCAGCTCGTTGCCGTTCTGCACCAGCTTGTGCAGGATCCCGCCCATCGAAATGACGTCGTCATCAGGGTGAGGAGAGAAGCAGATGATCCGCCGGTCTCTGGGAAGCTTCGAGCGGCCCCGGATCTTCGCACCGAGCGCGTTGAAGACCTCACCGTTCAGCGCCCCGGGCGTGCCCGAGCGCGCCACGAGCGACGAGAGGTGGTGCTCGGCGTAGTCGGCCTGGGTGAGCTTGAGGATCGCTTTGCCCGTCTGATGGGACAACCACGTTACCGCCCGGACCTTGAGATCCGGAGTCCAGTCCACCGGGCCGAGCATCCACGGCGTGGCGACACGGGTGAGAGAGGCCGCGGCCGCGCGGTCGAGATAAGCCGTAGTGCCCGGATGAGTCTGAAGAAAGGTCGCGGCGACTTCGTGGTCCACGTCTCCCTCGACGGCCCGTCGCACGATTGCTGACTTGTGCTCACCGGTGGCGAGGATCAGGATCTCGCGCGCGTCGAGGATGCTGGCGACCCCCATCGTGAGCGCCTCGCGCGGCACGTTCTCTTCACCGAAGAAGTCAGCGGCAGCATCCTTTCGCGTCACCAGATCGAGGGTGACCAGGCGGGTGCGGCTGTCGAGTCCCGACCCCGGCTCGTTGAACCCGATGTGGCCGGTCCGGCCGATACCGAGGAGTTGCAGATCGATTCCGCCCGCCTCGCCGATCTCTTCTTCATAGCGCCGGCACTCGGCCTCGATCTCCTCGCGGGGAAGATCGCCGCGGGGGATGTGCACGTTGTCGGGGTTGATGTCGAGCTGGGAGAAGAGATTCTCCCACATGAACCGGTTGTAGGAGTGGAGGCTCCCCGGGTCCATCGGGTAGTACTCGTCGAGATTGAACGTGATGACGTCGGCGAAGCTGAGCCCTTCCTCCTGATGCATGCGCACCAGCTCGCGGTAGGCGCCGATCGGCGTCGAGCCGGTCGCGAGGCCGAGCACCGGCCGGCGGCCGGTGATGGCTCCGTTCCGGATGACCTCGGCGATCCGCCGCGCGGCATGGCGGCCGATGTCGTCGTGGTCATCCACGATGACGGTGCGGATTCGTTCTGGAGCGCTCATCGGGATGGTGCCAAGGTAAGGGCGTCAGCCCCGGCCAGACAACCGCTGGGTCAGAAGGTCGAGCCGATGGAGAAGTGCAGATGCAGCCGCCGCCGGCCGCTCGTCGGCAGCGGGTCGATCGGCTGGCCGGCGGAGAGCGCACCGAGGACATCCTGGGCCGATCGCAGATCGAGAGGAGACGGGTTGAGCTTGTAGCCCACAGCGACCTGAAGCGCGCCCACCGCCGTCTGATAGCCGAACCCTGCGCCCACGGCGGCGTAGAAATCGTCCTGGTCCAGCTCGCCCGCGTTGAGCACAAAGCGGCTGTCCGGATTCCAGATTCGGCCGCCATCGAAGAAGAGGAAGCCCCGCCAGGCGTCACCCAGCCCGGGTACCGGCACGTGCAGCTCGGCGCTTCCCACCAGGCGGGCGAGGCCACCGGTCGGCGCGTAGCGGTCGGCCACCGTATCCACCACGCCATCACGCCCCTCCTCAAATCGAACCTCTGGGAGCTTAGGCCCGACGAGCTGGCTGCCCCAACCTCGCACGTCGCGGGTACCGCCCGCGGTGAACGTCACGTCTCGAAGCCTGAGGAGCGAGACGAACGGCGACTCGCTGCCCAGACCCGACAGACTGTTCCCATAGGGGAAGACTCGCCCCGCACCGCCCCTGAAGGTGAGGCCGATCTTCTGTGTCAGCGGTATGAACGCCGTCGCGTTCATGTCGAGCAGCAGGTACTCGCTCGTATTGAAGTAGGGAGTCGTCACCTCGACCCGAGGACGAAGCACGTACCCCTTTCGTGGATCGGCGATCTTGTCGAGCCGGCCGTAGCTGCCCTCCAGGGATATGGTGCTGCGATTTCTCGTGGTCTCGAGCGTCCCCGCCGCGCCGGGGGGCGCGAGCCCAAGCAAGGGGAGATAGACGATCGGATCGAGGTTGTCGCCGAATCCATAGCTGTAGACGCGGCGATGCGAGATCGAGTATCCAAGCGAGAGCGAGCGGAACGGGGCCGGGGCATACACAAGAGAACCCTCGAAGCCACCGGCGAGGGAGCGTTCGCGAAGGTCGTCCCGGTATTCGAGGAACGGACCGGCGGCGGTGGACAGCGTTCGATGTCCCACGTACGGTTGGAAGAGCGTCAGATTGAGCCGGTAGAGCTGCTCGGACGGGCTCTCCAGCGCAAGCAATCCGGTCTGGGCGGTGCCGGTGACAGTCAGCGTGCGCAGCCGTCCGAATGCGCTGCGATCGGTCCAGTCGGTTTGGGTGGAAAGGCCGCCGCCCGCCTGAATCCCCACCTCCGAGCGCACGAGGTGCGGCGGATTTTCCGTCACCGCGAGGCGGACGGTCACCGTGGAGTCTCCGGCCCCCCGACGGGGGACGTCGAGTAGCGCGAGCCGGACCAGATCCATCTGGGTCAACTGCTCTCGGCCCTGCTCGAGCATCGTGCCGTTGTACCACTCGCCGCGGTCGACGGGCATCTGGCGGGCATAGTCGCCGGGAGGGACCGTGTGGTCGCCTGTGACTTCGACGGAGTCGACGCGGGCCCTGATGTCGGTTCGAACCTGTACGGTGACGGCAGCGGTGCTGGCAGCCGAGTCGAGGGCGACGATGGCGCGCGCCATCGCGAAGGGGTAGCCGTGACCCCGAAACCATCGCCAGGTGCTGTCCGCGAGCTCTTTGCGCTCGTCTTCGCCGAACCGTCCAGCGCGCTTGCCCTCACGCTCCGTGAATGCCTGCCAGTCCTTTCCGGCATCCGGCGGAACCTCAATCGGCCCGGGATCTCCGGTATAGGTGACCGACCGAAGCTTGACCTCCGGCCCCTCGTGAATGACGAAGGTGACATCGACCACGTCGGGCTTCTCGTGGTACTCCACCTCGTAATGGACTTCGGCCTTCGGATATCCCGCCTCGTGGTAGCGATCTCGCAGTCGCACGACATCGCGCTGAAGCTCGAGCGGATCGAAGGGATGAGCGCCGACAGGAGGGACGAACGGCAAGAAACCGAGGAAACGCCTCAACCCGACCATGCTGCCCTGTGACGTGAGTGAGATGCGGCTGCGCAGATCCGCCTCCCGGAGACCGTTCGCGTCATCGTAGCGGAACGCGATCGAGCGCACCTCGGTCTTCGCGCCGATGTGGGTCAGCGACTCCTGGGCAAAGGCCGGCGTCGTGAGACAGACCGCGATCGCCACGAGCGCGCTAGTACGCATAACGGCCCCGCAAGGAGAATCCGGGAGGCAGACTCCCTCCGCGCAGCCCTGCCCGCAGCCAGCGTCGCGCCGAGTACTCCAGCTCGAACCCGGGCCCGAGGTTCGCGCCGGGGTCGGCCGAAGCCGAACCACCGCCGAGCGGAAGTTTGAGATTGATGAAGAACCGGTCGGACAGATAGCGCCCGGCAGTCAGATTGAGACCGCGAGTCCCTTCCTGCTTAATCTGGAAGACGTCGAACCCCAGGCCTCGCCCAGCCGAGCCCGCGATTGCCTGCGAGAGCTGACCGAACGCGATCT
>DATBSO010000036.1:0-13003 GCA_036559745.1 Gemmatimonadales bacterium | reverse complement strand
GGCTCTGGACCGTCAGCGCCGCGGAGAGTGCCTCGGGAGACCGGCGAGACCTGGCGCTCCTGGTTCTCGTGTCCAGCGGGAAGCTGATCCGCTCGGGCCGAATGGCCGGCCACGAGATTCACGAGATCGAGGCCAAGGTCGGCAAGGTCCCCGAGGTGGATGAGGATGGTGTGCCGAGTAGCGACGACCGATTCCAGATGAAGGTGGGAAAGACCCTGCTGACCTGGGATGGGCACCAGGTCAGCGACAGCGCCCTTGCATCGGGCACGGTCGAGATCGCGTGGGCATCGGCGGAAGGTGACGCGGGGAAGGGAAGGGGCAGCCTCACCCTGACACCGCAATGGGCATCGCCGATGGTCGGCTCACTCAAAGTCGAGGGGAAGGACCACCTCGCCCAGGCTCTGAGGACCTCGCCAGTGCGATTTGTGGGGCCTCTGTATCGGGGAGGGGGCGGAGAGGTTCGTTTGGCGCGCTGATTTGACGGTGGGCCAATTGACCCGGAAAAGGGACAAAAACCCATGTCGAAGATGTTCATAATTCGACTATCTGAATAAATAATTGGCCTCTGACGACAGTGTCGCCTTCATCCGAGCCGTCTCAGATCATAGAAGCTTACATCTTACTACAAATGAACTTACAAATTTTACTTAAAGTGAATTAGGAAGACTACTCCGTCGTTTTGAGCGCCATTTTCCCCGAATCCAGATATTCACTTCCTCGGGTTTTCCACATGTGGAAACCGACCATTCCGCCTGATCTGATGCCTCGAATGCCCTCCCCGCGAAGCGGATTCCTCCGCTCCCGAAGCATCATGACCCTCGAGCCCGGCGTCTCCGGCGATGCGATATGGTGGGAGGACGGGAGGGTCCGCGCGGTGGGGTCGGCGGCCTCGCTTGCTCGATGCGTGCCTCAGGGCACACCGATGATCGACCTCGAAGGGGCACTCATCACGCCAGGGTTCGTCGACGGACACACCCATTTCTCGTCGTGGGCGCTCAACCGCCGCCGGGTCCAATTGGCCGGCCTCGGGTCACGGGAAGCGATTCTGGCGGCTGTTGCGACTGCGGCACCGGTACAGGGGTGGATCATCGGCCAGGGCTGGGACGCCAACGGGTGGCCGGGTGTTCCGGATCGTGCCGCGCTCGACGCGATACAGACGGTGCCCGTGTATCTCGACTCGCTCGACGTCCACGCGGCCTGGGTCAACAGCGCCGCGCTCGAAGCTGCAGGAATCGACCGGCGGACGCCTGATCCCTTTGGTGGACGCATCGTCCGGGACGCCGCGGGCGAGCCGACCGGACTTCTCCTCGAGCGCGCCGTCGAGCTGATGATTCCCCACCTCCCAGCGCCGCCCGCGACGACACTCGACGCGGCGCTGCGCGACGCGCAGGCGGACGCGCACCGCCTCGGCGTCACCGGCATTCACAACGTGGAGACGCTCGGGGCGTTGTCGGCGTTCGAGCGGCTCGAGGCGGACGGGGATCTGAGACTGCGGGTGCTGTTCCATCCGCCCGTGGGCGATCTGTCCACGCTCATCCGTCGCGGCGTCCGGAGCGGCGACGGCTCGGACTGGCTCACGATCGGGGGCGTCAAGATGTTTCTCGACGGGAGTCTCGGCAGCCGCACGGCGTGGATGCTCGAGCCGTACGAGAACTCGCGCGATCGCGGCATGCCGATCACCGAGGAGTCCGCGGCGCGCGACGCCATGCGGATGGCCGCCGACGCCGGCATCGCCTCCACTGTCCACGCGATCGGCGACGCGGCGGTCCGTCGAGCCCTCGATCTCATGAGTGATCTTCCCCCGGCGGCGATTCCTCACCGGATCGAGCATTTCCAGTGTGTGGACCCGGTCGACCTCGGGCGCGCCTCCATGGCGAAGATTGTCCTCTCCATGCAGCCGGCACACCTGCTCACCGATGTGCCGCTGGTGGACCGGCTTTGGGGCGCGAGGGGCCAAGGGGCATATGCGTTTCGTACGCTCATCCGTGAGGGCGCTGCGCTGGTCTTCGGCAGCGACGTACCGGTGGCCTCGATCGATCCACGTGAGGGCGTGTATGCAGCGCTCGAACGTCGGGCTGCGGATGGCACGCCGGCCGCGGGATGGAGGCCGGAGGAAAAGATCCGGCTGGAGGACGCCGTGCACGCCTACACAGTCGCGGCGTCCCGAGCGGCAGGCGTCTCGGCACGGCGCGGCACCCTCGCTCCAGGGCAGGACGCCGACCTCGTCGCGTGGGAGGTCGATCCTGCGGTCGATCGCAACGATGGGAACGCCTTTCGCGCGGGCCACGCCGCGCTCACGGTCGTTGGTGGGGAGGGCGTGATGCAAACGTGATGCGGCCTCGGCAGGTCTGCATTAGACTCCAGCCCATGTCTCGCACCCCCATCCGCCGCACCAAGATCGTCGCTACCCTCGGTCCCTCGTGGGATCAGCCCGCCGGAATGACCGCATTGTTCGATGCCGGGGTGAACGTGGTCCGCATCAACGCTTCGCACGGCACACCGGAGATTCGGGCTCGGTGGATCGAGCAGCTTCGCGGCGTGCTCGCGCAACGACGGGAGGCGGTCGGCGTCCTGCTCGATCTCCAGGGACCCAGGATTCGTGTAGGAGCGTTACCCGCCCCGTTGCGCCTGGTACCCGGCGAGACGGTGACGTTCGCGCCGGAAGACGAGGCGGCTCCGGGAGAGATTCCCACGACCTATGACGATCTCGCCAACGACGTGCGTGTGGGCGCTCGCATCCTCCTCGATGACGGATTGCTCGCCGTCGAGGTAATCGGGATCTCGGGTCGGAGGGTTCAGGGTCGGGTGCACTACGGCGGCGAGCTCAGGGCGAACAAGGGGATGAACCTCCCGGGCATCGAAGTGAGCGCGCCGGCGCTCACGAGCAAAGACCTGGAGGACGTTCAGCAGGCGATCAAGTGGGGCGTGGATTACATCGCGCTGTCCTTCGTGCGGCGTCCCGAGGATATGGACCAGCTACGCGCACTGGTCCCGCGCTCCATGAAGCTCATCGCCAAGATCGAGAAGGATACGGCGCTCAACAATCTCTGCGGCATCCTCGATGCCGCCGACGCGATCATGGTCGCCAGGGGCGACCTGGGCGTCGAGCTGCCCTTCGAGGAAGTGCCGCTGATGCAGAAGCAGATCATCCGGGAGGCCGGACTTCACGGCAAGCCCGTCATCACCGCCACGCAGATGCTGGAGTCGATGGTGCACGCCCCGCGACCCACGCGGGCGGAAGCCTCGGACGTCGCCAACGCGATCCTCGACGGCACCGATGCCGTCATGCTGTCCGCCGAGACGGCCATCGGCGAGTACCCGCTCGAGGCGGTGCGCGCGATGGACCGGATCGCCCGGGAAATGGAGATGCAGCGCTCGTCCCGCGGCGTCACGCTCGATACGGCGCTCGGGCGCCGCGGTGGGGATGGGCCGGCTGGCTCACGCCACGGGGCGACGTCGAGCGGCCCGATCCGGACCGAGGACGCGATCGCCGTCGCCGTCTGCGCCGCCGCCGAAATGCTGTCCGCGCCGCTCATCGTCTGCTTCACCAGCAGCGGGTTCACCGCGCGCAAGGTCGCCACGTGCCGGCCCACGGTGCCGATCTTCGCGAGCACGCCGGAGCCGGAGACCTATCGCCAGCTGTCGCTGGTCTGGGGGGTGACGCCGGCGCTCACCGTTCATTCCACCGACTACGACTCGATGCTGGGCGTCGCGCGACAGCAGATTCTCGAGCGCGGGCTGGCGCAGCCGGGGGAACGACTGGTCGTCACGGCGGGCGTGCCCTTCGACATGCCGGGTACTACCAACCTCCTCAAGATCGAAGCAGTTTAGGACATGCGTCTCACCTTTCTGGGCACGGGCACGTCGTTCGGCGTGCCCCAGATCGGGTGTGAGTGCGCGGTCTGCCGTTCAACCGACCCCCGCGACAAGCGCACGCGCGCCGGGGCCATCGTGGAGTCGGAAGGCGCCACGATTCTCATCGACACCCCGCCGGAGCTGCGCCTGCAGCTCATCGCCACCGGACGCTCCAACGTCGACGCCGTCATCTACACCCACGAGCACGCGGATCACATCAACGGCATCGACGACCTGCGAATGTTCTCGGTGCGCCAGCGGCGTCCCTTGCCGGTGTACGGTCCGACGGAGACGCTGGACCGGCTCCGGTCGTCGTTCAGCTACATCTTCGACGACGCGGTCCTCCCGTACGAGGGCACGTCGAAACCAAGCCTCGAGATGCACGCGGTCGAGCCAGGCCGCCCTTTCCGTGTAGCCGGGGTCGATGTTCTCCCGCTGGCGTTCCGGCACGGCCACCTGCGCGTCTTCGGGTATCGACTTGGCCGCCTGGCCTACATCACCGACGTGAAGGCGATCCCCGAGGCCGAGCGCGAGGGCCTTCGTGGACTCGACGTACTGGTGCTCAACGCGCTCTGGTGGCGACCGCACCCGACGCACCTGAGCATCGACGAAGCGATCGAGGCCGCGCAGGCTATCGGTGCCCGGCGCACCTATCTGACCCATTTGACGCACGAGACGGGACACGCCGACCTCGCGGCGCGCCTCCCCCCCGGCATTCTTCCCGCGTACGACGGTCTCACGGTGGAGGTCGAGTGATCCGACTCGGGTATGGCAGGATGTTCCAGGATGCTCTCGACGGGACCCATGGCCTGCCGCGAGCGCGGCTCGACGAGCTCGCCTCGAAGTTCGGCGCCGTCCAGGCCGAAGTGCGCCGCCGACGCGGTGCCGACGAGTACGGCTTCCTCGGACTGGTCCGCCAAAGTGAGACGGTACGCGAGATCAAGATCTTCGCCGAGGGTCTGGGGCAGGCCCACGACCACGTGCTCGTCCTCGGCATCGGAGGGTCGGCGCTGGGTGCCAAAGCGCTCCTCACTGCGCTCAAGAAGCCGGCGTGGAACGAGTGGGACGACGACGGGCGCGATTTCTTTCCCCGGCTCACGGTGCTCGAGAATGTGGACCCCACGACCGTCGCCGCCGCTCTCCGCCGGATCGACCCGCGGCGCGTGCTCGTGAACGTCATCAGCAAGTCGGGCGGTACCGCCGAGACGATGGCCCAGTATCTCGTCGTCCGGGCCTGGCTCGAGGAGGCGCTGGGACAGGCGGCCTACCGTCATCTCGTCTTCACCACCGATCCCGAGCGCGGCGCGCTCCGCGAGCTGGCCACGAAGGAGGGCATTGCGACGCTCCGGGTTCCCCCGGATGTCGGCGGCCGCTTCAGCGTGCTCTCTCCGGTGGGCCTGTTGCCGGCGGCCCTGGTCGGTATCGACATCGAGGCGCTGCTCGCCGGAGCCCTCCGGGCGGTGGAGCGTGCGGAGAACGACGATCTCCGGGCGAATCCCGCGGCTCTGTACGCGGCGCTCCACTGGGCGGCCGACTCCGATCTGGGCGCGCGGCTTCATGTCCTCATGCCGTACACCGACCGGCTCAAGGAGTTCGCCGAGTGGTACCGGCAGCTCTGGGCCGAAAGCCTGGGCAAGCGAGTGGATCGCGGCGGCCGGGTGGTCCATACCGGTCCCACCCCCGTGGGAGCCATCGGCGCGACCGACCAGCACAGCCAGGTGCAGCTCTTCATGGAGGGTCCGTTCGACAAGGTCATCACGTTCGCGGTGGTGGACGACCTTGGCGAAGACATGCCGATCCCGCCCCGGCCCGATCTGCCGGCGGATCTCGCCTATCTCCCGGGACACACGCTCGGCGGCTTGCTCCGTGCCGAGTACGAGGCGACGTCCGCGGCTCTCTCGCAAATGGGGCGCATGAACTGCACACTGCGCTTCCCCGATCTGAGCGCGGCCACGCTCGGGGAGGCGATCATGTTCTTCCAGATCGCAACGGGATATGCCGGCGTCTGGTACGGGATCGATCCTTTCGACCAACCCGGCGTGGAGCTGGGAAAGCGTCTCACCTACGCGGCGATGGGAAGGCCGGGCTTCGAGGTCCCGGCCCGGTCCTCCGCGGGGGCCGCCGACGAGGCGTGAGCATGCACCGTACAAACGTTTGACGCCCCCTGAGACACGCCCTACCTTTCCCAGTTCTTCAGGACGCGGTTTCACCGAGGGAGCTTTGGATGGCTGACGAAACACGGCGGGCGGTGGATCTGTTCGGTGGGGCGGTGTCGCTGGTGCCGGGGGGTGTCACGGTCGGCGATCCGTCGAAGCTACGCTCGCCCGCCACCGATCGTCTTGTCTGGCAGGCGGTTTTTGGTGGAGCGGAAGAACGTGACGCCGCGCGGTGGCTCCTGTGGGAGCTGGGGCAGGTCACTGGCTGCCGGCCCGCCTCCATCAATAGCCTCTACATCGCGCGCGGGAGGGGCGACGTCAGCGGGTTCACCGTGCCGGCGATCAACGTGCGGATGATGGGTTACGACACGGCCCGGGCGATCTTCCGCGCGGCCAGGGCGGGGCGGGCGGGCGCCATCATTCTCGAGATCGCTCGATCCGAGATCGCCTATACCGATCAGCGGCCGGCGGAGTATGTCGCGGTGCTGATCGGCGCGGCCCTCCGGGAGGGATACTCACTTCCGTTGTTCATCCAGGGCGATCACTGCCAGGTCAACCACAAGAAATATCAAGCCGACGCCGAGGGCGAAGTCGGCGAAGTGAAGAAGCTGATCGCCGAGGAGATCGGCGCGGGCTTCTATAACATCGACGTGGACACGTCCACGCTCGTGGACCTCGCCCATCCCACCCTCGACGCGCAGCAGCGGGTCAATTTCGAGCGGGCCGCCGAGATCACCACCTTCATTCGCGGGCTCGAGCCGGATGGTGTGGTCGTGTCGGTGGGCGCCGAGATCGGCGAAGTGGGGATGAAGAACAGCACGGTCGAGGAGCTGCACGCCTTCATGCAGGGATACAATCGGACGTTGAAGGCGACGGGCGGCGCCGAGGGCATCAGCAAGATCTCGGTGCAGACCGGCACCTCGCACGGCGGGGTGGTGCTGGCCGACGGGTCGATCGCCGACGTGAAGCTCGACCTCCAGGCCCTTGCCGCGCTTTCGCAGGTGGCGCGTGAGCAATACGGGCTCGCCGGCGCGGTGCAGCACGGGGCGAGCACGCTTCCACCCAACGCGTTCGGCAACTTTCCCCGCATCGAGACCGCCGAGATCCACCTCGCCACCAACTTCCAGAACATCGTCTTCGACCATCCCCGGCTCCCCGGCGATCTGCGCGACCGGCTGAGAAGCTGGGTCGACGAGAACGCCGCCGCAGAGCGAAAGAGCGGGGACACCAACGAGCAGTTCTATTACAAGGCCCGGAAGAAGGCCATCGGGCCGTTCAAGCGGGAATTCTGGTCGCTGCCAGAAGAGGTGCGTGGCGCCATCGCCGCGGACCTGGAGCGCACCTTCGCCTTTCTGTTCGAGCAGCTCAACGTCAACGGCACCGAGAACGACATCAATCGCTTCGTTCACACCCCGATCCAGCACCACGCCGCCCTGCGGCCGGTGCTCGTGTCGGCGGAGGACGACCCCGATGCGGGGGAATAGATAGGGGGACCGGATGGGACGACGATCAGAGGGTAGGGAAGTGGTCTATGTCGAGCGTGGTGGCGATGCATCCGCCAGGTGGCTCTTCTGGGGCGCCCTCCTCGGAGCGGGGATCGCGTTGCTCTACGCGCCACGCAGCGGCGAGGAGACCCGCCGCGTGCTTCAGCGCAAGCTCTGGAAGCTCCGCGCCATGACCGAGGAGAAGTTCGACGAGTTTGCCCAGCAATTCGGCGGACAGGATGCGCTCGACGACATCATGGACGACGACGAGCTGGAATCGGACGAGCTGCCGCCCTCTCGTCCGCGCGCGGGCGCGTCCGCGGCCACCGCGCGCGAGGAGCTGGAGCGGCGTCTGGCCGAATCCCGCGCTCGTCGGCGCTCGGCGGGTGACCACGAGGAGCCCCTCGCCTGAGCAGACCCCGGCCGGGCGGCTGGCACGTTTCAGCCGCCGGCTTCGTGCGCCGGACCTTGCAGGCCGCCGACGAGAACAACCTTCCCTTTCTGGCGAGCGCGCTCACGTTCGACGCGCTGCTCGCGGCGGTTCCGTTCATTCTGCTGGTCCTGATCGGCCTGAGCCATCTCGCCCAGGCGATCTCCGGCCCCGCGGTGGACCCGAACCATCTCTTCCATCGCTTCTTCCCGTCCAACCCGAACCACCAGGGCGATCCGTTCGCCTTCGTGAACCGCCTCCTTGCCGGCATCACGCGGAATCGGGGACAGATCTCTCTCTACGCCGTGCCGGCCTTCCTCTGGTTCTCTACCCGTCTCTTCGCGGGTGTCCGGACCTCGCTCAACGACATCTACGACGTGTCCTCCCGACCGGCTCCTCGCCGCCACTTCGTGATCAACTGGCTCGCCGGCAAGCTTCGGGACGTCGGGATGGTGGTGGCGACCGTCATCCTCTTCCTGGCGAATACGCTGCTGACGACCGGACTTGCGCTGATCGCCTCGCGCGGACGGGAGCAGCTGCCCCAATTCGCCTTCTTCGTCTCGACGGTCGGCCGGCTGCTCGGTGAGCTGCTCGCGTTCAGCTTCTCGGTCTCGCTCTTCTACGTCACGTACAGCTACGCCTCGCTCCGCCGCATGCCCTGGCGGACTGCGCTTCTCGCTTCGACCTTCACCGCCCTCCTCTTCGAGGTTGCCAAGCGGTTGTATGGGCTGTACCTCGCCAACTTCGCCTCGCTCGAGGGTCCATTGGGCGATGCCAACGTCGGCGCGGCGGTGCTGTTCGTGTTGTGGGTTTTCTACACGGCGATCGTGTTCCTCCTTGGTGGCGTGGTCGCCGAGACCTGGGAGCTGCGCGCCATGCAGCAGCGGCAACGGGCGAGTCTGGGCTGACCCCAGCGCGGGATCGAGGAAGGAGTCCTCATGACTCGAGTGCGTGGTGTCTGGTGGATGCTGGTCCCCGTGCTTGCCGGCACGGCGTGCCGTAAGCCGCCGCAGAGTGACACGGGCCAGGGCCCCGGCGCGGTGCTGACGGACCTCGACCGGGCCGCGATTCAGAAGGTCGATTCGACGTTCGAGCGCGTGGCGAACGATGGCGTCCTGGATAGCGTCACGGCGCTCTATGCGGAGGATGCCTCCCTGCTGCCGCCGAACGAGCCGGTCGTCACCGGGCGGGAGGCCATCCGGCAGCACTGGGGCCGCGTCATGGACTCCTACAGTCTCCGGTTCGATGTGGTGAGCGACGAGCTGGAGGGTCGGGGCGATCTCGCGTACCTCCGGGGTCACTTCACGCTCACGGCGAGCCCCAAGGCCAAGGGCGCCGCGGCCATGTCGGACCGGGGTAAGTTCGTGAAAGTCTTCCGGCGACATGCGGATGGGAGCTGGCGTTTTGTCATCGACATCTACAATTCCGATCTTCCGTCCAAATAGGCGTCGTCTCGACCCCTACCGCGGGCCCGCGCGGCGTCCTATCTTTCTGACGCCTCAGGTCCGAAGGGCGCCGGCGCGTGAACCGCGTCAGGACCTCGCCGGTAGCAGCGCTAAGCGATGCCCGGTGTCGCTTCGGGGAGCCTGAGGCACTTTCTTTGCCATCCGCGAGCCTATAGCCTCCAGCCGATGTCCATCTCCCTCGCCCGCCGTTACCGTCCCAAGCGCTTCGGCGACCTCATGGTACAGGACCACGTCGCCGCCGTGCTGCGTGGTGCCGTCGCGCGCGGGCGCGTGGGCCACGGCTACCTCCTGACCGGCCCCCGGGGAGTGGGCAAGACGACCGCGGCGCGCATCCTGGCGATGGCGCTCAACTGTCCCAACCGGGACCCCTCGGGTGAGCCGTGCGGCGAGTGCGACAATTGCCTCCGGATCTGGAACGGTGCCGCCGACCTCGACGTGGTGGAGATCGACGCCGCGAGCAACCGGGGTGTGGACGATGCCCGGGATCTCCGGGAGCGCGCCATGTACGCCGCCTCGCGTGAGGGGCACCACAAGATCTACATCGTGGACGAAGCCCACATGCTCACGCGCGAGGCGTGGAACGCGCTCCTCAAGGTGCTCGAGGAGCCGCCGCCTGGTGTCGTCTTCGTCTTCGCCACGACCGAGCCGCAGAAGATCGCCGCCGCCGCGGCCCCGGTGCTCTCGCGGTTGCAGCGTTTCGACTTTCGCCGCATCGGTCCCGCCGCCATCCGCGAGCGCCTGCGACACGTGCTGGAGGCCGAAGGGATTGCTGCCGACGATGACGCGCTCACGCTTATCGCCCGGCACGCCGATGGGGGCATGCGCGACGCCCTCTCGGTTCTCGACCAGTGCCTCAGTTTCGGCGAAGGCGCGATTACCGCGACCCGGGTGCGTGAGGTCCTCGGCATTGTGGGCGACGACGTCTACGTCGAGGTTCTGCACCTCGTCGCCGATCGCCGGCCGGAGGGCGTCTTCCCCCTGGTCGATCGTCTGGCGGACGCAGGCGTCGACCTGACCGAGTTCATCGGCGGGACTGGTGAGGCTCTCCGCGGGTTGCTCATGCGGCAGCTCGGAGCCGAGCCCGAGGCTCTCACCGAGGCGATGAGTCAGGCGCTCGACGAGCTGCGCGGCCGTTT
Source organism: Gemmatimonadales bacterium (assembly GCA_036559745.1). GTDB lineage: Bacteria > Gemmatimonadota > Gemmatimonadetes > Gemmatimonadales > GWC2-71-9 > CAVVWJ01. The sequence continues at coordinate 2,476 of DATBSO010000036.1, read as the reverse complement.
GCAGGCGGGTGATCTGCTCCGGATGCTGCGCATGCTCGCCGAGAGCGAGACCGCGCTGCGGCGGAGTGGAAACCCGCGTCTCGAGGTCGAATCGCTGCTGCTCCGGTGGTGCATGATCGACCGGATGGTGGACCTGGCGGACGTGCTGGGTCGGGCCGGGGCCGCTCCCGCCCGTCCAGACCCGACGCCCGCCACCCCTCCGGCTCGGCCGTCTCCGGCGCCCCGGCCCGCCGGCCAATCGCCACCTCGGCCGGCTCCGCCTCCGGGCGCTGCCGCGGCGGGGCTCCAGCCGGTTCTCGACGTGTGGCCCGACATCGTGTCGGAGGTGCGAGGCAAGAGCCGTTTCCTGGGCGAGGCGCTCGACGCGACGACGCCGACCGCGCTCGAGGCTCCCTGGCTCACGCTCACGATGGCGGAGCCCAACGCGCTGTTCGCGCAGCAGCTCCAGTCCCAGTCTCGCGTCGTGGAGGATGAGCTTCAGCGCGTGACCGGCCAGGCGCTCCGAGTCCGAGTGACGGAAGCCGACCCGGGGACCGCTGACGTCTCCGTCCGTCCGAGGACCCTCACCGAGGCGAGCGTCAAGGCCGATCGGCTTCGATCGCTTCGCGCGAAGGATCCGGCCCTCGATACGGCCGCGGAGTCGTTAGATTTGGAGATCGTAGACTAGCTTGCACCCGGGTCTTTGGACCCCTACTTTGCCGAATCATGGCAGGACTACCCGAAAGCATGGCAGACCTTCAGCAGCTCTTTCAGCTCGGCCAACAGGTCCAGGGCCGGCTTCAACAATTGCAGTCGGAGCTCGCCGGCCGGACGATCGAGACGACGGCCGGCGGCGGCATGGTGCGGGTGACTGCCGATGGCCGGGGCACGGTCCATTCGGTCGTCATCGATCCGGCGGTCTTTCGCGGGCACGATGCGGAATTCCTGAGCGATCTGGTGCTGGCCGCGGTGGCGGAGGCGCAGCGCAGGGCGGCGGATCTGCTGCAGGCTGAAATGCGAAAGGTCCAACCGCTGCCGTTTGCGCCGCCCCTCTGACCGGTGAACGCCATCGAGGAGCTGATCACGGAGCTGGCGAGGCTGCCGGGGATCGGCCGCAAGACGGCCCAACGTCTCACCTTCCATCTGCTGCAGCAACCTTCCGAACAGGCGGTGCGACTGTCCTCGGCGCTCATTGCGGTGACCGAGCGGGTGCGGCCATGTGCGGAGTGCGGCAATCTTACCGAGGACCAGCCGTGCGCGATCTGCGGCGATCCCCGGCGCGATCCGGCGACGCTGTGCGTGGTCGAGGAAGCGTCAGCGGTATCGGTCGTCGACCGATCCACCGATTTCCGCGGCCATTACCACGTGCTCGGTGGACACCTCTCGCCGCTCGACGGGATCGGACCCGAGTCGCTGCGTCTGGACCGCCTCGTGCAACGAGTGCGCGAGGGTGGTGTGCGGGAGGTGATTCTGGCCACGAATCCCTCGATGGAGGGCGAAGCCACGGCGACTTACGTGCAGCACCTCCTCGCGGGCCTCGGCGTGCGGGTCACCCGACTGGCGCGCGGCCTGCCGATGGGCGGCGATCTCGAGTACGTGGACGGTGTCACGCTCGCGCACGCCCTGGTGGCGCGGCAGGACGTCTCCTGATGCGCTCTCGTACCGTCGTCGTCGCGGGTGGCGTCGCCGCCGGGCTCGTGGCGGGGTGGATGCTGGCCCAGCGGCGGTTCGGCGCCCACCGGCGTGCGCTGTTCGACCCGCGGACTGATCGGCGACGGGCGGCGCTCAACTTTCTGGCCGGCCAGGGGAGCGTCGGCACCATCCGGCTGCTGCGCGACTATCTCGCCTGGGAGCAGCAGCCGGCGCTCCGCCGCCGCGCCGAGACGATTCTCCGGCGGATGGAGACGGTGTTGCGATGAGCGGCGCCTCCAGCTGGTCATTTCGGGAAGACGATTTCCGGCAGATTCAGAGCATTCTGAGCGACTTCCTCGGCGAGTCGAGCGCCCGCACGGCGCTCATCGTGGATCGCACGGGGCAGATGGTGGCGACGGTGGGCGAACCGCCGATCTTCGACCAGACGGCGTTCGCCTCGCTCACCGCGGCGGACTTCAGCGCCAACGATCAACTGGCACGCATGTTGGGAGAAACGGAGTTCGGCGCCCTGTTTCACCAGGGCGAGCGCGAGTCAATGTATCTCGCCGATATTGCCCGGCGGGTGATCCTGGTGGTGCTGTTCGACAACCGAACCACATTGGGATTGGTAAAGCTGCGGGTCAAGACGACGGTGGTGCAGTTGACTCAGGTGTTCACGGAGATGTTCAACCGTGATGGCACCAGCGCGCCCGGCGTTGAGTCCGAGTTCCTGGGTGAGGCGGAAGACGAGATCGACAAACTCTTCGGGGCCTGAGGGGAAGCGCACGCATGTCGATGATCAACTACGCCTCGCGCGAGATCAACTGCAAGCTGGTCTACTACGGCCCCGGGCTGGGCGGCAAGA
>DATBSO010000035.1:0-3458 GCA_036559745.1 Gemmatimonadales bacterium | reverse complement strand
CGGGGAGAATCCTGGAAACAGAAGCAGCGGACATTGTACCCGAGCTCGCTCAGCGTGGCGGCCGCCGCCGCCCCCGCCAGCCCGCTTCCCACGACCAGCACGGTGTATTTCCGCTTGTTGGCCGGATTCACCAGCTTCATCTCGAAGCGGTGCTTGTCCCACTTCTGTTCGATGGGCCCGGTCGGAATTTGGCTGTTGAGCTGCATTGTGTCTCCGAGAACGGCGTGCTTTCCTCACTTCAGCACCCCCGCCACCCCCGCCACCACGATCGCGGAGAAGCCGAGCCACACGACGAACGCGACGATGGCGGCGAGGCGGCGCTTGATGGGCTGCGGCGATGGCGCGCTGAGTCCGAGGCTCCGGCCGCTGCTCCAGATGCCGTGATACAGATGCAGCCCGACGGCGGCCATCGCGAGGAGGTAGAACAGCGCGACGAGCGGATTGCGGAATCCTGTCGTGACGTTGTGATGCGGGTCCAGCGCGACGAAGTCGGGATGCAGCGTGCCGGTAGTGAAATGGAGAATGTGGTAGACCAGGAACACGAGGATGAGCACGCCGCCCCACCGGATAGTGCGCGAGGCCAGAGTCGATACCTGGGGCGCGCGCCCGCCGGCGTACGCGACAGGTCGGGCGGCCTGCCCCCGGCGGGTGAGCTGCACCGCGGCGACGATGTGAACGACCACCGCCACCAGCAGCACCAACCTGGCGCCCCAGAGCGCCGCGCCGGTCTCGTGCAGCATCGCGGCGTAGGCGTTGATGCGCGCCGGCCCCTCGAACACGAGCAGGTTGGCGAGCACGTGCGTCAGGAGGTACACCACCAGGATCAGCCCGGTGATGCCCATGACGGCCTTCTTGCCGACTGAGGAGTCCCAGAACGCGCGAATCACGCGCCCACGACCACCTGAAGCGACCGCACCGCCTCCGCCGAGCTGTGCAGGGCGGCCCGCTCCTCCGCCGTCAGCGCGATCTCGACGATCCCCTCGAGCCCGTTGCGTCCGAGCTTGCAGGGCACGCCGCAGAACACGTCCTTGAGACCGAATTCTCCCTGGAGCCAGGCCGAGCACGGCAGGATCCGCTTCTTGTCGAGCGCGATCGCCTCCACCATCTGGACCGCGGCGGCGCTCGGCGCATAGAAGGCGGAGCCCGTCTTGAGGAACGCGACGATCTCCGCCCCGCCGTTGCGGGCGCGGTCCACGATAGGGTCGAGCGTCGCCTTGTCGAGCAGCTGGGTGACGGGAATCCCCGACACGGTCGTGTAGGAAATGAGGGGCACCATCGTGTCGCCGTGCCCGCCCAGCACCATCGCCTGGATGTCCTCCACGGAGACGTCGAGCGCCTCGGCGAGGAACATGCGGTACCGGGCCGTGTCCAGCACTCCGGCCATGCCCAGCACGCGCTCACGGGGGAAGCCGGTGGTCTTCATGGCGACGTAGCACATCGCGTCGAGGGGATTGGAGACCAGGATAATGATGGACTTCGGCGCCACCCGCGCGATCTGCTCCGAGACCGAGCGGACGATACCGGCATTGGTCTTGGTCAGGTCATCCCGGCTCATGCCCGGTTTTCTGGCGATGCCGGCGGTCACCACGAACACGTCGGCGTCCGCGGCGTCGTCGTAGGCCTGATTTCCCAGCACGCGTGTGTCGAAGCCCTCGATGGGGCCGGACTGCCATTGGTCGAGGGCCTTGCCCTGGGGCACGCCTTCGACGACGTCAACCATCACCACGGTCCGGGCCAGGTTCTTCTCGGCCAGCCGCTGGGCCGCCGTGGCCCCGACATTACCGGCTCCGACTACGGCAACTTTTCCGAGCATGCGCCGCCACTTTCCTGTGAGCAGGTGAGGAGTAGGTGTCGTCTCGCGTAAAGCGCCGAAAGGTAGCGACTTACGGCAGCTGGGGTAAAGGGTTGGCTCAAGTGGTGATCGGAACGGATTCGGGACCGCGATAGCCGAGAGTGCGGAGCGCCTGGTAGAGCACGATGCCGACCGCGGTCGCGAGGTTCAGACTGCGCACCGGACCGGTCATCGGAATGCGGAAGCAGCGCTCGGGATGCTTCTCCAGTATCCGCGTTGGCATCCCGTCGGTCTCGTTCCCGAACACCAGGCAGCTGTTGGCCTGAAACTCCGCGTCCCAGAGGCACCGCTCGGCGCGGGCCGAGAAGTAGAGGCACCGGTCGCGCCGCATCGCGTCCCGGAACGCGAACCAGTCGGGGTGGAGCCAGAGGTCTACGCTGTGCCAGTAGTCGAGGCCGGCCCGCCGGACTTCCGTGTCGTCGAGGGAGAAGCCGAGCGGTTCGATCAGGTGCAGCGAGGTCTCGGTCGCCGCGCAGAGGCGCGCGATGTTGCCGGTGTTGGGTGGGATCAGTGGTTGAATCAGCGCGACGTGGAGCGCCATCAGCCCCCGCGGGTGTGCATCTCGCGCCGGGGATCGGCGCGCAGGCTCTCGATCCGGTGGAGAATCCCCCGCTCCGGCAGCCTCGCCCGCTCCTCGGCACCGCGCTCGGTGCGCGAGGTCCAGACCGACACGATCTCGCTCGCGATCGCCCGATCGTCGGCCCCGGTACGAAGCAGGTCCCGCAGGGTGAGACCGGTCTCACCATAGAGGCAAAGGAGAAAGGTCCCGTCCGCCGTAAGGCGGCCGCGATCGCAGGTCCGACAGAAGGGCGCCGTGGTGGAGGCGATCACGCCGAACCTGGTCCCGTCTTCCAGCACGAACCGCTCGGCTGGCGCCCACGCGCTCTCGAGCAGCGGGCGCACCGCCCCGAAGCGCCGGGCCACCGTGTTCAGGATCTCGGACTGCGACACCACCTGGGACATGCTCCAGCCCGTCGCCCCGCCCACGTCCATGTACTCGATGAATCGGGCCTCGACCCCGCGCCCGCGGGCGAACGCCAGGATGTCTCCGATCTCATCGTCGTTGTAGCCTCGGATGACGACGGTGTTGAGCTTGGTGCCCTGGAATCCCGCGGCGATCGCGGCGTCGATGCCGGCGAGCACATCGGTGTGTCGGTTGCTGCGGGCGAATTCCGCCATCCGCTCGGGCCGCAGTGTGTCAAGGCTCACCGTCACCCTTCGAAGTCCCGCGGAGTGAAGGCTCGCCGCCTCACGTGCGAGAAGGATGCCGTTCGTGGTCAGCGCGAGATCTTCGACACCGTCGTGCGCGGCGAGCCGCTCGACGAGCTTGGGCAGATCGTGACGGAGCAACGGCTCGCCGCCGGTAAGCCGCAGCTTGGTGACTCCGAGCCCGACGAAGATCCCCGCGAGGCGATCGATCTCCTCGAACGAGAGAATCGAGGAGCGGGGCAGCCATACGTATTCCGCCTCCGGCATGCAGTAGCGGCAGCGCATGTTGCAACGGTCGGTGACGGAGATCCGCAGACTGCGCAGCGGCCGGTGGTACCGGTCGGTCATGGTCTCGGGCAGGAAGTCGATCACGCGGATACCGCCGCGGGCTTGGCCG
>DATBSO010000034.1:0-22680 GCA_036559745.1 Gemmatimonadales bacterium | reverse complement strand
GCAAGCAGTTCGACGATCTCCTCCTGGATTGGATCGTGCGGCTGCAGCAGTCGCCCGACGTCATGGAGCGGGCGGAGACGGTGAAGCAACAGCTCCTCGATAGTCCCACGAGCCGCGAGCTCAGCGCCTCGTTGTGGGATGCCCTCAAGCGCGCGTTGGACCGTCAGTCGGGGGCCGCGGGCGACGGCGCGCCCGGCGGACTGGCTCGCGGCCTCAGCGCGCTCGCGCAGGCCGCGCTCGACGACGAGGCGCTGCTGGAGAAGATCGACGGCTGGGTGGTGGAGGCGGTGCTCAAGGTGGTGGAACAGCATCGACACGAGGTCGGGCAGCTCATTGCCAGTACGGTCAGCCGGTGGGATCCGGATGAGACCTCGCGCCGCATCGAGCTTCAGGTGGGCCGCGACCTTCAGTTCGTGCGGATCAACGGCACCCTCGTCGGCGGGCTGGTCGGGTTGCTGCTGTACGCGCTGAGCGAGGCGATGAGATAGGCGTCTATTCCGTCCTCTCCATCACTTCCGGCAACGACTTCCATCCCTCCCATACCTCCGGCGCCAAGACATAGCGAGTCGCAGGTCGGCTGCCGACGATCAGGGTGTCGAGCACCGCGCGATACCCTTTCCGCCCGGTGGCCCGAAGCGCCGCACCCGATCCTCGCAGGAACCGCTCCCGCGAGCGCGCGTCGTCCCATACGACACACCACACGAGGGCCGGCCCTCCGCGAGTGTCGTAGACACGAAACCGGTCCCCGCCCCACCCTACCGGCATGACCGTCTGCACCTCGTCCGACCCGGAGAGCGCCGCGATGAGCACCCTGATCTCGCTCTCTCCCAGGGCATCCTCGTAGATCCCCGGCGGACCGGCGATCGCGAGCGCCACCGGCTCGTCGGCGCGATCGTAGCGGTCGGGATGCAGGATCTGTTCGGTCGAGATCGGCATTCGGGGACCATAGGGCAGCGTGTCCGAGTGGCGCGAGGTCATCCACCAATGCATGAACTCGGCGCCGTCGAGGTACGGGAAGATGAGCGCCTGGCGGATCACGAGCGGAGCACGCGCGAAAACCGGCATCGTCCCTTGCTGCTGTTGCACCTGGTCCCGGTACATCTCCCAGAACTGCGGGTTCTTCGACACGCCCTGGCCGGGCGCGAGCACGTCGATCGACGCGAGCGTGGCCTGTCCCTCGAGAATCGCCTGAGCGGCCGCGAGACGGTCGTTATTGGCTGTCGCCTTGAGGATCGAATCGAGGGGGAGGTGCTGGCCCTGCAAGGCGTGGACCATCTCGTGCGCGAGCACGAGCCTGAGCTGCGACCGGGCGGATCCTTCGACGCCGAAAAAGGTGGTCGAGTCCGGATCGTAATACCCGGCGACCTGCTCGGTGTAGATGTCCAGCAGGAGCGGTCGAAGCTGGAGCGTATCGGACAGGAGGCCGAAGAGGCGGTACGCCGTCTCCTGGCCGCGCAGCCGGGCCGGAGTGAGCTCCTCATCCAGCTTGTTCATCAGGTAGGCCCGGACCTGTTCACGGCTCCGCATGGCTGATCGAGGGGTCGACGTAAACCGCATGCCCGCCGCCTGCTCGACCGGCGCGCGAAGGCTGTCCACCAGACGAGCGAGATCGCGATCGTCGGCACCCTGTTGCGGCGCCCCCCGGCAGGCGGCGAGCATCAGCACAGCGAGGGTGAGCACAGATCCCATATCGAGCCTAGAGTCCAATGAGCGCGGCGTAGGATGCCACCCAGTCGGCGAGCCACCAGCGGGCGTCGGTCACCAGAATCACGGCCGCGGCGATCGCGAGCGAAACGCCGAACGGGATGTATCCCTCGTGTCTCAGCTGCTCCTTCGTTTTGAACTCCGCTTCGGTCGCCGGGGCTCCGGATGCCGAGTGTGCCGGCTCGGGCTTTGGCTCGCGCCTGGACCGTCTGCTCACGGCGAGCGTCAGGAGATGGAGCACCACGCCGATGCACGAGCCCAGGAAAATCGTCGCACACACCGATTCCCAGCCGAGAAAGGTGCCGACCATCGCCATCATCGCCACGTCGCCGCCGCCCATCGCATCGCGGCCCGCGATGAAGCCCCCGATCGCACCGATCAGGTAGAGAATGCCGGCGCCGAAGATCATTCCCTGCAACGATGTGACGAACCCTGCCGGTCCGTAGCCGAGACCGAACAGCAAACCGATCGCCATTCCTCCATAGGTGAACTCGTGAGGAATGATGTATTCCCGCGCGTCCGTCATGGCGATGCCGATCAGAAGCGTGGCGAACACCGATGATCCCAACGCCGACCAGGACAAGCCGAGCCGCCAGAAGAACCACGCCCAGAACAGCGCCGTGGCCAGTTCGACGAGAGGGTACTGGATGGAGATGGGAAGACCGCAGCCGCGGCAGCGACCCCGGAGGATGAGCCAGGAGACGATCGGGATGTTCTCGTACCAGGCCAGGCTTCGGCCGCACCGAGGGCACCGCGACGCCGGCCTGACGACGGACTGCTTCGGCTCGGTGCCCCAGCGCAGGATGCAGACGTTGAGGAAGCTGCCGATCGACGCGCCGAACAATGCCGCGAAGACGACCACCGTGACCGGCAACCAGGACTCGGCGGAATCAGGCGTCACGCACGACCTCATGAAGAAGGATGCCCGCGGCGACCGCGACGTTGAGCGACTCGACGCCGGGATCCAGCGGGACGGCAACGCGCCGGCGCGCCGCCGTCTCGAGCGGAGCGCTCGTTCCAGCGCCCTCGTTGCTCACCACCAGCGCCACGGGCGGACGACTCACACGCGGTCCGAGCTGTGATCGGCGAAGCGGCTCTCCGGCCGCGGCCGTCGTCCACACCTCGACTCCCCGCGCCGTCGCCCACTCGAGAAACTCCGAAGGCGAGGTTTCGACGGCCGGAAGACGGAAGAGAGCACCCATGCTGCCCCGGATCACCTTTGGATTTGCCAGCTCGGCGGTTCCAGCGAGTGCCACGACCCCCACCGCTCCCAGTCCAAGGGCGGTCCGCAACATCGTGCCGACGTTCCCCGGGTCCTGGACGGCATCGAGGACGAGCACCACCGATCCCGGCGCCGTTCGCAGATCGTCGAGGGTCCATGTGGGTGGCTCGATCACCGCGACGACGCCTTGTGGCTGCGCTGTGTCCGCCAGGGGCTCGAGCTCGGCGTCGGTCACTTCGACGAGCGACACCCCCGCACGCGCGAGCGCCGTCTTGAGCGCCTTCCCCCTGGGAGTACCTTCGAGGGCCGGAGAAACGGCCGCCCCCCGCACCGGGACGCGGGCTGCGAGCGCCTCTTCCACGAGCCGTACGCCTTCCGCGAGCGCCAGGCCACGGCGCTCCCGCCCTCGGCGGCGGTGGAGATCCCGGATGGTCGTCAGCAGAGAGCGGGCCACGGAGAAGCTCACCGAATGAGAATCGCGCTTACCATCGCCGGGTCGGACTCCGGCGGGGGGGCCGGCATCCAGGCCGACCTCAAGACGTTCCAGCAGTTCGGCGTTTTCGGGACGTCCGTCATCGTGGCGCTCACGGCCCAGAACACCCTGGGGGTGCGAGCGGTCGAGGCCGTCCCCGAGTCGATGGTGTCGGCTCAGCTCAGCGCCTTGGCCGAGGACCTCCCACCAGCGGCACTCAAGACCGGAATGCTCGCCGAGGCCTCGCTGGTCCGCCTCGTCGCCAAGGCGATTCGCGAGAATGGATGGGGTCCGCTCGTCCTGGACCCCGTCATGGTCTCCACCTCGGGCCACCGCCTGCTCAGCGAGGAGGCGGAGTCGGTAGTCAGGAAAGTCCTGCTCCCGCTGGCCGCCCTGGTCACGCCGAACCTCGACGAGGCCTCGATCCTGGTCGGCAGCCCGGTTGGTGACGTGGCCGCCATGGAGCGTGCCGGCCGAGCACTGCTCGAGGAAGGCGCGGCGGCCGCGCTGATCAAGGGAGGACACCTGGCCGGGGATGAGCTGACCGACATTCTCGTGACACCGGCCGGGATGATCCACTTCCGCCGGCCCCGGATCGACACGACTTCGACCCATGGGACCGGTTGCACCCTCTCCGCAGCCATCACGGCGGGACTCGCGCTCGGACGCGACCTCGAGATCGCGGTGGCCGACGCGCTGGACTACGTCCACCGCGCGATCCTCAAGGCGCCGGGCCTCGGCGGAGGCCACGGGCCCCTCGATCACCGCGTCACAGCTCCCCAACCACCCCCGTTATGATCGTGCCGAGCTCGCCGGCGACTCTGTACGCCGTGTCCATGACCTCGAGGTGATTCAGCTTGGTGGGGAGAATCCCCGCCGCCGGATTGGTTACTGCCGAAAAGGCGAGACACCGCACACCGCGCGCCCTTGCCGCGATCACTTCGACGACCGTAGACATCCCCACGGCATCCGCGCCGAGACGCTCGAGCATCCGGATCTCGGAGGGCGTTTCGTAGCTGGGGCCGAGCAGTTGAACGTAGACCCCTTCAGCGAGCGGCACCCGCTCCCGGAGCGCGACGCGGCGGGCGAGCGCGCGGAGCTCGGGATCGTATGGGTCGGACATGTCGGGAAAGCGTTCCTCGCCGGGGAGCACCGGCCCCAAGAGCGGATTGCGAAAGCTCAGATTCAGATGATCCGCGATCAGCATCACGCTTCCGGCGGCGAGCCCTCGGCGGATCCCACCGGCCGCGTTGGTGAGGATCAGCGTGCCGATGCCCAGCGCCGCGAAGGTGCGCACGGCCAGCGCGGCCGTTTCCGCCGAGTGTCCCTCATATAGATGAAAGCGGCCGCTCTGGAAGAGCACCGTCTTTCCCGCCAACATGCCGACCACCAGCTCCCCTGCATGCCCCATGACGGTTGGGACCGGAAAATGGGGGATGTCGCTGTAGGGAATGCGGATGGCGTCCACGACCTGGTCGGCGAACGAGCCGAGCCCGGAGCCGAGGACGATGGCCACGGTCGGCCGCCTGTCGCCGAGTCGTTTCCGGATCGCCGCCGCCGCTTCTTCGACCTCGGCGGCGCGCGCGCTTGGCGTCACGCTCACTGGAGGAGGATCCCGGCGATCGTCGCCGAGAGAAAGTTCGCGAGCGTGCCCGCCAGCATGGCGCGCAGGCCCAGCCGGGCGAGCTCGTGCTTCCGGTCCGGTATGAGCGCCCCGATCCCACCGAGCTGAATACCCACGGAGCTGAAGTTGGCGAACCCGGCCAGTGCGAACGATGCAATGGTGAAGGAGCGGGGATCGAGCGAATCCTTGAGCGGGCCGAGCTGTGAGTAGGCGATGAACTCGTTGAGGACCATGCGGGTTCCGAGCAGGCTGCCGATCGTGCCGCTGTCCTGCCACGGCACGCCCATGACCCAGGCGATCGGCCGGAAGATCCAGCCGAGAACGGTCTGAAGGTTGGCCGGGAACCACGAGAGGTACCCGTGGATCGCCTCGAAACCGCCGTTGAGCAGAGCCACGAGCGCGACGAAGGCGACCAGCATCGCGATGACGTTGAGCATCAGCGTGAGACCCTCGCCGGTGCCGCGCGCCGCCGCATCCAGCAGGTTCACGTCGGTCTTGGGCAGGTCGAGCTTGGTCTTGCCATACGTCTCCGGGACCTCGGTTTCCGGCTCGAACAGCTTGGCCATCATCACCGTGCCGGGGGCGGTCATGATCACCGCGGTCAGCAGGTGCTTGGCCTCGATGCCCATTGCGATATAGGCCACCATGATCGAGCCGGAGATGTGGGCCATCCCCGACGTCATGACCGTCATCAGCTCGGAGCGCGTCATCCGGGGGAGGAACGGACGGATCGTCAGCGGCGCCTCGGTCTGCCCCATGAAAATGGACGCGGCAACGTTGAGACTCTCTGCCCCGCTGGCGCCGAGCACCTTGCTCATCACGAGCGCGAAGGCCCGGACCACGATCTGCATGATGCCCAGATAGTAGAGGATCGCGAACAGCGCCGACACGAAGATGATGGCCGGCAGGAGCTGGAACGCGAAGATGACGCCGAGGTTGGGAATCAGCGATGTCCCCACCGGCTTGCCCAGCTCGCCGAACACGAACGTGGAGCCGATATAGGAAAAGCCGAGAATGCGCGTAATGGTCGCGCCGAGCCAGCCGAAGAGCGCCCGTCCAGCCGGGATCAGGAGAACGAAGATGGCGAAGAGCAGCTGCAGCCCGAGGCCCCAAGCGATGACCGACCACTTGATACGGCGGCGGTCACGGGAGAGAAGCACGCCGATCGCGAGAATGACCGCGATGCCGATGAGTCCAGTCAGACGGCCCGGGTTCACCGCACGTCCGCCAACTCGAGCCGCACATCCTCCAGCAACGCCTGCCGCTCGGGCCAGGGCAGAAAGGCACCGGCGAATCCGTTGAGGATCATCGCGTCGACCTCCTCTCGGGTAAACCCGAGCTCGGTGTGGGCCCGCCAGTATTCATCGCTGAGGTTGATCCCGCACATGAGCCAGCCGTCGGTGCAGAGCGTCACCGCGAGCCCGGCGTCGAAGTACCCGCGCACCGGATGCTCGGCCGCGCGCGGCACGGCGCGGGTCTGCACGTTGCTCGTGATGTTGACCTCGACGAGGATTCGCCGGTCCCGGACGTAGTCCTGAAGCCGCGGGTTCTCGTAGAGCCGCGTCCCGTGGCCGATCCGGTCGGCGTGACAGGAGAGCAGCGCCTCCGCGATCGAATCCGCGCCCGCAGCCTCGCCCGCGTGTACCGTGATGCCCAGCAGCCCCTCGGCGGCCACGTCGAAGGCCGCCTGATGTACCGCGGGAGGCCTGCCTGCCTCGCCCCCGGCCAGGTCGAAGGCGACGACCCCGCGGTCCCGGAAAGCGACCGATGTCCTGGCGATCTCCAGCGAGACGTGGGGGTCGTAGTGACGGAGCGAGCAATTGATCACCCGCGCGATCACCCCGAAGTCCCGCTCGCCCCGCTCGAGACCTCGAAGCTCGGCCTCGAGCGCCTCGTTCATGGACAATCCCTGCCGGGTGCTGAGCCGCGGACAGTATCGCACCTCGAGGTATCTGATCCGGTCCCGCGCCGCGTCCTCGACCATTTCATAGGCGACGCGCTCGATCGCCTCGGGGCTCTGAAGCAGTGGAATCGTGTACTCGAAGCGCTGGAGATAGTCCTCGAGGCTGGCGGCGTCCTCGACGACCATGAATCGGCGCAGCGCATCGGGATCGGAGGTCGGAAGCTCGAAGCGGCACTTCCGCGCCAGCTCGACCATCGTCTCCGGCCGAAGCGACGAGTCGAGGTGGGTGTGGAGCTCCGCCTTGGGGAGCCGGCCGAGCAGCTCACGCGTCAGCATCGACGCTCCCGGCCCCGCGTCGGGCGCGGACCACGACCCGCAGGATCGACCCCGCGGCCAATGACTGCTGCATCCCCATCTCGATACCGCGCGCATCCGTCACCACGGCGGTGCCCGCGACGACCCGCTCCGCCAGCGCGGGGTCGTGCGCACGCAGCGCGGCACCGACGTCGGAGCCCGGCGCCACGTCCACGCTGGCACCATTGATGAAGACGCGGAGCAGGGAGCTCATCGCCGGGTGGAGACGAAGCCGGCGGTGGCGCCGACCTCGACAGGCTGGGGAAGCTTCCGGAGGAACGCGGCGTCGGTCTCGACGTCGATCATTCCCGCCCGCTGGAGGGGCCGACCCACGAGCACATCGTATCCCCCCGCGCCACCAGCGGTCGCCTCGTCGGTGGCGATCGTGTACTCCTCGCCGGGCTTGAGGCTGCGGCGGCCCTGGAGCACGACGCCGGAGATCCGCTTCCCGGCCGGCTTCTTCGGATCGTATCGCACCTGGGCTCCGGCGATATGCGCCGAGGGCGCCCCCGTGGTGAGCGCGTGCTCGAGCGCCGCGCGGAGCTGGACACCGGTCACCGTCACCCGCACCACGTCGGAGCGACCCCGCTCCACCTCGGTCAGCCGGCCGTAGGTCACCGCGCCCGCCGGCAGATCGGCCGTAATGCTCTCGTTGCGCACGAGGCCCACGTCGGCGCGGACGGCATTACGCCGCGCTTCCGCCAGCAGGCCGCCCAGCGCAAACTGTTGACCCTCGCGCCGCAGCGGAAGCTTGAGCTGCGCGATCGGCCGCGCGTCGAGTGAGTCGCTCCGCCGCCGGTAGAACTGGAGTGCGCCGAGGAGCGCCTTGTCCTTCGGCGTTCGCCCGCTATCGGTCGGCACGATTCTCGGACGCGCCTCGTATCCGCCGGACGACGTCTTCACCAAATCGGTCACGGCGATGCTTGCCCCTCCCGCGTCGGCCTGCACGATCGAAATGCCTCCCACGCGCGTCGTCGCGCCCTGGTGGCCATGACCCGCAATGATGAGGTCCACCCCGCTCCGGCCGAGTTGTTCCGCAAGACGCACCACCTCGCCGCTGCACACGGCCGAATCGCAGCCCAGCCCGGCATGCGCCAACAGAATGGTGATCGCCGGCTTCTGCGCGGCGACGTCCGCGAGCACGTCGTGGAGGGCCAGCTCGCCTTCCCCGAAGCGGAGCCCGCGAGTTCTGTCGCCGGGCAGCAGGGTCTTGGCGTCGGTGGTGACGTAGCCGATCACCGCGACCGGCGCCTCGCCGACACGAAGCATGCGATACGGAGTGATCCAGTCGGGACGCCGGCCGCTGGCGGAATCGAGGACGTTGGCGGCGAGCCACGGATAGCCCACGTCCGTCATCCGCTGTTGCAGCGTGTCGGTGCCCCAGTCGAAATCGTGCTCCCCCAGCGCCGCGGCAGAGAAGCCCATCGTCTTCAGCACCTCGACCTCCGCCCGCCCCTCCGTCTCGCCCGCGAGTGGCGAGCCCTGCATCGCGTCGCCCGCGTCGAAACGCAATGACGGACAGTCGCACGCCTCGGCGAGGCTGTCCATGGTGGCCGCGGATCGGGCCGCGCCTTCCAGCAGATTGGCGTGGAGGTCGGCGGTGGCCAGGATCCGCAGCACGACCGTATCCCGCGGACTCTCTGCCACCGGCTTGGGAGCGATGCCGTACAGATTCCGGACCGCGGTGGCGTACACCTCGGGCACGATCTGCCAGTCGGCGGCGGCGTAATCGTTCGGGTCGATGGGTCCCCGGGCCCTGACCTCGTCCATCAACAGCTCCGGAATGCTCTCCGCCTTGTCGTAGATGACCGGTGCACCGCTCACCATGTCGTAGCCACCCGCCCCGCTCTGCCGATAGCTGTTGATCGCCATCGTGAACGTGTCGCTCGGCGCCACCATGCGCCCGCGTACCGAGAGTCGCTGAATCCGGTCGCCGACCGGCCGGCGGAGATCGATGTCGTAGCGCGCGCCGCCGACGATATCGTAGTTGTAGCTCGGGATCGAGTCGTTGATCGAGACGCGCCCCGCGGCATCGACCTTGAAGTACCGGGCGCTCCACTCGAGGTAGGTCTTGAGCTGTTCGCCCGTGATCCTGATGGCCCGGAGCGTGTTCTCGTAAGGGTAGAGCGCGAGGACCTGACCGATCCGGATGCTGTCGGCATCGAACCCCGCCTGCAGGTCGAACGCCGAGGTGACCGAGAGGTCGGCGCGCGTGCGACGGCGCTGGACCTCGTTCACGAAATTGATGATGGGGGTGGCCTGAGCCCGCGCCGCGGCGGCCCGCATCGAGCCCGTCGCCACACCCAGTGACGTACGGACCCATTTCGAGACCGAATCGTCGGCCGCGGCCAGCCGTTGGGCGAGCAGATCGGATGGTGGCGTGCCGGCCGTGGCGACGAGGTCCGCCCGGACCCGGCGCACTTTCCACGGACCTTCCTCTTCCCGCGCCAGGGTGACGTGTACTACCGAGACGCTGGCGCCGAAGGGTCGCGGCTGCACGAAGTGCACGCCGTTGATCACGGAGTCACGCATCTCACGATGCGAATGTCCTACGACGACGAGATCGGGCCGCACCCGAAAACCGGCCAGGCGGGCCGCCACATTTTCGCCCCCGACGGTCGAGTCGGGGTACGACGACCGGCCATCCATGCCGCTGTGGATGATCACGACCAACAGATCCGCATCCCGGCGCACCGCCTCGAGCGTGCGCTCGGCGGCTCCCTCGATCGGAGCGATCCGGATCCGGCCTCGGACCTGCTCCCGATCCCAGACCATCACGCCCGGGGTAGTGAATCCGGCGATGCCGACCCGCACCCCCTGGCGGCGGACGACCCGATACGCCGGGAGGAGGAGCGTATCGCCGGGGAGGTCCACGATGTTCCCGCTCACGTAGGCGAATCGTGCATCCCCCACCGCCCGGCGGAAGAGCGGCACACCCCAGTTGAAATCGTCACTGCCCGGCGTCGCGGCGTCGTACCCGGTGAGGTTCATCGCCTCCACGATCGGATGCGGCTCCCTGGGCGCGACGCGCGCGAAGTAGGTCGCGAACGCGTCGCCCTGCAGCAGGTCGCCGGCGTCTACCAGCACGACCTGGCCGGGATAGCGCGCGCGCAGCGAGTCCACCACGCGGGCGACGCGGGCGACCCCGTTGGGCGCCGGTCCGCCGGCGACGTAGTCGTGCCCGGTCATATGCCCGTGCAGGTCGGTCGTCGCGACGAGCACGACATGGGCGGTGTCCTGAACCGGGGCGACGGAGAGGGAAACGGCGATGATCAGGGGAATCATCGCCGTGCAATATACTCGCGGCCCGACTCCGGCCGCCCTTGCGCATATTCGCCTGCGATATATTCGTTCCAGCGAATATGAACAGCGGCTCGTCGGCCACCGGCCTTCTCCTGACCGTCGCGGAGCCTACCCGGCTTCGCATTCTGAACTGCCTCGCGGCTGCACCACTGTTCGTCTCCGATCTCCAGGCCGTGCTCGACCTCCCGCAGCCGACCGTGTCCCGCCATCTCCAGGTGCTTCGCCGGGCCGAACTGGTGCGCGACACGCCCATCGCGCAGTTCGTCCTCTATCGCCTGCGCCGCGACCCTGGCACCCTGGGTCGGCTCCTCTCGACCATTCTCGATGCCGTCGTGCATGACGATGCGGAGATGCGAGCGGAGCGCGACCGCGCCGCCGACCGGAGCCGTTCCCACACGCGGACCCGCGTCCAGGACCCTGCCGGGGAGCGAATTCCGACCCGTCCGAAGAGGCCGTCATGACTCATCGCATCCTCGTCGTGGACGACGAGCCGGACATCACCGCGCTCGTGGCGTATCACCTGGCAAAGGCCGGGTTCCGCGTGTCCACCGCCGCCAACGGCCCCGACGCGCTCAAGGCCGCGCGGGAAGAGCGACCCGACATCGTCATCCTCGATCTCATGCTGCCGGGAGTTTCGGGATACGACGTCCTCGCGGAAATGCGCCGGCGGGACGAGACCAAGGACGTGGGCGTCATCCTTCTCACCGCTCGCCGGGAGGAGACCGATCGGATTCGTGGTCTCTCGCTCGGCGCCGACGATTATCTGACCAAGCCCTTCTCGCCCCAGGAGCTGTCGCTCCGGGTCGCGGGGCTGCTGCGCCGTCTGGCCTCGCCGCCCGTCACGGCCGGGTCCACTCTGGCGGCGGGCCCGATCTCGATCGACCGCTCCGCCCATCGGGCCAGCGTCGGCGGTCAGGAGCTCACCCTCACCGCGACGGAATACAAGCTCCTGCTCACGCTGGTGGAGCGCCGTGGCCGGGTCCAAACCAGACCACAGCTCCTCGAGACGGTCTGGGAAGCGCAGCCGGACATCCAGACTCGCACGGTGGACATGCACGTGCAGCGCCTCCGGACCAAGCTGGGCGACGCCGGGAAACTGATCGAGACGGTGCGCGGCTTCGGCTACCGCTTCAAGGGGAGCGAGCGGGGGGTGCGCGCTCGGTGAACTTCGGGAAGCGGCTGGTCGTCGGCACGCTGCTCGTCCTCCTCCTCACCATGACGGTGCTGGTCTGGTCGGCCGAACGCTCTCTGCGGCGCGACCTCGAAGGCGATGTCGCCCGCGCCCTCGAGAACGAGGCCGGACTCATTCGCGAAGCCCTGCCCGCCGATTCGGTCGCCTGGAGCGAGGCCGTCCAGCGACTCTCCAGACAGAACAACCATCGCATCACTCTCGTGGACTCGACCGGCAGGGTGCGGGCCGACAGCGACTTCCCGCCCGGACCGCTCCCCGCGATCGAAAACCACGCCGGACGACCCGAGGTCCGCACCGCGCTCCGGGGACGAACCGGTGTCGCGAGCCGCGAGAGCCAGACGGTCGGGCGAGAGATGCTGTACGTGGCGGTGCCGGGCGGGCCGGGCGTCATCCGGGTCGCCGCCGACCTGAGCCAGGTGGACGAAATCGTCCGCCGGGCGCAGCACGCGGTCGCCGGAGCGGCGCTGCTGGCACTGGCGGTGGGCGCGATCTTCGCGTTCTTCACCGGCCGGTCCATCGCGCAGCCACTCACGACGATCACCGCCGCGGCCCGGGCCATCGCGGCCGGCGCCCCGCCGCGCTTTCCCCGCTCCGGCATCCCCGATATCGACGCGCTGGTGCAGGCGCTGCGACAGATGCACCGCCAGCTGGCCGACCGGTTCGACGAGCTGCGGCGGGAACAGGCCGAATCGGCGGCGCTCGTGGCGGCCATGATCGAAGGAGTGATCGCGGCCGACGCGCGAGGCCGCATCGTGACTGCCAATCCCGCGGCACGCCGGATCCTCGGATACGAGCCCGCCGAGCCGCTTCCCGATCTGGCGGAGCTCTTCCGCGTGAAGGCGGCGCGGGAAGTGGTCGATGCGGTGCTGGCGGGTGAACCGGTGCAGGATCGCGAGCTCGAGATGGACGACAGCGCCTTCCTGGTTAACGCCCGCCCGCTGCCCGCGGGAGGCGCGGTGCTCGTCATTCACGATCTCACGGAGATGCGCCGGCTGGAAGCGGTGCGGCGCGACTTCGTCGCCAACGTCTCCCACGAGCTCAAGACGCCGCTCACCTCCATCTCGGGCTACGCCGAGACGCTGATGACGGACCACCCCGGTCCGGAGACGACCAGGAAATTCCTCGGCCGGATCCTCGCCAACGCGCGGCGGATGCAGGGTCTGGTGGACGACCTGCTCGACCTCTCGCGGATCGAGGCCGGTCGCTGGCAGCCGGCCCGCACCGCGCTCGATGTCGAGGCCGTGGCGCGCGAAGCATGGGCCGCTCTGGCCGCGCGACCGGAGGCGGCGACCGCGGCCTTCGTCGTGGATCTCGCGCCCGACGCCAGAACGGTGTGCGTGGACCTCGATGCCTTCCGCCAGATCCTCACCAACCTCTTCGACAACTCCCTCCGCTACATCCCCAAGGGAGGCCAGATCACCTGCGCGACGCGGCGGGAGGGCGACGGCACGGCCGTGATGGTGCGCGACAACGGCGTCGGAATCACCGGTGAGCATCTTCCCCGCATCTTCGAGCGATTCTACCGCGCCGACACGTCACGCTCACGCGACGAAGGCGGCACCGGACTCGGCCTCGCCATCGTGAAGCACATGGTAGAGGCTCACGGCGGCAGGGTGTCGGCGGAGAGCGAGCGCGGCACCGGTACCATCGTCACCTGCTGGTTCCCCGACCCTGTGGCCTGAGCCCGCCTGGCCTCCTCGCAGACTTCCCGATAGCTGCGGTCGAGCCGCTCGACCTCGCTTTCCCAGCTCAACCCTTCGGCGACAGAAGTCTCCGTCACCAAGGCCGGCCGCTTTACCAAAGCGTTACGAACTACGCGTCCTTTCGTGACCGAGCGCCGGCCAATTACGGCGCGAGCGAATGGACTTCCTCCTCCCACCTGGAAGGGCATGCATGCGCAGCGTGATGCGGCGGGCGTTGGCGGGCTCCGCGATACTTCTCGGTTGCGGTCTTGGCGGGCTGAGCGCCCAGACCGTGTATCCCAACGTGAAGTTGTCGGGACGCTTGCAGGAGCAGTTCTACTACTTCGACAACACCGATTACGCCGGCACGGTCGGGGCCCAGAGCAACTTCTTCACGCGCCGGGCGCGTATCGAGGCTCGAGGGAACATCTCGGAGAACGTGGCGGTCGTCATCCAGCCCTCGTTCGAGGGGGGCCGGAATCTCTCCAACGTGACGACCACCTGTACTTCGACCGCCGTGCCCGCCGCCGGGGGCACGCCCACCGTGACGTGCAGAACCACGGGTCGGAGTGGTTTGCGGCTCCGGGACGCGTTCATCGACGTCCGGTTCTCCAAGGAAGGCACCAAGGGAGCGCTCTACCTGCGCGCCGGCCAGGAAAAGCGGCCCGTGAGCCGGTACGAGCTGACGTCGTCCAATAACCTCGTCTCCATCGAGCGGGGAGCCGGTCAGGGTCTGCTGCCCCAGGCGTCGAACGACCTCTTCACCAGCGCCGGGTTCCTCTCGCACGACGTCGGCGCGAGCGTGCGCTACGAGTACAAGATCAACGACCTGCAGCTCGTGACGGTGAAGGTCGGGGCCTACAACGGCCAGGGCGAAAGCCTGGCCGACGTCAACAACAAGAAGAGCTTCGGCGCGCGGGCCACGGCCTCGGTCACGCCCAAGCTCGACCTCGGCGCTTCGTGGTTCGCGCACGACGGCATCGTGACCGTCGCAGGTGTGCCCGACTCGGCCTTCACCAACTATGCCTTCGATGCCGATGCGCAGTGGGGTAAACCGGGAGACGAGGGGCTGTATGTCCTCGGCGAGTATCTGCACGGGAACGACAACAGTGCGGCCAAGAACACCATCCAGGGCTTTCAGGGTCTTGCGGCCTACAACATCCGGATGAAGAGCCCGACCTCGTGGCTGTACGCGATCGAGCCGGCGTTCCGCATCGACCTGTCCGATCCCAACACCGACGTGGACGACAATGGCGTCACCACGCTGACTGCCGTCCTCGGCTTCTACATGTCGAGCAAGGCCCAGTTCCGCGTCGCCTACGAGCATCAGAGCTTCCAGGCGTCCGGCGCTCCGAGCATCAGCGGCGTTCGCAGCGCCCTGACCGTGAACTTCTAGCCTGAAACGACCAGGAGAGGAGCAAGTGATGCATTCGATGTTCCGCGGATTGACCGGCGTGCTGTGCGGCACGCTGCTGGCCACCGCTCCGGTAAACGCCCAGTCACTGACGGGGGCCGGTGCCACCTTTCCGAATCCGATCTATACGAAGTGGTTCGACGCATACAACAAGAAGACCGGCGTCCAGATCAACTATCAGTCGATCGGGTCGGGTGGCGGAATTCGGCAATTCACGGAAGGAACCGTCGATTTCGGGGCGAGCGACGGCCCGATGAACGAAAGCCAGATCGCCGCGGTGAACGGCAACGTGATTCACGTGCCCACCGTGCTCGGCGCCGTTGTGGTCACCTACAACCTTCCCGCACTGGGGGAGACGAAGCTGAAGATGGACGGCGAAGCGCTGACCGGGATCTTCATGGGGCGCTTGACCAAGTGGAACGACAAGAAGCTCGCGGCGCTCAACCCGGGTGTGAAGCTGCCCGATCAGGACATCATCGTGGTGCACCGGTCGGACGGCTCGGGCACGACGTATGTGTTCACCGACTATCTCAACAAGTTCTCCCGTGAATGGAAGGACAAGGTCGGCTACGCCACGTCCGTCAACTGGCCCGTCGGACTCGGCGGCAAGGGCAACGAAGGCGTGACCCAGCAGGTGAAGCAGGTCGAAGGCGCGTTGGGCTATGTCGAGCTCATCTACGCCATCTCCAACAACCTGCCGTACGCGCAGGTCAAGAATTCATCGGGAAGCTTCGTTGAGCCCTCGCTCGAGTCGGTGACGGCCGCGGCGGCCAGCGCCAAATTGACCAAGGATACCGATTTCCGCGTCTCCATCACGAACCCGCCTGGCGCGGGATCGTACCCCATCGCCTCGTTTACCTGGTTGCTGGTCAGGAAGGACAACAAGGACGCCGCCAAGGCGAAACTGGTGAAGGATTTCCTGACCTGGATGATCACGCCCGAGGCTCAGAAGATGGCCGCCGAGCTGCACTACTCCCCGTTGCCGGCCGAGGTGGTGTCGTTGGTTGAGGCCCGGTTGCCGACGCTGAAGGCCGCGGGAAAGGCGATCGCGCTCTACTGACCGGCAGGGCTCACTCTTCTCTTGGACGGCCGGCCGTGAAAGGCCGGCCGTCAGTCTTTAGATGGGTAGAAGGGCGTCGGAAAGCGTGTAAGTTGTTCTCGGCCCTCGGCGATCAGTCCCGACCAGGAGAGGCGATGCGCAAGTGGAATGTGGGATTCGCCGTCGCGGCAGTCGTACTCCTTTCGTCGTGCACGTCCTCAGACAAGCCCGCCGGCGGCGCTCCCGCGTCGGGGACCACATCCGGCGTCTCGCTCACCGGTGCCGGCGCCACGTTTCCCAATCCTCTCTATACCAAATGGTTCGATGCGTACGCCCGGGAGAAGGGCATCCGCATTAACTACCAGCCGATCGGTTCGGGTGGCGGGATCCGGCAGTTCACCGAGGGCACCGTGGACTTCGGCGCCACGGATGGCCCGATGACCGATGCCCAGATCACGGCTGTGCACGGCAACGTCTCGCACGTTCCGACCGTGCTCGGCGCCGTCGTCGTGACCTACAATCTGGCGTCGCTCGGCAAGACGCCGCTCCGATTCGACGGTGCGCTCCTGTCTGAGATCTTCCTGGGCCGCGTGACCCGCTGGAACGACCGCCGGATCGCCGCACTGAATCCCGGCGTCGCCTTGCCGCAGCAGGACATTCTCGTCGTCCACCGGTCGGACGGGTCGGGCACGACCTTCGTCTTCACCGACTACCTCTCGAAAGTCTCGCCGGAGTGGAAGAAGCAGGTGGGTAACGGGACCTCCGTCCAATGGCCCGCAGGCCTCGGCGGCAAGGGGAACGAGGGAGTGACCCAGCAGGTCAAACAATCCGAGGGATCCATCGGGTACATCGAGTTGGCATACGCGCTCGCCAACGGTCTTCCAGTGGCCCTGCTCCGCAATTCGGCAGGCGCTTTCGTCGAGCCTTTGCTCAAGGGCGTCACCGCCGCCGCGGCGAGCGCCCAGCTCGATTCGACCACCGATTTTCGGGTCTCCATCACCGATGCGCCCGGTCCCGACGCCTACCCGATCAGCTCGTTTACCTGGCTGCTGGTCCACCGCGAGGGTGGCGACAGCGTGAAGGAGCGCGCGATCCGCGATTTTCTCCACTGGATGCTCGAGCCCGGCCCCCAGCGAATGGCCGCCGATCTGAACTACGCCCCACTTCCCGTCCACGTAATCGAGCTGGTCCGGCGTAAGCTTCCGGCCTCGTGACACATCCGTTACATAGCCGTGACTCGGCGCCCGACGCCGAGCGATAGACTCCCGCAATGGCTACAGCCACTCAGCCGGACGCGCCGCCCCGCTCAGCCCCGGCTCTGCCTCCCCTGGAGGGGAGCAGCTACGGCGATCGGATCTTCAAGCTCATTCTCGCCGCGGGCGCCATCGTCATTCCGGTGTTGTTGGCCTTTCTCGTCTTCGAGCTCTGGACCGGCGCGCGGCTCGCGATCGACAAGTTCGGGTTCCAGTTCGTCACGAACAGTTCGTGGGATCCGGTGGCGGAGGAGTTCGGGGCATTTCCCCTGATCTTCGGCACCCTGATTTCGTCCCTCATCGCGCTCGTCATCGCGGTGCCGCTCTCCCTTGGTGTCGCGATATATCTGACGGAATTCGCGCCCAAGATCATCCGCCAGCCAGTGGCGTTTCTCATCGGTCTTCTCGCCGCGATACCGAGCGTCGTCTACGGCCTCTGGGGCATCTTCGTCCTGATCCCGATCCTCCGGAAGAGCGTCTTTCCCCTGCTCCGGAGCGCGTTCGGGTTTCTCCCGTTCTTCCAGGGCCCGATCTACGGTCCGTCGATGCTCGCCGCCGGCATCATCCTCGCCATCATGGTGATGCCATACGTGATGTCGGTGTCCCGCGAGGTGCTGCTGGCGGTGCCGAACACCCAGCGCGAGGCCTCCCTCGCCCTCGGCGCCACGCGATGGGAGGCGGTAATCACCACCGTCGTGCCATACGCGCGGTCGGGCATCCTCGGCGCCGTCATCCTCGGCCTCGGACGCGCCCTCGGCGAGACGATGGCGGTGACGATGCTGATCGGCAACCGACACGAGATCGCGGCCTCGCTCTTTGCGCCCGGATACACGATGGCCGCCGCGATCGCCAATGAATTCACCGAGGCGGTGGGCGACATGCACCTCTCGGCCCTCGCATACGTGGCGTTCCTCCTGTTCGTCGTGACCGTTCTCGTCAATGCCGGGGCCCGGCTTCTCATCTGGCGGGTGGCGCGCGGGTCGGGCATCGGGAGCAAGGCGTTATGAGCCGGGGGAGACGGGGCGCATGAATCGCCGGGTCATTCGTCGTGGCATCAGCAATCTCATGGTCGGGCTCATGGTGGGCGCGGTCATCGTGGCGCTTCTGCCCCTCTTCTTCATCCTGTTCGATCTTGTCGTGCAGGGGGCGGGGAGCCTCTCCTGGGCGTTCTTCACCAAGACCCCCGCTCCCGCCGGTGAGTTCGGCGGCGGTGTCGTTCACGCCATCGTGGGCACGCTCCTCATCGTGGGAGTCGCCTGCCTGATCGGCCTCCCGGTCGGGATCGCGGCGGGCATTTTCTGCGCGGAGTACCCGACGAGCCGGCTCACCTGGCTCACGCGGTTCGTCGCCGACGTCCTCAACGGCACGCCTTCGATCGTCGTGGGCGTGTTCGCCTGGGCCTGGATCGTCGCGAAGCAGAAGCACTTCTCGGCGTTGGCCGGGAGCGCCGCCCTGGCCATGCTCATGATTCCGATGGTGCTGCGCACGACCGAGGAGATGATCAAGCTGGTGCCGAACTCGCTTCGCGAGGCGGCGCTCGCTCTCGGATACCCGAGATGGCGGACCAGCCTCTCCATCGTGGTGCGGACCACGCTGCCCGGCATCGTGACGGGGAGTCTCCTCGCCGTCGCCAGAATCGCGGGCGAGACGGCGCCTCTGCTCTTCACCGCGCTCGGGAGCCAGTACCTCAGCTTCAATCTCAATCAGCCCATGGCGGCGCTCCCGCTGACCGTCTTCACCTACGCGACCGGCCCCTACGAGGAGTGGCACCAGAACGCCTGGGCCGCCGCCCTCGTGCTGATCATCGTCGTCCTCGTCCTGAGCGTCGGGGCCCGCCTGGCCATCCGACGGAGGTTCGACCTCAATGGCTGAGCCTGCCGTGAGTGCACCGAAGCAGCCGGTCCGGCGCACGGCGCGTGCCGCGGAGCCCGAGAAGGCCCGGGCGCAGGTCGAGACCGACAAGCTCACCGCCATGTACGGGAAGTTCACGGCGGTCAAAGGCGTGTCGCTGTCGTTCGAGGAGCGCCACGTCCACGCGCTCATCGGTCCGTCGGGCTGCGGGAAATCGACGTTCCTGCGGACCATCAACCGCATGCACGAGCTGTCGGATCACGGCTGGATCACCGGCCGGGTGCTCCTCGATGGCGAGGACATCTACGCGCCGCGGGTCAACGCGATGCAGCTTCGCCGCCGCATCGGCATGGTATTTCAGCGGCCGACGCCGTTCCCCACCATGTCCATCTACGACAACGTCGCGGCGGGTCTGCGGGTGCAGGGCCGGCTGGCCAGGTCGGATCTGGACAGCATCGTGGAGCGCTCGCTCAAGCAGGCCGCCCTCTGGGACGAGGTGAAGGACCGGCTGAACGCGAGCGCGATGGCGCTATCGGGCGGCCAGCAGCAGCGGCTTTGCCTCGCCCGCACGATCGCCCCGTCGCCCGAGGTGGTGCTCCTCGACGAGCCGACTGCCTCGCTCGATCCCCAGGGCACGCAGCGCATCGAGGAGCTGCTCTTCGAGCTCAAGCAGCATTTCACGATCATCATCGTGACGCACAACATGCAGCAGGCCGCCCGGGTATCGGACACGACGACCTTCTTCTACCTGGGCACGATGGTCGAGACCGGACCGACACGGCAGATCTTCACCGCGCCGCGAAACGAGCAGACCGAGGCCTACATCACCGGGAGATTCGGATGACCGCCGCCGCACGCGTCCAGCCGGGCTTCGTCCCGACCCCTCGTGCCACCCTGGCCCCACGCCCGCCGGCACCCGCCGGCGCGCGCCGCGGCTCGCCCGCGGTGGATGTTCGCGCCTTCGGCTTCTTCTACGGACCGCGACAGGTCCTCAGGAACCTCAGCTTCTCGATCGAGCGAAAGTCGGTCACCGCGATCATCGGGCCATCCGGCTGCGGTAAATCCACCTTTCTCCGTTCGATCAACCGCCTCAACGACCTCATCCCGGACGCGCGGCACGAGGGTGACATCCTGGTCGAGGGCAACTCGGTCTTCGGCGGGGGCACGGACCTCGTCTCGCTTCGCCAGCGCGTCGGGATGGTGTTCCAGCGGCCGAACCCGTTCCCCAAGTCGATCTTCGACAACGTGGCGTACGGTCCCGCACTCAACCGACTCGTCACCCGGCGCGATCTGCCGGACCTGGTCGAGCGGTGCCTGCGACAGGCGGCGCTGTGGGACGAGGTGAAAGACCGGCTCGAGGAGTCGGGAGCGGGACTCTCGGGCGGGCAGCAGCAGCGGCTCTGCATCGCGCGAGCGCTCGGCAACCAGCCCGAGGTACTCCTCATGGACGAGCCCTGCTCGGCGCTCGATCCCATCGCGACGCAGAAGGTAGAGGAGTTGATCTTCGAGCTGAAGAAGCACTACACGATCGTGATCGTCACACACAACATGCAGCAGGCGGCGCGCGTCTCGGACTTCACGGGCTTTTTCGATCGGGGAGCGCTGATCGAGTTCGACGAGACCGAGCGCATCTTCACATCGCCCGCGAACGAGCGTACGGAAGCCTATATTACGGGGAGATTCGGATGAGCCTCGACGTCCATCGCCACTTTCACGACGAGCTGAGTCACGTCAAAGTCCGCCTCCTCACGATGTCGGGCGAGGCGGAGGCGGCGCTGGGGCTGGCGGTCGAGGCCCTCCTGGAGCGCGACGGTGACAAGGCGGGCCGCGTGATCGTCGGCGACCGGGTCATCGACAGCATGGAGGTAGAGATCGAGGAGCAGTGCATCAATCTCCTCGCGCTCCAGCAGCCGATGGCGCGCGATCTCCGGATGCTGACCTCGGCTCTCAAGATCGCCAACGACCTCGAACGGGTCGGTGACCACGCCGTCAACATCGCCCAGTCCGCCGAGCGATTGAGCCAGGCCCGGCCTATCACGCCGGAGCCGGAGATCGTCGAAATGGCGCGGCTGGCGCGAGATATGCTGTCCGATGCCCTTGAGGCATTCATCCGGGGCGACGCCGCCGCGGGCCGCGAGGTTTGTCTGCGCGACGACAAGGTGGATGCGCTGCACCGCTCGGTCTTCCGGATCCTCCTCACCCACATGATGGAGGACCCCCACATGATCGGCGCCGGCATGGAGCTCTTCCTGGTGAGCCGCAACCTCGAGCGGGTCGCCGACCTCGCCACCAACATCGGAGAAGACGTGGTCTTTCTGGTGGAAGGCAAGTCGATCAAGCATCACGCCGAAGACCGGGGCGAAGCCCGGACCTCGGGCACCTACCAGGCGGCCTCGGGTTCGTGACCGCCCGTCCGGCACGCGCCGCGTCCACGTCCTCGGCATCCCCCCAGGGCGCCCGTGAGCGCATTGCCGCCATCGACGTCGGCTCGAACTCCGTCCGACTCCTCGTCGCCGAGTACGACCCCGCGTCCGGCCTTTCCATCATCGATGAACTGAGGGACCAGCCCCGCCTCGCGGCGGGACTCGCGTCCACCGGCGCCCTGAGCGAGGAAGCGATCGAGCGCGCCATGCAGGCGCTGGCCCGGATGCGCGAGGTGTGCCAGCGGCGTGGCGTGCGCCGGATCGCCGCTGTCGCCACCGCCGCGGTTCGCGAGGCCGAGAACGGAAAGTGGTTCGTCCGGCGTGTCCGGAAGGAGCTGGACATCCCGCTCCGGATCATCGATGCGGAGACCGAGGCGGCGCTGTCCTACCGCTCCGTCGCCCATCACTTCAGGCTCGCCGGCGAGCGCGCGCTCGTGGCCGACATCGGCGGCGGCAGCTTCGAGTTGATCGGCGCCGTGGATGGCCTGGTCGAGCTGTCGCTCTCCCTTCCCCTCGGCGCGGTCCGGCTCACGGAGCTGCATCTCCCCGGACATCACTCCGCGCGGAAAGAGGTCGCGCAGCTGCGCGAGTATCTCGCTAAGAAGCTCAAGCGAAGCATCTCGAGCCGCGAATGGGCGGCGGCTACCATCATCGGAAGCGGTGGCACGTTCACCAGTCTTGGCCGGATGGTGCTGGCACGGCGCGGGCTCTCCCCGGGCGACTCGGTCCACGGCGTATCGGTGACCGCGGCCGAAGTCGAGCAGCTCATCGACTGGCTGGCGAGCCGCACGCCCGAGGAGCGGAAACAGGTCGCCGGCCTCAGTCCCGAGCGGGCCGACATCATTCTCGCCGGACTTGCCGTGACCGCGGAGCTACTCGACCGGGTCCGCGGCCGCAGCATCACCGTGAGCGCCTTCGGGCTTCGCGAAGGACTGCTGCTCGAGATGGCGGGCGCCAAGGACACGAGCGCGCCCGATCCGCTGCGGTTGTTCCGCGAGTTCGCCGAACGCTGCCAGTCGGACCGGAAACACGTGGAGCAGGTCCGGACGCTGGCGCTTGTGCTCTTCGACCAGCTCGGTGAGGAGCTCGGGTGCGAGCCGGAAGAGCGTCTCCTGCTCGAGGCGGCGGGGCTTCTCCACGACGTGGGACAGTTGGTGTCCTACCGGAAGCATCACAAGCACAGCTACGAGCTGATTACCCACGCCGAGCGGCTCGGGCTCCCGGCGCGGGAGCGGGGTCTCGTC
>DATBSO010000033.1:0-7586 GCA_036559745.1 Gemmatimonadales bacterium | reverse complement strand
CCGTCGACCCTCGTTCCGGTGAAGATCACGCCCCCGGAGGCCGGCAGGTCGTCCGACCCGAATCGCTCTTCCGCCACCCGGTTCTGGAACGAGTCGGTGAGCGGGGCGCCGGTGCCGCCGAGCTGCGTGAGGGTGAGGCCGGCGTCGAGCGACCACGACGCGCTGCCCTTGACGCAGCCGGGTCCCGGGTAGGCGCCGCCCCACCCGTTCATCGCCAGCGCGGAGATGGCGTTCAGCATGCCGTCGCGTGGCGGCTGCCAGAGGAAATTCCACGACACCGCCGCGATGTCGCCGCGGAGATCCCATTGCACGCCGCTGACCCACCCGCCTCGCTCCACCTTCGTGCGGACGATGTTCTGCTCCGCCGCGATCGAGGTGTCTCCCCGGCCGTCCAGGTCGATCGACGTGGCTCTGTTCAGCATCGCGACCACCGTAGCCGGAGCAGGCGCGGGTGGGGGTGCCGGGGCCAGGAACAGCGTCCGGCGTTGGAGCAGCTCTCCGATGTAGGCCCGGTGCGCCTCGTCCGTGTCGGAGGCATGGCTCAGCGCTTCCCGTCGCGCGGCCTCGAGAAACTTGAGCGCCGAGGCTCGCTCGATCTTGTGACGCTTCTCCAGCTCGGCCTCGTTGATTCCCGCCGCCCGGAACGCCTGGCCGATCACCTTGCGGTGGTACTCGTCGGCCGTCTCGTGGTAGTGGGCCATGAATTCGCTTGTCGCCCGCCACTCCTTCTCGCGGGCTTCCCGGCGCCGGCGCTGGAGGAGCGCGGCCTGCTCGATCAGCGCGCGCTCCCCGGCTGAGTACGTGGTCTTGGTGGATTTGGCCATGATGGGCGAGGCTCCCTTTGACGAGGGAGATCACACGCTAAGGGGGAAACACGGTGTTCGCAATGCAGGGCGCGCTGGAGTGCAACCCGCTGGCCTAACGGGTAACAATCACCGGCATCGCTACCAGCAGGAGGCCCGCCGAGGTTCGCACCTCGAAGCTCAGCTCCCCAACCGTCTCCGGCCTGACCATCACGTCGAACGTCTCTCCCACCGACACCATGTTGTCGCTCGGTGTTGCTTGGGCGGACTTCGGGGCCGGCCATCCGTCCTTCGCCAGTACCTGCCAGGTGATTGGCTGCCCCGCTCGGCGGAGCGACATCCGGGCCCGCGCTCGTTCCGCGGTGATGTTGATCCAGCGGAACCGATAGGTGGTCCCGACACGGAGCGACATTCTCGTTGGATCGGGCGAGCCATTGATCATGAGCCTCGACCCGGTCCGCGCATCCGAGACGATTAGGACCCGATCGTGATCCGGGTCCCAGCGCTCACCCTTCTCGAGCACGACCAGCGCGCCATAGAGCCCACCGTACTGCTGGCGCAGCTCGGCGTAGTGCGTGTGATAGATGAAGGTTCCCGCACGTTTCGGCGTAATGTGAACCGGGAACGTCGTGCCGGGATGGATGGCCGGCGTCACCCGTGGCGGTTCGCCCCCGACCCCAACGACCCCGTCGTAGTAACTCTCCAGTTCGATCCCGTGCCAGTGCACCGCCGTCGGTTCGTGGGTGCGATTCACCACATCGATCACGGTCGGCTGGCCGCGGGTGAGGACAATGGTGGGACCGGGAACCGGCACCGAGTCTCGGCGCGGCTCATCCGCGCCGATCTGCAGTACGAAGCCGAACCGCGGTGCTGTTTCTCCGGGCACGGAGTCGGAGTCTACCAGCAGCCGGAGCCGGCGCGCCGAGCCCCAGTTTGTCGGCGGACTGGCGGAATGTCCTCGTACCGTGGTGGCGAGCATGAGCCCGCCCATGCCCGTGAGCGTATGACGGTCCGGGTCGTTCTCATGCACGTCGTGCGCGCGCTCCAGCCCGGCACGAGGATCCACCGGCGGGTGAGGGCTAAAGTGCGACGTCATGTGACAGTGGAAGAGCCAACCGCCGGGCCGATCGGGCGACCACGCTATGGCCATTGTCTCGCCAACTGCTATCGGCTCGGTCACGGCCCGCCGGCGGTCGGTTGGAGCGTAGAGCGTGTCTTCTTCGTTGTTCCCCCGGCCCCCCACCTCGAAGTAGAAGCCGTGCAGATGCATCGCGTGGGGGGCATAGGATGCGTTCACGATTCGCCAGCGGATCGTGTCGCCGAGGGTGTAGGTCAGCCTTTCGGTGTGGGGCCACGAGCGGCCGTTGAAGGCGACGAACTCACGCTCAGGAAAGCCGCGCGCATTGCGAAGCAGCTGGCCATCGCTGTCCAGGAGGTCGACGTGTCCGGTGATCACCAGGATCCGGTCGTCTGCAGCGCCACCCGGAGGATCGACCACGAAGGCCCCGCTGAGCTGGCTGGCCCTGCCGAAGCGCCTTTCCAATTTACGCCCCAGGGATCCAGTGTACGCCCAATAGAAGTACGTTCCGGGCCGCTCGGCTGAGAAACTCGTTTCAGTGGTTGCGCCAGGAGCCACGACCAGCGAGTCTCGGGTCTTTCCCGCCCGGGCCCCGAAGCCATGGACAACCATGGTGTCGGTGAGGGCGCTCCGTACTGCGATGCGAATGGCTGTACCTGCCCTTACTCGGACTAGAGGACCGGGCACGCTGGGCGCGGAGCCATCCTCGGCAAAGGCGAAGACCTTGAAGCCCGGGTGTTCGTCGCCGTCGAGGTGCCAGGTCACCTGCTGTGCGACGAGACGAAGAACGAGCGTGTCGCCGACCTGGCGACCGGCGGGTGTCCGGTTGTCGTTGGAGATCGCGTTGGGCAGCGAGTCCGCAGCTGGTTGGGCCTGCCGATCGGTGCGGGTTGCACGTCCGGTCGCGAGCGTGAGGCCGACTACCCCGAGAACCAACGCTGGGCGCAACGGCCACATGGTTCCTTCAGGAGGGAGGATCACCCTCAATTAGTGGCGCGGACGGCGAGCCCGCAACTCGCGCGCCCTCGACAGCGCAATCGTCTCTTCTTCGGCGGGCTAGAGGAAACCTGCGGCCGTCAAGTGCGGCGGAACGGGAGGGAGGCAGTAGCTCCCGGTGAGAGTTTCCCCCTCCTTTCACATTCCCTTCAGGCTGTCGCCGGCATAATGGGGCCACTCCTAAGCTGACCTCGCTTCCTGGAGGTATTATGCCCTCGACCCGCTCGGTCGTTCCTCTTCTATGTCTGTTCGTTCTGATCGGGGTCGCCGCCTGCGGCGATGAGTCGCCGGTGACGCCCTCGGCGCCGGTCGCCGCGGAGACCGATGCCCCCGCCTCGACGAGCACCCCGATCAAGGTCATGACGCAGAACATGTATCCGGGCACCAACCTCGATCTGGTGGTGGCGGCGCTCGCCAGTCCCGACCCGAGCGACGATGCCCCGGCTCTGGCCTTCGCCATCCAGACGCTGGTCGAGACCGACTTTCCCTCCCGCGCCAAGCTGCTCGCCCGCGAGATCGCCAAAACTCGGCCGCACGCGGTCGGCCTGCAGGAGGTTTCGACCTTTCACATCGCGGCCGAAGTCGCCGGGCAGGTCATCGACCTCGACTTCCTGCCGATCCTGCTGGCCGAGCTCGATGCTCGCGGCCTCCACTACGAGGTCCAGGGCGCCGGCACCAACTACAGCCTCGACCCCGTCCCGGGCATCTCCTACAGCCAGGGGGATGCCCTGCTGATCGACGCCGACCGGGTCAACGTCACGAACGCGTCCCACCACATCTTCAGCACCAACATCGGCGAGATCGCGCCGGGCGTCAGCCTGCAGCAGGGTTGGTCGATCGTGGATGGCAAGGTCAAGGGGCAGCGAGTGATCTTCGTCAGCACCCACCCCGAATCGAACGCCGGTGGAGCCGTGCTGTCCGACCTCCGGGCGGCTCAGGTCACCGAGCTGGTGGGCACGCTGCCCACGGGGGTGCCGACGTTCCTGATGGGCGACTTCAACGACTTCACCAGCTCGCCGATGTACCAGGTCCTGACGGGCGCCAACTTCAAGGACCTGTGGGCGGCGCTCCGACCCGGTCGGGTGGGGAATACCTGCTGCCACGACGACGGTCTCGCCGAAACGAAAGCGACGCTCGATCAGCGGATCGACTACGTCTTCACCCGGGGCTTCGGCCGCATCGCCGGCGATCCGCATGCCCGGATCGTCATCTTCGGCAATCAGCCGTCCGAGCGGATCCACGGTCCGCTGCATCGCCTGTGGGCGTCGGATCATGCGGCGCTGATCGCCACGCTGAGCCGCTGATTTCTTCAGCGGGGCTTCATGCCCGCTTACTGGTCCCCACTCTAGAATGGGAAGCGTCACCGTCGCACGCTTCCCATTCCTGGAGGACCAGATGCCGTTCCAGAAGCCGCTTGGCCCCTTCTGCCAGAGCTGCTCCATGCCCCTTCGCAGCCCGGAGGATTTCGGGACGGATGAGGCCGGCTACCGCGTCAACGACTACTGCCGCCACTGTTTCGTGAAGGGCGCCTTCACGGAGCCCACTATCACCATGGAGCAGATGCTGGAGCGGTGCGTCACGGTCATGGCCGATCAGCAGATCATGCCTGCCGCTCAGGCCCGCACCTTGATGGAGGAGACGCTGCCCCGGCTCAAACGCTGGAACCAGCCGGTCGGCAATTCCTGCGCCTGCACCGCCGCCTGACGCTGACGCTCTCCGTCAGGCGCGTGCTCGGGCGGCGCGGCCGGACCAAAGGCCCGCGGCAGCCGTCGCCGCTACCAGCAGATACATCACCAGGCCATATACGCACACCGGAATGCCGAACAGCGTGCCGGGTCCGCCCGCGACCGAACAGCCGGTCGCCGGGGAGCCGCAGACTTCGCGATAGGTCAGCGTGCCCGAGAAGACGACGCCGAGCAGGGAGAGTCCGAGGATGATCTGGAGCGCGCGTCGCATGGGGCGCCCCTTTGGTTGAGTGGTGAGCCGGCGTGAAGATCCGCGATGCGGAAGAGAAGGTGCGCCTGGGAGTGGAAAACGAGGCCGAAGACTTTGTGAGACTTCCTTAATTAGCGCTGCCGGGCTTGCGCTCCGGGGGTCGCGAAACGTTCATGGCTGGGCCGCGCTTCGGCAACGGAGGTGATCCCGCCAGGCGCTCCAGTGCGACGCGTCTTTCGCTGGGCGAGCGGCCAGTGTCCTATGGCTTGCACTGACGCGCCCGGCAGGATCACCTCCGCTGCCTCGCGCGTCCCTTTAACGCCGGGCGGCGAGCTGGTCCCGCCCGGAGCGCAAGCCCGGCGTCGAGCGCTGTTCGATGTCCGACCCGGAGCGCGTGACCTCGCGCGACTCTCCCCGCCCGAGCATTTTCAGTCACCGATGACCGACCCCCGGTACCACCTCGCCGCCGCTCTCGCCGACCGTTACCGCATCCAGCGCGAGCTGGGCCAGGGTGGGATGGCCACGGTGTACCTGGCCGAGGACCTCAAGCACGATCGCAAGGTGGCGATCAAGGTACTCCGTCCGGAGCTCTCGGCCGTGATCGGCACCGAACGGTTCCTGCGCGAGATCAAGACGATCGCCACCCTGCAGCATCCCCACATCCTCGGGCTCCTCGACAGCGGTGAAGTCAACGGCACCGCCTACTACGTGATGCCGTTCGTCGAGGGCGAAAGTCTCCGCGACCGGCTGATCCGCGAGAAGCAGCTCCCCATCGCCGACGCGATCCGCATCGCCACCGAAGTCGCCGGCGCCCTCGACTATGCCCACCGCCACGGCGTGATCCACCGCGACATCAAGCCCGAGAACATCCTGCTGCACGATGGCTCGGCGCTCGTGGCCGACTTCGGCATCGCGCTCGCCGCGAGCAAGGCGGGCGGCACCCGCATCACGGAGACGGGGATGTCGATCGGGACGCCGCACTACATGTCGCCCGAGCAGGCGATGGGCGAGCGCGAGATCACCGCCCGGAGCGACATCTACGCGCTGGGCGCCGTGACCTACGAGATGTTGGTCGGCGAGCCCCCCTTCACCGGCCCCACCGCGCAGGCCATCGTGGCTCAGGTGCTTACCGAAGACCCTCGCCCGCTGCTCCCCCGCCGGCGCTCCATCCCGCCCGAGGTCGAGGAGGCCGTCCTCACTGCGCTCGAGAAGCTCCCGGCCGACCGGTTCGGCACGGCCCACGAATTCGCCGAGCATCTCACCGCCGAGCGGACCGGCCGACGCACGGGCGCCCGCGCGCGTCCCGCCGCCTGGGAAGTTCCATCGTGGCGCCGAGCGATCGCGCTCGTGACGGGCGCCGCCGCCCTCATCGTCGCGGGCTATCTCGTCGGCGGTCGCCGGTCGCACCCCGCCACGCTGCCGATGAGCTTCGGCTCCGTGACCAGGGTGACCTGGGATCCCGCGCTCGAGGTGCTGCAGGCGATCTCGCCCGACGGCAGGACGGTGGCCTATGCGAGTGGCACGCCGGTCCACATGCGCGTCTTCGTTCGGCCGGTGGCCGGCGGCCGCGGCATCGCGCTCACCGACGACACGACCCAAGTCCAGTCGCATCCGCGCTGGTCGCCCGACGGAAGCCGCGTGCTGTTCCTCGAGCGTGGCGGCGTGGTGAGCGTGCCCGCCACCGGCGGCGCCGAGACCGCGGAGGTGCCGCCGGGCCGAAGTGGGCCGGTGATCTCGGCGGCGTGGGCGCCCGACGGCAAGCGGATCGCGTACGTGATCGGCGACTCGGTCTTTGTTCGCGAAGCCGGCGGCGACTCGCACGGGATCGCGCGAGTGTACGAGGGCCACGGCTGCGCGTGGAGTCCCGACGCCGCACACCTGGCATGCATTTCGGGCAATGCGATCGCGCTCACGCCGGGGACACTCTTCGGCAACGCCTCGCCCAGCCGGGTGGTGAGCGTGGGTGTAGGCGATGGCCGCGTCGTACCGCTCACCGACAGCCTCTTCCCCAACCTGAGCCCGGTGTGGTCGCCCGATGGGCGCTGGGTCTACTACGTCTCCAGCCGCTTCGGTCCGCGCGACATCTTCGCCCAGGCCATGGCGGGAGGAGCGCCGCGCGGGCCGGCGCTCCGGCTCACGACCGGCCTCAACGCCCACACCATCTCGCTCTCGGCGGACGGCCGGCGGATCGCATACGCCGATCTCGCGATCGAAAGCAACGCCTGGTCCATCGCCGTGCCGTCACACCTGCCGGCCCCGGCGTCGAGCGCCACCCAGCTCACACACGGGTCCCAGTTCGTCGAGACGACTATGATCTCTCGCGACGGGCGCTGGCTGTACTACGACTCCGACGTGAGCGGGAACATGGACCTGTACCGGATGGTGCTGCCGGCGGGTGCGCCCGAGCGGCTGACTACCGATTCGAGTGACGACTTCTGGCCCACGCCGTCGCCCGACGGCCGTGAGGTCTCGTTCCACTCCTGGCGTGGAGGGTCGCGCGACATCTGGGTGATGCCGCTCGACGGCGGCCCGCTCGAGCGGGTGACCTCGTCGCCTGCCCAGGAGGCGATGGCCATGTGGGCGCCCGACGGGGACCGACTCTCCTATGCGATCTTCACCGGCCGGGGCGGCATTTACACTGTCCGCAAGGTGAACGGTGTCTGGCAGAAGCCGGTCCAGCGCCTCGACTGGGGGTTCTTCGGAAACTGGTCGCCCGACGGCCGCACGCTGGCCTTCAGCAGCTCGCTCACGCGCGGCTCGTTCTGGACCATGCC
>DATBSO010000032.1:0-12899 GCA_036559745.1 Gemmatimonadales bacterium | reverse complement strand
TACAGGAAGCCGAACTCCGGAAAGTCCTTGACTCCGAGGAGGAACTCCTGGAGCAGGCGTTTCCGTGTCCACTTGGCCGGCGGAGCAAGCTCGCCGGGTGCCGGCATGTCCTCCCAGATCGGAAAAGGCCCCGGTGAACCGGTTTGATCCTCGATCCAACCATCCCTGTCCCTGTATCTCCCGTCGCCCTCGTCGTCGGCTTTGAGACCGGACTCGAACGCGCGATGAAGTCGGCGCACGTGGAAGTACAGGTCCGTGCCATCTGGCAGCGTCCTCAAGAACCGCGTCACGTCCTCTCCGTCAATCTTGAGACGGACGGCCACGTTGGGATGAATGAAGTGGAAACGATTGAAGACGCAGAAGTACTCATCCACGCGGGTGCAGTCGGAATGGACCAGCCATGGGGTGCCGATCAGGTCGGGCACACAGGGAGGCGACTCTCCTACTCGAGCCTGTGGGGTAAAATCGGACGGCCGTGGAGCGCCGGGCTCGCATTGCCGGAGGAACTCGAGCCCCATGGGCTTGCGGATGACGGAATACTTGAGGATCCGTGAGAGCTGGTGAATGACCGGTGCTCCGTCGCCGGACAGTGTTGCCCGGCCCTGATTCACGAGCTTGACATAGTCGTAGGGCACCTCCTGATCGGTCTGCGTGTACACCGGCGCGGCGTTCTCCACCGACGCCGAGGTCAGCAACCGGTCTCCCATGTAATACTCGATGCCGGCCGTGGCCCACTCGAAGTTGTTCGTGATCACGAAGGTATTGGGCGTCGGCCGTCGGTATCTCCGTGAGCCTTCGGTCTGTACGCCGAGCGATGCATCGCAGGTCTTCACCTGTCGGCCGACGAGAACGTTTTTCGATTCCCCCGGTTCCCCGGCAGGGAGCCTGGGACGGCCCGACGACGTCCAACGCTGCTCCATTCCGTTTTCGATGGTTGATTGGGTGCAGCGACCGAAGAGGGGAGTGCTATCCATCACCAGCATGTCCGGGAAGGGGCCGACAAAGTAGTGCATCTCGCTGAAGTGCGACGTGCGCAGCGCCGAACCCACCTCCGCGCTGTCGTCGAGATCGTACACCACCTCCCATAAGGCCCGCTGCCACGATGCACGCGCATCACTCTGCGTCGCCGCTGCCGAACCTGTCAGCCCGAGAGCCAGTGCGATCGCAACGATGAGACTTCTCGAGGCTGGAACCATGGACCACCTCCC
Source organism: Gemmatimonadales bacterium (assembly GCA_036559745.1). Classification (GTDB taxonomy): domain Bacteria; phylum Gemmatimonadota; class Gemmatimonadetes; order Gemmatimonadales; family GWC2-71-9; genus CAVVWJ01. The sequence goes on along the minus strand of DATBSO010000032.1, from coordinate 11,691 downwards.
TAACGAGAAGTGCCGGCGTGGACGTACTCGCTCGCGTCATCGGAGCTGCAATAAGGCCCTTGTCCCTCCTACCGGACCCGAATTCGGCCATCCCCAAGTGGGCTGATGCCCTCTGCTCGGCGACAAGTCTGGCGTGGGCTTCCGCAGTGGATCCTCATCCGGGCAGTCTCCAGCCGAAAGGCGCGTACCACGACCTCCGGCGCCGCCGTCCCGTCGGCGAGCCGCCATGTGCCGTTCACGCCGACCACCACGAGCATCAGCAGGTCGCGGGAGCGGGCGTTTCCTGCGCGTCTCTCATTGGGGTTGTGGCAGATGTATGGCGTGGGATCCGCGACGTCAAGCGACGCCGCTAATCGCTGCCGGCGTTCGGGACCACCCACGTTGACATACATAGAGGCGTGATGTATGGTGGCACTAGGTATTCGCCGCCGGATGAGAGACCATGGACATCAACAAAGACCTTGTCGCCGCCTCCGCCGCCTCGCTGGTGCTCGCCATCCTGTCCGAGGGGGACTCCTATGGCTATGCGATCCTCAAGCGCGTGAGCGAACTGTCCGGCGGCGAGCTGCAGTGGACCGACGGAATGCTCTACCCGGTGCTCCATCGTCTCGAGCGGCAGAGCCACATGAAGGGCAAGTGGGGCACTTCCGAGACGGGCCGGAAGCGCAAGTACTATCACCTCACGGCACGGGGTAAGGCCCAGCTCGCAGAGCAGCGTCAGCAGTGGCAGATGGTGGACGCGGCACTGCGCAACATCTGGCCCTCGGTCTCGCTCCGGACCCGGTCACCGTTCTTGCCAATGCCGTCCCATGGCTGAGCCCGCGACGGAAGCCTGGCCGGGTGACTCGCTCGAGGGACAGATCGAGCAGTGGCGGAGCTACCTTCGCCGCCGGCAGGCGATCCACCCGGTGGACGTGGAGGAGCTGGAGGACCACCTGCGCGGCGAGGTCGCGGCGCTGAGCGGCGCCGGCCTCTCGGAGAACGAAGCATTCCTGGTGGCGGTGAAACGGATGGGCGCGTTGGACACGATCTCGAACGAGTTCGCGCGCGAGCATTCGGAGCGGTTGTGGAAGCAGTTGGTCATCGCCTCCACCGGTGCGGCACGGTCGGTGGACGAGGCCCGTAACGAGACGATCGTCGTTTTCGCGCTCGCCATAGTGGCAGCCCTGGCGGTCAAGGTGCCGGAATTGTTCGGGCTCGACTGGGGCGGCGATGACATGCCGTTCTACTTGCGCAACTTCAGTCTCTTCGTCTTCCCACTCCTGACCGGCTTCTTCGTCTGGAAGAGGAGGATGAACCAGCGCACCTGGGTATGGCTGGCCGTGGCGTTCGTGGCCGCGATCGTGTTCGCCAACGTCTATCCGTTCAAGACCGACGGCGACACGGAGAAGCTGACCGCGTTGCACCTGCCGATCGCTTTGTGGCTGCCTGTGGGGATCGCGTATGCAGGGGGGCGCTGGAGAGAGACCACCGGGCGCATGGACTTCGTCCGCTTCTCCGGCGAGCTGTTCATCTACTACGCGCTAATCGCGCTGGGAGGCGGGGTCCTCGTCGCGTTTACCGTGGGGATGTTCAAGTCGATCGCGATCAACGTCGAGCCGGTGGTCACGCGCTGGCTGATGCCGTGCGGCATGGTCGGGGCGGTCATCGTCGGCGCGTGGCTGGTCGAGGCGAAGCAAAGCGTGATCGAGAACATGGCCCCGGTGTTGACCCGCCTCTTCACTCCCTTGTTCGCGCTCACGCTGGTCGCCTTCCTGGCGGCCATGGTCGCGACCGGCGGGGGGATCGACATCGAGCGCAACGCGCTGATCGCCTTCGACGCGCTGCTCGTGCTGGTGCTGGCCTTGCTGCTCTACTCGATCTCCGCGCGCGACCCGCAGGCGCGGCCCGGCGCCTTCGACCAACTGCTGGTGCTACTCATGGTCTCCGCACTTGTCGCCGACGCCTTCGCTCTGGCAGCGATCGGAGCGCGCATCTCGGAGTTCGGCTTCACACCCAACCGGGTGGCCGCGCTCGGCGAGAACGTGATCCTGCTCGGAAATCTGGCGTGGTCCACCGTCCTCTACATCCGCTTTCTGCGGGGTCGCGGCTCCTTCGCCAGCCTCGAGCGCTGGCAGACCGCCTACCTGCCTGCATACTCAGTCTGGGCCGCGATGGTCGTCGTCGCCTTCCCCCCGGTGTTCGGGTTCCACTGAGGTAGCTAGTAGTGCAGCCTGCTGCTCGGCGACGAACCCAGGAGTGGCAAGGCCGGTCTGGTGGGGCCGGGTTTGCGACTCCGCCCGATCTTCGATATATCCTCACGATGTACTGATCCCGATTCCATGCGTCTACGAGGTCCCGGATCCGTCACCGGAACAGGGGGCGACATGCTGACCTTCAGGATCGTTGTGTGTGCCGCTCTTGCCGCGAGCGTCCTCGTTCCAGGTAGAACGGCCCGGGCCCAGGGCCCGATCAATGTCGTCATCACGCTCCGAGGTGACGTCGGCCAGTACGCCGGCATGTGCGGGTCCCCGGGCGGAGAGGACAAGATGAGCGGAAGTATTGAGTTGGTCAGCTTCGACCCGGAGGACGGCTCGGCGTTCTACCAGGGCACGCTGGAGCGGAAAACGGCGGTCAACGCGTGCGGGACGCAGCCGAACCCGACGGAAGACCAGGTGAAGATGTGCGTCGGCCATCTGGATGGCTCGGCACAGATGAGCGTGACGCTCGAGGTCTACGAGGGTGACCGGGGGGCGTACGTCAAGTCGGAGCCGCTGTTGCCGCCGGCGCTGCGGCTCACGAAGAAGATCAGCGGCTGCCCCGAGGCCGGCGATTGGCTGGACGCCTATCCCAAGGACGGCATCATGAGCGGTCTGGCGTTCGAGGACGTTCCGTCCGGGTTGTTGCGCGGGGGGAGGTACGGAACGGGGGAGCTCGAGTTGTTGGTGCAGTAGCCGGGCTGGTCGAGACGGGTCGATCGTCTCTGCGGGTGCTATCGCAACCCGATCCGCTCCACGAGCTGACGGAACCGGGGATCGGGCCTGAGCGGCTTGTATCCGGGATCGACGTGGAGGTAGATGAGGCCGGCCGACCGGACCTGGAAGGCACGCTCGAGACAGGCGAAGGCGCGGTCGAGATCGCCCACCGCGGCGTAACCCATCGCCATGATCTCGGATCGGACGTAGTGCTGCCGTGACGCTTCCTCCAGCCGGTTCAGGATCTCGTCGGCCTCCTCGCGACGGCCCAAGGGCGCGATCGCCCGCACGATCAGGGCGTCATAGGACCGTACGCTGCTCTCCAGACCCTGACCTCGCTGAAACCATTGCAAGGCCCTTTCGGGATCGCCCTGCTCCAGGTACGCGGAGCCGATGTCCAGATACGAGTAGGCGTAGTCGGGGTTCAGGTCCATCGTCTTCCTAGCCTGGGCGATCGCGCCGCGATAGTCGCCGCTGAACAGCATGAAGCGACCAAGCCACCGGCTGTACACCGCATAGAGAGGGTCGAGCACGAGCGCCTTCCGCATCTCTTCGATGGCCTCGGCCAGGAGGCCGACGGTCGGCAGCACGCTGCCGAACGCCCAGTGAGCTTCGGCGTGGTTGTCGTTCAGCGTCACGGCCCGGCGAAGCTGCCGCTCCGCGCCCGCGAAGTCCCACTCGTACCAGCACAGCACCTTACCCACCGACGTAATCGCGTCGACCAAGTCCGGGTCGTGCTGTAGCGCCCGGGTGGCCGCCGCCTTGGCCCGGGGGTAGGCGTCGTCCGGCACGACGAAATCGTCGGCCAACATGGTCCAGCAGTCCGCTATGCCGGCGTACGACCGAGCGTAGGCCGGATCCTGGAGCAGCGACTGCTGGAAAAACTCCAGGGCCTTCCGGGTGGAAGGCTCGGTGTCCTTGTTGAAGACGAACCGCCCCTTCAGGTAGAGGGTATAGGCCTCGATGTTCTTGGTCGGGGCCACCAGGTGACCGCCGTCGCCACCCAGCCGCAGCTTCAGGGCGTCCACGATGGCGTGGGATATCTCGTCCTGAATAGCGAAGACGTCCTCCAGCTGGCGGTCGTACGTCTCGGACCAGAGGTGGTAGCCGTCGGTCACGTTGATGAGCTGGGCCGTGATGCGGACCCGATTCCCCACTTTGCGCACGCTCCCCTCGAGCACGGAACTCACGCCCAGCTTCTCGCCGATCTGGCGCACATCCACGTCCTTTCCCTTGAAGGCGAAGGAGGACGTGCGCGAGGCGACCTGCATGCCGGGCACCTTGGCGAGGGCGTTGATGATCTCCTCGGTCATGCCGTCGCTGAAGTACTCGTTCTCCGGGTCGGCACTCATGTTGGCCAGCGGGAGGACCGCGATGGCCTTGGGTGCCGACCCGGCGGCGGGCGTCCGGGCGCTGACCACGGTCGTCTGCCCTGACGCACTGAGCCCGTTCACCTGACGGAGCGCCTCGACGAACTGCGCGGCGGTGGGGAACCGGTCGACCGGAGTTCTTGCCAAGGCGCGCGTCAGCGCGTCGTCCACTGCCTCGGGTACGTCGCGGGTGACCCGTACCTTCGGAATCGGCGAGACGAACCGTTTGGCGATGATGGCCTGGGCGGTAGCGCCGGTGAAGGGCGGCTCCCCGGTCAGCATCTCGAACAGAACACAGGCCAGGCTGTAGAGATCGGTGCGGCCGTCCACGTCGGTATCGCCGGAGGCCTGCTCGGGACTCATGTACGTCGGCGTGCCCATGACCATGCCGGTCTGGGTGAGCGAGGCCTCGGCGCTCAGCGCCTTGCCGATGCCGAAGTCGGCCACCATGGCGGAGCCTTCGTTCAGCAGGATGTTTTCAGGCTTGATGTCCCGATGGACAACCTGGTGCCGGTGCGCGTAGTCCAGCGCTGAGGCGACTTCGCGGGTGACGGTGAGAGCCTCCGCCAGTGGCAACTGCCGCTCCCGCTGGAGCCGCTCCCGGAGCGAGCGGCCTTCCATGTTCGGCATGACATAGAAGAGCAGACCTCCCGCTTCACCGGAATCGTAGACCGGCAGGATGTGAGGGTGGGTGAGCCCGGCGGCGAGCTTGATCTCGCGGAGGAAGCGCTCGGCGCCGATGACGGCAGAGAGATCGGGGCGGAGGACCTTGAGGGCGACCTTGCGGTCGTGGCGGAGGTCCTGGGCCAGGAAGACGACAGCCATTCCGCCCTGGCCGAGCTCGCGCTCGAGGAGGTAGCGACCGGTGAGGCCGGATTCGAGTTGCTGCTTCAGCTTGTCCATGGAGAGGGGAAGATGCGTGCGATTGCGGAGGGCCGCTACCGCGTCAACTCCTCGTCGAGCAGGCGCACGACGTCGGTCCACCCCTTCCGATGTCCCTCGACCGCCGTCGGCGCCAGGCGCCGATGCGTGAGGACCAGGTCGGTTCCGGTGCCGTCCTCGTGAAACTCGATGGTGACGACCGTCGGCTTGTCATCCGTGGCCTTTGAGATCCAGGTGAACGACAGCAGCGATGGCGGCTCGATCGCCAGATATGCGCCGTAGTGCTCGAAGCCGTGGCCGTCCGGCCGCCCCTCCATCACAATCCGGAACCCGCCGCCGACCCGTGGATCGACGGTCACGGTCGCGTGAGTGAAGCTCCCCGGCCGCATCCAATGCGCGAGACTCTCCGAATCGAGCCACGCTTCGAACACGCGCTCTCGCGGTACCGCGATGTGCCGCCGCACGACGAGAACCGGCGTCGCTTCCTCAGGCACAGTCATCGACCTTCCTCTCCACGATCCTGCGCCTTCTTCAACAGAAAGGCCTCCAACGCCGCCAGCTTGGTCTCCCAAAACGTGCGGTAGTGCTCCAACCACATCGATGCCTCCCGCAACGGCTCCGCGTTGAGCCGAAGCCGGTGCTCTCGACCCTGGACGGTGCGTTCGATCAGTCCGGCCCGCTCCAGGACCTTCACGTGCTTGGAGACTCCATTGAGCGAGATGGGGAACCGTTCAGCCAGGCTCCCGACGTTCGCGTCGCCCTCCGCCAGAATGTCCAGGATCGCGCGTCGGGTCGGATCCGCAATAGCGGCATACACTTGATCCAACATGGGCGTCACCATGGTTACCGGGACTTGCGCTCAACCATTTGGTTGAATAATATAGTCAACCGAACGGTAGAATGTTAGGGGTCCAGGCGCCGATGCGCCACCTCTTCAATCCAAAGGAGACCCATATGGCAAACCAGAGCAGCACCATCCAGAGCGCACCCGTGGTCTCGCACGATCAGTGGATCAAGGAGCGGGCGGTCTTCCTGGCCAAGGAAAAAGAGTTCACCCGGCTCCGGGACGAGCTGAGCCGGCAGCGCCGCGAGCTGCCGTGGGAGAAAGTCACCAAGTCGTACGTCTTCGACGGGCCGAGCGGCAAGAGGACACTGGCCGAGTTGTTCGAGGGACGCCGCCAGCTGATGGTCTACCACTTCATGTTCGACCCCGCGTGGGACGAGGGTTGCAAGAGCTGCTCCTTCGTCGCCGACAACTTCGAGGGAGCGCTGGTGCACCTCACCGGGCGCGACACCTCTTTCGCGGTGATCTCACGCGCACCGCTATCGAAGATCGAGCGCTTCAAGCAGCGCATGGGATGGAACTTCCCGTGGCTGTCCTCGTTCGGCACCGACTTCAACTACGACTTCGGCGTGACGATCGACGAGAGCCACGCCGAGTACAACTACGCTCCCGTCTCCGCTCAACCCGCGGGCCGCCCGCACGAAGGCGAGAGGGAAGGGCTGAGCGTGTTCCTGCGCGAGGGCGATCGCCTGTTCCACACCTATTCGGCATACCAGCGCGGCCTCGATCCGCTCCTCAACACGTACAACCTCCTCGATCTCACGCCGCTCGGCCGCCACGAGGATGGCCGGATCATGTCGTGGCTGCGCTACCACGACCAGTACGAAGGTGACCGATGACCTGGATGAACATGCCTCAGCAGACCTGGTACGGCGTGGCGGTCGGGTATATGGGGATGTGGATGGCGATGATGGTGCCGATGATGGTGCCGTCCGTCGTCCGCTGCCTACGGCGGTGGCGCGGCCTTCATGGCGGTCGAGATGCGCTGGGGAAAGCATGGTGGACCGGCGTCAGGAGCCTGAGGACTCTTCCCGCGCGCCCAGGATCAGTGGAGATTGCTTTCACTCGTCTAATTGGGACTCGGGAGCCTCAGCCATGACGCGACTGCTGGTGCTGTTCGTGACGGCATTCGTGGACATGGTCGGGCTCACCATGATCATCCCCCTGATGCCGTTCTACGCCACCGAGCTCGGTGCCAGCGCAACGGTGGTGGGGCTCCTGGTCTCGGCCTTCTCGGTAGCGCAGCTGGGTGTGGCCCCGCTGTGGGGCACATTCTCGGACCGCTACGGCCGCCGACCCGCCATCCTCGCCGGGCTCCTGCTCACCGGCGTCGCCTATGTCATCTTTGCCTACTCCGGGTCGGTGCTCGTCCTACTGATCTCACGTCTGGTGCAGGGATTGGGCGGCGGGACGATCGGGGTGGTGCAGGCGTACGTGGCCGATGCCTCTCCTCCCACGGAACGTACCAAGAGCATGGGCTGGCTCTCAGCCGTGACCAGCCTGGGCGCCGTGGCCGGGCCCGCGTTCGGGTCGCTCATGATCAGTGTGGGGGGAAGGTCCGCGCCAGGGCTCGCCGCGGCGGCGCTGGCGTTTCTGGTAGCGGTTTTCGCCGCGCGCTTTCTGGTCGAGTCGAGGGAAATCGGGATGTCCGGGTCTCACACCCTCCCCTCCACCACGAGGCCGCGCCAGGCCATCGCGCGGGTCCTGTCCCACTGGCGCGAGCCCGCCTCGCGACTCATCTGGATCTACGCCATCGGCATTGGCGCCTTCTACGGCACGATCCAGGTCGTCCCGCTCCTGCTCATGAACCGGCTGCAAGTCACCGAACAAAGCGTCGGCTACTTCATCATGTACCTGGGTGGCATGGGCGTGTTGGTCCGCTCACTCCTGCTGGGGCCTGTACTGGACGTACTGGGGGAGGCACGACTCTGCAGACTGGGGCTTGTACTCCTATCGGCGGGACTCGGCTGTACCGGCCTCGGTGCACACCGCGGCATCGTCTACCTCGGTTTCACCCTGATGCCGCTCGGCACTGCGTTTCTCTTTCCCTGCGTCACCGGGCTCCTGTCCCGAATGGTGCCCAGCAATGAGCGAGGGCTCTACATGGGGGTTCAGCACACCTTCGGCGGCGTATCCCGCGTGCTGTTCCCCGTGGCCGCGGGCGTCCTGATGGATCACTTCGGAGTAGGCGTGCCGTTTTGGGTCTCGGGGCTGCTAGTGCTCGCGACTCTGCCGTTGGCGTGGGCGCTTGCCGAATCGCTGCAGCCTGAATCCCCCGCGACCGTCGCAGCACGGATGGTCTCATCCGCGGATGTGACGGGAGAGTTCCCGGTCCAGAAGGTGGTAGAGGAGGAGGGCAGGTCTTAGCCCAGATACACTCCCTCTCCCACAGCACCACTCCTGTACGCGCCGACGGGGTGCCTGTATGGCACCCCGTCGAGTCATGGTCCCCGCCCGCTCAGCAGCAGCCGCGGCCGCGAGCAGGAAGAATCGGTGATAACGCATGGGCCCGCCGGGGGAGGGGGGGGGGCGGTGCTGCAAGGGACCCGGTGCTGACGACCTATTGACCAGGTAGTCAACGGGGTATAGACGTCATTGACCAAAAGGTCAATGGGGTATAGACTTCATTGACCAGTAGGTCAATAGCGCTCACGATCGGAGGATGTCATGCCGGGACGGAAGGCGGCCGAGGCCACGCGACGGGAACAGATCTTGAGGGCGGCACACAAGGTGGCGCTGGCGCGCGGCATCGACGGGCTCACCGTGCGGGCCGTTGCCGCAAAGGCGAGGCTCAGCCACGGCCTGGTCCTCTTCCACTTCAAGCGAAAGGACCAGCTCGGTCTCGCTCTGCTCGACCGGGTTCTGGCAACCACTGTGTCGCCCGGAATTCCCGACATCATCGAAGCGATCCCAGATCCGCGCGAGCGTCTGCTGGCGTTGTTCCGCCAGGAGCTGCACCGGTTGTCAGCGGAGCCTCACCGGGTACGGCTGCTGCTCGAGTATTGGGCCCGCGGTGCGCACAACGCTGAGATTCGCAAGAAGATTAAGGCGGGTCTGGACGGCTACCGGGCGGTGTTCCAAGGTCTCGCGGAAGAAGCGCTTCGGGCGCACGCTGGCCGTAGCGGTCGGGCGACCGCCGACGGGGTGGCGGCCGCAGCGGTGAGCCTGATCCTCGGATATCCGGTGCAGGCGATGATCGACCCGGGGCAGTTGGACGGCGGCGAGTATCTCGCCACGGTCGCAGGACTCGTCGGACACCCGGCGGCGGCAGCGTGAGCGGGTCTCGTGCCGACCTGCCGTGACGACGGCTACCCGATGGTGCCGGTGAGAGAATCGACCGCCGGCGGGATGACATGGAATTGCACCAATCCGTGGCATCCGCACGATCCCGGACCGTGCCCCGCGTGTGGCTACGATGGACGCGCCGGGAACTCGGCGTTCGTCGGCAAACTTGAGGCCAGGTGCCGCCGCTGCGGCCACGAGTGGCTGCCTTAACGATCCCAAGGGTCTCGGAGGTGCGACGTGGATCCTGGCGACGCCGTTCCCCACGGTCCCATCTGGTACGGGGCGTCGGTGTTGGTGGTGGATGACGATGATCACCTACGCCATCTCACCCGCCGAATGCTCGAGGAGCAGGGGTTTCATGTAGAGGAGGCTTCGAATGGCGAGGCAGCGCTGAGTCTCATTCAAGCCCGCGCGGAGCCGTTCGACCTGGTCCTGACCGACCTGTCGATGCCGAGGATCGACGGGCGGCGGGTTTCCGAAACGATCAGACGGTATCGGCCGAGCGTGGCAGTCCTGTGCATGTCCTCCGATCCCGACGCGGTACCGTACATCGAATCGTTGGACACTCCCGTCCGGGTTCTGCTCAAACCCTTCACTCCCGACGACCTCTACCACGCGGTACGCGATGCCATCTCCCGCGTCGCCGACCTCACCGCCGCCGCCGAGCAGGAGATTGTGCGCGCGCACGCCGGATTGAGCCAACTCGCGATGGCCCTCGACGCGAGCCGGACGGTCCGGGTGCAAACATTGGACTTGGTGGTCGCGGCCCGAGAGCTGCGCCGGGCGGTCGCCGGGCGCCGTTGAGGGTTAGGGCGACGGAGCGCGAAAATGCAGCGGGTCCCTGAGGTTCTGCAGCTCCCGGTAGAAGTACAGAGCCGCCGGTCGCTTCCCCTTGAACCTCAGCCGCTTGAGAAACTCGATCTCCTCCGCGGTGGCGGTGCCGCTGAGCGAGGCATTCTCAAGGAACTCCGTAAGTCCCGGCTCTTCGACCAACAGCTCGCCGGCCTCGCGCTCCACGAACTCGAATCGTTTCTCGTGCTCGGAGACGGCTCTGGAGTTCAGGCTGATGCTCAGGGCAAACGTCGCCAAGTCGATATCCCAGGATTCGACCAAGGGCTCAAGGAACGAGACGCAGTGCTCCCGGGACAGGTGAAAGATGTCCGTATCGAGGAACTCGAGCACGACGACGCGCATCTCTTCGAAGCTTCGGCCGCCGAGCTCCGCGACCATTCGGAGCCAGTAGTCGTTCGCCAGTTCCTGCCTGGCCACGGCCTGGAGCACGTCGAGAAGGCGCTGGGTGACCAGTCGCTCGAGCTCGCCGAAGGGCTGCTTCTCGAAGATCGCGCGGATCTGCGCCGCCTTATCGGGTTGGCATTTCCTCAGGATGGACTGACGAACCTCCCCGAACATGGGAGGCGGCTCCCCCCCCAGCTCCCGCTTCAACTCTTCCTTCCGCTGGATGTCCGCCAGGCGGGCCAGTTCCCCGCGGGGCAGCTTCAAGAACCTGTCCATCTTGTCATAGATGTCGGTTCGCGCCGGTGCCGGGGGCGCCTTCTTCCGAGTGAGCAGCTGGGAGATGTAGGACTCGGTCACCTGGGCGGCCAGGGCGAGCTCGCGTTGCTCGAGCCCGAATGCCTCCAATCGCTGGCGGATAACGAACGAGACATCCACAGGTTGCCCCCTCGGCAGCGGTGCAGTTAACGGAAATAAGTTAAACTAGCATGGTGATAGTCGCAATATTGTGATTGACTTGACAAATATGGTACAGTAAGGTAAATTGCAATTCTACAACAGGTTAAGTGCAGGTCTCTCCAGTTTAAACCCTGATACACCAGCTCCAAGGAGTTCCTGATGTACGCTCGGAATGTCACGCTCAATCTCAAGCCCAACAGCGCCAAGGATTTCACCAACAAGTTCGAAACCGACATCCTGCCGTTGCTGAGGAAACAGAACGGCTTCCAGGACGAGATCACGTTCCTCGGTGAGGGCGGCAAGGACGCGATCGCGATCAGCCTCTGGGATCGTAAGGAAAGCGCGGATGCCTACGGCCGCGATACTTATCCCGAAGTGCTCAAGGGTCTGGCGACGATGGTCGAGGGAACCCCGAAGGTGAATGCCTACGAGGTGACCAGCTCGACCTTCCACAAGATCGCCGCTCACGTCTAACCGACCAGTTGGTTTCCGACGAGGGGGGGCGGACTCGTCCGCCCTTCATCTTCACAGTAGGGAGGATGCACCGATGTCCACTGCGACCCAGACCCAGACCAAGCTCAAGATCAAGATTCGTCCCCTGGATGATCGCGTGGTGATTCTGCCGCTCGACGAGGCGGAAACCATGCGCGGCCCACTGTACATC
>DATBSO010000031.1:0-3510 GCA_036559745.1 Gemmatimonadales bacterium | reverse complement strand
CGCCGGTCGTCGGGTCGATAACGCCATAGAGCACGCGGCCACCCTCCCCCGCGGCGGCCCCCGTCGGCACGAGGTTGACGTCGGTTACGTAGTACTGGTTCACACCCCGCACGAAGAGGAAATCCAGCGTCCCCACCATGCTCGCGGGCAGCCGGAGGTCAGTGCCCAGGGACACTCGGAGGTTGCGGGGGAAACGGAACGAGGGATTGAAGTAGTTCACCTCGAATGTCGGGGTGAAGGCCCCGCCCCCGCACGTGGTGGGCTGGTTCGCCAGGTCGAGCGTAAACGCGGGGACGTCCGGGCCTTCACAAAAGAGGGCCGGGACATCGAGCCCGTTGAAGGCGTAGACCGAATTGAGCCAGTGGTACGCCGGCCGGCCCGCGAACATCCCGACCCCGCCACGCAGGAAACCGAGCGCGCCAAGTTGGTAGCTGAAACCGAGCCTCGGCGACCACAGCGGGTTGCCGCTTGGGGTGAGTGTGTTGTCGATGCCGAGCTCGGACTTCAACAATGGATTGCCTACCGGCCTCGATGTGAAGAACGGCACGTCCATCCGGATGCCGGCCGTCAGGGTGAGCATCGGGGTGGCCGCCCATTGGTCTTGGGCATAGAAGCCGATCTGGTTGATGCCGAGATCCTGCACCGGTCCGCCGGGCTGCAGCGGATTCGTCAGGGTGCGGAAGTACGCATCCGGCAGTCCGGCTTCGAGTGAGTCCAGATTACTAAAGTTCCAGTGGCCCAGCGGCAGCTGGAGATCGACCCGTCGGGTACGGATCAATTCGGTGTGGGTGCCGAAGGTCAGCTGGTGGGTGCCGCGGTACCACGAAAGGTTGTCCGTCAGCTCCCAGACGTTCTGATTGATGAAATTCCCGGTAGAGCCGCCCGTGACCCCCGCCACCAGGGATGCCGCGTCGGCCAGGACCTGCACCTCCGGAAAGTCCGCCGGTGATTCGGCCCGCTCGCGCACCCGGAGATAGGCGAGACTCAGCTCGTTCGCGAGCCGGCCTCCTCGCGCCGTCGTCCACGTCAGCCGTGTCGCGTTGATTGTCCCCGGAATCCGGATTCCGTTCGACGACAGTGCATAAACCTCATCGGGGAACCGGCCACCCTGAAATTCCGGACTTCCGTGGCCATAGTTGTGGGAGAGCTCCAGCCGATGGTTCACCGCCGGTTGCACGGTGATCTTGGCGAAGAGATTGCCGCTCGGCCGGCGCTCGGGCGCGGCGGCAAAGCTTCCGGCGTCCACTCCGTACGTGTTCCGGAGGATCTCCTGGAACCGGACCGCGCTGGCGTACCGGATCCCTACCCCGGCCGAGTCGGCGCCGCCGGTCGTGTCGCTCCCGATCCCGGGGACGCTCTGCGGGACGAGGTCTCGCTGCAGCCCCAGGTCCAGAAAGAATGCGGCGCGGTCAGGCACGATGGGACCGCTCAGCGTCAGCGCGAGCTCCTTGGTGCTGAAATCGGCCGCGCGCTCGCCGGTCGGGTCTTTCCCGGTCAGTGACTTGTCCTCGAAGTATCCGGAGACCGACCCCTCCCAGCGATTCGACCCCGACCGGGTCACTGCATTCACCAGCCCGCCCGCGAAGGTGCCGTACCGCACGTCGAAGGGCGCCGTGAGTACCTGCAGCTCCCGCAACGCCTCGACCGATAGCGTGCGCACGCCGCTGTTCGCCGCCGGTGTCCCGATGCCGCCGCCGCCGGAGGCTCCAACGAGGTCGAGGTTGGTGGCCCCGTCGATCTGGAGGCCGTTGAGCCGGTCCGACTGCCCGGCGATGGAGACCCCGCCCGACGGCGTAAGGACTGCCTGCGGGGACAAATAGACGAGCTGGGCGAAGTCGCGACCCCGGACAGGAAGCCGGGAGATGAGGGTGTCGCCGATCGTCTGCGCGGGACCGGTCCGGCCCGCGTTCACGAGCGGGTCTACCGTCGCCGTAACCGCGATCTCCGGCAACTCGAGGACTGCGACGGCGAGAATGAGGTCGACTCGGCGCCGCTCACCGAGGGAAACCTGGATGCCGGTCCGGCTGGCAGGCGCGAACCCGATCGCCCGGGCCTCGACGATGTACGGCCCACCCACCGCCAGGTATTCGACCACATAGCGCCCACGTGACCTGGTGGCGGTCTGCCACCGTTCGCCGGTCGAGGTGTTGGTCACGCTGATGACGGCGTCCGCGATTGGCGTCGAGTCGGCCTCCGTCACCGAGCCGACGATCGCCGCGGTTGTGACTCCCTGGGCCGCGAGGCTGCCGACCACCGATGGCCATGCGGTCGCGACCAGGATGAGGGCCTGCCTCAAGTGGTTCATGGAGTGCATCCGGTGACGGCTCGTACCATCACAGCGTCGGCGGCTCGAGATGGCTCTATTGCTTGTCAGCTTGGGTCCCGAGGAACTCGAGGGCCACGTCCTCGAACTCGCGCAAATGCGTCTTGAAGATCGGAATGTGGCGGCCTTCCGGAACGATCCAGAGGGCCGCACCGGGAATGGCGTCGTACATCCCGACCGGAATGCTCACATCGAAGAATGGGTCTCGATCCCCGTGCACGATCAGCGTTCGTGCCTTGATCGTACCGAGATACGGCGGGGTGAAGTTCATGTCGTCGTAAGAGTCCTTGAAGCGGACGAACTGGCCCGCGAGCTCCCGCATCTGTGAAGCGCCGCGCGTGGCACACGCGTCCGGCGGGTCGACTTTCTCCGCCGCCGCCTCGCGCATGATCGCGCGAGTGTTTTCGGGGAAGTAGGGAGTACTACTGATCAGCACCATCGCATCCATCCGTTCCCGTTGTTGCGTCGCCATATGAAGGAGGACCATGCCGCCGGCGCTCATGCCCATTGCCTTGAAGTGCTTCACCCCGAGCTGGTCGAGGAGAGCGAAGACGTCGAGAGCCGCCTGCCGGTGCGTGAAGGTGCCGGAGGGATTGGTGGACCGTCCATGGCCTCGCAGATCGGGAATGATGACCTGGTAATGCCCCGCGAACCGGTCGACGAACGGCGCCCACACCTGGCCGCAGCTGCCAAACCCATGGAGCAAAACCAGCGGGTCACCCTTGCCTCGTACTTCCACGTACATCTCGATGTCGTTCACGTGAAGCGTGCGGCCGGAGACGGGGCCCTGACCCCATGCCGGTCGTGCACTCGTCGCCATGATGGTCGCGTAGACCAGTGCCGAAGCGAAAAGGCGGAAATGCCTCATCAAACCTCCCATCCGAGGTGAGAGTGATGCGGTCCCACCGGCGACGATGTATCCAATTCGAGAGGGCGAGAGTGCGATCCCCAGTGGGCACGCGGGGTCCGGCAGCGGGGTCCGGCTCGCGTATCTCGATCGCGCCAATACGGCATCGGCCGGCATCACATTCACCGACCAAGGGTGCTAGTGCGAGTAGGGGTGGGGTTGGGGTTCTGAGCCGCCCGCGCCGACGCCCGACCCCTTACGGCTTCACGAAGTACGACGGGATGTGAGCCAGCGGCAGCTTTTGAATCGTGACGTTGCGGCCAGCC
Organism: Gemmatimonadales bacterium; assembly: GCA_036559745.1. Taxonomy (GTDB): domain Bacteria; phylum Gemmatimonadota; class Gemmatimonadetes; order Gemmatimonadales; family GWC2-71-9; genus CAVVWJ01. Next base: position 14 of record DATBSO010000031.1, on the reverse strand, counting down.
AGGAATTCGTCCAC
>DATBSO010000030.1:0-89669 GCA_036559745.1 Gemmatimonadales bacterium | reverse complement strand
ACTCCTGGCCGTCATACTCACCGTCGGTGCAGTGTGACCATGTACGGTCGTGCTCTGGTCATGTGGTCATGCATCCTGGGCTTGGCCAGCCTGAACGGGGCCCTGCGGGACTTCGGACTGACACCGGCGTTGGGCGATACGATCGGACGTGCAATCAGTACCGTGCTCCTCTGTGTGCTGATTCTCTTCGTTGCGTGGCTCTCGATCGGGTGGATCGGCCCAGCCACCGGATTTGACGCGGTAGGGGTGGGAGGACTGTGGGTTTTCCTGACCCTCGCATTCGAGTTTCTTGTCGGGCACTACGTATTCGGCAAGCCGTGGCCGATGCTCCTGGCTGACTACGATGTTTCTCAGGGGCGGATCTGGATTCTGGCGCTTCTGGTCACCTTCTGTGCCCCGTTTCTGGCGGCTCGTTGGCGAGAGCTGATAAAGACCTAGCGGGGATGCTTTTCGTCGTCTGGGTTCCGCTCGTCCTTCAGCTCGCGCTGCCCCTGGGACTGCTCGCGTGGCTCACACTGGGACGCCCTCCCAGCCGATTGTCTTGGGCGCTTCGCGCAATTCTGGTCGCCCTCTACCTGGCGATCATCGCGATTGCCGGACTCTGGCTCGTTCTCCCGTGGTATACACCGAGGTTGTTCGCTGCCGGGTTATTGGTCGCGCTGGTGATCTCCGGCAGGCGGAGGCTCAATCCACGCCAGGTAATCGCGGCATCGTCCGGAGCGTCGGGTCGGCTGGCCCTGACAGCGGGCGTAGTTGCGTGCGCCGTTCTGCTTGCCGTCGTGGTCAGAGGCTCGATCTCGGCAGCCGATACCGTGGACCTTTCGTTTCCATTGTCGCGAGGTACTTACCTCGTGGTGAATGGTGGCAGTAGCGAGCTGCTCAACGCCCATCTCAAGACACTCAGCGACCAACGATTTCGTGCCTGGCGCGGCCAAAGCTATGGTGTCGACATCGAAAAGGTCGGTGCCCTCGGCTTTCGAGCCAGCGGCATTCTCCCGCACCACCCTGCCTCGTACGCGATCTTCGGCGACCCGATTCACGCACCGTGCACTGGTAGAGTTCTCATGGCGGTGGACGGAGTTCCCGAAATGCCTCCGCCGGAGATGGACCGCCGCCATATGGCCGGCAATCACGTGATCCTGGTCTGCGACACTGTCTGGGTTGTCCTCGGTCACATGCGCCAGGGCAGTCTGGCGGTTCGCGCCGGCGATTCCGCCGCTGTCGGGGATCTGCTTGGGCAGGTGGGGAACACCGGGAACACTGGCGAGCCTCATCTTCACATTCATGCCCAGCGGTCAGGGGTCTTCAACGCGCCGCTGTCCGGAGCGCCACTTTGGATCCGGTTTGGAGACATCTACCCCAGCCGCAATACTCGTATCATCCGTAATAGCCGTTGAATCCGGCTGGGCGGGGGAGTGCAAATTCTTGCACACGCCATCAGCGGGTCGCGCTAGCCTCTTGTACCGACTCACGGTACAATTGCCGACATCCCTCCCCCCAGGATGTGGCCATGCGTTCCTCCCGAGTCGGTTCGCCCGCGGTGGCCGTCGCGCTGTTGCTGACGATCGCGGTGTCGCTGGTCGTCGTCTCCAGTTGTTCAGTTACCGACCAGCCCACCGAAACGAGCCAGCCGACGACACCCCCGGTCTCGACGGCTGTTACCAGCACCGACCCGGTCATCCTGGCGGCGGGAGATCTCGTGTGCGGAACCGGATCCTCGACCAGCGACCCCTGTCGTCACGCGGCGACCGCGGCGTTGGTTGGCCCCATCGCGCCGGCCGGCGTGCTGCTCCTTGGCGACATTCAGTATGAGAATGCCACCCTCTCCGATTTCAATGCCTACTACAACCCGACCTGGGGCGTTCACAAGGACATCACCTATCCGGCCGCGGGCAATCACGAATACCAGACCGCCGGTGCCGCCGGATACTTCGACTACTTCAATGGCATCGGAGTGCAAACGGGGCGAGCGGGGGATAGATCGAAGGGATACTACAGCTTCAACATCGGCACCTGGCACCTCATCGCCCTCAACAGCAACTGCAGCTCGATCGGCGGATGCCAGGCGGGGTCGCCGCAAGAGCAGTGGCTCCGCGGGGACCTCGCGGCCAACACCAATGCCTGCACGCTCGCCTACTGGCACCATCCGCGCTTCAGCTCCGGTGGCCACGGCAACAATTCCTTCATGCAGCCGATCTATCAGGCGCTGTACGACTACCGTGCGGACCTGGTGCTGGCGGGCCACGATCACGACTACGAGCGATTCTCCGCCCAGACCCCGACGGGCGGATTGGACAACGCGCGCGGTATCCGGTCCTTCGTCGTCGGTACCGGCGGCAAGGAGAAGAACGGCTTTTCCACCATTCGGGCAAACAGCGAGCTGAGGGCATCCTCGATCGGACTTCTCAAGCTCACGCTGCACCCCACCAGCTACGACTGGCAGTTCGTCCCGATCCCTGGGGAGACGCTCGCGGATGCCGGCAGCGCGGCATGCGTCACCACCTCGTCACCGCCGCCGCCCCCTCCCACGCAGACCACGCTCACCATTCCTGCGAGCGCCGACGCCTACACCTTCCAGAACTCGCCGACCCGCAACTTCGGCTCGGCTACCACACTCCTGGTCGACGCCTCGCCTGCCGCGCGTACGTATCTCAAGTTTCCGGTGACGGGGATCGGCACCCGGACGATCGTGAGCGCCAAGCTTCGGGTGTACGCGGTCGATCCGTCCGATGTCGGCGGCCGGCTGCACCGGGTGCCGTCCACGACCTGGAGCGAGTCGACGATCAGGTGGTGGGGCGCCCCGGCCTACAACTCCACCATCCTGGGCACTATCGGAGCCGTTGTAGTGAACACCTGGTACGAGCTGGACGTGAAGAGCCAGATCGCCGGCGACGGAACCGTCTCGTTCGTGCTCGAGACCGCCTCGACCAACGGAGCGGATTATCGGTCACGCGAGGCCGGCGCAACCTGGGCCCCGAGGCTGGAGATCGTGGTGCAGTAAGTGTTTGCATCGGGGGACTTCCCGGGTACTTTTTGGGGAGTCACCCGGCCGATGCCCGGCGGGTTTCGGGAGGATATGAGATCCGCCGACTGGTGCCGTGAGTAGGCCGGCTGGACGTTTAGCTGTGTTTTCCCCGTGGGCCGAACGCCCGTCCTCACTGGACGGTGTCCGGCGCTACGGGGTTGCCGTCGCCGCGGTCGCGCTTGCCGCGCTCCTCCGCATCGCCGCCGTCGCCCTCCTCGATCAACGATTTCTGTTCATCACCTTCTTCCTCGCCCTGTTCATCAGCGCATGGTATGGCGGCTTCGGCCCGACGATTCTCGCCGTCGGTCTCAGCATCCTCGTCGTCTACTTCGCGCTCCCCCCTGAGGAACGGATCCTCGACTTCGCGAGGTCCATGGTCACGGCAGGTGGGGCGCTCTTCGCCGCTATCGGTGTCGCCACCGGTTGGCTGGGCGAGACGCGGCTTCGGGCATTCCGACGGGCGGAGCTGGCTGCGCGGGAGGCCGCTCTGGAAGCGGCCCGCGCCGACGAAGAGCGGATGCGCGCTGAGGATGAGGCGATCAAGTCCGAGGAGGCCGCGGCCGAAGCGGAGCAGGCCGCCGAGGAGGCCGAGGAGGCGCTCAAGGGCCGGCAGCGTGCGGAGGAGGCGGTGCGGTCGCTGCAGCGATTGGAGAGTATCGGCCAGCTCGCGGGCGGCGTCGCGCACGAGGTCAACAATCAGATGACCGTCGTCCTCGGCGCCGCGGACTTCATTCTCCGCCGCGACGATGTGCCCGCCCCGGTACGCGCCGATGTCGAGGTCATGCGCGACGCGGCCCAGCGCTCCGCCGGCATCACGGCCCAGCTCCTCGCGTTCGGTGGGCGTCAGATTCTGCGCCCCGAAGTCGTGGACATGAGTGGGGTCGTGGAGGAATTTCGTCCGGTTCTCCGGCGCACGATGGGCGAGCGGTACGAGCTTTCCTTCGACCTCGCGCCGGACGCAGGACGCGTGCGTGCAGACCGGCGGCAGTTGGAGCAGGTGATGCTCAACCTGGCCCTCAACGCGGCCGACGCCATGCCTAACGGAGGCCGGCTGTCGGTTCGCACCTCACGGGTCGAGTTGGCCGATGCCGATCCGCGTCTGCCGCTCGAGCCGTCGATTCGGCCGGGATCCTACGTCGAAGTCGCCGTGACGGATGTGGGGACGGGCATGGACCAGAGCACGCTCGAGCGGGTCTTCGAGCCGTTCTTCACGACGAAGGGACTGGGAAAGGGCACGGGACTCGGGCTCTCCACGGTGTACGGCATCGTGCGACAGAGCGGCGGATACATTGCGGCGCACAGTGTCCTCGGTCAGGGGACCACGTTCGACATCTATCTACCCGTCACCGGTGAGCCCGTTACTCCGGAGGTTGTCGCTCCCCTCGCGCAGGCCCCCGGTGGTCATGAGATGATCCTAGTGGTCGAAGATCAGCCCGAGGTCCGCCAGATGGCCGTGCGCGCGCTCAAGTCCGAGGGCTATGCGGTTGTCGAGGCGGGTGACGGACAGGACGCGCTGGACCTGGTCAAGGAAGGCCCACCGGTGGCTCTGGTCATCACCGATCTCGCGCTCCCGCGACTCGATGGACTCGGACTCGCGCGGGAGCTGACGACGGTCATGCCCGGGGTTCCGATTCTCTTCATGACCGGCTACACGAGCTCGGAATCGATGCGGCGAACGGCGCAGGCGCGGGGTCATGCCTTTCTCGAGAAGCCCTTCACCGCGGATGAACTGGCCCGGCGTGCGCGGGCCGTCCTCGACGCCCGCGCCCCATAGCCCGGCGCTCCTCGGCGCTGTACATTCTCCGAATGGCAACCACACTACAACCTTCCAGGCAGTCTCCCCCGTCCGGAGTTGGCGTGCCCACCATCTGGCTCGATGGCAAGTGGTACGATCGGGATACAGCAACCGTCTCGGTGTACGATCATGGCCTCCTCTACGGCGATGGCGTCTTCGAGGGCATCCGAGTCTACGGCGGGCGGATTTTCCGTCTCCATGAGCATCTCGAGCGCCTCTACGACTCGGCCAAGGCCATCTGGCTCACCGTGCCGATGACGCTCGATGAGATGGCGGCGGTCACCGAAGAGGCCGTCGCCCGTTCCAAGATCACCGAGGCCTACATCAGGCCCATCGTCACCCGCGGTGTGGGCGACCTGGGTCTCGATCCTCGCAAGTGTCCTCGCGCATCCGTCATCATCATCGTGGACACCATCAAGCTCTGGCCGGAAGAGGTCTATGAGACCGGGCTGAAGGTGGTCACGGCGGGCACGCCCATTCCGCAGCGCGAGTCTCTCTCGCCGCGGGTCAAGTCGCTCAACTATCTCGCGCATATCCTCGCGAAGATCGAAGGGACGCAGGCCGGCGCCGACGAAGTCATCATGCTCGACAGCAGCGGCAGTGTCGCCGAGGGCTCGGGCCAGAACATTTTCGTGGTGAAGAAGGGCCGCATCTTCACACCCCCGGCCTTCGCCGGCATCCTGAAGGGCGTCACTCGCGATGTGGTCATCGAGCTCGCCAGGAAGGCCGGATACGACGTGTCGGAAACCATGCTGAACCGCTATGACGTCTACACCGCGGACGAGGCGTTCTTCACCGGCACGGCCGCGGAGGTCATCGCGATCCGCCAGGTCGACGGACGGCTCATCGGGAGCGGAACCTCCGGCTCCGTGACCCGAGATCTGCGAAGCCGGTTTCAGGCGCTCGTCAGGAGTTGAGACTGCTGGCTCGCGGCGCGCTGCGGCGCGCCGCCCCCTCTGTTCGTCCTACTGCACGGAGTTCTCGAGTGACCCGTCCCCCCCTTCGACCGGTGTCGCTCCACGATTTGCGGCGCATCGCCGACGGCCTGACGGTGCTTCGCGGGCGCTCTGTCACCGGAGCCACTCTGCGCTCCGACCGTCGGCAGCTCAGGATCGAGATGGCCGATCGCGTCATGCTTGTGATCGGTGTGGACTTGGACGAGGGCGGGCACCCCAGGCTCGAGGTCGATGTGGTCCGTCCACCCGCCGAGGCGGTCAACCAGTTGGAGGTCCATTTCGAGCCTGCGTAACACCCCCAGTGGCATGGGGCTTGCCCCCTCTCGAGGGTGCGTTTTCTCGGCACTCGGCCTTCCCTAAGGACAGTCATGGCTCCGCCCAATCCGCTCAGTGAGCGGCTTCGTTTCGCCGAGTTCGTCCTTGATCGGTTACCCAACGGGCGGTGTCGTGCCCGGGTGGGTTTGACGTGGAAAGATTCGGAGCAGTTCACCGGTGAGAGCGAAGGCCTGTGCTCGCAGGCTGGTGAGCTTCGGTGCGCGGCGGAAGCCTGCGTGCATGCGCTGACCGAGGCGGTACAGGGTGCAGTGGGCTTTGAGCTGCTCGGCGTAAAAGCCGTGCGCGCCTTTGACGCGACCGTAATCATCGTATCCATGGCGACCCAGGGTGACGAGGGCGGTCACCGGGTCGTGGGCTCGTACCTGACTGAAAACGACGCCGCACGGGGTGCGGCACTGGCGGTGCTCAACGCAACAAATCGCATCCTTGGCAACCGCTTATTCATGCGCTGAGGCCAGGACCTCCTGCCTCAGTTCGCCCCCTGCTCCCGCGGTTTGCCGTGCCGGAGCGTTCTTGAGCCGCATCTGACGGCCTGATCCCGAACAGTACCCGAAGGACCATCTGATGCGAAGCTTGCTCGCCCTCGCCACGGTCGTTTTGTGCCTGTCTACTGCTTGTGGGGGCGGCTCCAATGCCCCGAAGACCGCCCCCTCGCCTCGACCCGCAACTTCCACCCGTCCAGTATCGAAGCCCGCACAATCCGAAACTCCGGATATCGCTGAGCTACCCCCGGCCCCGGCGCTCGATACCACGGTGCCACCGGAAGAGCTCATCGCCGAGCTCAAGCTCGCGGCGGACTCGGCCGCGGACGAACGGGTGCTCGAAGCGTTGGCCGAGGCCGCGCCTGTCATCGACGAGGGAGAGGATGCGCTCAAGGAAGATGCCCTGGGCGCCGAGGCGGGAGGTCCCAAGGCGCTGACGAACACGGTTACCTGGGATATCGACGTCGCCAATTTCAACAGTCACAACCGGGTTCAGTACTACCTGGACTTCTTCCGGGGGCCGGCGCGCGAGCGTTTCGGCATCTGGCTCACCAGAATGCCGCGATACGAGTGGATGATCAGGGATCGCCTTCAGAAGGAGGGCCTGCCCGGCGACCTCGTCTATCTCGCGCTGATCGAGAGCGGATTCTCCAACTCGGCTACGAGCCGGGCTCGCGCCGTCGGGATGTGGCAGTTCATGAAAGGCACGGCGAAGCTGTACGGACTGCGGGTGGACTCGTGGGTGGATGAGCGTCGCGATCCCTACCGGGCCACCGACGCGGCCGCCCGGCATCTGCGCGACTTGAACAAGCGCTTCGGCTCCATGTATCTCGCTGCCGCGGCATACAACGCTGGCGCGGGTAAAGTTTCCCGAGGTCTCGGACGCCTGCCCGACGACGAGGCCGACTCGGTCAACACCGACGCGACCTTCTTCCGTCTTTACGACACGAAACTCCTGCGGCGCGAGACCAAGGACTACGTGCCCAAGCTGATCGCGGCCGCGCTCATCGCCAAGGAACCGCGGCGCTACGGATTCGACCTTGGCGCCGCGCAACCCTCCGCGTACGACTCGATCGTGGTCCCCGGCATGACGGGGCTCGATGTCATCGCTCGCATGGCCGACACGACGGTCGCCGCCATCCGCGAGATGAATCCCCAGTACCTTCGGCTCGCCACGCCTCCCGGTGTTCCGGCCGTGATTCGGGTTCCGTCGGGGCTGGGCCCGGCCACCGTGGCGGCATACGCCGAGCTGCCGGCCTCCAAGCGCGTCACGTTCGTCGAGCACGTGGTCAGACAGGGCGAGACCATGGGCGGCATTGCCAGCCGGTATCACGTGAGCCTCCGGCTCCTCACCGACGCGAATCCCCGGGTCCGAGGGCGTGCCCTTCGGATCGGCCAGCTGATCGTGGTCCCCACCAGCGGCGCGCTGTCGGCCTCGGTGGCGCGACGAGTGTCGGATCCCGTCGTCCCCGCCGCCAACACCTCCTCCGGCTTCCACCGCGTGCGCCGGGGTGAGACGCTCTCAGGACTCGCCGCCGAGTACGACGTCACGGTGCGTCAGCTGCGCGCCTGGAACGTACTGGGGCCATCGGAAAGGATTCGCGCGGGTCAGCGCCTGCGGATCGCGCCCCCGAACGGAGCTCGCGCACGGCCGGCCCCGAAGCCCGAGGTGACGCCGGCGCCGCAGCCTGAGGCAGCGCCGCAGCCCGAAGGCCGGACGCATGTGGTGCGAAGGGGTGAAACGCTGTCGGGCCTGGCGAAACAGTACGGCGTTTCGGTCCAGGCCCTCAGAGAAGCGAATGGGTTGTCGGAGCGGGACCGAATTCGAGCCGGCTCCGCGCTCAAGATTCCGGGTTAACGCCAGCCAGGCTCGGTGGTCTTGGGTGGGATATAGCCATCGAGCACTGCGTCCGAATAGCCGTTGGCGGGATCTCCGCCGCGCGCCAATATCTGGGTAACCTTGGTCGGCCCGCGATTGTACGCGAGCAGCGCCAGGTGCGTATCGCGATCGAAACGCTCCAGGAGATCGCTCAGAAACCGGAAACCGATCCGCAGGTTCACGTCTCGCTCGAACAGCTCCTTCTCCGTCACGTTCGGCTCGTAGTACTTCGCGGTTGCCGGCTGCACCTGCGTGTAGCCCAGGGCTCCGGCGCTGCTGCGCGCGTCAGCCTTGAAGTTGCTCTCGATCTTCACGAGCTGATATCCCAGCGCGGGATCGATCCCTTCGCTGAGGGCGATGTCGTAAATCGCGCCGGCCAGGTCGGCCGGAATCTGGTACCTGGTCGAGTTGGCGAGAATAGCGTTGACCCGGTCGAGCTGGAGCCTGGTGACGGCCACTTCGCCATTCGCCGCGTCGAGTTGTTGGCCGAGACTGCCGAGCCGGCTGACCATCAAACGGACGTCGGGCAGACGAACTGTATCTCCGGCGTTGACACGCCGGGTCCAGCCGGCGAGCGTCGCTACGACTGCGACCGCGGCGAACACGATCCCGCCACGCATCAGCAGCCGGCGCGTAGCCTCGCCGGGCGTCTCGTTGTACTTGTCGGTCGGTCGCTTCATTGGCCAACCTCCTCTTCGAGAAAGCCGTCTGCCGCCTACCGCTCGGCGCGGCGCCAATCTCCCCGGGTACCCCCGGTCTTGCTCAGCAACTTCACTTCGTGAATGGTCATGCTCCGATCAACTGCTTTCACCATGTCATAAACTGTCAAACATGCTACCGCCACCGCCGTGAGCGCCTCCATCTCTACTCCGGTGCGCCCCGTCACCTTCGCGGTGGCCTTAACCCGCACGCCGGGTAGTTCCGGCGCCAGAACCGCTTCCACCGTAACGAGATCCAGCGTCAGCGGGTGGCACAGCGGGATGAGGTCGCCAGTCCGCTTCGCCCCCATGACTCCCGCCACTTCCGCCACCGCAAGCACATCGCCCTTCGCGACCGCCTGCTTTGCCACCATATCGTACGCCTCGGCGGACATCCGCACCGACCCTTCCGCCACCGCCGTGCGCTCACTCTCGGGCTTGGCACCCACATCCACCATTCGGGCGCGCCCGGTATCGTCGACGTGACTCAGCTTCACAGTTCCTCCGCCAGCTCCCCGCTCAGCACTGCGAGCAGGAGCTGTGGATTCACATTCCCCCATGCCGCTTCGCGCGCTTCACTCACGAGCTCCAACGCCCGCATCAGCCTGGCGGGGTCGCGAGGACGCTTGAGCGCATCCGGCAACTCGCGCCTCGTGGGCTGCCCCAGCGCGCTCCGCGCCGCCTCGCCAAGCGCGTCGGCGAGGGCATCGAGCATGGCCGTGAACTCGCCTCGCGCCGCGAACGGCGTCTGCTTGAGCGCCCGTTCGAGTGCAGGCCCCTTCCCACTCGCGACCGCCTCCAGAAGCTGGGTGGCGGCGCGATAGGAGCTGCCTGAATCGTCGTCATCTGCCGCAACCGCGCGGCCGATCGAGCCCTCAGCCGCGCGAACCCGCGTGTCCATGAGACCGCGTCCGGCCTTATCCGGCACTTCCCTCTCGAGAAACGCCCGCACGTCCGCGTCGGAGAGTCGGTTCAACCGCACCGGCGCCGTCCTCGACCGCACCGTCGGCAGTAGCTGCCGCGGATCGACTGTCGTCAGCACGAAGAGGCTCCGTGGTGGAGGCTCCTCGAGCAGCTTGAGCATCGCGTTGGCCGCTTCCTGGCTGGCCTCTTGTGGCACCAGCCGCTCGGCCCCGCCGATGATGAACACCCGCCAACCACCCTCGACCGCACTCAACGCGGCCTGCTGCTGAAGCAGGCGTACGCTCGCGATGGGGTGGATGGCCATCCCATCGGCAGGTACGTAGAGCGGTTGTTTCCGGCGCTCCGAGAGCGCCGCCGCCATTGCCTCGGACGCCTCTTCCATCTGCTTGCCCGGCTCCCCAGCCTTTGGGCGGGGAATCGGCACGAACCAGTGCAGGTCTGGGTGCGATAACTCCATGACCAAACGGCATTTACGACATACGCCGCAGGGCTCTGACGCATCCCGCTCGCACAGGAGCAGCTGTCCCAACCACAGCGCCAGGCGCTGCTTACCGACTCCACGGGGTCCAGTGATCAGGACCGATTGGGGCAGATTGCCTGCCCTCCGTCCCTCCGAGAAGCGTTTCCGGGCCTCCGAGTGGCCCGTCAGCGGGGGTAGGGGCATGGTAAGCAAGCTAGGGACCGGGACGGCGAGCGGTAGCTCCAACCTTGTAACATCTTTTTCCACATATACTTAGGTGACAGGTTTGGCATAACCTCATATCCATTGGCGAGTTGTCGGACAGCGCTTTTTCGACTCGCGGCTCCCAATCGGTGCACGATTTTGCACGGCTCGCCGTTCTTCACAAACCTGCAGGCTTCCGGACGCCTCCGCCATCCTGCACTCGGCGCCTTTTCCATCATCCGTTCGGTCGATCAGGGGTCTCGACGCATGTACCCGGAAAACAGTTGCCGCCATCCAAGCCCTACGATACCTTTCCGCCGAGCCAGCGCGCCAACGGCGCGGCTGTCGATCCAATCCTTCCCGAGTAGCTCAGCTGGTAGAGCAGGTGACTGTTAATCACCGGGTCGGGGGTTCGAGTCCCTCCTCGGGAGCTTACCACAAAACGATACTTCTCGTCTACTTCCACAAAGACAACCCGCGAATTAGCGGGTTGTTTTCGTTCACGATGTGCCAGTGAGTGTGCTGCGGTCTTGCTGTGCCCCGCTCCTTGACCCTCCGGCTCGATGCCAGCTCCATTCACCATCGATCTTCGCACCATTTTTCCTGAACTGACTACCCGAGCGGCTCGCTGAGCCAACTCGGCGGCATCTCCGATGTTCGAATCGGCGAGAATCTGGTGACTGGGAGATCGACACGGACGCGGTGAGTTGCACTGAGATCGCATATGCTGCACTCGACCTAACCCCCCGCGCCCCCACAGTTGGTGTAGCGGCACCACACCCGTGCCACTCGCGACCTTCGGCACGGGTCCGTCTAACTGCGTTTCTCCCCCGCATTTCCCCTCCACCCGGCGTTCCTGGCCCCTACCCTGCCTCCCTGTGCCGGAGCCAACAGCAGCCGCTGCACTCATTGGCGGTCGCTCACCGGAGCACTCACGGGAGGTGATATGCGATCCCGTTCTAGCCTATGCGTCGTGGCTCTCCTATCGACGATTCCCTCGCGGCAGCCGACGGAGCGTGAGTCCGCACCGCCGCCGCCCGCCGTCGGCGAAACAGGTGCCGCGCCGGTCTCCACTTCCACGCCCGCTTTCCTTCCTCCTCCCACTCTCACGCCGCTAGACAGCTCGCTCGCCGAGAATCGCCTCACGGCATGGGAGACCCGGAAACCGCTCCAGCGCTACTTCGCCCGTTTCAGCGATGACCGAGTCCTGGTCCGCCGGGTGGCCAAGGCGGTCGCGCTGGAGGCCAAGCGCCAGAACGTGCCGGCGTCGCTGATCGCAGCGGTGGTGGTCACGGAGAACACCACGCTCACGCCGGCTGCCAGCAGCTCCGTGGGCGCGCTCGGGCTCATGCAAGTCATGCCCATGCATGCGGGCCGGGTGGGCTGCCAGTCGGATGACCTGGTGGAGATCGAGAGCAATATCTGCCATGGCACCAGGATCCTCTCCTGGAACCTGCGCCGCACCGGCTCGCCCGTCGCGGCGCTGCTGCGATACAACGGCTGCGTAAAGGGGACCAACACTCCCGACTGCCGGCAGTATCCCGTTCGAGTGCTGGCGCGGGCGAGTCGGGTTCGGGAGGAGATCCTGGCCGCCTACCCACGTTCAGACCCAGTGGCGCCGGCGGCATTGCCGGCCGCGGTGCAGTTGGCTCGCCGCTAGGGCGGGGTGGGTTCTGGCAGAAAGGTGCAGGTGGCGGCGGCGGCGATGCGGAGGCACCCCTCTCGTCGTTCCGAATCCCGGCGCACCTCAACGCGCCCGCCAAACCAGATTAGTTTCCGCTCGACCACCCAAACCGGCCAGGAGACCGAATGTCCAAGCGGGAAGATCAACGTATCGCCGCGCTGGCGAAGAAGAACGCGGCGAAGATCGTGGTTCCGAAGAGCGAGCGCGCCGCCCAGTACGATGCGACCCTCAAGCAGCGCCCCGAGGAGGAAGACAGCGAGACGCGCCGGCTCTTCAAGGAGATGAAGAAGCGGGAGTTCTAGCGGCGCGGGCGTCGGAACACGGGCCGGGTCTCATCGCCATCGAAGTCGTCGCGCGCGCGACGCGGCTCGGGGGCCGGAGCGGGAGGCGGTAGAACCCGCTCGCCGGATTGCTCTCCCGGCCGACGCTTGGGCGGGGGAGTCCGGGTGCTCACGGCGCGAGACCCCTGGGCGGGCGTCTTCCTGTGGTAAGGCCGATCGAGCACTGGCTTCGGAAGCTCAGCCGGCGCAGGCGCCGAGATCCGCTCCGTAGCCGCCAAGATCCCTTTCGCTGACTGTGCGGCGATTCTGATGGTCTCGAGCGAGGTCTCGAGCGCGTCGCGGACCTGAGCCTCGACCCTGGGTGATTCCATCTGCAGAACTGCGCGAATCAGCTCGCGCGCCGTATCTGGCCCGACGGGCAATCCCAACTCTCCCAGTCGCTCGCACACCATCTCGATCGTGCTGAGATCAGGTTCGTGGGACATGACCGGCGCAATGATGTCCTTCATGGGCTCCCCTCCCTTCCTGTTCACGTCCTACACGTCGAGCGCTCGCCAGAGAAACCAGCTCGCCACACTGCGATAGGGACGCCACCGTTCGGCCCGCCGCGTCATGGCCTCCGGCGTCGGCAGGCCCCGGGTTCGGAACGTGCGCGCGTACCCCTTTCGCACGCCCAGATCGCCGACCGGCAGCACGTCGGGTCGTCCCAGCCGGAAGATGAGAAGCATCTCGACCGTCCACCGCCCGATGCCGCGCACCTCGGTCAGGCGCTCGACGAGCGCATCATCGTCCATTCGCCGGGCCAGTGCCAGCGATGGAACCGTCCCATCGATCGTCCGGGCCGCGAGGTCCCGAATCGCCGCCGCCTTGGCCGCCGAGAGCCCGGCGCCGCGTAATCGCTCCACGGGCGTATCGACGATGTCGCGCGGCCCCGGGAATCGCTTGGGGTGATACAGCGCGACCACCCGGCCGAGGATGGTCTCTGCGGCCCGTCCGGACAGCTGCTGATAGACGATGGATTCCGCCAGCGCGGCGAACAGGCTCTGGGTGTGGACGGGGCGGAGCGTGAAGGGGCCCGCGCGGGTGATCAGCTCGTTGAGCTTGGGCTCGGTGGTCCGCAGATGGAGGCAGGCCAGCTCGGGATCGTAATCGAGGCCGTGAAGCCTGGGTGCGCGAGTGGCCATAGGCGAAAGATAAACCGTGCACGCTTGACTGGGCGGGGGCAGCAGGCGTTCCCTTCGATGCATGGAACCTGAGGAATTTCGACGTCACGCCCATGCGTTGGCCGACTGGATGGCCGACTATCTGCGGGACGTCGGCACCCTTCCGATTACGCCCGCCATCGCGCCAGGGGATATCCGACGCCAGCTACCCCCGGCGCCTCCCAGCGTGGCGGAGCCCTTCGAGCGACTCTTCGCAGACTTCCAGCGCATCGTCGTGCCCGGCATGACGCACTGGAATCACCCGGGCTGGATGGCCTACTTCCCCGGCAACACCAGCCCACCCTCGATCCTGGGCGAGATGCTGACCGCGGTGATGGGCGCGCAGTGCATGTCGTGGGCCACCTCACCCGCGGCGACCGAGCTCGAGCAGGTGGTGATGGACTGGCTGCGGCAGATGCTCGGTCTTCCCGATTCGTTTACCGGCGTCATTCAGGATACCGCATCGACCGCGACACTCGTGGCACTCCTCACCGCCCGGGAGCGCGCGACGAAGCACGCCGCGGGGCAGCGTGGCCTCGCGGACACCGGCGCCGGGCTCACCGTGTACGCGTCGACCGAAGCGCACTCCTCCGTCGACAAGGCGGTGAAGCTGTCAGGGTACGGTCTCGATCACTACCGTCGCATTGCGACGGATGCGGCGTTCGCCCTGCGGGCCGACGAGCTGGATCGGGCGATCGCCTCCGACCGCGCCGCCGGACTCGTCCCCGCCTGCGTCGTCGCATCCGTCGGCACGACATCGTCCACCGCCGTGGATCCGGTGCCTGCGATTGCCGAGATCTGTGCCAGACACGGCGTCTGGCTCCACGTGGACGCCGCGTACGCTGGAACCGCCGCGCTCGTGCCCGAGCTACGGGCTTCGTTCGCCGGCGTCGAGCGGGCGGACAGCGTCGTCGTCAATCCCCACAAGTGGATGCTGACGAACTTCGATTGCACCGCGTACTTCGTGCGCGACACGGACGCCCTGCTACGGACGTTCCAGGCGACTCCCGAATACCTCCGCACAGCGCACGACCCGGAGGTGGTGAACTATCGGGATTGGGGCATTCAGCTTGGCCGCAGGTTCCGGGCGCTCAAGCTCTGGTTCGTGATCCGGACGTATGGGGTCGAGGGGCTGCGGGCGGTGGTCCGCAATCACGTCTCCCTGGCGCGGCAATTGGTGGACTGGATCACGGAACGGGACGATTTCGAGCTGATGGCGCCGGTGCCATTCGGCCTGGTGTGCTTCCGCTATCGTCCGGCAGGGAAGCCCGAGGAGGAGATCGAGGTGCTCAACCAGCGCGTGCTGGAACGGGTGAACGCCGGGCGGCGCTTTCATCTGACCCACACGCGTCTCGGCGGTCGCTACACCATCCGGCTCGTCATCGGACAGCGTACCACGAGCCGCGACCACGTCGCGGCCGTGTGGCGGGAAATCCAGGATGCCGCAGCTCGCGCGTGAACGTTCTTTCGATCGGATCACCCGGCGAGCGCGGGGGCGAGGACAGGAGCGAGCAGCGGTCGGAGGTAGCTGCCCGTGTGGGAGGCCGGGACCCCGGCGACATCCTCCGGCCGTCCCTGCGCCACGACGCGGCCACCCGCGTCGCCGGCCTCGGGCCCGAGGTCCACGATCCAGTCGGCGCGCTTGATCACGTCCAGATGGTGCTCGATCACGACGACGGTATGCCCCGCATCGACCAGCCGGTCGAGCACCTGGATCAGGATCCGCACGTCGTCGAGATGCAGTCCGGTCGTCGGTTCATCGAGAACATAGAGCTTCCGTCCCTCGCGCTTGCCGGCCTGAGCCAGCTCTCGAGCGATCTTGAGCCGTTGCGCCTCACCGCCGGAGAGGGTCGTCGCCGGCTGCCCCAGGCGCAGGTAGCCGAGTCCCACCTGCTGGAGGTGCCAAAGAGATGTGCCGAGCCTCGGCTGGTGGCGGAAGCGGGTGATCGCGTCGTCCACGGTCCATTGCAGCACATCGTGGATCGAGTGGCCCTGGATCTGCACGTCGAGAACCTCCCGGCGGTACCGGGAGCCGCCGCACACTTCGCATGGAACGAAGACGTCGGCCATGAAGACCATCTCCACCTGCACGTGCCCGGCTCCGTCGCACGCGTCGCATCGTCCGCCGGGCACGTTGAACGAAAACGTGGTCGGTGAATAGCGCCGCCGGCGTGACAGCGGCTGCCCCGCGAACAGCTCCCGGATCTCGTCGAAGCCCTTGATGTAGGTGATGGGGTTGGATCGTGGCGAGCGGCCGATCGGTGACTGGTCCACCAGCAGGACGTCCTGGAGAAATTCCCACCCCGTGAGTGAGGCGACCGTACCGACCTGCTCGCCCAGGTGGCTCTTGGCGGAATGGCCTCCGCGCAGGCGGCTCTCGAGGTTGCGGTAGATCACGTCGTACAGCAGCGTGCTCTTCCCCGAGCCGGACACACCGGTCACCGCCGTCAGGGTGCCGAGGGGAATATCGACGTCCACATCGCGAAGGTTGTGAAGGGTGGCTCCGCGCACCCGGAGCCATTGGGGTCCGGCCGGCCGTCGCGCACTGGGAACTCCGATGCGCTTCTCGCCACTGAGATATTGGCTGGTGAGGGAGTTGCTGGCCTTCGTGACCGGTCCGGCGTGGACGACGTGGCCTCCCTTCTCGCCGGATCCGGGACCCAGCTCGAGCATGAAGTCGGCCTGGCGGATGGTGCTGAGATCGTGCTCGACCACGATCACGGTATTGCCCGCGTCGCGGAGGCGCCGGAGGAGCGACAGGAGGCGATCGGTGTCGCGCGGATGGAGGCCGATCGACGGCTCGTCGAGCACGTACAGCGTGTCCACCAGACGCGAGCCGAGCGCATTGGCCAGCGCGATCCGCTGGGCTTCGCCGCCCGAGAGGGTTCGGGTCTGGCGCTCGAGCGTGAGATAGCCGAGCCCGACGTCCTGGAGAAAGTCGAGCCGGGACCCGAGCTGATCCAGCACGAGCTGCGCGATCTCCCGCTCGAACGGCGGTAGCGACAGCGCCCCGACCCACTGACGAATCGCATCCACCGGCCGCGCCGCCACCGCGGCGATGGTCTCCCCGGCCAGCTGCACCGCGAGCGCATCCGGATTGAGACGGCTGCCCAGGCAAGCGGAGCAGGTATGTGCGAGCTGGTACTGCCGGAGAAACACCCGGATGTACTGCTTGTACCGTTTCTCCTCCAGGCCCTTGAGGAATGGGAAGATGCCGACGTAGCGACCCTTCCTCCCATGGAGCAGCTCCCGCCGGTGTGCCGCTTTGAGTCGGGACCATGGCTTGGATCGGTCGGCTCCGAGCGACTCGGCGAACTGGAGGAGTAGCCGACGCCGGGATTCGTATCTCGGCTTGGTCCACGGGTCGATCGCGCCCTCGGCGAGGCTGCGGTCGGGATCGGGCACGATCAACGTCTCGTCGTATTCCAGCGTCGCGCCGAATCCATTGCAGGTGGGGCATGCGCCGCGGGGATTGTTGAACGAAAAGAGGGCCGGGCTCACTACCGCCGCCGGGGTATCACACGCGCTGCACGCGGGGTGGCGGGTGAATCGCATGCGCCCCTCGTCCCGCAGGGCGACTGCGATTCCCTCTCCTTCCTGAAATGCCGTGGCGACCGCTTCGCCGATTCTGCCGATGGACGCGGGATCGGCCTGGAGACGGTCCACCACAACGAGCAGCTCGTCGATCCGGGTAAGGTCGAGCCCCTTCGGCAGCTCGTCGAGCCGCCGTGGCACACTGTCGGCCAGCACCCGCACGAATCCGAGGGCGGTCAGATTCTCGACGACGGCCTCATGGGTGAGCCTGGCCACGGGGGGCAGGGGGAAACAGATCTGAAGGCGGCCGGGCCCGGCGGCCAGGATGTCGTCCGCGGCCGATTGCGGGGTGTCCTTCCGAACCGGTGCCCCGCAGACGCGGCAGTAGCTCCGGCCGACCCTGGCCCAGAGAAGACGCAGGTAGTCGTACACCTCGGTCGCGGTCCCAACGGTGGAGCGGCTCGAGACGGTGGGGTTCCGCTGCTCGATGGCCACCGAGGGCGCCAGACCCTCGAGCCGGTCCACCAGCGGCTTCGGCATGCGGTCGAGGAATTGTTTGGCGTAGGTGGAGAGTGATTCGATGTATCGGCGCTGACCCTCGGCATACACCGTGTCGAACGCGAGCGAGCTCTTCCCCGAGCCGGATGGTCCGGTGATGACGATGAGCGCGCGGTGCGGCAGCTCGACGGTGATGCCCTTGAGGTTGTGCTGCCGGGCGTTGACGATGCGGATGACGGCGTCGGACATGCTGGACCGAAGGATAACCGAAAGGACGGAAAGGACGGAGAGGACGGAGAGGACGGAAAAGACATCGTGTCCGTCCTTTCCGTCCTTTCCGTCCTCCCCTTAACTTACCGGCCCATGTCCCGCTTGCTCACGCCGAAGTTTCTCCTCCGCGGATTCGAAATCTCCGTTCTGGCCTCGCTGGCCGGCTTCGGGATCACCCTGATTTACGGCAACGACTTCCAGGCCTTCCTGAAGGGCGTGGGACGGGTGAACTGGGCGTGGGTGCTGGTCGGTATGGGGCTCGCATCGCTGGACTGGCTCGGTGGCGGACTCCGGCTCTGGATGGTGGCGCGGCATGTTCATCCGAAGCCGTCGCTCAAGGGGATGTTCCTGGCCGGAGGGATGGGCGCGTGGGCGGGGTACATCACGCCGCTCAATTCCGGCGCCGGGCCGATGACGATGTACACGATGCGCCGGTACGGCGTTCCGCTTCCGGTCGCCGTGACCTCCACCTTCATGAGCTTCGTCGCCACGATTCTGTTCTTCGCAATCGCGGGCCCGCTCGCGCTCCTGTTCGGCGCGGGCCGGTCGCTGGGGCAGCGTGGCAATCTCCTGGGCCTCTCGCTCTACGACCTGTTCCGCGGCAGCCTCACGATCGTCGCCGGCATCGGTGTGCTGATGGCGATCGTCATTTTCTTTCCCCGGTTCGTGCGGGATCTGATCCATCGGATCGCCGAATCCGTCGGCCGCCGCAACCGTCGCGTCGCCGACAAGCTCGAGCATCTTCGCGAGGGCATCGACCAGGCTCATGCGAGCGTGATCGCGTTCAACAGTCCGGCAGGGTGGCTCTCGCTCCTCTGGGCGACGGTTCTCTCGGCCCCGTCCCACGCCAACAAGCTGCTCGCAGGCTACGTCGCGCTGCGTGCCCTCGGTCTCCACGCCAATTTCGTGGACATCCTGCTGGTTCAGACGCTGATCATGTTTCTCCTCTACTTCGCGCCGACTCCCGGCGCGTCGGGCGTCGGCGAGGTACTCTCGGCGGCCGTGATGTCCTCCTACGTGCCGAGGGAGCTGACCCCGATCTACATCCTGATCTGGCGGCTCATCCTCACGTACTTCACGCTGATCTTCGGCTTCTTCGTCTTCTCGAGCTGGGTCCGCCGCGGCCTGCGGTCGGTGGACGAGCAGGCGCTGGCCGAGCCGGCCGGGTAACGACGTGAGCGCAATCCAGGACGACTCCGAGGCCCTTTCCAGCGGGTACGACGTGGCGCTTTTGCGCCGCTTGCTGCGCTACCTTCGGCCCTACCGTGGTCTCACCATCATCGCCCTGGTCCTGTTGCTGGGACAGTCGGGACTCGCGCTCATCGGGCCTCGCCTCACCGAGCACGCCCTCGATGTCGCGATTCCGCATCGGGACATGGGACTGCTCGGCCTCCTGGCCACGGTGTTTCTCGCGACGATGCTGATCGAGTTCGTCGTGGAATACGCCGGGGCGTTGCTCACGACCTTCATCGGACAGCGGGTGATGTACGATCTGCGCATGGAGATCTTCGGGCATCTCCAGCGCCTCAGCGTGAGCTACTTCGACCGGAACCCGGTGGGCCGTCTGATGACGCGGGTCACTTCCGACGTCGAGACGCTGAACGAGCTCTTCTCATCGGGCGTCGTGACCATCTTCGGTGACGCGTTCACCCTGATCGCGATCATGGGGATGATGCTGGCGATCGACTGGCGTCTCGCTCTGGTGACGTTCGCGGTGATTCCCCTCGTCTGGCTCACCGCCAGAGTATTCCGCCGGAGAGTAAGGGACGCCTTTCGCGACATCCGCTCCCGCCTCGCCCGACTCAATTCGTATCTGCAGGAGCGGCTCTCGGGGATGCGGATCGTACAGCTCTTCGGCCGGGAGGAGAGCTCGGCCGGTCGCTTCGCCGACCTCAACCGCGACCACCTGGAGGCGCATCTCCGGTCGATCACGATCTACGCGGTCTTCTTCCCCGTCGTGGAGGTGCTGACCGCGGTGGCGATGGCCCTGCTCCTCTGGTACGGTGGACTTCGCGTTCTCGACGGCACCCTCACCGTCGGCATTCTGGCGGCGTTCATTCAGTACACACGACGGTTCTTCCAGCCGCTCCAGGATCTCTCGGAGAAATTCAATCTTCTCCAGAGTGCCATGGCCTCGTCGGAGCGCGTGTTCGGCCTGCTCGATGAGCAGGTATCGGTGCGCGAGCCCGCCGTGCCCCAATCGCTGCCCCCTCCCGTGCGCGGCGCCGTCCGGTTCGAAAACGTGTGGTTCCGCTACAGCGCCGACGGCCCGTGGGTGCTCCGCGACATTTCCTTCGAAGCGTCGCCCGGGCAGACGATCGCGCTGGTGGGCCACACCGGCGCGGGGAAGACCACGATCGTGAACCTGCTGCTCCGTTTCTACGACCCCGATCGGGGGCGGATCACGGTGGATGGCGTCGACATACGCGAGCTCTCGACGGCCGACCTGCGGGCGATCATCGGCTTCGTGCAGCAGGATCTCTTCCTGTTCACGGGAGACATCCTGCACAACCTGACTCTGGATGCCCCGGTGACGCCGGAGGCCGCCCGAGACGCCGCGCGTCGGGTGGGAGCCGACCGGTTCATCGAGCGCCTGCCATCGGGCTATGGGCACGAGCTGGGCGAGCGGGGGCGCAGCCTCAGCGTCGGCGAGCGGCAGCTCCTGAGCTTCGCACGAGCCCTGGCGCTCGATCCCAGGATTCTCGTCCTGGACGAGGCGACCAGCTCGGTGGACGCGGAGGCCGAAGCCCAGATCCAGCGGGCCATCGGAGAGCTGATGTCGGGGCGGACGAGCCTCGTGGTCGCGCACCGGCTCAGCACCATCCTTCACGCCGACGAGATCCTGGTGCTCCATCATGGCGAGATCCGGGAGCGGGGCAGCCATCGCGAGCTGCTCGCGGCGGAAGGGATCTACCAGCGGCTGTATCAGCTTCAACTACGTGGACAGGAGCGCAGGAAGATTGCGTAAGACACGGTTGCTTGCCCTGTTACATGCTGCGCGATACGTTTGTCGGCGACTGCGCTCCTGCCCTGGGAATTGACGATGATGCACCTCGAAATCGACGGCGTTCGGGTTCCGGTCGCGACCGGTGAGACGATCATCGGGTCGGCACCCGGGTGCGCCATTCTCCTTCAGGGAGAGGGCGTACGGCCCCGGCACGCGGTGCTGCAGGGAACCGCGCAGGGGGCGGCCGCGATCCGGTCCGCGTCTCCCGACGCCGAGCTTCTGGTCAACGGCGTGAAGCTCGGCGCCGATCCCACGCCGGTGCTGCATGGGGACAAAATCCAGATCGGCCGCCACGAAATCCTCGCCGTGGATCCCCGCCGCGCAGGCCACACTCAGTTGTTCGACAGCGGCGCGTTCGCCGACTTGGCGCCTCCGCCACGGTCCACGTCGTCCGATGTACCCGCGGCGCCGACGGGTGGGCGGATCGTCTGCCTGACGGACGGGCGGGAGTACGAGGTCGGTCTCAATCCTCTCGTCTTCGGACGTGATGCCGGATCCGACGTCGTCGTGAGCGGGAGCGACGTCTCCCGGCGCCACGCCGAGATCCAGACATCGCCCGAGGGGTACGTCCTGATGGATGTGAGCATCAATGGCACGTACGTCAACGGGGAGCGAGTGGGACGGCGCCACCTGCTGGCTCGGGCGGACGTGATCAGGATCGGTCACGACGAGTTCCGCTTCTACGCCGACGCGGCCGCGTTACCGGGGCTGCGTGCCCCGCGAAGCGTCCCGGTCGCTACGCCGGTGCGTCCCCCGACCGGGGCGAGCGCTCGGCTCTCAGATACCCTGCATGGGCTGCCGCAATCCGACCTCAAGTCGGCCGTGACTCCCACGGCGCCCACCGTGGCGCCGCTCGCATCGTTCCTCATTCGGAACGGGTCGCTCAAGGGTAAGCGCCTGCCGGTCAAGGTGCCGATCGTGAATATCGGCCGGGCCGACTACAACGACATCGTGTTGGCCGATCCCAGCGTGAGCACCAGTCACGCCAAGCTGCAGCGACGGGATGGCCTGTGGATGCTGAGCGACACGGGGTCCACCAACGGCACCTTCGTTGAGAACGAGCGGGTCGCCGGCGAGGTGCCGTTGAGTCCGGGGACCACCATTCGATTCGGCGAGGTGGCGGTGTTGTGGGAGCCATTCGATCAGGCCCCCAGCAAGCCGATCGCGGGGACCAGGCTGGTCGCGGCGGTCGACGCCCCCGCGGCTCCGGCAGCGGAGGCCAAGGCTCCCGAGTCTCCCCGTCGGCCGATCCGCCCGGCAGCGCCACGGCCCGGCGGTCCCCCCGCCTGGGTGATCGGCGTC
Source organism: Gemmatimonadales bacterium (assembly GCA_036559745.1). Classification (GTDB taxonomy): domain Bacteria; phylum Gemmatimonadota; class Gemmatimonadetes; order Gemmatimonadales; family GWC2-71-9; genus CAVVWJ01. The sequence continues at coordinate 67,132 of DATBSO010000030.1, read as the reverse complement.
GTGGTCGTGGCCGTCGCGGCCCTCGCCTACTTCCTTCTGCGCTAGCGGATCTGATCTCGTGCATTTCACCTGTGCAGCCCGCACTGACGTCGGCATCGTCCGATCCGGGAACGAAGACAACTATCTCATGCTCGCCGAGCGCGGGATTTTCATCGTGGCCGACGGGATGGGCGGACATGCGGCGGGGGAAGTGGCGAGCGAGATGGCGGTCCGGATCACGTCGCACCAGATCGGAACGCTGCGTGGGATGAGCGACGAGCAGGCGAGCGATCGAGTGCGCGGAGCCATCCGGGCCGCGAACGACGCCATCTTCGAGCGGACGATCGCCGAGCAGGACAAGCGCGGCATGGGCACGACGGCCACGGTGCTCGTCCTGCTGCCGGGCCGCTACCTGATCGGCCAGGTCGGTGACAGCCGCGCCTATCTCCTCCGGGGGAATCAGTTCCAGCAGCTGACCAAGGATCACTCGTACGTGCAGGAGCAGGTGGATGCCGGCCTCCTCACGCCCGACCAGGCGCGCGTCCATCCCTACAGCAACGTCATCACCCGCTGCGTCGGCGCGAGCGTGGATGTGGTTCCCGACATCTACTTCGGATCGCTCGAGCAGGGTGACGTGCTGCTGCTGGCCTCGGACGGTCTCACCGGGATGCTCGAGGATGAGCAGCTCACCCGGATTCTGGGCGCGGACGGAGGGCCGCAGGGCTGGGTGGACAGGATGATCACTGAGGCCAACCGTCGGGGCGGGCTCGACAACATCACGGCCATCGTGATCCGGATCGATTCGGTGGGCAACACCGGGGAGCATCCGGCGGTCGCCGCCTCGGCCGGGGAGAGCAGTTAGGCCGGCTCAGCCGCCGAGCGGGCGCTCCAGGCGGATGTTGGCCCGGGCGAACCGCTCGTGATCCAGCGGAACCCGGACGAACCCGTGCTTCTCGTACAACCGGATGGCAGGCGTCAAGACGGTATTGGATACGATCACGACTTTGGTGGCCCCGGCCCGTCGAGCAAATTCAACCGTCGCTTCCATCAGCAGATCCCCGTACCCCCGGCCCCGCGCCGACGGGCTCACCGCCATCTTCGCGATCTCGAAGACGCCCGGCTCATGCGGCATGATCGCGCAGGTGCCCAGGACCTCGCTGCCGTCCACCACGAAGAAGATTTCTCCTCCCTGGCGGACGATTGCCGCTTCGGGGTCGGCGAAGACCTCGCGGTCTGCCTCCTCCACGACGAAATACTGCTCGATCCACGCCCGATTGAGACGCTCGAAGTCCGCCCGGTACTCCGGGCGATAGGGAACGACTGAGGCCATCGGGGACTAATGCTTGGCGTACACGGAGGTGGCCCCGGAGGTCGTAAAGGCCACGACCTCGTAGGGCACCACCGGGGCGCCGGGCATCGCCATGCCGGGCGAGCTGGCCGGCATTCCCGGCACCGCGAGTCCAGCGACCTTGGGTCGCTCGGCCAGCAGGCGACGGATGTCGGCGGCGGGGACATGGCCCTCGATGAGGTAGCGGTCCACGAGGGCCGTGTGACACGAGCGGACACCCTGTGGCACCCCCATGTCGTCCTTGAGGCTCGTCATGTCCTCTTCGTCGTGGACTGACGGCGCGAACCCGTTGGCCTTGATGTGGTCCACCCATTTGGCGCAGCACTCGCAGGTGCTGCTCTTGTAGACGGTGATCGCGGTCGGGGCGGTGGCGAACGCGCTGCGGACCGCGGCCATCCCGGCGACCACGCCAGTGGTCTGGGCGAGGAAAGTGCGACGACTCACCATGTTCTGCTCCTTACACCAGTGATACGTGCTCGGCCATGCGGCGCGCGACATCGGCCGCCGGCATCGCCAACAAGTCGAGTATACCGTCCAGCGGTCGGCTCGGCGCGGCGGCCACGAAGACCCGCAGCCGCCGTGCGCTGCGATAAAGCTCGTCCGCTACACGCGGAAGCCCGAGGTGCCCGGCGCGGCCCGCGTCCGTGAGGCGCTCGACCGATCCGCCGCGCGTTCGCAGAGGAAGGTCCACGCTGAGCATAGAGGCTCGCGCCGGAAAATCGAGCAGCAGCTCGCCGGGCGCCAGGCCCACCTGCGCTGCCAGCACGTCTTCCACCTGCTCGAGCAGATCGGGGTTCTCCGCGATCCATGGCTGCGCGTCGCCGGGTACATCGCTGGCCGGCAGGTCGAGCGCCCGCTTGTAGAGGCGGCGGGAGCGCACCGCCGCCGCCAGCGGGTTGGCGCCGCGGGACACGAGCCGCTCCATGAGTCCATCGTCGGTCGCCTCGGCCAGCGCGTCGATGTCCACCGTGCCCTGGTCCATGCCAACCCGCACCGCCCGCTTGAACATGCACGTCGCCGACCGGACGGCGTGATGCCAGTACACGTTCCGGTACATCTGATACTTGGCGAAGAGCAGGGACTCGAGCGCGCTCACGCCCTTCTCCTGCACGCCGACCTCGTACCGGCCCGGTGATGTTTCCACGAGCGTGAGCGTGGCGAGCAGGCGATCCACGTCCACGTTACCGTACGGCACACCACACATGCGCGCGTCGCGACTCAGATAGTCGATCTTGTCGAGATCGAGCGACCCCGAGATCAGCCCCTGGAGCGGACTCCGGCTCCGGCCGGTGATGAGGTCGCCGAGCGCTGGGGCGAAATCCGGCCCGCCGATGGCGTGAAGCGCGGCACCCAGCTCCCCCGTCCTCAATTTCGCGACGCCGAGGGTTTCGTGGGAGGGGAAGCCTGCTTCCTCGAGCGCGTGGGAGAAGGGATAGTGGCCGATGTCGTGCAGCAGCGCGGCCATCCGTACGGCCAGGCAGTCCTCCTCGGCCACTCGCTCCAGCTCGCCGTACTCCGCGAGCGTGGCGAGGGCCCGGCGCGTCAGATGGTACGCGCCGAGCGCGTGCTCGAATCGGGTGTGGGTGGCGCCGGGATAGACGAGGAAGGCGTGGCCGACCTGACGGATGTATCGCAGCCGCTGGACTGCAGGCGTGTCGAGCGCCTGCAGGGCTGGTCGGTCGAGGCGGATGTTGTCCCAGAGTGGATCGCGGATGACCTCGAGATCGGGTGGGACGCCCCGGATCACACCAAGGGGCCCGCGTCCGCCACTCCTGCGGGCGCCTCGGCGCGGAACTGCTCGAAGTTCTCGCGGAACATCGTCGCCAGCTTGCGGGCCTGCGCGTCGTAGGCCTCCGGCTTCGCCCACGTCTTGCGCGGCGAGAGGATGTCGGACGGCACGTCGGGAATCGAGGCCGGAACCTCGAATCCGAAGACGGGGTCCTTGGTGTAGGCGGCACCGTCGAGCCCGCCCGAGAGGGCGGCGCGGATCATCGCGCGGGTGTGCCCGAGCTTCATCCGGCTGCCGACGCCATAGGCGCCGCCGGTCCATCCGGTGTTCACCATCCACACGGTCACCTTGTGCTTGGCGATGCGCTCGCCGAGCATCTTGGCGTAGACACCTGGATGGAGCGGGAGGAATGGTGCCCCGAAGCACGCGGAGAACGTGGCGGACGGCTCGGTGACCCCCCGCTCGGTGCCCGCGACCTTGGCGGTGTAGCCGGAGAGGAAGTGATACATCGCCTGCTCGGCCGTGAGTCGCGCGATCGGCGGCATGACCCCGAAGGCATCGGCGGTGAGAAAGACGATGTTCCTGGGATGTGCCCCCGCGCCGCCGGCGAGATGGTTCGGGATGTAGTGGATCGGATAGCACGCGCGGGTGTTCTCGGTGAGCCGGTCGCTGTCGAAGTCTACGCCGCGGTTCACCGGATCGATGACCACATTCTCGAGCACCGTACCGAACATCTGCGAGGCCGCATAGATCTCGGGCTCGCCTTCTGGGCGCAGCCGAATGACCTTCGCGTAACAGCCTCCTTCGAAATTGAACACGCCCCGGTCGCTCCATCCGTGCTCGTCGTCGCCGATGAGCTGGCGCGTGGCGTCGGCGGAGAGCGTGGTCTTGCCGGTGCCGGAAAGGCCGAAGAAGATCGCCGTATCGCCGGCCGGCCCCACGTTGGCCGAGCAGTGCATGGGCATCACGTTCGACCGGGGCATGAGGTAATTCAGGGCCGTGAAGATCGACTTCTTCATCTCGCCCGCGTACCGGGTGCCGCCGATGAGGACGAGCTTCTTGCCGAAGTGAATCACCACGAAGGTGCTCGAGCGCGTGCCGTGGCGCTCGGGGTCCGCCTGGAAATCGGGAGCATGCAGCACGGTGAAGCCCGGCCGGAAGTGCGCCAGCTCGGCTGGGAGCGCGCGAATGAACATGTTGCGGACGAAGAGCGCGTGCCACGCGTTGGGGGTGATGAAGCGGACCGGGAGGCGGAAGGCAGGGTCGGCGCCCCCGAAGAGATCCTGGACGAACACCTCGCGCGCATCGAGATAGCCACGGACGTCGTCGTGGAGACGCTCGAACGCCGCCGGCTCGAGCCGCGGATTCTTGTCCCACCAGATCTTGTCCGCCGCCCCCGGCTCTTCGATCACGAACTTGTCCTTGGGCGATCGACCCGTGTGCGGCGTCGTGTTGCTGACGAATGCCCCGTGGTCGGTGAGATGACCCTCGCCACGGCGGAGGGCATGCTCGATCAATGCGGGCGGTGTGAGGTTGGCGTGAATACGGATGGGAAACAGACCATGCTCGACGAGAGTAAGACTCTCACGAGGAGGGGCGCTCGTCTCGGTGCTCATACGCTCCAGTGGCGCGTCGCCGCGCGGCAGAGGACTCAGCGGCCGTGGTGGGTGGCCGCGCTCCGGCGGGGGGAATTATCGGCAGGTTCCGGGCCGGGGGCAACTGCGCCCGCGGCCGTTCAGGGCCTCACCGGTTCGACCGTCGAGGGGACGTGGTACAGGACCTCGGCCGTGGTGCGATCGCGCTCGCTCGGCAGCGTCACCGCAGGGTCGAAGTACATGAGATCAGCAGGGTTAGACGAATGTCTGAAGATGCCGATGCTGTGTCCCAGCTCGTGGACGACTGTCAGCGCCAGGCACGCGTCGAGGCCCGGCGAGCCGGGTGCCGACTGGGCGTTGATGTAAATCCTGATGGGCAGACGCAACTGGGTGTGGTCGTCGCTCACCTCCACGTCCGTCGTTCCCGCACATTGCGGCGCCATGACCCTGTTGAGTCGTGTCAGCGAGAGCTGGGGGCCGGGGGCCACGCCTGAGACGACGATGACGTCGGCGGTCGTCGAATCGGTCACCACCGTGGCGTCGTACTCACCGTACAGGAAGACATCGCGCCAGATCGTGATGGCGCGGGCGACATCCGCGGGCAACGGGTCGGCCGATTCGACCCAGATCCGAACCGGCAACCGATCCGCAGGCCAATGGAAACTGATGGTGTCCAGCCCGGACCCCGACGGCGACGGCGCTTCCAGTCGCCACTCGTAAAAATCGTCGCGCCGGGGCGACGCGATGTCACCGCAGGCGAGCGCCACCATCGCAAAGGCGACGGCTGTCAACCGGACGCGCGGTGTCATCGAAAGCTCCGCGAGAGACCCACGGAGAGCGACGCGCGACTCACCCCCTGGGACTGCGAAAACCCGCGTGCCTCGAGAGTCCCCGTTCTGAACCGATGGAAGTCGTACCGTAGTGACGTCATGAGATCCCACTTCGCCATCACGGGGCGCCGATAGTCGGCGCCGGCTCCGACGAGAAATCGGGTCGTGCCGCCCGAAAGAAAGATCCCCTCGTCGTCGGCCGGCCAATACTGGATGGCGCCGAGCCCCGCTCGCCACCGCACTTCACGCCACACCGGGCCCTCGAGTCCGAGCATCAGCGTCGCGGTGCGCAGCGTGCCTATGTTGTCGGAGTTTCCGTCCTGGCTGCGGTGATACTTCCCCGAGACCAGCGTGGCTTCGAGGTTGGCCCGATAGCCCCGCGAGCCGACGGGCAGCGAGCCACCGAGCGCGATCATGGGCGCGATGGACTGCCGCAGCGTCAGCTCGGTGACGATCACGTCGTGCAGCAGATTGGTCGCGCCGATGGCGCCGATGCGTGCGTAATACTCGGTCTGCGCGTGGACGGTCGGTACCGCCCCCGTGAGGAGCAGCGCGAGGAAGACCAGGTGTCGTGGCATCGGTGGAAGATGACGGCCGACCGAGTGGCGGTCAACGCGCACGGGCTGTCCTCGCGTAGGCGCGCAGACGTCGCACCATGCGACGGTCCTGAGTGAACTCGTCGTCGCCCTTCGGAGTCTCGAGCAGTTTGGGTATCCCGGCGAATCGGGGATCCCGCATGATCCGGCGAAAGGGCTCGGCACCGAGTGAGCCTTCGGCGATCAGCTCGTGTCGGTCGCGGCGGGACGCGAACGGGGTCTTCGAGTCGTTGAGATGCAGGCACCGAAGGAGACCGAGTCCGATCGTCTCGTCCCAGTGACGCCACACACCCTCGTAGTCACCGACGAGGTCGTGCCCCGACGAGTAGAGGTGGCAGGTATCGGCGCAGAAGGCGATGCGATGGCGCACCGGCTCCCCGATCCGCGCGCGCAGCTCTGCCAGCTCCTCGAATGAGCTCCCGAGGGCGGTGCCGGTCCCCGCCGTGGTTTCGACCAGTACCGTCACCGCACCCGGCACCGCGAGCAGGCATCGCGTGTAGGCGTCGGCGTTGCGGCTCAGGCCGGCCTCGCGGTCGTCGATGAAGTTGCCGGGATGAGAAACGATGAACGGAATCCCAAGGGCCGTGCAGCGCTCCAGCTCGGCGCGGAAGGAATCCTCGGACCGGGACCCGAGGATCGGATCCGGGGTGGCGAGGTTGATTAGGTAGGAGTCATGCGCCACTATACATGCAATTCCGCTCCGATCGGCCTCCCGGCGAAATGCTGTCTGGATGTCGGTCGTCACTGCGGTCTCACGCCACTGGCTGGGGGTCTTGGTGAATACCTGGATCGCCGTGGCACCAATGGCAGTGCCTCGCGCCGGTGCGGTCGCCACTCCGCCTTGGGTGGAGACGTGGGCACCGAGCAGGTCGGATCTGACGGTCTGATGCATCCCTACCTCGAGAACCTGTGACCAACGGCGCGCCACTCGCGCCGCTGGGGCGGCCCCGCGTCCATCTTGCCGGCGACGCGGCGGCACGTCCGGCCGCCCTGGAGCGTGCGTTGACCCGGGCAGGGTACCAGGTCACCGAAGGGGCCGGTCATCCGGCGTTGGTCCCTCCCGACGCCGTCCTCATCACGCTTCCCGACGCTCGCGACGGCCGTCTCCCCGGACTGCTGCAAACCGGCGGGGTCGAGCCGCCGCGTATCGTGCTCCTCGCCGCGCAGGATCCTGACGCGCCGGCGATCGCGCTGGCGCTCGGCGCGGACGACGCGCTTGCCGCGCCCGTGCACCTGTCGGAGCTCTGCGCTCGACTCGCCGCGCGCATCCGCGACCGGCAGGCGCCACGGCGCACGCCGTACGAGATGGAGGTGCGCGAGACGCTCCAGGATCTCGTGGCCGAAGCGCGGACGATGCTGCAACCGGATGAGATCGTCGTCGCGCTCGTCCGACGTCTGGCCCGGGCATTCTCGCTGGCGCAGTGCGCCCTCGTGGTGACCGCACCGGGCGATGCTCAGGGCCGGGTCCTGGCCGACGTCGACGCCCGCACGACCGAGACGTCGCGAATCGATCTGACGGAACATCCCGAGATCACGGAGGCGATCCGCACCCGGCGTCCCGTGGCAACGCCGTCCCCCGGACGCGGGAATGGCCATGGCTCGTCTCCCTCCATCGCGCTTCCCGTACTCCGCGAGGACGGTGTTCCCGCGGTACTGCTCCTGCGCCGGCGCGACGCCCACCCAGCGCTGAGCCCGGCCCAGCTCGAGTTGGCCTCGAGCCTCGCACAGGTCGCCGCGCAGGCGCTCGACGGGGGGCTGGTCTCGCCGTCCGGCAGCCGCGGCGAGAGCGCCGTGGCCAACGGACTCGACCGGCGGCTCCAGGAGGAGTTCGAGCGAGCCAGACGGTATTCCCTGAGCTTCAGCCTGGTGCTTCTCGACGTCCAGCCCGGCAACGGCGGCAATGGCGGCATACCTCAGGATACGCACGAGCCCTTCCGGCGGGAGGTCGGCGCGCGTCTCCGGCGGGAACTGCGGCTTCCCGATTATGTCGTGCGTTACGGCGGAGAGGAGTTCGCTATCGTGCTTCCGGAGACGGCGGCCGAGGGTGCCCATCGCTCCGTGACGCGAGTGCAGGAGCGCCTCGCCGCGTTGCCGCTCGAGAGCGGGGTACGCCCCGTGTTCAGCGCCGGCATCGCGTCGTATCCCCATCCTGCCGTGACGCAGGCAGACGACCTGTTCGCGCTCGTCGAAGCCGCGCTGGCCAGGGGCAAGTTGCAGTCGGGAGAACGGATCGGCCACGCGGAGTGAGGTGCCGCGGCTACCGCTTCTGGAGCCACACGGTCGGATCCAGCGCCACCTGATTCTCTCCTCTGATCTCGAAATGCAGGTGCGGTCCGTAGTCCGAGTTCTCCCCGCCCACCGCTCCGATCACATCGCTCTTTGCCACCGTCGTCCCCAGTTTCACCGCTGCGCTCTGCAGGTGCGAGTACACCGAGTAATACCCGTTGCCGTGCTCGAGGACGATGGTCAGGCCGTATGTGCCGAACTGGCCGACGAGACGCACCTTGCCGGCCTCGACCGCCTTCACCGGGGTGCCGACTGCGGCCGAGATGCCGACGCCGTTCCATCGGATGATCCCGCCGCTGGGCAGCGTGTCCCGCCCGAACCGGTAGACGATCGTGCCTTCGACCGGCCAGTCTAGCCTGCCGATATCGGCCGTCGTGATCGATCCGGGCGCCACTACGCCACCACGGGCTCCGCCGCGGCTGGCCTCCTCGCGCCGGAGGCGATCGAGGTTTGCGAGGACGCCGTTGAGCCGCGCCTCGTCCTTCTGCAGGACGCTCAACCGACGCTCGGTACTCCTCGCCGACTGCTGCAGGGACTGGAGCCGGCGCTCTCGTGCCCGCGCCAGATCACTGTACTTGCTGTACTCGGCCTCCCGCTCCTCACGCGTCCGGTCCAGTTGATCGCGCACGTTGAGAATCTTCTTCCGCTCGCTCACGACACGATTGCGCAGGCTCTCGACGTCCTCCACCAGCGCGCGGTCCTGGCGACTCGTCAGGTAGAGGTACTTGTACCGGCTCAGCAGGTCGCCGAACGACTCGGCGGCGAAGAGCGCCTGGTAGGTATAGAGCGGGCCGCGCTTGTAGATGTCGACCAGACGCCGCTCGAGGACCGCCCGGCGGTCGGCCAGATTGTCTTCCGCCAGGATCATCTCGGCGCTCGAACGGTCGAGCTGCGACGCGAGTCCCCCTATCTGGCGCTCGATCTCGTTCACGATTCGCTGCGTGGACTCACGCTGCCGCTCGAGGTTGCTCAGCTCGTCGTTGACGTCGTGGACCTGTCCCTGGAGACGCTGCTGCTGCTCCTGCAGACGGTCACGCTCCCGCCGGATCTCCTCGAGGCGCCGGCGGCTCTGCTCGACTTCCGTGTCGGCCTGGGCGTGGAGAGGGACGGAGAGGACGCAGAGGACGGAGAGGACGGAGAGGACGGAAAGGACGGAGAGGACGGACAGGACGGGGTGGTGGGGCTGAGACCTTTCCGTCTTCTCCGTCTTCTCCGTCTTTTCCGTCCTCTCAAACATGCCGAAGGTGCCGCCCCACGCTCACCAGGCTCCCCGTGAGACCGAGCAGGACGCCGAACAGCATGATGAACAGAAGATGCTCAGGGCGGAAGAAGATCACTTCCGCGAAGGTCCCCCCGCTGTGGTCGCGGAAGAGGATGTACCCGGCGTAGCACAGCCCCACGGAGAGAATCCCACCCATGAGGCCCTTGAGGGCGCCCTCCAGGAGGAAGGGTCCACGGATAAACCAGTTGGTGGCCCCCACGAGACGCATGATGGAGATCTCGCGCGCCCGCTGGAGCAGGGTGAGGCGGATGGTGACTCCGATGATCACGACCGCGACGCCGGCGAAGGCCAGCCCGATCACGAGTCCCACCACCCCCGTGAGATTGCGCAGATGATCGAGCTTCTGGACCCACTCCTTCCCGAAGCGCACGTCCTCGACGAAGCCGAAGCCGCGGAGCCGCTGGGCGACCCGCTCGACCGTCGCCGCGTCGCGCGCCCCCTCCTTGAGCCGAACCTCGATCGACGCGGGCAGGGGATTCACCTGGAGGTCGCGATACGCGTCCTTGAACTCGACCAGCTCCCTGCGGGCTCGGTCGAGCGCCTGGGTCTCGGTGATGAAATTGACTTCCTGGACCTCGGGAAACGCCGCGATGTCCTGCGTGGCGAGCGTGATGGTCTCGGCCGGCGTTCCCCGCAGCACGAACGCCACGATCTCGACCCGTTCCTCGAGACCCCGCAATGCCTCGCGAAGGTTGATCGCCACCAGGCCGAACAGACCGAGGGTGAACAGGGAGAAGGCGATCGTGGTGACCGACAGCGCCGACAGCAGCGGCGCTCGCCGAAACGAGAGAAACGCCTCTCGCGTCAACAGCCTCATTCTGCGGCCTCCACCTTCGCCTGGTCCGCATCGTCCACCAGGCTGTCGTAGACCAGTCCTCCGTCCCGCAGCTCGATGGTCCGGTACGAGGTCTGGCGGACGAGGTCGAGATCGTGGGTGGCCATGACGATCACGGTGCCGCCGGCATTGATGTCTCGCAGGAGCTGAAAGACACCTCGTGTGGCGCGCTCGTCGAGGTTCCCGGTCGGCTCGTCGGCCACGAGGATGGCGGGATCGTTCACCAGGGCGCGGGCGATCGCCACGCGCTGCTGTTCGCCCCCCGACAGCTCGCGGGGGTATGCCTGGCCTTTGGCCGCGAGTCCCACCTGGGTGAGGACTCGCGTCACACGAGCGGAGATGGTGTCGCGCCGCGCCCCGGTGACTTCGAGCGCAAAGGCGACGTTCTCCACCGCCGTCCGGTCCTCCAACAGGCGGAAGTCCTGGAAGACGATGCCAAGGCGCCGGCGGAGTTTGGGAATCTCCTCCACCTTGAGCGTGCTCACGTTGTAGCCGGAGACGCGAGCTTCGCCGGAGCTCGGCTTCTGCTCCGCGAAGAGGAGCTTCATGATGGTGGACTTCCCCGCGCCCGAGTGCCCGGTGAGGAAGACGAACTCTCCTCGGTTCACTCGGAAGGACACGTCCTTCAGGGCGAGGGCGCCATTGGGATAGGACTTGTACACGTGGGAGAGACGGATCACGGGGGGAAGTTAAGCGGGGAGAGGAGAAGGGAGAAAGGAGAGGGAGCGGGGAGCGGGGAGCGGGGAGCGGGGAGCAGGAAGAAGGGAGCAGGGAGAAGGAGCAGGAGAAAGAGGAAAGGAGAACGGGCACTTCCTCCCCTGCTCCCCGCTCCCTGCTTCCTGCTCCCTTCTCCCTTCTCTCTTCTCCCTACTTCACCGCCTGCTCGAGATCCGCGATGATGTCCTTCGCGTCCTCGACACCGCAGCTCAGGCGGAGGAATCCGTCCGGGAAGCCAAGCGCGGCCCGTGCCTCGGGCGTCAGCTTCTTGTGCGAGGTGTGCCGGGGCTCGGAGACGAGACTCTCGACTCCACCGAGGCTCGGGGCGTGGGTGACGAGTTTGAGGCGCCGCAAAATCCTGGAGGCCGCGCTCCCCCCGCCTTTGACCTCGAGACCCACGATCCCTCCGAAGCCATCGAGCACCTCGCGCGCGAGGTCGTGATCCGGATGGCTCTGGAGCCCGGGATACGTGACCTTGGTGAACGCGGCATGCCCCTCGGCCCAGCGGGCCACGGCCATTCCGTTGGCGTTGTGCCGCTCCATCCGCAGCGCCAGCGTCCGCATGCCTCGGTCGACCAGCCAAGCGGCGTGCGGGTCGATCGACTGACCCCACAGCCGCATCAGTCTGATCACCTCCTCCACGATGGAGGCCGACCCTGCCACGGCGCCGGCGATCACGTCGGTATGGCCGTTGAGGTACTTGGTGGCGCTGGTGATGGCCACATCAGCCCCATGCTCGAGCGGCCGGAAATTGATGGGGCTCGCGAATGTCGCGTCGACCAGCAGCGCCAGGCCGAACTCCTTGGCCGCCTGGGCCACCGGTCCGAGATCGATCACGCGTCCCAGCGGGTTGGTGGGCGTCTCCACGAAGATGGCGCGGGTGGACTTCCGCACCGACTTGCGCCATCCGCGAGGTTTGTCGGGATGGACGTAGGTGATCTCGATTCCAAACCGTCCGAGTTGCTCGTCGAACAGCGCCTGGGTGCCACCATAGATCCAGGTGCTACTGATGAGATGGTCGCCGGGCCTCAGTACCGCCAGGTGCGCGAGCGCCGTAGCCCCCATGCCGCTGGAGAGAAACACGGCCTCCTCCGCGCCTTCGAGCAGCGCGTACTTCCGGGCCAGCGCCACCTGGTTCGGATTGTTGCCGTAGCGGCTGTAGAGAACATCCTCGTCCGAATCGATCGGATTGACGAAGGTGCTGCTCTGCATGAGAGGAGGGGCGACGGGCGACCAGTCCGCCCGCGCGTGAAGAGTGCCGTGTATTGCGGTAGAGGAGGGTCCGAGGCGGCGCGCCGTCATGCGATGGTGATCGGGAAGTAGAGCTCTCCCTCCGCGCGCACGAGGCGATGGGCCAGGAGGGCGCCGAGCGCGTCCCGGCTCCGGGAGTCGCTCCAATCGAGGGCCCAGGCGAGCTGGAAGGAACGCAGCGGCCCGCTCTCGCACAGGCAGCCGAACGCCGAGCGCGCGTCGGCCGTCACCCACCCGATCAGCTGCGGCATCGCGTCGCCATGACCGCTCGCCACCGCGACGACGGCGAGACCATGGTGAATGAGTACTTGCTCGATGGCCTCGTGCTGATCCTCGCGGAGCCCCTGCAGCACCAGGACCCGCCCGGTACGATCGGGGTCAGCCAGCAGCAGCTTGGCCACGACCTCATCGGCGCAACTGAAGTCCAGGAGCTCGATGTCGGAGAAGTCGAGGAGGGCGGTGACGCAGTCCGATTCGGCGAGCGCCGCCTCGATACGATCGCGGACGGCGGCGCCGGTGGGTCTCGTAATCAGGTTGCGATAGGGCGTCGCAGCCGTCTCCCGCAGGAGGTGACCGATCCGGATGGTCTCGATCATCGCGGCTCGGCCTCGTGGGCCGGAATAGTGATCTGCACTTGGGCTCCGGGGAAAAACGGAAGGTGTTCGCTCAACGGAACGTCTTCGTCCCACGCGGGCACGATCGCGAGCCGCGCCGTGCCGCTGCGGATCGAAATCTTGCCCTCCCACTTGTCGAGAAACGGCTTGATCTGCCTGAATCCCTGGCCGCGTCCCGGATCACGAAACCGGCTCACGTTCTGGATCAGCGCGGCCTCGAGCGCCGCCCCGTCACCCCACCGCTCGCCGAATCGTTTGGCGTGCGTGCTTTCGAGCGAGCGCCGGAAACCGATGCCGGCATCGCTCACGGCAATCACGGCGACGCGCCTGCCCAGCCGCCGCCGGAATGTATACGTCTGTGCCGCGACCCATCCACCCGTCCCTGCGTGCTCCACAATATTCTGACATGCCTCCGAAAGCGCCATACTGAACCGGCCGGTCGCCGTGCGCTCCAGTCCCAGCTCCGCGCGCAGAATGCGAGCGGCAGTGTCGGAGATCCGGTTCACCGCTTCGTGGACGTCTTCCATGGCCCGCACCGGCGTCACGTCGAGCAGCGCATCCGACGGACCCGAAGCCGACGACTTGGGCACCTTGCCGTGCAGCTCGAAGAGCTCGGCGGCGTAACGGAAGAAGCCGATGCGGGACCAGTACGACTTCACGTCTGTGCTGTTGGGAACGGCGAAGAGTGGTCGCTCCTGCCGCGCCTCCGCCAGTGCCTGGCCAGCCGTCAGCATGCCGATCAGGCCATACGGCGAGGCCCACTGGGCGCCGCGCGCATCGAAGAGGAGCTTTCCTTCCGGTGGCCATTCTCCAAACCCCGCCGTGAACTGCTCGAACGAGCGGTCGTCGAGATGCGCCGGTATCTCGATGACCTTGGTCACGGAACCAGCAGCTCGCCGCGCAGGTGGCGGGCGAGTCCACCCGCGCCGCGAAGCGCCGCGTTGCGGCCGGCCATCGCCGTCGCATGGCGGAGCGCCGGCTCGACGCGGTCGCCGGCCAGCAGGCGCGCAAAGGCCGCCGCGCCGAAGACGTCGCCACAGCCGGTCGGATCGAGCGGGTCGACCGGCGCGGCGGGAATGAGCGCGGTGCGGACAGCCGCGCTGTCTCCCGAACCGGCCGGCGCCGGTGCTCCCAGACCATCGAACCCCGGCGCCGCGACGTAGGCGGCACCCCGCGGACCCAAGGTCACCACCAGCAGGTCCACGCCGGCGGCGAGGGCCCCGGCGGAGAGCGAAAGCGGATCGGGAGACAGTTGGCGCATCTCGTCCTCGTTGAGCTGGACGTAATCAAAGCAGGCGAACCACGCCGGCGCGTCGGCCAGTGGTTGGAGGACGCGCATGCCGTCCTGCTGCATCCCGAGGAAGAGGCTGTGCAGATCGGCGTAGATCGGCCCGGCGAAGCCGCGGCGGAGCGCCTGCGCCGTGCCGAGACACAACTCGAATCCCGAAATGAAATTCAGGTAGATCGCGTCGAGGTCACGCACCATCGGACCGAGCTCGGGCCAGGTCCATCCCGGCACCCCGCCCGACATCCGCTCGCAGCGGCGCTCGCTGGAGCTGTAGTGGAGCACCACGCGGTTGTTCGGCGTGGGTACTTCGATGCACCGGCCACCGGGGGTCAGCCGCTCGAGGCCGCGGAGCAGGTCCTGAGCCTGAGGCGCCAGGTCCCGGCCAACCTTGATGAGCGGGACGATCTCCCATTCCGGCGACAGGCTCGCGTCGAGCCCGCCGAGCGCGTAGGCGATGCCGCCCCACTCCTCCATGGGCGGTGCGAGCGGGTCACGACCATAAATGAGATCCCAGACGAGGGATCCGATGATGCCGACTCTAGGCACCCGCCCCCGTCTGGTCGAGGAAGACCTTCGCCGCTCCGTAAACCCCCGCGGTGTTGATCAGCTCGCCCGGCACGATGCGGCAGGCCTGCACCGCGGGCTTGAACGCGCGGCGGGCCACTTCGCGCCGGAGCGGAACGAAGAGGTGATCGCCAGCGAGCGTCACGCCGCCGCACACAACGACGACCTCGGGATTGAATACGTTGAGAAGGTTCGCGATCCCGGCGCCGAGAAACTTGGCGGTGTCGTTGACCACCTCGAGGGCCAGTTCGTCGCCCTCTTGCGCCGCCTCGTACACGGTCTGCGCCGTGATCTTCGTCAGATCGCCACCGACCTTGCTCGGCAGGAGGCTGTCGGCCCCCGCCTGCAGCGTCTCGACTGCGCGCATGGCGATGTTGGGACCCGACGCGTAGGCCTCGAGACAGCCGTAGTTGCCGCACTTGCACCGGCGCCCTTCGGTATCGATGGTCGTGTGACCGATCTCGCCGGCTACGTCGGACGCGCCGTGGTACAGCTTCCCGTCGAGGATGAGTCCACCGCCGATACCCGTGCCGATCGTGATCCCGATCGCGTGGCGAGCCCCGCGCGCGGCACCGACCCACCATTCGCCCAGCACAGCGCAATTGGCGTCGTTGTCGAGCGCCGTCTCCAGCCCCAGCCGGTCGTGAATGATCTGGCGGAGGGGCATGTTGACCCAGCCGAGGTTCGGCGTGAGCAGCACGACGCCACTCTTGGTGTCGAGCGGTCCGGGGGCGCCCACTCCCACACCCGCGATCTCGGCGCCCGGTATTTCCTTTTTTGTCTTGGCGATCGCCCGCTCCGCGAGAGCCACGAGGCGATCCACCACGGCCGTGGCGCCGGACTCGGCGTGCGTGGGCTCGGTGCCGAAGGCGCGGAGTGCGCTGCCGTCCTCGGCGACGCTCCCGACCACGAGGTTCGTCCCGCCGATATCAATCCCCAGTACGAATCGCACGCCGCGCCTCCACGCCAGTAATCCCGCTCACCGCGGCCGCTACCCGCTCGACCGACAACTCCACCATGCACCGGTGATGCCCCAGTGGACAGACCTTGGGCCCGTGCGAGGAGCAGGGACGGCAGCTGAGCCCGGCCTGCTGGACGACCGTATCGCGCGGTCCTCTCGGGCCGAATCCCATCTCGGGAATCGTCGGACCGAAAATGGCGACGACCGGAGTGCCGACCGCGGCGGCCAGATGCAGCGGCGCGGAGTCGTTGGTGACGAGGACCGATGCCTGTTCCAGCAGGGCCGCGGAAGCCCGAAGACCCAGCTCGCCCGCCGCGCTCCACGAACGCCCCGGCGCCTCGGCGGTCACCTCCGCGGCGAGCGGCGCATCCTCGCGGCTTCCCACCACCACGATCGGAGCGTCGAGCATCGCCGCAAGCTCGCGATAGTACGGCCACCGCTTGGTGCCCCAGATGGAACCGGGTGCGACCGCCACGAACCCCGGCGCGACACCCCTCTCCCGCATCCACTTCGCAGCCTCCGTCCGGTCCTCGACGCTCAGCCCGAGCGTGGGTCCCGCTCCCGATTCCTCGGACTCTCCCATGAGGGCGAGCAACCGTGCGGTCTCATGCCCGCTGCGGGGACGCTGAACTCGGCTGGTATATGTAACCGCCCCGGCACCGTCCGCGAACCCCGTTCGCTCCGCGACGCCCGAGAGAAGCGCCAGCGCGGTGGAGCGCAGCGACCGGTGGGGAAGGAAGGCGCGGGCGTACCGTCGCCCCCGGAGTCGCCGGGCGAGCCGCCACAGGCCGCCGAGTCCCGCATCGGCTCCGCGCTTGTCGTAGGGCACCACCTCGGCGACGGCAGGATGCCCCTCGAGGAGGACCGCCGCAGCGGGCGTAGTCACCACGTCCACCGGCCCGAATCGGTGGGCCAGCGCCGCAAGCAGCGGGGTGGTAAGCACCACGTCGCCGAGGAAGGCGGTTTGGATCACGAGAGTCCGCGAAGGGAGAGGGGAGAACGGAGAAGAGGGCGGATCCCTCTCTCTAGTTCCCTCTTCTCTGTTCTCACTTCTCGTTTCTTCTACCATCACTCCACCTGCAGGACCGCCAGGAATGCTTCCTGGGGGATTTCCACCGCACCGATCTGCTTCATGCGCTTCTTGCCTTCCTTCTGTTTCTCGAGAAGCTTGCGCTTGCGGGTGATGTCGCCGCCATAGCACTTGGCCAGGACGTCCTTGCGGAAGGCCGAGATCGTCTCACGCGCGATGATCTTGTTGCCGATGGCCGCCTGGATCGCCACTTGATAGAGTTGCCGCGGGATGAGCTCCTTCAGCTTTTCCGCCACTTTCCTGCCGTACTCCTGCGCCTTGTCCCGGTGAATGATGACGCTGAATGCGTCGATCGGATCGCCGTTGATGAGCATGTCCAGCCTCACCAGGTCGGACTCGCGGTAGCCGGCCATCTCGTAGTCGAGCGACGCGTATCCGCGCGAGAGCGACTTGAGCTTGTCGTAGAAGTCGAGGACGATCTCTCCCAGTGGAAACTCGAAGTCGAACTCCACCCGCGAGGTGTCGATGTAATGCATCCCGTTGTACACACCCCGCCGCTCCTGCCCGAGCTTCATGATGCCCCCGATGTAATCAGAGGGAGCCATGATCCGCGCCTTGACGTACGGCTCGTCGATCCGGTCGATGCTGGCGGGATCGGGGAGGTTGCTCGGATTTTCGAGCAGGAGCATGTCCCCGTCGGTTTGGTAGACGTGGTACTCGACCGTCGGCACCGTGGTGATCAGGCTCAGGTCGAACTCCCGCTCGAGACGCTCCTGAACGATCTCCATGTGGAGCAAGCCGAGGAAGCCGCAGCGGAAGCCGAACCCGAGCGCGGTGGACGACTCGGGCTCGTAGTGGAGGCTCGCGTCGTTCAGCACGAGCTTCTCGAGCGCGTCCCGCAGGCCTTCGTACTGGTCGGACTCGGTGGGATAAATCCCGGCAAAGACCATCGACTTCACGTCGCGGTATCCGGGCAGCAGCTCGTGGGCGCGGTCGTGGGCGTCGAGGATGGTGTCGCCCACCCGCGCGTCGCGCACGCCGCGAAGGCTCGCCACGATGTAGCCGACCTCGCCGGCCTCGAGTGCCGGGGCGGGGTGCTGGCCGAGCTGGAGGTAACCCACCTCGTCCACGTGGTACATGTCGTCGGGGTGGGAGCCGAACGCGATCTCCATGCCTTCGCGGACGGTGCCGTCTACCACCCGGATGCTCGGGATGGCCCCTCGATACCGGTCGTAATAGGAGTCGAAGATCAGGGCGCGGAGCGGGGCTTCCTCGTTCCCCCGCGGCGGCGGCACCCGCGCCACGACTGCCTCGAGAAGCTCCGGAATCCCGGTGCCCTCCTTGGCCGACACCGCCAGGATTTCCTCTCGGGTCGCGCCGATCAGATCGATGATCTCCTGGGCCCGTTTCTCCGGCTCGGCGCCAGGCAGATCGATCTTGTTGAGCACCGGGATGATCTCGAGGCCCGCGTCCATGGCGAGAAAGAGATTGCTCAGGGTCTGCGCCTGGACGCCCTGCGATGCATCCACGACCAGAATCGCGCCCTCGCACGCGGCGAGCGAGCGGGATACCTCGTAGGTGAAGTCGACGTGCCCCGGCGTGTCGATCAGATTGAGCTCGTAGGTGGTCCCGTTCCGAGCCGTGTAGCTCATCCGGACGGCATTCAGCTTGATCGTGATGCCGCGTTCGCGCTCCAGATCCATGGTGTCGAGGAGCTGCTCGCGCATCTGGCGCTTCTCGACCGCGCCGGTCGCCTCGATGAGTCGGTCGGCCAGCGTGGACTTGCCGTGATCGATGTGCGCGACGATGCAGAAGTTGCGGATTCGGGACTGGGACATGCGGAGAATATAAGACGGAGAGGGCGGAGAGGACGGAGAAGACGGAAAGGAGAAGACGGAGAAGACGGGAAAGTTCACACGAGCGGGCTGGCGAGGGGTGTTACTGTTCTCATCGTGAGCCCTTCCAATGCCGGATCCCCCTCTCCGTCGTCTGCGTCCTCTCCGTCCTCTCCGTCTTCTCCGTCCTTTCCGTCTTCTCCGTCCTTTCCGCCCTCTCGAAGCGCCGACCTCGGCATGCTCCTGGTCTGTCTCATTTGGGGTCTCAACTTCAGCGTGACGAAGGCGGCCTTTGCTGAATTTCCACCCCTCGCCTTCACCGCCATCCGCTTCGCGATCGCGAGCGCGCTCCTCTGGCCGGTAGTCCGGTACGTCGAGGGCGACGGGTCGCTTCCCCGGGGGTCACTTACCCGGCTGATCGTGCTCGGGATCGTCGGCAATACCTTATATCAGATCGGGTTCATTTCAGGGCTCGCCCGCACCAGCGCCTCGAACAGCGCGCTGATCCTCGCCTCGATGCCCTCTCTTGTCGCGTTGCTTGCCGCGGGCCTCGGCCTGGAACCGGCGCGGCCCCGAGTGATCGGCGGAGTGCTCGTGGCCACGACTGGCGTCGTGCTCGTCATCGCGGCGCGGGGTGCGGGATTCGGGGAGGGGGAGCTGGTGGGCGACGTCGTCACGCTGGCGGCGGTGTTCTGCTGGGCGGGATACACCCTCGGTCTCCGTACCCTCCCCCCCGGCATCACGCCGCTCCGGGTGACGATGATCACCACGATCGTCGGGACCCCGGGCCTCCTGCTCGCCGCGGTGCCCGAGCTCATCCACATGCGATGGGACAAGGTGGGCGTCCTCGGGCTGGGGGCGCTCGCCTATGCGACCCTGCTGTCGCTCGTGCTGGCGTATCTGATCTGGAATCGCAGCGTGCAGCTGGTGGGCCCGAGCCGCACGGTGATCTACATGTGCATCACGCCGCTGGTGGGAGTCACGGGGGCGGCCCTCATGCTGGGAGAGCGGCTCCGTCCGCTCCAAGGCGTCGGGGCGACGCTCATCCTGGCCGGGGTTCTGCTCGTGCGGCGAGCTCCTCCAACCGCGCCATTGCCCGCCGGAGATGTGGGATGACGATGCTTCCACCGACAACCAGTCCGACGGAGAAGACTTCCAGAAACTCCTCGCGCGTCACGCCTTCCTCGTGGCAGCGGACCACGTGATAGGTGACGCAGTCGTCGCACCGCAACACCAGGGATGACACGAGGCCCAGCATCTCCTTCGTCTTGGTGCCGAGCGCACCGGGCTCGTACGTGGTCCGGTCGAGAGCGAAGAAGCGATTGATCGTGAGATTGCCCGCGCCCAGAATGAGGTCGTTCATCCGGGCGCGAAACCCGTCGAAGTCCGCCAGCGTTCCGCTCATTCTTCCTCCTCGACAATCTCACGATAGCTCTCGGGCTTCCAGGCGGGCCGGGTGGGGGCGTTGGCGATATCCTGTCCGAGGTAGAACAGCAGCTTGAGAATCCGCGATTCCTTCTCGCTGTTGATCTTGTCTGGCGAATCCGTGGCCTGATGGTAGTCCGGATGGACGCCGTTAAAGAAGAACAGGATCGGGACGCCTTTCCGCGCGAAGTTGTAGTGATCCGACCGGAAGTAGAAGCGCTCGTCGGGCCACTGGTCGTCGATCGCCGTCATCCCCAGCTCGCGATGGGCCGCGTTGACCCGCTCCAGGGTCGCGCCGAGATCGGAATGCTCCTTCCCGATCGCCACGATGGTATCGGGCCAGTTCCGCCCGATCATGTCGATGTTGATGTCGGCCACGATTTTCTTCAGCGGCACCGCGGGATGCTCGCTGAAATATCGGCTGCCCCAGAGCCCTTTCTCCTCTCCGCTCACGGTGAGGAAAAGAATCGATCGTTTGGGGCGCGCGCCCGCCCTGCTGAACGCCTCCGCCAGCTCCACGACACCGACCGTGCCCGAACCGTCATCGTCAGCGCCGTTGTTGATGCTGTCGCGTTGTCCTGGCGTGATCCCGATATGGTCCATGTGCGCCGAGAACACGAGGTACTCGCCTTTGAGCGCGGGATCGCTGCCTTCGAGGATGCCCACGGTGTTGGGCGCCGTCATCGAACTGATCACCGAATCGGTCACCTCGACCCGGACATCGAGCCGAGGGACTTCCTGATAGACAGTCTGGGTCGTGGCGCGCACCGAGGCTGGATCCAGGCCCGCGGCCCGCAACGCCGGCAAGATCGCGCGCTCCTCCACTTCCATGACTGGGGGAAGCGCGCGCTCGACCTCGGCGCCGCTCCGCACGACCGACCGCCGTGGCACGCGGGCGGAGAACGCGACCGAGTCCAGATTCGAGAGCATGATCACGGCCCGGCTCCCGGCCAGTCTCATGGCACGAATGACCCGGGTCGAGTTCTCCTGAAACGGCGTGGCGAAGTTCACCGGATAGAGGACGATCCGATCCTTGACGGCGAGTCTCGACACGTCCCCGGCCGTGATCCCGCCGCCCACCACGACCACCGGGCCCGACACCGGCTTTGGCGGGACCGGGCCCGCCACCAGCCGCGCGGTTGCGGCCAGCGTGGCGGTGTCGACGGCGTTACCGGCCCTGAAGACCACCCGCGAGCCGGCGAGATCGAGGCGGCGCCGAGTGATGGGATAGCGCTGGAACCAGGTTCCGGAGGCGCCGCCGGGCCTGAGGCCGAAGCGCTTGAACTGGTCGGCGATGTATTTGGCGGTCTGCTCGAGGCCTTTGCTCGGCGTGTCACGGCCCATCATCGAGTCGTCGGCGATGATACCGATGCGCCGCGCGACATCGGCCGGCGTGATGCTGGCGGCGGCCTGCGCTAGGGGAGAGCTGGTCTGGGCGGCGAGGGGGCTGACGGTGAGCAGGAGGACGAACGGAGCAAGACGGCGCATGCGGGGTTTCCCGATTGAATGAAGAAGCCTATGGTCATGGACGCCTGCGCCTCAGCTCGGGCTCCCCGGTACTCTGGGGCGCGGGGGCTGGATGGAGGCCATCGGGCACCCTCCCGCCGGCATTGTCCCGGTCACGACGGCGCTCCTCGTCCCGACGGCGTTCCTCGATCAATGGCCGGGCGGGCGGGAGCTCGGGTGCCGCCTCGGTGCGCCCCGGGCGACGCAGGGCAGACAGGCCGGGGGTCGGAATCGACCCCTGGCCGCCGACGTCGCCGCTGGTCCGACCCACGTCGTCGTCACCCAGATTCCGTCGCCGGTATTCCTCCCGGCTCGGCACCCGCGTGACGTAATTACTTCCCGGCTCAGCGTCGCGGAAGAGGTAGCGGGGACCCGGATGGACCGGGCGATCCGGCACAACGTTTCTGCCGCCACCATACCGGTACGGGTAGTAGCGCGGGTCGTCCCGAACGACGACGCGGAAACGGCTGCACGAAGTCCGATAGGGGTCCCACTCCGAGTAGCTCGCGTAGGCATGACAATCGTAGCAAACGAACCGCGGATACTCGTAGTGCCGCTCAACGTAATACGGGACGACATCGTAGTCGTAGTCACCCTCGGGCGACATCCTCGCAGCCAGGTCGGTCAGCGTTACGTAGGGATCGCCATGGATACGGCCGCCATCGATCAGCCGGTAATCCCAATAGTCTCCACGGGTGAGATCGCTGAAGTCGAGTGGCTGGGGCGAGGCGACCGCGAAGAGATACCCGATGCCGGGGTAGTCATCGACGATGAATGAATGCCCCGCACGGGGCCCGCTGATCTCGAGGCTCTCGCGGCTCTGCACGTAGTTATCACCCCAGGGATGCCTGGGGAACAACACCCGGATCCGGCCGTCGGTATCGACCCGGAAGACCGAGACATAGGCGGGCTCGTCCACGCTCAGGGAAATGCGGGCGGCACTTCCTCTGGGGTAGGGGTCTTCCCGGTCGGTCCACAGCGTGACCCGTCCTTGCGCCGCGACATGGCGGGCCGGCAGGGCCGAGTCCGTGGTGGCCGATGGCGGGGTGGCGAGCAGCAACCACCCCAGTGCGAACAGCATGACCCCTCCGGGGTGTTGGTCTGGAATCCGTCATGGTCCCGCAGACGGTGTGCCACCTCGGGTTATCGGTCTAAGATGCGCGAGAGTAAACCGTTGCCTGCTGACTGGCCGAGGCCGCTGAGCCCAGATTGTCTTTGGGAGATGACAGCCGAGCCGCCCAATGACCTCCGCTGAGGTCCCGGCGACCTCGTTGATTTCCCCCCGCAAGAGGAATACGTTGCGCGCTTTATGCCACCGCCTCCGATCCCAACCGGCCGGGTCCGGCTCGATCTGCTCGATCCCTACGAAGTCTCGAAGCTGGGGGGGATCGAGGTCATGACCGAGGGCGTCGTGGAAGGGTTTCTCGCCGGCCTCCATCGTTCTCCCCGCCGCGGCTTTTCCGTGGAGTTTGCCGAACACCGCATGTACCAGCCCGGCGATGATCTCCGCCATGTCGACTGGAAGATCCTGGGACGGAATGATCGTCTCTACGTGAAGCAGTATGAGGAAGAGACCAATCTCCGCGCCATGGTCGTGTGTGACATCAGCCGCTCGATGGCATGGACCGGGTCGCCCGACAGCGTCCTTCCCAAGCTGGCCTATGCCCAGCGATTGATCGCGGCGCTCTCACTCGTCCTCCTGCGCCAGCGGGATGCCACCGGGCTCATCACATTCGACGACGAGGTCCGAACGATCCTTCCGCCCCGCGCGCGGCTGAGCCATTGGCGACAGCTTCTCGAGACGCTCGCGGCGCTCGAGCCCGGGCTCGGGACCGCCGCCGAACCGGCCCTCCGACGAGTGGTACAGCAGCTTCGCCGACGCGGTCTCGTCGTGTTCGTTTCCGACCTCCTTCTGGACCGCACCCTTGCGCTCAAGGCGCTCCGATTCCTTCGTCACCGCGGTCATCAGGTCGTCGTCCTCCATATCATGGATCCGGGTGAGGTGAGCCTCGGCGGCCCCACGGAGGCGCGGTTCGAGGACCCGGAGAGCAGGACCGCCGTCGTTCTGCGGCCGCGCGACTGGGCCGGTGCCTACCGGAAGACCGTGCAGTCGGTGGTCGCGGAATGGCGTCTCGCCTGCCGCCGTCACGGCATCTCCTACCATCGCGTTACTACCGATACCCCGTACGGCATCGTGCTGCGCGAGGCGCTTTCCACGTCTTCCCGGGCGGCATGATCGAGTTTCTTCATCCGTGGGCGCTGGCCGGGCTGGCCGCCGCGGCCATTCCTGTTCTGCTTCACCTGCTCGCCCGCCGGGAACCTCCGACGGTCGTGTTTCCCGCCGTCCGTTATCTGATCACGACGACGCAGGAGCATCTCCGGCGGCTCAAGCTCCAGAACCTGCTCCTCCTCGCCGTCCGCACAGCGCTGATCGCCGTGCTCGTCCTGGCGGCCGCCGGTCCGACCGTTCCCCGCAGCGGCCTGCCGAACCATGCCCCCAGCGCGCTCGTGCTCGTCATCGACAACTCCCCAAGCAGCGGTGCCGTCGTCGCGGGGACGAGCCGGCTCGCCCGGCTGCAGGATGCGGCTCGGACGGTGTTGTCGCGGGCCACGGGCGACGACGCGCTATGGCTCGTCACCGCCGATGGCGTGCCGCATCGCGGAACCTCCGATGCCCTCCGCTCGCAGATCGAAGCATTGCCGGTGGCTCCGTACCGGCTCGATCTCGGGGTTGCCGTTGCCCTCGCGGGCGAGGTTCTCGCGACGGAGCCCAAGCCCGGCGAGATCGTCCTGCTCAGTGATCTTCAGGCGAGCGCGGTGTCGCCCGCTGAAGTCACCGTACCACTCGTCGTCGGAAGGCCGGAGGATACACCACCCAGAAACGTGGGCATCGGAAGCCTGGAGACCGGTCCCCAACCCTGGTCTACCGACGGAGGAAGGATCACCGTCTCACTCGGCGGCGACTCCGGTGCACCCGTGGCGGTGACGGCGCGGCTGGACGACCGTCCGCCCCGCCAAGTGCTCGCGTCGGTCGGCGGCTCCGTTGGTTTTCCGCCGGCAACGGCGCCACCGGGGTGGTGGACCGTCGCCGCAGAGCTCGATCCCGACGAACTACGACTCGACGATCGCCGCCTCGGCGTGGTCCGAGTGGCCCCTGTGGCGCGGGTCAATTGGGACTCGGCAAGCCGGTACATCGCGGCCGCCTGCGAGGTGCTGGAGACGAACCGGCGGATCGCCGGGGGCCGCGAAGTGGCGATCGGGAGACTCACCGCCGGCAGCTCGATCGTGACGCCACCCGAGGATCCGGCCGCTATCGGCGCACTCAACCGGGCGCTTGCCGCACGGGGTGTGTCGTGGAGCTACGGAGATCTGGTGACGACACCAGCGACCACCGATAGCAGTGCCATCACTGGCCGTACGCGCGTGATGCGGCGGTATCAGCTCCGCTCGAACGGCAGCGGCCGCACCGGAGTGCTGGTGACGGTGGGCGGCGCGCCGTGGGTGGCGCGGAGCGGGAACGTCGTGCTGCTCGGAAGCCTGCTCGCCCCGGCCTGGACCGATCTTCCGGTTTCTGCCGGATTCATGCCCTTCATGGATGCGCTCCTCAATCGTCTCTCGCGGGGCGAAGTAGCGCTTGCCGGAGGAACTCCGGGGGATCCCGTTGAGCTGCCCGACCTGGTGACGGGCGTGCGCCAGGGCGAGCGGGAATGGCGCGTCGAAGGCGGCGGTCTGTTCACACCTCTCGACCCTGGCGTGTACTACCTCCTGGCCGGCGACGATACCGTCGGGGCGCTCACCGCGAATACGGACCCTCGCGAATCGTTGCTCGAGCGGGCTTCCGACGCCCAGGTCAGACAACTCTGGCACGGTGCGAGAATTCTGCCCGTGGACGACGCCGGGATGGCCGCGTTCTCCTCGGCGGCCCGTGGCGACCTGCGCGGTCCACTCCTCTGGCTCGCCCTCCTGCTCGCGCTCGCCGAAACCGCGCTCGCGAGCGCGACTCGTCGGAGGAACCGGTGAGCCTCCCGACAGTCCTCGACGCCTTCGAACGCTCGCCCGGGGTGCAGGAGCTCGCCGGTCGCATTCCCTCGCGCGACGTGGCACTCCGGCTCGGCGGGCTGCCTGGTTCGAGTGGGGCGGTGCTCGCGGCGTGGCTGGCCGGGCGGTTCCCCCAACGATTGCTCGCCGTCGTCGCGCCCACCCCCGGCGACGCCGAACGGTGGCTCACCGATCTCGCACACCTCACCGATCAGAGCGTGGCCCTGTACCCCCAACGCGAGGCGCTGGGTGAGGAGGAGCCGCACTACGAGATCGCGGGTGAGCGCGCTGAAACCATCGAGGCGCTTCTCCAGGGTCGCCTCCGCGTGCTCGTCACCACGGCCCGCGCCACTGCCGAGCGCACGCTCGTCCCCGCGGCCCTGCAGCACCTGCGACTGCGGCTCGCGCCTGGCGAGCGGCGTCCGCCCGGGGATATCGCGCGAACGCTCGAGCGCATGGGATACCGGCGTGTCCCCACTGTAACGGAGGTCGCCGAGTTCAGTGCGCGTGGGGGCATTCTGGATGTGTACGGGTTCGGCATGGCCGTACCGGCCCGGCTCGAATGGTGGGGCGATGACATCTCCTCCCTCCGCGGCTTCGATCTCACCACGCAACGCTCGCTTCAGGAGCTGGACGAGGTGACGGTGCTCCCGGTGAGTACCGACGCGGTGAAGGCCGAAGCCGCCGTCGAGGGCCCCGCGTCGCGGCTCACCCTGCTCGATCTGCTACCCTCCGACACGCTGATCATCGAAGAGGCCTCGGGCCCGGATCTCGACGAGGTGCGCCGGGCCTGGAGTGAGGCGGAGCATCACCTCGACGTCGCTCGGCGCCTCGGCGAGGAAGTGCCGAGCCGGGACGCCATCCTGGTGCCGCCGGACGCGTGGTCGGCGAGACTGACGGGCTTTCCCCGGCTCATCCTGCGCGATGAACGGGTCGACCTCCAGCTCGGCTTCTTCCCGCCGGACAAGGTGGATCGCGATCTCAACCGGCTTCGGGCGTTGCTCGCGAGCCCGCCACCCACGCTCATCCTCTGCGACAACGAGGGACAGCTCGAGCGACTCGAGGAGCTGCTGGAGGACGGGTCACGCGGGCAGGGCCGGGCCACGCTCGCGATCGGCGCGCTCGACGGCGGATTCGTGATGCCGTTGCTCCGGGTGATGACCGACCACGAGATCTTCCGGCGTGCGCGCCGCCTGCGACGGGCTCGGCGCTACCGCCAGGCCGCGCCGTCGGTGGCAACCGGTACGCTCACCGTGGGAGACTACGTGGTTCACCTCGACCACGGCATCGGCATTTACCGCGGGATCGACACCATCACGGCGGGCGAGTCCACTCTCGAGGTCGCGATCGTCGAGTACGAGGGTGGTGACCGGCTCAACGTGCCCCTCTACCGGCTCGACCAGCTCGAGCGTTATCGGGCCGCCGGGGAAGACGGCGACCGGCCGCCGCCACGGCTGCACCGACTCGGCGGGTCGAGCTGGCAGCGGGTGCGAGAGAAGACCCGCGCGGCGATCCGACAGATGGCGGGCGAGCTGCTCGACCTCTACGCGCGTCGTGCTGTCACCGGCGGGTATGCCTTTCCCCCGGATACGCGGTGGCAGCGCGAACTGGAGTCCAGCTTTCTCTATGAGGATACGCCCGACCAGCGAAAGGCGACCGCGGAGGTGAAAGCCGACATGGAGCGGCCGCGGCCCATGGACCGGCTTCTCGTCGGCGATGTGGGGTACGGCAAGACCGAGATCGCGGTGCGAGCCGCGTTCAAGGCCGTGCAGGGGGGAAAGCAGGTGGCCCTGCTCGTTCCGACCACGATTCTCGCCGAGCAGCACGGGCGGACCTTCGCGGAACGCCTCGCGGATTTTCCAGTGAAGATCGAGGTGCTCTCCCGCTTTCGGACGCCCAAGGAGCAGAAGGCTGCCCTCGAGCGTCTGGCTGCCGGCGCCACCGACATCGTGATCGGCACGCACCGGCTGCTCTCGAAGGACGTCCAGTTTCACGATCTGGGTCTGCTGATCGTGGACGAGGAGCACCGCTTCGGGGTCAAGCACAAGGAACGACTGAAGGCGCTTCGCCTCTCGGTCGACGTCCTCACGCTCACCGCCACGCCCATCCCCCGGACCCTGCACCTCTCCCTGGCCGGACTTCGCGACCTTACGCTAATCGAGACGGCCCCGCGGGACCGGTCGGCGATCCTCACGTTCGTCGAACCCTGGGACGACGGACTGCTCGACGAAGCGTTCTCCCGCGAGATCGACCGGGGCGGGCAGGTTTTCATGGTGCATAATCGGATCGAGACGATCGACACGATCGCCGCGCGGGTACGCTCCCTCGCGCCGAGGGCGCGCGTGGGTGTCGCCCACGGGCAGATGGCGGCCGAGCAGCTCGAGACGGTCATGCAGCGATTCGTCGCCGGCGAGGTGGACATCCTGGTGAGCACGATGATCGTGGAGTCGGGACTCGACGTGCCGAACGCCAATACGATGGTAGTGCAGGACGCCCATCGGTTCGGTCTGGCCCAGCTCTATCAGCTCCGCGGCCGGGTTGGGCGCAGCCACCGTCGCGCCTACTGCTACCTGCTCGTGCCCGATACCATCGATGCCGATGCCGAGGAGCGATTGAAGGTGCTGGAGCACCATACGGAGCTGGGCGCCGGTTACCGCATCGCGCTCAAGGACCTCGAAATACGGGGCGCCGGCAATCTGCTGGGCGCGGAGCAGTCGGGGCACGCCCAGGCCGTTGGCTTCGATCTCTATATGCGATGGCTCGAGGAAACCGTGCGGTCACTCCGAGGACAAGGGACCGTGGAGCAGCCCGCCCCGCCCGACGTCGTCCTCGACCGCCCGGCCCATCTGCCGGACGGGTTTGTTCCGGACGACGACGCGAAGCTCGACCTGTACCGGCGACTGGCGCGGGCCACGTCGTCTGGCGACATTGATGGGCTGCGGGATGAACTGCGCGAACGCTTCGGGCCACTGCCGGTCGAGGCGGAAATGCTGCTCGACATGGCCCGGCTGCGCGTGCTCGGCGCGGCGCTGGGCCTTCAGCACATCCTGGTTCGCGGTGACGAGGCCCGGCTCACGTTCCGGGCGGGAACGGCGCCGCGTCTCGCCGGCCTGACGACCGCGCTCGATGATGTGCAGCTCGCCGCCGATGTCCGTCGGACGGTTCCCCTCTCGTTGCGGCTGATGCGTCTCGGAGGGGAGCTGCTTGTGCCCGCGCTGGTGCGAGCCCTGCGCGGCGTGGCGGCGTAACCAACACCCGGATTCCGGAGAATTCATGCGACGTATCGTGACCCCGGCTCGACTGTTTGTCCTTTCCTCGCTGATCGGCCTGGGCTCGACCGGCTGCTCCAACTTCCGCGACCTCTTCGCGGCGCACGCCGACGTGGCGGCTGAAGCCGCGGGCCAGGAGCTTCCGGCCAAACGGCTGGCGCTGATCATGAGCTCGGCCGGCAAGGGCGTGCAGATCAATCAGGAGACGGCCGACTTCGTCGCGAATATCTGGGTGGATTACTCGCTCCTGGGCCAGGCTGTAGCCCAGGGCAAGCTGCCGGTAGACTCGGCGAGCGTCACCGAGGTGGTTTGGCCCGAGATTTCCGAGATCAAAGGCATGCGGTGGCATGACACCCTGATGGCACGGCGGGGAACCTTCCCCGATTCATCGGTCGACAGCCTGTATCGCGCGCCCGATCTGCGCACGGTCCAGCACATCCTGTTCTCGGTACGGGCCAACTCGCCGGCCGGCGTTCGCGACTCCGTCAAGCGCCAGGCCGAGGCCGCGCTTGCCAAGATCCGCAAAGGTGCGTCCTTCAATCAGCTCGCGGCGACGTTGTCTTCCGACGCGGGCAGCGTGGCCGATAGCGGCTACCTGCCGCCCAGCCCCCGAGGCCGCTTCGTTCCCGCATTCGACAGTGTGGCGTGGTCGCTCGAGCCCGGCAAGACGAGCGGGCTGGTCGAAAGCCCGTTCGGCTACCACATCATCAAGCGTCCCACGCTTGCGGAGGCGCGGCCCCGGCTGTCGGACTTCCTCGTCGAGCGAGCCGGCCAGCATCTCGACTCCCTGTACATGGACAGCCTGTCCGCGGCCAACAAGGTCGAGATCCTCAGCAACGCGCCGGCTTCGATGCGTGCTGCAGCGGAGTCTCCCGATGACTCGCGGCGCTCCACCAAGGAGCTGGTGCGGTTCAAGGGCGGAGCGCTGACGGTCCAGGAATACCTTCGCTGGATGCGGGCCCTGCCGCCACAGTATGCCTCGCAGCTCAAGACCGCCAACGACAGCATGCTCAACCGGTTTGCCCGGATTCTGACCCAGAACCTCCTGCTACTGCGTGAAGCCGACGCCGCCAAGGTCTCGATCACGTCGTTCGAATGGGCGACGCTCCAGCGGAAGTACCTCTCGCAGCTCGACACGCTCAAGGGCGAGATGGGCCTCAACCAGGCCGACCTGACCGACTCGTCGGTGGCGCTGGGAGAGCGCGAGAAGGTGGCACAGCTCA
Source organism: Gemmatimonadales bacterium (assembly GCA_036559745.1). Lineage (GTDB taxonomy): Bacteria > Gemmatimonadota > Gemmatimonadetes > Gemmatimonadales > GWC2-71-9 > CAVVWJ01. The sequence continues at coordinate 36,931 of DATBSO010000030.1, read as the reverse complement.
GGGTGGAGCGGTATTTCGACCAGCTCATCGCGGGGAAATCCAAGCTGCGGCCGCTCCCTTCGGCGCTCGCGACACTCCTGCGTGAGAGGCTCCCCTACCGCGTGCATGTCGCGGGAGTCAACAGCTCGATGGAGCTGGCGACCGAGATGAAGGCCAAGGCCGACAGCGCCAACCCCGCCGGAGCCATGCAGCGCGCCCCTGGACCGCCGCCGATTCCCGGCGCCGCTCCGGCCGCACCTACCGGTGCGGCGCCTCCAACTCCTTCTCCCGGCGCTGCCGGCGCCACGCCCGCTCCCGCGCCGAAGAAGCCCGCGAAATAGCGATGAGACGGCGCGACCTCGGCGCGGCTTTGCTGATGCTGCTTACCACGGTGGGGTCACCGACAGCGGGGTTCGCCCAACAACCCGGCCAGGCGGCCACGCCAGACAGCACGACACTAATGGTGCCGCCGGCGGCCAACGCGCTACCGCCCGACAGCAACGTGGTCGTGGACCGGGTGCTTGCAGTCGTGGGGAATCGGCCGGTGCTCGCCTCGCAGGTGGATGAGGAAATCTTCTCCCGCCAGTCGCAGGGCCAGCAACTTCCCACCGACTCCGCTGCGGTCGCTGCGCTCCGGCATGAGGTGGTCCAGTCGATCGTGGACGAGGAGCTGGTGGTCCAGCAGGCGCAACGTGACACCAGCATCAAGGTCACCGACCAGGAGATCGCCGACGGCGTCGATCAGCAGGTACGCAAGGTGCGCGCGAACTTCGGGTCGGAGGTGGACTATCGCTCGGAGCTCAAGAAGGCCGGCTTCGAAACGCCCGAAGAGTACCGAAGGTGGCTGACTGATCAGCAACGCCGCGCGGCCTTCCAGAACCGCCTGATCGACAAGCTCCGCGGCGACGGGAAGCTCAAGTCGGTCCCGCCAACGGACCAGGAGATGCGGGCGTATTTCGATCAACAAAAGGGCAGCCTCGGGTCGCGTCCGGCTACCGTTTCGTTCCGTCAGATCGTCATGACGCCGCAGGCTTCGCCCGCAGCCAAGGCGGTCGCACGGGCCAAGGCGGACTCGATCCTGCTCGAGTTGCGTCGCGGCGCCGACTTCGCCACGGCAGCCAAGCGATTCTCCCAGGACCCCGGCTCGAAGGACCAGGGCGGTTCGCTCAACTGGTTCCGGCGCGGCGTGATGGTGCCCGAGTTCGAGCGTGTGGCCTTCGCGCTGAGGCCCGGCGTGGTCTCGGATCCCGTGGAGTCGCCGTTTGGGTTCCACCTCATCCAGGTCGAGCGGGTGCAGCCCGGCGAAGTACAGGCCCGGCACATCCTGATCATTCCCGAGATCGACTCGGCCCATGTAGACAGTGCCAAGGCCCGGGCGGACTCCGTTCGGGCGCGACTGCTCGCGGGGGCGTCGTTCGATTCGCTGCAGCGGATCTATCACGATCCATCCGCCGAGAAACAGGCGGAGAACGTCCCGGCGGACAAACTGCCGGAGAATTACGCCAAGATCATCGGTGATGCCGACTCGGGGTCCGTCACCCCGGTGTTCAGCATTCCCGGAAATGGCGGCCGCCAGCAGTTCGTAGTCGTACAGGTCATGGGACGCCGGCCGCAGGGTGATATCCGCTTCGAGGACGTGAAGGAGCGCATCAGGGAACAGCTTGGACAACAGCTCGCCATCCGGCGCTTCATCGATCGATTGCGCCAGTCCACGTACGTCGACGTGAGGTCGTAGCACCTCCCCTCTCCATGCCCTCGAGACCACGCATCGCGGTCACCCTCGGCGACCCACGCGGCATCGGGCCCGAGATCGCCGCGCGCGCCCTTGCCCAGCCGCTCGGCGCGGACGTCACGGTCGTCGGCGCCGAGGATCAACTGGACGCCGTTCCGGCGGCGCATCGCGTCTCCGTCGGGAGCTGGGGGCTTGGGAGCGGGGACAGGAGTGGGGACCGGCATCGGGACATCCGGGCTGGCCGGATCGCGGGTCACGCCGTCGAGAACGCGGTCAAACTCGCGCTCGAGGGAACGGTGGATGCGATCGTTACTGCCCCGGCCCACAAGCATGCCCTTCATCTCGCCGGATTCCCCTACCCGGGACACACCGAATGGCTGGCCCACCTCGCGGGCGACGTGGATGTGGCCATGATGCTCGCGTCGGAAGAGCTGCGGGTCGTTCTGGTCACCACCCACATCCCATTCCGCGACGTCCCGGCGCTCCTCACGCAGGACCGGGTCGTGAAAGCGGGAAGAATCACCCAGCGGGCGCTCGAGGAATGGTGGGGCATCGAGTCGCCGAGGATCGCGGTGTGCGCGGTGAACCCGCACGCGGGGGAGAGCGGTCTCTTCGGCGACGAGGAGCAGCGAATCCTCGCGCCGGCGGCGAAAGCCCTCGGGGCCGCGGGGCCGCTGTCGGCCGATACCGTCTTCGTGCGGGCGATGCGAGGGGAGTTCGACGCGGTGCTCGCGCCCTATCATGACGTGGGGATGACCGCGATCAAGGTGGCCGCGTTCGGCCGGGCGGTGAACGTGACGCTCGGACTGCCGTTTCCGAGAACGTCACCCGATCACGGCACGGCGCTCGACATCGCGGGCACGGGACAGGCGGACCCGTCCAGCATGCGGGCGGCGCTGGAACTGGCGGTGAGGTTGGCGATGAAGAAGACGGAGAGGACGGAGAGGACGGAAAAGACGGAGAGGACGGAGAGGACGGAAAAGAGAAAGCGAGGGGGGAAGGCAGAAAGTTAGAGAGCCTCACATGCCGGCCGCCCGCCTTATCCTCCGTCGTTTGTCCGCTGGGACCTTTCCGTCCTTTCCGTCTTTTCCGTCCTCTCCGTCTTTTCAAGCCTCTCCATCAGCCCCAGATACGCGTCCAGCTTGAGCTTCTGCGAGGCACGATTCGCTACCAGCACGGCGCCGCACTGCAGGATCGTCTCCCGCTCCAGCAGGTCGTTCGCCCGGAGCGTATTCCCCGTGTCCACCAGATCGACGATCCAGTGCGACAGGTTGAGCAGCGGGGCGACCTCGACCGAGCCATTCACCTGGATGATGTCGACGGGCCGCCCCTTCGCGGCGAAGTGGGCCTGCGCCAGACGGGGATACTTTGTCGCCACGCGTGCGGTGATCCCACCCGCGAGCGCGGGGTAGGGCGCGTGCGACGGCGATGCCACCACGAGACGGCAGAAGCCGAACCCCAGCTCCAGCGGCTCGAGCACATCGGCCCCCGTCTCGCGCAGCACGTCGGTACCGGTGACGCCGAGATCCGCGGCGCCGGATTCGACATATACCGGGACATCGGCCGGCTTGACCACCAGGAACTCGATGGAGGGATCGCTCGAGGGAATGAGAAGGCGCCGTCCTGCATCGGCCGATGGCTCGGCGCCCGCACGACGGAAGCGCTCGACCGCCGGTTCGTAGAGCCGACCCTTGGCGAGCGCTACGCGGAGGCGGCTCATACCGACGCTTCCGCGATGGTATCGAGATCGAGCGAGACGCCCACGGCGGGCATCGGCCGGCCGAACTGCCGCATCAGCTCGTCGTAGCGTCCGCCCGCGCCGGCGGCGCGGCCCGCCCCGGCGACGAAGAGCTCGAAGTGAATGCCGGTGTAGTACTCCAGACCCCGGACCTCCCCCAGGTCGTACACCACGTGACTTCGTTCCTGCGGCGTCAGCGCCGCATCGAGCGTGAGCAGATGCTCGAGGCTCTCGCGCGCGGCGGCAGGGGCGTCGCGCACCGCGCCCTCCAGCGCGTCGCGCCGACCCATCACGAACGGCAGGGTCGCGAGCGTCTTCGCGTCACCTCCCACATCGCCGAGCGCCCGGCAGAGGCTTCCACGGTCCTTGCGATCGATCCACCGGCGAATCTCCCCGCGGAGTGGCTCGTCGACCGCATCGAGACCGGGCGCCAGGACACCCGCATGACCCACATTCACCTGGAAGTCGGTCAGACCCGCAGCCCCGACGAGGGCAACGGTCAGGCGCACGATCTCGACGTCCGCCGCCAGATCGCCCTGGCCGAGGAGCTCGGCGCCGACCTGAAGCATCTCGCGCGGTCGGCCCCCGCGCTCGGGCTCCTGGCGGAAGACGTTGCCGGAATAACTGAGGCGAAGCGACCCCTCTACCCCCGCGAACGTCGTCGCAGCCACGCGGGCCAGGCTCGCGGTGAAGTCGTAACGGAGTGCGAGGATTCTGCCGTCCCGGTCGGGGAAACGGACCAGGCGCTCGGCCACATCGGCTCCGCCGGCGCGAATGAACGTGTCCTCGTATTCGAACGTCGGAGGGAGCAGTTCCTGGTAACCGGCGCCCTCCAGCGTCTCGAGAGCCGTTCGCTGGAGGACGCGGCGACGCCGCACGGCCTCGCCAGTGAGGTCGAGCGCTCCGGGGGGCAGAGCGGCGACGGCCCGGTGAGTCATCGGCTAGGCGTGGCTGGTCGGGTCGGGCTGTTGTGCGGCGGGTTCCGCGTGATGGAGCCGCAAAGTCCTCACCCGGCGGCCGTCCATCTCCACCACCTCGAAAACGTGGGGTCCGACCGTCACCCGGTCACCAGCGCGGGGGAGCCGGCCCAGCTGGCCGAACACGTAGCCACCGAGGGTGGTGTAATCGGTGTCGTCGAGCGCGGCGTCGTACTCCGCGTTGAACTCGCTGATCGGCATCGCCCCGTCCAGCCGCGCGGCGCCGTCGGGCGGGGCCGATTTGTCCTGCCGGTCGTACTCGTCATAGATCGGTCCCACGATCTCCTCGAGCAGGTCTTCCATCGTGACGAGGCCGGCGGTCCCGCCGTACTCGTCGAGGACCACCGCCAGGTGAGTCTTGAGTCGTTTCATGTCAGCGAGCACGTCCTCGACCTCGCGGGTGCCGGGAACGAACAGGGGAGGGCGCATGATGTTGCGCACCGTCTGCCCCGGCTTCGACCGGATCGCGGTGAGGATGTCCTTGGCATGCACCACGCCCACGATCTCGTCAAGACTCTCGGTGTACACCGGATAGCGTGAGCGGCGCGCGACAGCGACCTCGTCTGCCGCCGCCTCCACCGAGAGGTCCGCATCGAGCGCGATCATCTGGGTTCGCGGTGTCATGACCTCCTGCGCCGTCTTCTCGCTGAACTCGAAGACACCCTCGAGGAGGCGGGCGTCCTGCTTGAGGAGACTCCCGCCTTCCTGGCTCTGCTCGACCAGCAGCCGGATCTCCTCCGGCGAATGCAGGCGTTCGTGCTCCCCCGTCAACGGGCTGATGCGCATGAGCCGCAGCAGCCGGTTCGCAGACCCGTTGAGAAGTGCGATGGGATAGTGCATGAGCCAGGCAAAGCCCATGAGTGGTGCCGCAACCCATCCACTGATTGCCTCGGGGTAAATGAGGGCCAGCGACTTGGGGACCAGCTCGCCCAGGATGATGTGCAGGATCGTGATGATGATGAAGGCAATGATCGACGCCACCCCGTGGGTCGCGATCGAGGCGGCCGCTGGGGGCAGCCAGCTGAATCCGTTGCCGATCAGCCCCGCGAGGGCGGGCTCCCCGATCCAGCCCAAACCCAGGGATGCCAGCGTGATCCCGAGCTGGGTAGCGGAGATATATCGGTCGAGCGATTGAACCGCGCGTCGTGCCAGCCTAGCTTTGCCATCCCCGGCGCGGGCCATCTCATCGAGCCTCGTGCGGCGAGCCCCGACAAGCGCGAACTCAGCGGCAACGAAGAAGGCATTGGCGAGCACCAGGACGACGACTGCGGCCAGGCCGACGAGGATGGGGGGTGACTCTGCCGGTTCCATACGATATAACTCTAATACGGGAAACGTCTTACCGCGAGGGTACGAGGTGATTCGTCGATTGTCGGCCCCGCCGTTCGAGGCGCTCGACGCCCTTTTCTCGCGTCGAACCGCGAGCGATCCCGCGACGCGCCAGACGGTCGCGTCCATCCTCGATGGGGTTCATGAGCGGGGCGACGCGGCCGTGCGCGAGTACACCCTCACGTTCGACGGGGTCGACCTCGAGCCCGGCACCTGGTCGCTCGACTCCGGTCTCTGGCAGGCGGCCCTCCAGAGGATCGATCCGGTACTGAGCGCCGCGCTCAAGCGCGCCGTCGACCGGGTCCGGGCGTTCCACGAGCATCAGCGCGAGCCGGGCTTCCACCTCACGGAGTCGGACGGCAGTCTCATCGGGACCAGGGTGACCCCGCTCGACCGGGTGGGACTCTATGTGCCGGGCGGCAAGGCGTCCTACCCCTCGTCGGTGATCATGAACGCCGTGCCCGCCCTGGTGGCGGGGGTCCAGGAGATCATCGCGGTGGTTCCCCCCGCCGGCGTGACCGACGCGGTGCTGGCCGCCTGCGCGCTCTCCGGCATCACCCGCATCTTCCGGGTGGGGGGGGCCCAGGCCGTGGCTGCGCTCGCCTATGGAACGGCGACGATCCCCCGAGTGGACAAGATCGTCGGCCCCGGCAATCGCTGGGTGGCGGAGGCCAAGCGTCAGGTAGTCGGAGAAGTGGGCATCGACATGATCGCGGGCCCGACCGAGGTGCTGATCATCGCCGACGGGACCGCGCGGCCCGCACGGGTGGCGGCTGATCTGATCGCGCAGGCGGAACACGATCAGGACGCCGTGTGCTGGTGCGTCACGACCGATGCCGGTCTCGCCGATGCGTTGCCCGCGGCGCTGGAGGAGGCGCTGGGCCGCGCGCCGCGCGCCGACATCGCGCGCGAGTCGCTGGCGCGAAACGGCGTGATCGTACTGGTGCCCCAGATGCGAGACGCGATCGAGGTGGCCAACCGCCGAGCGCCCGAACACCTGGAGGTTGTCGCCGAGGGGGCGGAACGGATCGCGCAATCGGTGCGTCATGCAGGCGCAATCTTTCTGGGGGACGATACGCCGGAGCCGGTGGGCGACTATATCGCGGGACCCAGCCACGTCCTCCCGACCGGTGGCACCGCGCGCTTCGCCTCTCCGCTCGGCGTGTACGACTTCGTGAAGCGGACGAGCGTGATCAGATACACCAGGGCCCGGCTCGCCGCCGATGCCGACGCGATCATCGCGCTTGCCGAGGCGGAAGGCCTGTTCGGGCACGCGGAAGCGGTGCGAACGCGGATCACGCCGCCGGCGTAGATTTCTACCATGGCCACACGGCAAGGCGACTGCGCTCATCTGGGCCGGGGACCTGCAACCCCGCTGCCGCGGCTCTGGATCGTCCTCGGTCTCACCGGCACGTTCATGGTGCTCGAGGCGGTGGGCGGGTGGCTGAGCGGGTCGCTCGCGCTGCTGGCCGACGCCGGGCACATGCTCACCGACGTTGGCGCTCTCGGTCTGTCGCTCGTCACGGCCTGGATCGCGCAGCGCCCCGCCGACGACAAGAAGACCTACGGCTATCTCCGCTGGGAAATTCTCGCGGCGCTGGTCAACGGCGCCGCGCTCTTCGGGATTGCCGGATGGGTCGTGGTCGAGGCCATCCACCGGATCCAGCAGCCCCACCCCATCCAAGCCGGGCTCTTTCTCGCGGTGGCCGCGGCCGGTCTGGTCGTCAATCTCGTGAGCATGGCGATCCTGCATGCCTCGCGAGAAGGGAGCCTCAACGCCCGCGGGGCGTACCTGCATGTCATGAGCGACGCGCTCGGTTCCGTGGGCGCCCTGGCGGCGGCACTGGTCGTCCGGCTCACGGGGTGGACCGTGGCCGACCCGATCGCCTCCGTCCTCCTCTCTCTGCTGATCCTAGTCGGCGCCTGGCGGCTCATTCGCGAGAGCACCGACATCCTGCTCGACTCGGTTCCGCCTCATGTGTCGATGCGCGAGGTCGAGCGGCGGATGCTGGGGGTTCCGGGGGTCACGGGTGTGCATGACCTGCACGTCTGGACCGTGGTGAGCGGCGTCATCGCGATGAGCGGTCACGCCATCGTGCCCGACCTGGACGCGCACCCTGGAGTCCTCGATGGCATCCGAAACGGGCTCTCCGAGCTCGGCATCGCGCACGTCACGATTCAGCTCGAGATGAGCGACGAGTGCGAGGAGGCGCGAGTGGTTGCCGAGGCGCCAGGAGCCCATTCCCACCACGGACACCGGCACGGCTGAAAGTCGCCCACCCCACTCGGAAGTTCCTTCTTGCGGCCCGGGACGGCCTAGTCTATATATGCGCCGCTGAGGCCCGGCAAGTCGGGCCTTACGTGTTGTCTCCCGTCGGGGTAAGGAACCGCAGCTTGATCCGGAATCTGGCCATCATCGCTCACGTAGACCACGGCAAGACCACGCTGGTCGATCAGATGCTTCGCCAGGCCGGCGCGTTCCGCGCCAACCAGCAGGTCGAAGAGCGGGTGATGGATTCGAACCCGCTGGAGCGCGAGCGGGGGATCACGATCCTCGCCAAGAACACGGCCGTTCGCTGGCACGGGGTCAAGATCAACATCGTCGATACCCCGGGTCACGCCGATTTCGGCGGCGAGGTCGAGCGGATTCTTCGGATGGTGGATGGCGTGCTGATCCTGGTGGATGCGGCCGAAGGTCCGATGCCGCAGACCCGGTTCGTCACCCGCAAGGCGCTGGCGCTCGGGCTTCGGCCGATCGTCGCCATCAACAAGATCGACCGCTCCGACGCCGAGCCATTGCGGGTCCATGACGAAGTCCTGGGGCTCTTCATCGACCTCGAGGCCACCCACGAGCAGCTCGACGCGCCTTTCCTGTATACGTCGAGCCGCGCCGGGACCGCCACGACCGAGCTCGAGCATCCGGGAAAGGACCTCACGCCGCTCTTCCAGGCCATCCTCGATCACGTTCCGCCGCCCAAGGGCGATCCCGCCGGGCCCTTCCAGATGCTGGTGTCGACGCTCGACTTCTCGAGCTTCCTGGGGCGGATCGCCATCGGTCGAATCGAGCGGGGACAGGTGCGGGTCGGCGACCAGGTCGCGCTGTTGCCGCTGGGCGAGCCGGGTCCCGTCACTGAAGAGGGCTTCGAGCGCAACAAGGTGACCAGGCTCTACACGTTCGACGGACTCAACCGGGTCGAGGTCGACGAGGCCGCGGCGGGCGACATCGTGGCGCTCTCCGGCTTCGAGACGATCGAGATCGGGAAGACATTCACCACCGTGGATGCGCCGGAGCGGCTGGCCGGCATCGCGGTGGAGGAACCCACGATCTCGGTGGACTTCATCGTGAACAACGGGCCGTTCGCGGGGCGAGACGGAAAGTACGTCACCAGCCGGCAGCTTCGTGACCGGCTGTTCCGCGAGCTGGAGCGCAACGTCGCGCTACGGGTCGAGGAGACCGACACGCCTGACACCCACAGCGTGTCCGGCCGTGGCGAGCTGCACCTCGGCATTCTGATGGAAACCATGCGACGTGAGGGTTACGAGTTTCAGGTGTCCCGCCCCCGGGTGATCACGCGACTCGGCCCGGATGGCGAGCGGCTCGAGCCATACGAAGAGCTGACCATCGACGTGGCCGAGGATTACATGGGCGTGGTCATGGAAAAGCTGGGGCCGCGCCGGGCGGAGATGACCGAGATGCGCAATCCGGGGCAGGGGATGGTGCGTCTCACCTTCCGGATTCCCGCTCGTGGCCTGTTCGGCTACCGGTCGGAGTTCCTGACCGACACGCGTGGCAACGGCGTCATGCATCACCGCTTTCTCGACTACGGTCCGTGGGCCGGCCCGCTGGCCGGCCGGAAGCGCGGGGTCATGGTGGCCGACCGCGAGGGGTCGGTGGTCGCGTTCGCGCTCGGCAACCTGCAGGAGCGGGCGCAGATGTTCGTCACCCCTGGGGATCTGGTATACGAGGGGATGATCGCGGGGGAGAGCTCGCGTCCTGGCGATATGGACGTCAACGTGACGAAGGAAAAGAAGCTCAGCAACATGCGGACGACGGCATCGGACGAGAACGTCATCCTCGAGCCGCCCCGCCAGATTACGCTCGAGTACGCCCTCGAGTACATCGAGGAAGACGAGCTGATCGAGGTCACGCCGAAAACGATCCGCCTGCGTAAGCGGGTCCTCACGGCGAACGATCGGAAGAAGGCCGCCCGGGCCGCCCGGGTGGCAGACGCGTCCTGAAGGCCCGATATACTCTCTCGCGATGGCGGAGGACATCATGTTGGCCTGGGAGACGTCGGTCGAAGGAACGACCCTGCGTCGGAAGTTCGACGAAGACGACGACGAGTTCGAGGACGATGGGTTCACCTTCGACGACGAGGATGATGACGAGGACCTGGACGACGAAGACGACCTCGACGACGAGGAGGAATTCGACGACGAGGAGTTGGAAGAATTCGAGGACTTCGAAGAGGACGAGGAACGTTGAGGGAAGGGAGCGGCTTCGCGGCTTGACCGGGCTGGGTGGTAGGTTAGCTTGCGTGCTCTTCCGGGCCTGTAGCTCAGGTGGTTAGAGCGCACGCCTGATAAGCGTGAGGTCGGTAGTTCAACTCTACCCAGGCCCATCGGCTAAGTTCAAGAACCTCATCGATCTCAGCGTCGGTGAGGTTTTTCGTCTTCAGCAGCTGTGTGAGGTCTGGGTACGTAGCTGGGTAATTGACCTGCACATCGACCTGCGGTTGAGCGGCCTAAGGCGGTCAACCTGCGGCTGCCTGAACCTCCGTGGCTCCAGCAGATCAGCCGCTCGGACACCATCCTCGTCGGCGACCCCGGCGTGATAAACATCGAGGGGATCTGGTTGGTCCCCCACGAGCCGGCGGAGTCTGGTCGCGGTGCCCCGGAGTTGAGTTGGTCCCCCCTCAGGGCCGCCAAAGCGCGGCGACCTTGCTCCCGGCATTCGCGACATATCCCGCGACCACCGGACCCGCAGCGAGTTCGGAAAGACTACGGGCCTCGCCCGTTCCTTCCAGCTGCCGTAGCATCCCGTTCGCGTCCCAGAAGGCGGGACGATTGCCATGGGCGTCTACACTTCCGACGATCTGACCTGCTTGGTTGATGGCTTCGGCTGTGCTGCCCGTCCCCAAATCAGAAAGGAATTCCACGGTCCAGCTGCCGCCGCCCGAAGGCATCCATCGGGTCGCCCGGTTCACGGTCTTGCGCGTGCCGATGGCGGTGTAGCCGACGATCACGCCGGCGTTGTTGATGTCCCATGCGCTGGCACGGCTGCCGCCTACGGCCACCGGCAGCAGCACCGGCGACGCCGTCGGTGATGCCCAGTACACGGCCTTCTGCTGTCCGGCGATCGTGCAGGAGCCGACGATGGCATTCGCGTCGTTGAGGGAGATCTCGCCCAGGCAGGACGTCGCTCCTGCTGGCCGAGGCAGGATCTGCCAGCCGGTAGATGCCGACCAGAACGACGCGGTGTTTGCGCCGACCATGGATCCGGCCTCGTTGATATCCCACACGCCCGCCAGCGATCCGTCTGGGAGCCGTGGGAGTTGTTGGATCTGGTAGGATCCTCCGGAAGGCACCCACTGCACGTCGCTGGAAGTGCTCGACCCGATGTAGACCGCCCCTACCGCAACTCCGGCGCTGTTGACGTCGTGGGCTATGCCACCGCAGGTGCCGGGCAGCGCGGGCAACGCGGTGAGCTGCCCAAACTGATCCCACACCGCGGGGGCCCAGCTGGGACCACATGAGGTGCTAGTTCTTCCAGCCACCAGTCCGTTGTCGCTTACCCCCTGCACGTCCGAGAATCCGGAGGGTGCACTCAGCAGCTCCACCGGAACCAGCACCGCGAACTTCTCCGTCCCGATTCCCTTCTTCCCAGTCGATTTCGTCACCATGACATCGTAGAAGACGGGAGCGGCGTCTGCGGCGACGCTGACGTTGGCCACCAATTCGGTGCTCGAGAGGTACGCCGTGGAGTTGACGTGGAGCTTTGGGTCCACCACCCCGGCCCGGGCGAAATCGACCTTCGAGCCCTGGTCGTAGTTGGTACCGAGGACGTGGACGTCGAGGGTGGAATCCTGGGGCGCCTCCGACGGATTCGCGCTGGTGACCGTGGGATCGCCCCCACCGACCTTGGCGAACGCGGGCCCCGCAATGTCGGGCTCGGTGCTTTGGGGCTCGGTGCAGGCGAGCGCCAGGAGCACCACCGCGGTGAACACCCGCACGGCCCAACGCCCCACCGTCGGCACGGCTGCCATACGACCCCCTCGGTTCTGCGGATGACGATGAACGTCAGAAGAGCCCTGCTATCTCACTTGACGGACAGGGTGCTGCCCTTTTGCGCCCGGACCCCGACCGTGGCTTCGCCGCTCACGACATACCCTGCCCAGTAGTAAGGCGCCCGCCAGCGTGGATCCGCGAGCAGCGCCCGCTGCGCCGACGCCAGCGCCTCGGCGGCCGGCCCGGCGGGGAAATGCTGGTAGAACCGCGTAGCGAGCTCCGCCGCGCCCGTATCGTCGACCCGCCACAGGGTCGCAACCACATTCCGCGCCCCGGCATAGAGAAACGCCCGCGCAAGGGTCGCGAAGTCCTCGCCCGGCGCGAAGTCGCTGCTCCACGCGGCGCCGAGCCCGGTCTCGCATCCCGAGAGAAAGACCAGCGGGCTCCGGATGCGGAGGCCGAGGATCTCGTGCACCTCGAGGCGGCCGTCGTTGGCGGGGTCCTGGCCTGAGCCCTCGGCGGTCTCGAGCCTCGAGAACATCGGATTTCGCGGGTTGAGCTCACCGTGCGTGGCCAGGTGGACGATGCCACCCTCTGCGAGGGCAGCGCGCACGGCCGACTCGTCGGCCCTGCGCCCCACGGCGAGCCGAGCACCGCGCAGCGCACGCGCGACGGCCAGCGCCTCGGGGGCCGTTCCCGGGAGCCGGTCGGGAACCGGCGCCAGAACCGATGCCTGTGCCCGGAGATCCTCCGTCCTCGAGTCTTCGCGCAATGCGACGAGCGACGCGGCGGACGGCAGCGTGACCAGAGTGAAATCCTGGATGAGGAACCTTCCCGTCGCGGCGTCCGTGACCGCTGCGAACGGGAGATAGGTGAGAACGCCGTGTGGCACGACGACAAGCTGCCTGACGCCTTCCAACGCCCCTGCCCGGCGCACCGGCGCGATCAGGATCTCACCGAGAGCGCCGAGGACGGGTAGCGCCCGGGTGAGTCCGGCGTCACGCCGGGCGACAAGCTCCCGCGCAAGTCGCACCCCCCCCCGAAGTCCGCCAGGCGGCAATGGAACCGGTTGGACGGACAGGCCGGTGTGCCGGCCGACGAAGATGAGGAGCGAATCGCGCCCGATCTGATACTCCAGCAGTGCCTCATCGGGCTGCAGGTGGGCGAGGATCACGGTGGCTGGTACTCGGGCGGCGCCAAGCAGGGAAGTGCCGGGCGAGCTTACCTCGCTGATCCGGATCGCGAGCTCCTCGTACGCCCTCCGCTCGGCCGCCAGTCGGTCCCTCAGGAAGCCGATACGAGATACGGCACCAGCATCGGTGGATTGTGCGGCATCCCCTTCCGCGGCCCGGACCCGCTCGTTCAGCGCATCGATCTCGCGAAGGAGCTGGTCGCCTTCCCGGAGAGGGCGGCTGGACGCGCCGGCCGCCGCGCTGGACGCTTGTGAGGACGCCAGTCCCTCCACCAACGCGCGCCCGCGCGCCGCATCGGCCACTTCGAATGCTTCTGCGGTCCTGCCCAGACGCCGGAGCACCTCGGCGAGGTCCGCGTAGGCGCCCTGCTTTCCGGCCAGGTAGCTCGTGCGAAGCACGCCCGACCCATAGTTGCCGCGCACCCGTTCCAGCGCGGCAAGCGCCTGGCGTCCCACGGCAGCGGCGGAATCGAGACGTCCAAGCCTGGCCAGCGCGCGCGCCTCGAGCCTGAGCGCCTCCTGTTCGATGCCGTATCCGCCGTCGGCGAGATCGGCACGCGCATCGCGCAGCGCCCTGAGGACGCGCGCCGGGTCCGCTGCTCGGTCTGCGATTCGCGCCTCCGCCAGAGCCACCTCGGCCCGGGCCCGACGAACGCCCAACGCGCGGGCGAGTCTTCGCGCCTCGGCCAGGCGTTGCGCTGATACGGGCGCGTCATTCGATCGAGCCGCGAGGTCGGCCAGCAGCAGGAGATCGGACAGCTCCTCGAACCGCGCACCGGCAGCCCGATGAGTGCCGAGCGCCTCGCTGGCTGCGGCCGACGCCTTTTCCATGGCCCCGAGCTCCCCGTGGATCTCGGCCTGGCTCCGCAGATCCGCTCCTGCCTCGACGGTGAGATTCAGTTCTCGATTGATCGGCTCGGCGCGGGCGTACAGATCGAGCGCGCGCTGCACGTCGCCCGCGTCGCGGTACAGCTGGGCCATCGCCTCCAGGTTGCTCGCCTCTTCCTGCCGGAGCCCCTGACGCCGGGACAACTGGAGCGCGCTGTCGAGCGCGGCGAGGGCGAGATGAGGCTGCCCCAGCGCGGCGTAGGCGGTGCCCAGCTGTCCCAGCGCATTCTGTTCGCCGGTGGCGTATCCGATTGAGCCGTAGCGCACCCGGGCCTGCTCGAGCAGGGGGATGGCGCTCGCAGGATCGCCGACGCGGACGGCGAGCATTCCCAGGTTGGTGAGCGCGTTCCCTTCGATGCGCGCATCCGCCAGTGTCCTGCCCGCGACCCGCATCGAGTCGAACCCTCGCCGCGCCTCCTCGAACTGGCCCAGCTCGGTCTCGACCAGCGCGAGGTTGCCAGAGGCCGAGGCGATGCCCTTGAGGTCGGCCATGGCACGGGCGGCCGCGGAGGCGCGCCCGAAGAGCTCGGTGGCGTCGGAGAGGCGCCCTTCGTTCCAGGCGAGGAGCCCGAGGGCGTTGTAGGACTTGAAGAGGTCGGCGTCGAGGGCCAGGCGGCGCTTGAGGGCCAGCGCCTCCTCGCCTAGCCGGCGGGCTGCGCGGTAGTCGCCTCGACGCCATGCCGCGAGGCCGAGCCAGGTGAGCGAGCGCGCCTCGAGGACGGAATCGTGCTGTGCCCGGCTCCGCGCGAGCGCCGCGTTCCAGAGCGTGCTCGCGCTATCCAGCTCGCCGCGGAGATAGACCTGCTCACCGCGCGCGACCAGTGAGTCGAGCGGTATCGAAGCCAGCGCGGAGTCTGAGTACGCGGCGGATGGGGCAGCAGCGCCGGCCTGCTGTCTCGTGGTCGAGACGGACTGCGACCGGCAGCCCGTCTGGAGAAGCAGGGCGACGATGGCGCAACCGAGTCGCCCTGGCGGGATCACGGCTCGAGCTGGAACTCGTGTGCCGAGCCGGCGATCGAGCGCGCGTCGCCGAGCAGGACGTCGACGTACCAGTAGTAAAGACCCGGCCCCGAACGCGCGAGCGCGTCCGACGCGCTGACGCTCGTATCCCGCGTGGCCGTGGCCCACACAGAATCGCCGTCGGCTCGGCTCACCGTTACCCGATATGCGGTCGCACCCGCGACTGGGCGCCAAGTGAGGTCCGGGGGCTGGTGCAGCACCGCACCGTTCGCCGGCGAGAGGACGGCGACGGAAGGCTGCGCCTCGGTGCCCCTGACCCGTGGGCCCGCCGGAGTGCGGTGGACCAGGCCAGGCCCCAGCAGGGCGATTCCCACCACGGCCGCGGCAGCAGCCGCTACCGCGAGCCGCCGTCTCGGCGCGCGAGCTGGCGGCCGCAAGCGTACTGCCGCAGCGACCTCCGAGGTGCACTCCTCGCAGTCGGCGAGGTGACGCTCCACCCGTTCCCGGCTGGCTGGGGAGAGGGTGCCGCCCGCATAGCCGACGAGCTCCTCGACCTCGAAGTGCGCATCCGATGGCTGTGGCTCGCTCATCATGGCTCCTCCCCGTCACATCGCGTGACTGCAAGACAAGACGGACGAAGAGTGCACGTTTGCGGCTTCATGCCTCCGCCTCCCGCACGCTGCGCGCCTCGAGGGCGCCCCGCAGGGCGCCGAGCACCTTGTCTAGCCGCCGGTAGACGTGAAACAGCGTGGGGAAGCCCATGAGCCTGGCGATCTCACGGGCGGGAAGGTCCTCAGAGAAGCGGAGCCGGAGCAACAGTCGGTCACGGTGCGGCAGCTCCTCCATCGCCTGCGCCAGCGCTCGCGCGCGCTCGGAGCGGGCGAGCACCGCGTCAGGGGCGGCGGCCGTCGGCGCGGCGAGCAGCGCGGTATCCATCTCATCGGACACCAGGTCCGCAAGCCGGCGCCGGCCCGCACGCTCCTCGGGAGGGGCGGACTCGCGGGACCGGCCGTACCGATGACGATGATGATCGAGACACAGTCGACGCACCACGACGACGAGCCACAGTGCGAACGGTCCCGCCCCGGGTCGCGCGTATCCCCGCAGCCGGCGGCAGTCGTCTTCGAGCAGGCGATCCAGCACGAAGGTGTAGCGGTCCATGAGCAGGTCGTGGTCGCCGCCGAGAGAGCGCACGACCCGGAGGATGTCGTCGGTATAAGCGCGGAGAAAAGCGGCCCATGCGTCTTCGCGCGCCGCTTCGGTAGGAGCGTGGAGGAGTGTAGACAGCTCGGACGGATTCGCCGCGGGCATGCCGGGAGCCTCCTAGGCCACGTGAGGACCTCGCCCCAAATTGATGAGATCGATTTTCCCGTGGAGGACGGCTGAAGGGGAGGCAGCGTCACAGCCGGGCCCCTACCCAAAGGTGTGATTGACAAGTAGGCCGCGCTAGGGCGGGTCATCCACTTGCCTCCGCCGGAGATCCCGACCACCGGCGCAGGAGCATCGCGACGACATGGGGCTGATTCTGCAACTAAGCGGGCGAAGCTCACCGGCGGCCGGCGTATTCGGAAGCGGGTCGATTGAACAGGCCGGGGTCGGTGCCGAACCGCCCGCGTAGACGTCTGGTAGAGCGGTACTCACGGCTCGAGTCGCAAACCCCACCGTGGAGTCCGTCTCCAAGAAGGAGGCACACGACGGCCCAGTTCAGGTCAACCCCGACGGAAGCCTTTAATGCGTTTCACCGTACGGCCCACGCTCGAACTACCTACCCTGGGAATTCCGGCACATGCCAAGCGCATGGCGGGCGGTGCGGGCCGCAGCTGTGGTGTGCGCGCGTGGCGCCGCACGCATGCCGATAGCCATTGTGCCACTCGCCGTGTTGGCGAAGTGGGTGGCGGGGCTCACGCTGATCGCCTTGGAGATGCTGCATGGTGGGCCGAGGTCCCGTTCTCGGTGTCGCTCCCCAGGGGATGTTGGCCGCTCCAGATACCGTGACGTAGTGCACCGCAGACAACCCTAGCACCGGAGACCACAATGCGCCGCTGGCCCGTCCTCGGCCTGGCCCTCGCCCTGGCCTGTAGTCCCGACGTCCCCACCACCTCCCCGACGCCGGCCTTCGAGCTGACCGACACTGGCGACCGCCTCCCCGGGGTGAACGCGCATGTCTTCGGGTCATTCCGGGTGGCGGCTGGTGGGGGAGGTTCCGGCGTGATCACGAGCGGCCCGGCCAACTTTCCCGGCCATCCGCCAGCCGGCCCCGGTACGTGCGTGAACGGCAAGTGGTACAACGCGCAGGGCAAGGGCACGAGTGGAAGTCTGACCAAGCCCCATCCGCACTGCATTGGGGCCAGCGCCGCCATCGAGGTAGTGCTCGAACCCATCTCGTCCTGCTTCACCAGTTTCCCCGCGGGGGGCTGTCCGGCGTCACCGGCCGACCCCGCGGGGCGGTTAACCCGCACATTGTCCCTGGGCAATAAGGAGAACGTACAGGGAACAACCTTTATCAACTCCAAGGATGGCACGCCGACGTTCGGTAGCGATGCCTCAGGTATCGTGACGGCCTACGCCATCGACGCGGCGACCCTCGGCACGACCAACCGTCGCGTGGGCACGTTGACTTTCGATCTGGCGCAGTACGACGCACTGACCACGAACGTGTTCGACTACGATGGGACCGATGGCTGTCAGCTCGATGAGACTATCTTCGCACCGTGCCTGAACAAGGTGATCACCGCTAAGTACAATCCCTTGCCGGCACCCGATGGGATCGGCCCCACGGACTTCAGCGTCGAGGGGTTTCTATGGATGACCCCGGCCGACAGCCCATTCAACTACCTCGATGATTGATCAGTAGACCACGGGCCGCCTCCGGCGGCCCTACCACTGGAGAACCTGGACTAGTTTCCGATTGCCGCCATCTGTTCGCCGTGTGGTATCTGCTCCCCCACCCGAATGACAAGGATTCCTACGTCGCCGACCCCCTCGTCGCTGTCTACAGCTCGACCGATTCCACGGAGGTGATCCAGCAGCTCAGGCGCGACGGCTCGGTGATCGCTTGCCCAATTGCGCTCGCCTGGAACGGCGAGGTGTACCTACTGAGTGCCGACGGCGCGACGTTCGTAAACCTCACCAACAATCCAACGGACGACGCCGGGCCGACATGGTCACCGGATGGGCAGAAGATCGCGTTCTCGTCCACCCGGGGGGGCCGCGATCACATCTTCGCGATGAACGCCGACGGAAGTGTACCAACCCAACTGACCAGTGGCGACTACTTCGCCATCCGCCCGGCTTGGTCGCCGGATGGCGACAAGATCGCCTTCGTCGCCACGAGTTCAGGAAGAAGCGAAGTCTACGTGATGAACCCTGACGGCAGCGCGATTACTCAGCTCACCACTGAGCACGCGACGCTTCCGGCCTGGCCACCGGATGGGACGAGGATCGCCTTCACCAGTTTGTCGTCGGCTGCTGAGACCCATGTTTCCGTGATGAACGCCGATGGCGCCGAGGTCACCCCGCTCACGACTGAGAGCTGTTCACGCTACCCTTCCCCTCCCGGCCGATTTCAATGCACGGCTACACCCCCGATTAGGGATATCAGGCTCGCCCAGCCCGCGCCGTCATCGAAAGGATCGTGGAGGGAAATGCCCAACCGGCCACCCAGCATGAGGGCAAGGTGACCCTCCGGCGGACCGACCTCGATGCCTGCTCCCAGCGTGGCGAGCGGTTCGATCCCCGGCGAGCTGGTGAACTCGGTGGGGCCAGAGGTCACCGTGCCGTCCGGGAGCCGGCTGGTCTCTTCCAGTCTAGCTCGCCGCTTAATCACACCGAGCCCGAACGTCGCCCGGGGACGCACACCTCCTTGATCCGACACGCGCCAGCGGAGTGCCACCGACGCGTCCCACGCGGTCGGCTTTGCCACGATGGTGAGCGTCTCCTCCCCCCCAAAGCTCTCTACGTCCTGGCCGAAGTGGTGCCAGGCGCCGTCCACCCCGAGATCGAGGCGGCTTCCGACTCGGCGCCAGACTGACCCACGAATGGTGAGTATTGCGCCGTCGTTCCAGTAAAGGCTGTACCCTCCCGTGCCTGACCAACCCGCGGTCAGTGAGCCCGCCCAGGGGCCTTGTGCCTGAATCGGGACTGTGGTGGAGGCGAGCAGTAGGAGAACGAATACCGTGTGCTTCATGGGATGTGTCATGATCCCCCCCCCGACGTCCGCGTGCGGAACCGCGAGTACGACGTCGATCTGCGGAGATAGGTGGAGATATGATGTATGCAGCCCCATGAAACGGTCACTAAACTGCCGTGAAGTTATCCTCAGGGGCTCCGTCTGCATGCCTTAGCGTCGAGATGCACCGCGGCCACCTGGCCGAGTGAGGAGAATCGTCATGCACGATCATCATCACGAGCAGGCATCGCGGGACCAGGGTCATGCCGCAAGCGCGCACGACAAGCACGCCGGCCACTCGGTCGCGATGTTCCGCGACAAGTTCTGGCTCTCGCTCGCCCTCACGGTCCCGACCCTCATTTGGGGACACATGCTCCCCCAGGCCTTCGGGTACACGCCGCCGCAGTTTCCGGGTGGCCACCTGATCCCACCCGTGATGGGCACCGCAGTGTTCCTCTATGGCGGCCGGCCCTTCATCGAAGGCGCGTGGCACGAACTCCGGGCCCGGCTCCCGGGGATGATGACGCTGATCGCGCTCGCCATCACGGTGGCCTTCGCGTTCAGCCTGGCTGTAACGCTCGGCTACGCGGGCATGCCGCTGTGGGAGGAGCTCGCGACGCTCGTCACGATCATGCTGCTCGGGCACTGGATCGAGATGCGCTCGATCGCGCAGGCACGAGGGGCGCTCGCCGAGCTCGCGAAGCTGCTGCCCGATACGGCCGTGCGAATCGTGGGGGAGACCACTGCACGGCGGGAGGAGGAGGTGCCGGTCGCAGCGCTGCAGCCGGGCGACCTGGTCCTGGTCCGCCCTGGCGCACGTATCCCGGTGGACGGCACCGTCGCCGAGGGTCACAGCAGCATCAACGAGTCGATGATCACGGGCGAGTCCAGGTCGGTGGAGAAGAACGCCGGCGACGGCGTGATCGCGGGTACCGTGAACGAGGCGGGGTCCCTGCGGGTTCAGGTGACCGGGACGGGAGAGGAAACGATGCTCGCCGGCATCATGCGGCTGGTCGAGCAGGCGCAGCAGTCCCGGAGTCGGGCGCAGGCCCTCGCGGACCGCGCGGCTTTCTGGCTCACGATGATAGCTCTGGGAGCGGGCGCCCTCACCTTCGCCGGGTGGGTGGCCGCGGGTGCGGATGCCGCGTTCGCCGTCGAGCGGCTCGTGACGGTGCTCGTGATCGCCTGCCCCCACGCGCTGGGCCTCGCGGTGCCGCTCGTGATCGCGATCTCGACGACGCTGGGCGCCAGCAACGGCCTCCTGGTGCGCGATCGGCGGGGCCTCGAGGAGGCGCGACTTCTCACCACCGTGGTGTTCGACAAGACCGGGACGCTCACATTGGGCGAGCACCGGGTCGTTGGCATTCGTACCGACGGGGGATTGAACGAGACGGATGCGCTGCGCCTCGCCGCCGCACTTGAGCAGGATGCCGAGCATCCCGTCGGGCGGGCGGTGGTGACGAGCACCCGTGAGCGCGGGATCGAGATCCCGCCCGCCACTGGGTTCGAGGCCATCCCCGGCTACGGGGTCCAGGGCGTCATTGATGGACGGCGGCTCGCCGTCGGCGGGCCGAACCTGCTCCGCCGGCTCGCCGTTCCCTTGCCGGCCGCATTCGCCGACTTCACCGGGACGGCCGCCGCTCAGGGGCAGGGTGTGGTCTATCTCCTGGAGGGGCAGCGCGTCCTGGCAGGGTTCGCCGTCGCGGATGCCATCCGGCCGGAGTCGCCGGAAGCCGTCCGTCGCCTGCACGAGCTGGGCATCGAGGTCGCGATGCTCACCGGCGACGCGAGGGCGGTGGCCGACGCCGTGGCCAGGCAGCTCGGCATCGACACGGTCCTGGCCCAAGTGCTGCCCGAGGAGAAGGCGGCGAAGATCAAGGAGCTGCAGCGGCAAGGCAAGCGTGTCGCCATGGTGGGCGATGGGGTCAACGACGCGCCCGCGTTGGTCACGGCCGACGTGGGCATCGCGATCGGGGCCGGAACGGACGTCGCCGTCGAGGCGGGCGACATCGTGCTGGTCCGGAGCGACCCGCGAGACGTCCCCCGTATCATTGCGCTCTCGCGCGCGAGCTACAGGAAGATGGTCCAGAACCTCTGGTGGGCGACCGGCTACAACGTGATTGCCATTCCCCTCGCTGCCGGCGTGCTGGCCCGTGCGGGCATTCTGCTGTCGCCAGCGATCGGAGCGGTGCTCATGTCGCTCAGCACGGTGATCGTAGCAGTCAACGCGCAGCTGCTGCGACGGACGCAACTCTAAGGATTAGCGAAGCGCGGGAACCTCAGCATTTTTCATCCCGGGCCTGGTACAGTCAATGTGTCGGCCGCGCGGCAACCCGTCGCCTGGTCTGCTGGGCTCGTGGTACCGCAGTGACATTCTGGCTGGTCGCCGCGATCTACAACCGCTTCATCGGGGTCGCATCCAGGGCTTCGGCGCCCCAGCCTAGCCCCGCGGCGCAGCGAGCGTAGCGGCAGGGACGGCAGATACGGTTAGACGCTTGCATGTCACGTTATCCACGAACGAGACGGTCGGCGAGACCTCCAGGCAATACGTCCCCAACGGCACCCATCGCCTCACGCCCCCGCACCTGGCGCTCCTTCCACAGCGAGTAGATCGCCGGGATGACGAGAAGGGTCAGGACGGTCGTGCTGATCATGCCTCCAACCATGGGGGCGGCAATTCGCTTCATAACACTGGCCCCCGTGCCGCTTCCTGCGAGAATCGGCAACAGGCCGGCCATGATGGCGGTCACTGTCATCATCAGCGGCCGCACCCGTTCGACCCCCCCTTCGATGACCGCCTCGTAGAGATCGCGGAGTGTGGGCCGGCCCGGGCGCGCTTCTCGCGCTTTCCATGCGTGATCCAGATAGATCAGCATGATGACCCCGGTCTCGGACGCGACGCCGGCCAACGCGATGAATCCGATCGCGACGGCGACCGACCAGTTGTAGCCCAGCAGCCAGATGAACCAGATCCCACCCACCAGCGCAAACGGCAAGGAGAGCATCACGATGGCCGTCGCACCCACGCTCCGGAAGTTGAAGTAGAGCAGCAGGAAGATGATCGCCAGCGTGGCGGGGACCACCAGCCGGAGCTTGGCCGCGGCCCGCTGCATGTACTCGTACTGGCCGCTCCAGGCGATCGTGTAGCCAGGGGGCAGCGTGACCTGCTCCGCCACGCGACGCTCCGCCTCGGCGACGTAGCTCCCGATGTCCCGGCCGACGACGTCCACATAGACCCACGCGGTCGGGAGTGCATCCTCGGTCCGCACCACCATCGGACCCGCCACCTTACGGATGCTCGCGACCTGACCGAGTGGGACGTAGGAGCCCCGGGCAGCGGGCATGGCCGCGGCGCCCATGCCCCCCGCCGCTCCAGTCGTCGCGACGGCGACGCCCAGTCCGTGAGCGGTCGGAATCAGTACCGACGCCAACTTCTCGGGTGTGTCGCGGAGCTCTTGGGGGTAGCGGATCCGCACCCCGTAGCGTTCCCGCCCTTCCACCGTCTGGGTGATCGTCATCCCACCGACCGCGGTCGCGATGACGGCCTGCACGTCGCCCACGTTGAGTCCGTGCCGGGCCGCCGCGGCCCGGTCGATATCGATGTCCAGGTAGTAGCCGGAGACCGCGCGCTCCGCGAACGCGCTTCGGGTGCCGGGAACGGTCTGAACGACTTCTTCGACTCGCTTCCCAAGGCGCTCGAGCTCGCCGAGATCGGGGCCGAAAAGCTTGATCCCAACCGGCGTTCGGATCCCCGTGGCCAGCATGTCGATGCGCGCCTTGATCGGCATGGTCCAGGCATTGGTGATGCCCGGAAGCCGGACCGCGGAGTCCATTGCCGCCACCAGTCGGTCGGAGGTCATCCCCGGCCGCCACTCGCCCTCCGGCTTGAGGGTGATGGTGGTCTCGAACATGTCGAGCCCGGCGGGATCGGTGGCCGTCGTGGCCCGGCCCGCCTTCCCCCACACGTGATCCACCTCGGGGAAACTTTTGAGGATGCGGTCCTGAGTCTGGAGGATCTCTCTCGCGCGCGCGACGCTCAGCCCGGGCAGCGTTACTGGCATGAAGAGGATGGAGCCTTCGCCCAGCGGCGGCATGAATTCGCTCCCTGTCCGGGCCCAGGGGATCCAGGTGAGAACCAGCACAAGCGCGGCCGCTCCCACCACTCCCCACCGGTGGCGGAGCACCGCCCTCATGACCGGCCGGTACAGCGAGAGGAGCATCCGATTGACCGGGTTCGCCCGCTCCCGGTACACCCGCCCACGTATGAACAGCCCCATCGCCACCGGCACCAGCGTCACCGACAGCAGGCTGGCGGCTGCCATCGCGAAGGTCTTGGTGAAGGCGAGCGGCTTGAAGAGCCGCCCCTCCTGTCCTTCCAATGTGAAGACCGGCAGGAAGGACACCGTGATGATCAGCAGCGAGAAGAACAACGCCGGGCCGACCTCCTTGGATGAGACCTTGACCAACTCCCAGCGCTCGTGTGGGGTGAGCACGCCCGCGTCCAGGCGGCGGGACGGCGCGTCGCCGGGGCTCAGCGGAGCTTTAGCGTCGATCGCGCGCTCGAGGTGCTTGTGCATGTTCTCGATCATCACGATCGCCCCGTCGATCATCGCGCCGATCGCGATCGCGATGCCGCCGAGGGACATGATGTCGGCCCCCACGCCGACCCAGCGCATGGCGACGAACGCCATCAGGATGCCGATGGGCAGCGTGAGGATCGCGACGAGCGCCGATCGGGCATGCAGCAGGAACACGATGCACACGAGGGCGACGACGGCGCTCTCCTCCAGGAGCTTGCCCCGAAGATTCTCGATGGCCCGTTCGATCAGATTGCTCCGGTCGTACACCGTCGTGACGACGACGCCCGGCGGAAGTCCCGCCTTGACCTGTTCCAGCTTCGCCTTGACACCTTGAATCGTCTTGAGAGCGTTCTCGCCGAACCGCATCACCACGATGCCGCCGACGGCATCGCCCCGTCCGTCGAGCTCGGCGATGCCCCGGCGCACGGCGGGACCGATGCTCACGCGGCCCAGCTCCGCCACCCGAACCGGCGTGCCGTTCGCGGTGGCCCCGACCACGACGTTCTCGATGTCGGTCGTCGACTTGAGGTATCCAAGCCCGCGGACCATGTACTCGCGCTCCGAAAGCTCCATGACCATGGCGCCGACATCGGAGTTGGCGTTCTGGATTGCGGCCATGACCGCGGTGATCGGAACGCCGTAGCCCTGCAGCTTGGCCGGATCGAGGTCGACCTGGTACTGCTTCTCGTAGCCGCCCAGGGACGCCACCTCCGACACGCCGGGAACCGCGGTGAGGGCGTAGCGGAGGTACCAGTCCTGCACGCTCCTGAGCTGCGCGAGGCTCATGCGTCCGGTGGTGTCTTCCAGCGCGTACTGATAGACCCATCCAAGGCCGGTGGCATCGGGACCGAGCGAGGGCGTCACGGTCGTTGGCAGTTTGCTCTTGATGCCGCTCAGGTACTCCAGTACCCGGGTCCGGGCCCAATAGAGGTCGGTGCCGTCCTCGAAGATCACGTAGACGAACGAGACGCCGAAGAACGAATAGCCCCGCACGGTCCTCGCGCCGGGGACCTTGAGCATCTCGGCCGCGATGGGATAGGTGACTTGGTCCTCCACGATGCGAGGCGCCTGCTCGTTGTAATCCGCCTGGACGATGACCTGCACGTCGCTCAGGTCGGGCAGTGCCTCGAGCGATGTGTGCATCACTGCCCAGATCCCTCCGCCGACCGCCGCCGCGGTGAACAGCAGCACGGTCAGCAGGTTGCTCACCGACCAGTCGATCACGCGCTTGAGCATGGTGCCTACTCCTTGGCCGGCGCCGGTGAGCGGCTCTTCTTGGGCGGGGCCCCCGTTTCTGTGCGGCTCGGGGACTCCTCCTTCACGTCCATTCCGGGCATGTTCGCCATGCCGCCGATCGCCGAGCCGAGGTTCGATTCGGCATCGACCAGGAACGTCGCGGATGCGACCACGGTCTCGCCCGGCGTGATCCCCTTCAGCACCTCTGCCCGGTCGTCCGTGGCCACGCCGAGAATCACGTCACGCGGCGCGAGCGTGCCATCGGGATCGCGCACGAACACCAGATCGCGCTTGCCCGTCGAGAGCACGGCGGATCGAGGCACACTGATGACGGGCGGCGTCGGCGCGTCGAAACGGAAGGTGGCGTACATCCCGGGCTTGAGACGGAGGTCCGCATTTGCCAGGACGACGCGGACGCGGGCGGTCCGGGTCTCGGGATCGAGGGTCGGGTAGATGTAGGTGATTCGCCCTTCCCGAACCTCGCCCGGGAGCGCCTGGAACTCGGCCGTCACCTGCTGGCCGAGCCGGACCGCCGGCAGGTCCTGCTCGAAGACCTGCCCCTCCAGCCAGACGATGCCGAGGTCGGCGATCTTGTAGACGGGCTCCCCCGCCATGATCCGTTGCCCCGGGAGCACGGCCTTCTCGATCACCACCCCATTCACCGGCGAGCGCAGGGTGACGTTCTTACGGATCTCACCGGTGCGCTCGAGTCGCTCCACCTCAGCCGGGGGGACGTTCCAGTAGAGCAGGCGTCGCCGGGCGGATTCCAGGAGATCCTCGGCCCCGCGCACCGCGTCCGGCGTTCCGCCCGCCACCTCGTCCCGCAGCCGCCTGGCGAGGACGAGTTCCTGGGCGGTGGACACCACCATCGGCGAGTAGATGCTGAGCAGGGGATCACCGCGCCGCACGGCCTGGCCGGTGAAGTTCACGTACAGCCGGTCCACCTGCCCGTCGATCAGCGGGGCGATGGTCTCGACCCGGGTCTCGTCGTAGGTCACGAGCCCGACCGTTCGCACACTGCGCGCGAGCGGAGCGAGCTCCGCCTGCGCGAAGACGACGCCAATCTTCTTCTCGTTCGCCGCCGACAGCATGACGTCACGCGCGGTGTCCGCCACCGGGGCCGCCCCGTGCGCGTGGCCCGAAGGGGCCGCGCCCGCCGCGGGTTTTCGGGTCAAGAGGTAAGACCCGGCGCCGGCAGCGACCAGCAGGAGGGCGAACAGGCCGAGCCGAAGCCACCGCCGTCGGGCCTCGCGAAGGGGTGTTCCGAAGGGCGTGTCCTCCGCCCGCAGCGTGCCGGTCCCGGGGATATCGCTCGCGTTGATCACTGATCGCCTCCGCGTGTGGCCGGTTGCCGTACGGCGTTGGGGTCGAGCAGCTCCTGCCCGACCAGCATCTCCAGCTCGGCGATCGCGCGTCCCAAGTCGGCTTCCAGCCGTGCGATCTCCTGACGGTAGCGGTTCTCGCTCATGCGCGCGTCGAGCAGCGTCATGAAGTCCACGCCCCCGACCCGATACGCGGTCAGGGCCGAGCCGACGGTCGCGCCGGCCTGCGGCAGCACCGTCGTCCGATACAGCTGGAGCAGGGTTCGGTCCCGGTGGACCTCGGTGTCGAGCTCGCCCACCCGCCCACGCGTCGTGGCGGCCATGGCCGCCAGGTCCGCCGCGGCCATCTCGCGCATGGCGCGTGTCTCCCGCCGCATCGCGAGCTGACGGCTGCCGGCCCAAATCGGGAGGCGGAAGCCCAGCATCAGGCTCAGCATATGGTCGGTGCCGCCCTCCATCGGGCGCCAGCCGTACTGCACGCCGAGCGTGAGGTCGGGCCAGATTTCGCGGCCCGCCAGGCGCTCGGCTGCCTCCGCGGCGTGCACGTCCTCGCCACCGGCTCTGAGCATCGGCCGGTACGCCAGCGCGAGTCGTTCGAGCGAGTCGCGTGACGGCAGCTCGGGAAAGAACGGCAGCGTCGGTGAGGCGATGGCCGACTCGGACGGACGGTCGAGCACCGCGTTGAGTTGCGCCGCCGTGCCGGCGCGCATCGCCTCCATGCGCACGATGTCCTCAGTCATGCGGGCGAGCTCGACCTGCGCGCGCAGCACGTCGGGCTGGCGGGCCTCGCCGACGGTGTACATCGTGCTCGTCGTGCTGACGAGATCGCGGAGGAGGCGCTGCGTCTCGCGCGCCACGGCGATGGACTGGTCCGTCTCGTACAGCTCGTAGAACGCCATCGCGCCGCGGGCCCGCTCTTCCCACCTGGTCTCCTCAGCGCGCGCGTCCGCGGCGGCGGTGCGTGCGCGCTCCACCTGTACGGCCAGGCCGAGCTTCCCCGCGATTGGGATCATCTGCATGAGCTGGATCTGGTTCATGCCCAGGACGTCGTCCAATCCCAGGCCTGGCAGGCGCCGGTTCATGAGGCCGAGCTGCAGCTCCGGGTCGGGCGGTCGGCGAGCCGGATCGATGCGCGCCTCGGCCGCGCGGGCGGTGGCCAGCGCGGCAGCGATTCGCGGGGTCCCCTCCTCGATCTGCCGGTACACCCACTGCAGGGTGAGCGCATCGGGGCGCGCCTGCGCTCCGAGGGAACCGGCTGGTAACATTGCCAGCAGCGCCAGGGCCGCCCTGGCGCCCTGTGCAACGATTCGCGAGTAGAAGAATTGGCCGTGCATCATCCGACCTTGGGCCGTCTCGCCCGGTAGTGCGGGGCGAGCCCCTCGCATGGGACTCGCCACCGCGAGAAGTGGTTCACTACTTGGTCGCATCATTTCGCGGGGCCCGATAAGCTGGGTCGTGGAACCGGCGGACGGCGACGTCCTGCTGCGCGGGCGTGAGGTACGACAGCGCGTCATTGTATGCCCGCCGCTTCGTGATCATGGGCTCCATCATCATGTGCTCGGGGCCCCTGCCGTGGGCCTTCCGGGTGTAGCGATGCGCCTCGTCCTGGATGCCGACGTGAAGCGCATGGAGGTCGAGGACCTGCTGTGCGCCCAACCCGAGGGTCTCGCGCTCAGCGAGAAATGCCTCGACGATCTCGTGCGGCTTGAGGTCTTCGAGCGAGGTCGGTACGGCCGTGGCGAGCGACGGAACTGTAGGCACGTACCCGGGGGCTTCGAACGTCCGCCCGAGTTGCTCCCGCTGGGTGGTGGTCAGGATCGCCAATGCGTCCCCGTAAGCACGCTCCTGAGAGATCATCGGCTTCATCTTGAGAGCCTTATGTGCCTTGGTCCCCGGAGGCTCGGCCCAATGGTGCTGTTCGTCGCGCACCGACAGATGCAGGTCGTCGAGGCGCTTCACCTGGTCCCCGGTAAGCTTGAGCGCCCCGCCTTCGCTAATGACGGCTTCGACGATTTCGTGCGGCTTGTAGCTCTCCAGCGCTTGCGGAACCTTCTGCTGGCCAAGCGCCGGCGACTGGATGGCCGCGGCGAACAGTGCGGCGGCCAAGTAGGTACGAGTAGACATGGAATCCTCCCATCGTTTGTACACGGTGATCCGACCGGAGTTGCCGGGTCGGCCACCCGGTTGAGTGACCTACGATCGGTGTGAAGCGCGCCGTGCCCGCCGGCGATTGTGGCCAGCCGGGCACAACGTCACACGCCCGCGGAGCGGCGGGTGTGCTTAGCGCTAGCTGCGGGGAGGGGGAGTGACCGGAGGTGCGATGCGGCTGGAGGGAACTGTCGAGAAGAAGACCGGCACAGCGATCTCCGCACGCCACTCACGCAGCGGGGCGCGACTCTCGGACAGAGCCACCGCTGGTGCGCAGGTGCTTGGTGTGGTGCAATGCCGCATGCCGCCTCGTACAGGTCCCTGGCCCGGGTGATGAGTCTCGCAACTCGCTATTTGATGCGCGGGAAGCTGAGCCTGCATCCCCGACATCCCAGAGGCGACCGCGGGAGATCCCGGCAGACATCCGCCCGTGCCCACATGTACTTCTCCGGGAACGAGAAGCGTCGCGGCCAACAGCAGCGCGAGCGGTGAGCGGGTGCGAATCATCGGGTCTCCACCAGGGTCAGTGCGTTAGCGAACGGTACCTTGGAGGGGGTAGGGCGAGGATGAATCTGATGTGAAGCTGCCTTCATGCAGAGGTCCGTCCGCTCTCGCGGGGCGACTCGTTCTTGGCTCCCGGCGATCCCGCAGTAACGTTAGCGGTAACCATGCTCGCACCGCTCATCGCCCTGACACTCTCGTTCTCCACCAACACCGGCGCCGACACTACCGACGCTCGGCACGTCGTGCGCGAGGCGATCCACGCCGTCGAAGGCGACAGCATCGCGCGCTCCCGCTCGCGCTGGTCGGGCCGGCTGCATGCCGACTCCGCTAACCGCGCCGCGCTCCTCGGTCTCGCTACCCTCGCCCGGCTGACCTACGACTATCCCGCCTCCGACAGCCTCTATCGCCGGCTGTTCGGCGAAGACTCGCTGCATCCCGACTCCTACGCCGTCTACGCACGGCTCGGCCGCGCGTGGTCACTCGAGGAGCGGGGGCAAAGTGACGCGGCCGGCGAGGAGTTCGCCCGGGCGCGGGACGCAGCGCGGGCGGCGGCGAATCCCACCGCCGAAGCGGAGGCGCTCATCGGGCTCGCTTTCGCCCGCGGACCCACCGCCGGAGTAGCGGCCGCCAAGGCCATCCTCGATACCGCAGGACCACTCATCCCCGCGACGGCTCTCGACCTCCAGGCCGAGCGCGGATGGCGCCGCGCCATGATCCGCGCGCTCCTCGGCGAGCCGGGGGCGACGAACGAAGCGGCCGCGAGCGTGGCGCTCGCACGCCGGTCGGGTGAGCTGCGGGTCCGGGCGCAGGCGGTCCGCGGTCTCGCGCGAGTTCTGGACTGGCGGGGTGAAGAGGACTCCGCGCTCACGGCCTTCGAAGAGGCCGAGCAGCTGTTCCGTCAGGCGCGCGACCGGAGCTGGCTCGCGGTCACGCTCATGAACAAGGGAAACCTCCTGCGGAAGCGCGGCGACCTGGGCGAGACCGTCAAGGCGCTACGTCTCACCACGGCCGAGGGGGAGCTGTCGCACAATCTCTGGGCCGTTGCCAGCGCGCACACCGGGCTCGGAGTCGTCGCCCTGCAGCTCAACGACTTCCCGGAGGCGTCCAGGCAGCTGAGCCAGGCCGTCACCATGTTCGAGGCCCAGGGCGATCGGTCGAGCGCGATGAACGCGCGCAGCTTTCTCCCGCTGGTCGCGCTCGCCGACCGCGATTTCGCTACGGCGAGACGGCAAACGATCGAGGGGCTGGAGTTCTATCGGGGAACGGGGGAGATCAGTTCCCAGTTCGCCGCGCTCCGGACACTCTTTACGATCGCGATCCGGGAGCACGACTGGGCGGGGGCCGAGCGCAATCTGGCTGACGAGCGGGCGCTGCTTCCCAAGCTTGATGGTCCGCAATGGGAGGTCACCCTGACGTTCGACCAGGGGCGGCTCGCGCGTGCGCGCGGCGAGCTGGCGCCGGCGGAAAGGGCATTCCACCGATTTCTCGCCGGGCTCGACAGCGCCGACCACCCCGCGAGGTATGACGCGCGTCTGTGGCTGGCGGACATCTACGCGGAGCGCCGGGATCTCGATGCGACCGAGCGGGAGGCTACCTCCGCCTGGGACGAGCTGGAGCGTTGGCGAGCCACGCTGAGCGACCGTGAGCTCAGGCTGCTCGCATTCCAAGTCACGCGCAGCGAGTACCAGGCCTCACCGGCCGGCGCCAGCGACCAGCGCGCGGGCGTAGCTCGGGTGCTGGCCGCGCTCGCCGCCGGTGGACGGGCGCCACGTGCGTTCGAGCTCGCGGAGCGCCGCCGCGCCCGCGACCTCATGGATCGGATGGCGCGGGCCGAAGGTCTTCGCACTCACGCTTCCGGGACGGCGACGGATGCTCACGTAGCGCCGTTCACAACTGGCGGCCCCCTTTCTGCCGCCGCGCTCGCCGCCCTCATTCCGGACGACCGCACCGCCATCCTCGAGTACGTCACCGGTGCATCGGGCGCGCCCACGACTCTGTTCGTGGTGACCAAACCGAATCAGGACGGAGTGACCGTTCGGGCACATGTCCTGGCGTCGGCGGACTCGCTCATTGAGCCGCTCGCGCGGTTCCTGGCGCGGATCCGGAGCGAGGCCGATGTTGCCACGCTCGCGCGCACGCTCGGCGGAATGCTGCTCGACTCGGCTCTGGCCGAGCTCGGCGGCCGCGCCACGAGGCTGATCATGGTGCCCGATGGACCACTGCACCGTGTGCCCTGGGACCTGCTTCGGCTGCCCGACGGCCGCTACGTGGTGCAGCAGTATTCGGTCAGCGTGACGCCCTCTGCAGCGATCCTCGCAGCACTCTGGCGCCATCCCAGGGCGGGACACACGTCGGATAACCCCGTGCGACTCCTCGCCTTCGGCGATCCGGCTTACGGCGCGGCCGCATTGGACTCGACGGAAGCGCTCCCGCGGCTGGAAGGATCGGGTCGCGAAGCGCGGCTCGTGGCTCGATACTCCCCCGAGGCCGACGTCCGGCTACGCAAGGAGGCAAGCGCGGCGTACCTCGAGCACGCACAGCTCGACCCATACCGGATCATCCACTTCGCCACCCACGCCCTGGTAGACGAGCGCTCGTCCGCCCGCACGGTGCTGGCGCTGGCTCCCGATAGCAGCAACAGCGGCAATGTCGGTCCGGGCGACCTGGCGGCGCTCCGACTCGATGCTGATCTGGTCGTGCTCTCCGGATGCCGCACCGCGGGTGGGGTGCTGGTGGAAGGCGAGGGTGTGCAGGGACTCACTGCACCCCTGATTCAGGCCGGGGCGCGCAGCGTGGTCGCCAGCCAGTGGCGCATCGCCGATCGGGGGACCATTCCCTTCGTCCGGGATTTTTACGAGGCGTTGGCCGAGTCCCTTCCAGTGGGTGACGCGCTGCGACAGGCTAAGCTGGAGGCGCTGCACCGGGGCGTGCCGCCGAGGGAATGGGCGGCGTTCACCACCGTGGGAGACCCGCTCGTCAGTGTGAGGTTGCGGGAGCCGCGGCCCGAGATCAACTGCGCGGTGATACTCGCGGCGGCGCTCGCGTTCGGTGCCGCCGGATTTGTCTTCGCGCGCAGGTCCCTTTCGCGCTCCGCGACCGGATAACAGGGCAGGCGGCCTGAGTCACTGCGCCAATTCCGCCCTATGAGTATCATCTCTAGGGTCCGTCCCCTGACCGGACGTCCATGAAGCAGATCGGTCTGAGCGGGTAAGAGGCATCTACGAAAGGGACGTCAGGCGTGGGTTCATCATCGGCGCAGCTCGATCGCAACAAGGCGACGGCGCAGGCCTTCTACGACCTCATGTTCAATCAGTCGCAGCCCGCGGAGGCCGTCGCGCGCTACGTCGGCGACTCCTACACCCAGCACAATCCTGGCGTGGGCGATGGGAAAGAGGCATTCGTCGAGTACTTCGAGCGCATGGCACGTGAGTATCCCGGCAAGCGGGTGCGCTTCGAACGCGTAATCGCCGAGGGACAATACGTCGTGCTGCACTGCTCCCAGGAATGGCCCGGCGACGGACCCTGGGCCGGGATCGACATCTTCCGTTTCGATGACGCCGGGCGAATCGTCGAGCACTGGGACGTGCTCCAGCGCGTCCCCGAGTCGTCGGCGAATGCCAACGGGATGTTCTGAGGGGCGCAACGACTCGCCATTACGAGGGAGCTCCCGTGACTACAGTTGCCTCCGCTCGGCGCGGTCTTCCCGCAACGCGGGCGTGGCCGCCCACGCTGCCCCTTTCCGCGTGGCGTGATACCAAAGAAACCCTCCACATGTGGTCGCAGATCGTCGGCAAGACACGCCTCGCGCTCTCGCCGCCCGTCAATCACTGGTGGCACGTGCCGCTGTATGTCACGCCGCGAGGCCTCACGACCTCCGCCATGCCGTACGGCGAGCGCTTTTTTGCCGTCGACTTCGATTTCATCAACCACCGCCTGTACGTTCGGGCCAGCGATGGCGCGACTCGGGCGCTGGAGCTCACGTCGCAGAGCGTGGCGGAATTCTATGCTGCCTACGTGGAGGCGCTGCGATCGTTCGGGCTTGCCGTGCCGATGCGACCCGTGCCTGTCGAGGTCGAAACGGCCATCCCCTTCGCCGAGGACCGGACCCACGCCTCATACGACCCGGACGCTGCCGCCCACTGGTGGCGCATGATGGTGGAAGCCCAGGTGGTATTGCAGCAGTTCCGAGGCAGCTTCCTCGGGAAGGCGAGCCCCGTTCACTTCTTCTGGGGAAGCTTCGACCTCGCCGTGACCCGCTTCTCGGGACGACGCGCGCCCGTGCACCCGGGCGGCGCTCCCAATTGCCCGGACTACGTCATGCGGGAGGCCTACTCTCACGAATGCAGCAGTTGCGGCTTCTGGCCGGGCGGCGGTGCAATGGCGGAACCCGCCTTCTATTCCTATGCCTATCCGGCGCCGCCCGGATACCCAGAACACCCGGTCCGTCCGGTGGGCGCCCGTTTCGATGCGGCCCTGGGGGAGTTCGTGTTGCCGTATGAGGTGGTCCGCCGCGCGCCCGCACCCGACGCCACCCTGCTCGAATTTCTGCAATCCACATACGAGGCGGCCGCCGACCTCGGTGCCTGGGATCGCGCCGCGCCGCCGACCACAAGACCATCTTGACCGTCGTGATGAGGGGTCCCATATAGTCTCTGCACGATGTCTGGGTTCAGGGACCAGGCCAATGTCAGTACGATGGAGGCATAATGGCAACCGCAACTGCCGGACGGGTCGCAGTGCCCACCTGGAAGCTCGACCCTGCTCATTCGAGCGTCGAGTTCTCGGTGAAACACATGATGATGACCACCGTGCGCGGCCGCTTCAAGGATGTGCAGGCCACGCTGACGGGAGATCGCGATCACCCGGAAGCGGCCGGGGTCGACGTGGCCATTGCCGTGGCGAGCATCGATACCGGCGTCGCCGACCGCGACGCGCACCTGCGCGGACCCGACTTCTTCGACGTCGAGCGTTTTCCGCAGATCACCTTTCGCAGCACGCGGATCGAGGGGAGCCCGCCGAAGCAGGAGGGGGATCGCTTCAGCTTGGTCGGCGACCTCGTGATCCACGGCAGCTCCATGGAGGTGGTGCTCGAATCTGAATACGAGGGTCGGGGGACCGACCCCTGGGGGAAGACGCGCGCGGGGTTCAGCTTCAGGACCGAGATCGACCGCCGGGAGTGGGGGCTGAAGTGGAACCAGGCGCTCGAGACTGGTGGCGTGCTCGTCGCGAACAAGGTCCGCATCGAAGGGGAGCTGCAGTTCGTCAGACAGGAGGAGTAACTGCCGCCTACGAATACGCGGCCGTGAGCTCGAGTACATTCGATCCCGATGACGCCGGAACAGAGTGCCCTCCGCAAGGTGACCAGGCGGCTCCTGCCGTTTCTCTTCCTGCTCTACATCGTCTGCTTCCTCGACCGCGTCAACATCGGATTTGCGGCGCTGCAGATGAACCACGATCTGGGCTTCAGTCCCGCCGTCTACGGCTTCGGCGCCGGCATCTTCTTCCTGGGCTACGTGCTCTTCGAGGTGCCAAGCAACCTCATGCTGGCGCGGGTCGGCGCCCGTCGCTGGATCGCCCGCATCATGATCACTTGGGGCATCATCGCGTCCGCGATGATGTTCGTACGGGGTCCGCTCAGCCTGTTCGCATTGCGCTTTCTGCTCGGCGCGGCCGAAGCGGGCTTCTTTCCCGGCATGATCTACTACTTGAGTGGATGGTTTCCCGCCGCTGAGCGGGCCCGGGCGATCGCCCGGTTCATGGTCGCCATCCCGCTCTCCGGAGTCGTCGGTGGTCCGCTCTCCGGCGCGCTGCTCGACTTGAACGGCCGGTGGGGTCTGGCCGGCTGGCAATGGCTCTTTCTTCTGGAAGGGCTTCCCGCTGTCGCGCTCGGTGTCGTCGTCCTCCGTCGCCTGAGCGATCGACCGGAAGATGCCGCATGGCTCACTCCTGCCGAGCGGGCGGCCATCTCGATCCGATTGCGCCAGGAGCACGAGCAATGTGAACAGGGTCTGAGTGTGAGGCAGGCACTCGCCAACGGCACCATCTGGCGGCTCGCCCTGCTGTTCATGGTGGGGAATGCGTTCGGGGTCTACGTGCTGGGGCTCTGGCTTCCCCAGATCGTGCGCGACGTATCCGGTCTCGGTAACCTCGGGGTCGGGATGCTGTCGGCCGTCCCGAACCTCGTCGCCGCCGTCGCCATGGTGCTCGTGGGAAGCCATTCGGACCGGAGCGGCGAGCGGCCGCTCCACCTCGCTGTGGCCGCGACCGCGGCGGCCGTTGGTCTCGGCGTAAGTGCCTCGCTCGGCTCGACGGCTGTGGTGATATTCGGTCTCTCAGTGGCCGCGGCGGGCCTGTTGAGCATGCACGGTCCCTTCTGGCC
Organism: Gemmatimonadales bacterium; assembly: GCA_036559745.1. Taxonomy (GTDB): domain Bacteria; phylum Gemmatimonadota; class Gemmatimonadetes; order Gemmatimonadales; family GWC2-71-9; genus CAVVWJ01. Next base: position 1,571 of record DATBSO010000030.1, on the reverse strand, counting down.
GCTCCCGTCGACGTTTCTGAGCGGGAGCGCCGCGGCAGCCGGCATTGCGCTCATCACCTCGGTGGCGAACCTCGGCGGGTTTCTCGGGCCCTACGCGATGGGCCTATTGAAGGGACACACCGGATCATTCCGAAGCGGGCTGCTGCTGCTCGCACTGATGTCGGTCGTAGGCGGTATACTGGCCGTGCGCCTCCGGCACGACCCGCGGCTCAGGTGACCGCGGTCCGTCTCCGGGACCGGTGACGGGGGATTCGATCGCAAGAACCGGAGTGCGGGCTCCCACCCTCGTTGATAGACTTACTCTCGTAATGCGAAAGGGAAGATACGGCGTGGGAACGAACCGGAAGACGGGTAAACGCATGAGCAAGTCATCAAGAAGCATGAATCTCGCCGCCGCGACGGCAACGGATCCGCGGTGGGCATCGGTCGTCAGCCGGTCCACCGCTGCCGATGGCGCGTTCTTCTATTCGGTGAGCACCACGGGCGTGTATTGCCGGCCCTCCTGCGCGGCGCGGTTGGCCCGGCCGGAGCACGTCCGGTTTCACCGCACCTGCGAAGAAGCCGAGCGGGCGGGGTTTCGCCCCTGCAAACGGTGCAAGCCCGATCAACCTTCGTTGAGCGAGCAGCACGCGGCCAAGGTCACGGTGGCCTGCCGCCTCATCGAGACGTCGCCCAAGGTGCCGACCCTCGAGGAGCTGGCGGACCAGGCGGGACTCAGCGCCTATCACTTCCACCGCGTCTTCAAGACCGTCACCGGCCTCACGCCGCGCAACTACGCGCTCGCGCATCGAGGCAAGCGGGTCCGCAAGGCGCTCGACCGGAGCGCGACGGTCACCCGGGCGATCTACGAATCGGGGTACAACTCGAACAGCCGGTTCTATGGGGAGGCGCCCGAGATGCTGGGCATGACGCCGACGAGCTACCGCGCCGGCGGCGTCAACGCCGAAATCCGGTTCGCCGTCGGTGAATGCTCGCTCGGCTCCATCCTGGTCGCGAAGAGCGACCGCGGAGTCTGCGCCATCATGCTGGGTGATGACCCCGAGGCGCTCGCGCGCGATCTCCAGGATCGGTTCCCACGAGCGGCACTGATCGGCGGCGACACCGAGTTCGAGGGGCTGGTCGCGCGCGTGGTAGGATTGGTCGAGGCGCCTCGCCTGGGTCTCGACCTGCCGCTCGACGTGAGAGGGACGGCATTCCAGCAGCGAGTCTGGCAGGCGTTGAAGGAGATCCCGGCGGGCTCGACCGCGAGCTACACCGAGATCGCCCGGCGGATTGGGTCGCCGATGTCGGTTCGCGCGGTGGCCCAGGCGTGCGCCGCCAACACCCTGGCGGTCGCGATTCCGTGCCACCGGGTCATCCGCAACGACGGCGGTCTCTCGGGGTACCGCTGGGGTGTCGAGCGGAAGCGCGAGCTGCTCCAGCGGGAGGCGGTGTCCTGAGATCACCGACCGAGAAGGACCCACCCGGTCCAGTAGCTTACGACCACCGAGTCGCGGTAGCGCGTGGCCTGGAACTGGTTGAGCGCGAGCACAGCCCGCCGGGCGCCGGTTGTCTCTTTCAAGCGGAGCTGG
>DATBSO010000029.1:0-3165 GCA_036559745.1 Gemmatimonadales bacterium | reverse complement strand
GGAGGGAACCGGGACGGTGGTGGATCTTCGGCGCACGCCGGGGTTCTGGAGCGGGGTCGTCGGCGTCGGGAACATCCACCACGTGGCGTTCCGGGCGGGCTCGGACGAGGCGCAGATCCTCCAGCGCGCAGAGATCGCGCGGCTGGGCCTGGGGGTCACTCCCGTGATCGATCGGCAGTACTTCCGCTCGGTCTATTTTCGGGAGCCGGGTGGTGTGCTGTTCGAGATCGCGACCGACGGGCCGGGCTTCGCGATCGACGAATCTCCCGCCGAGCTGGGAACCTCGCTCAAGCTTCCCCCCATGTACGAGACGATGAGAGACGAACTCGCGCGATCGTTGCCGCCAGTCCGGCTGCCGCAGGTCGCCGCTCCGGAGGTCTGATGCCCACCGTGGACCTGGGATTCAAGCACCGTTTCATCTCCGGCACCGATACGAGCCTGCCGCCTCTGCTGCTGCTGCACGGCACCGGAGGCAACGAAGACGACCTCATGCCCCTGGGCGAGGCCCTGCTCCCGGGGGCGGCCAGGCTGAGTCCGCGCGGCCAGGTTCTGGAGAACGGCGCCCCGCGATTCTTCCGCCGGCTGGCGGAGGGTGTGTTCGACCTGGACGATCTCAAGACCCGCACCCACCAGCTCGCCGATTTCGTGGAGAACGCGGGGCGGACGTATCAGCTCGCCGACCGGCCCATCGCGGTGGGTTTCTCGAACGGCGCCAACATCGCCGCCTCGATTCTCCTGCTCCGGCCCGGAGTGCTCCGCGGGGCCCTCCTGCTCCGGCCGATGGTGCCGCTCGTTCCCGAACCGCTGCCCTCGCTCGACGGGGTGCCGGTGGCGATCATCGCCGGACGCGCCGATCCGATCGTGCGGCCGGAGCAGAGCGAGGATCTGGCCAACCTTCTCCGCAAGGCCGGGGCGCGGGTCGACCTGAGCTGGATCGCCGGCGGCCATGGACTCACACGCGAGGACCTGGAGATCGGAAGGCGATGGCTCGGCAAGCAGTAGTGATATCGTTCACTTCGGTCTTTGTTCTCTACCGCATCCTTCGGTAAAGTTCATTGTAGAAATGGCATCGCTTGGCGACGATGCGAGGGCGTGGCGCCGCCCGCACTCTCCACCCGCCGGACCGCAGCGCCAGCAGGCCGGCACACCAAGATGAGGACATATGTGATGCTCTCAGCCGCCCTTGAACAGGAGCGCATGCTGATCGCAGCGCGCCTCCTCAGCGAGATCGAACGCCGTCATGGTCTGCCGCACCCCAAACAACGAGATATTCCCCCTATCATCATCGACCGCTTCCTCGCCGCCTATCTCCCCGAGGCCCGAGAGGGGGAGCCGGCGCCGCTCACGCTCGAGTACGCCTTCGCCCCCAGCCTCACCGACGCACTTCTGTTGTTGCGAGACGTGGTCCGCGAAACCGACGACGGCAGAGGAGCCGCGCTCTACGTACACGATCTGGACACCGGAGTGACCGCCGATTCACGGGCGCTGAACTGATTGATCTCGGATCGCTACGGGTGAGAGGCGTGCGCGGTCGACCGAGCGCGCTTCTCACCTTTCTGCTGGCTCTTCTCTGCGGTGCTCCCTTCTCGGACGTCGCGGCGCAGTCCACGTCCGGTCTCGATTCCCTCGCAGGGCGACTGGCGGGCATGACTGCCGTCACCGGTTACGAGCAGCGTGTGGCCGACACGATGCTCGCATTGCTCGCCGGGAGCGTCCGCGATCGCGCGGGCAACGCGGTGCGTGACCCGGGCGGTGGAGGGCGCCGCGTCCTGGCCGTCTGCCCGCTTGACGAGCAGGGCTGGGTGGTCGGCAACGTGAGGCCCGACGGGTATCTCACCCTCCGACGCTCTCCCGGCCGCCTGATTCCCGGACGCGATGCGCACTTGCAGGGTGCGCGGGTGGACGTCCACGCGAGAGGCGGCATCGTGCCGGGCGTCATCGCGGTCCGCTCCATCCACCTGACCCGCGGTCGCGGCACGGCGCTCGGGCCGTTCACTTCAGACAGCGCCTACATCGATCTTGGCGCCACCTCGGCGGCAGAGGTCGAGCACCTCGGCGTATCGGTGCTCTCGGTCGTTACACTCGCCAAGCGCCCCTACCGCTACGGTACCGACCTGCTCGCGGCGCCGTCCGCCGGTCGTCGCGCGGCATGCGCGGCGTTGCTCGACGCCGCCCGCGCCGCCGCCGGGTCCCGCGCGGTCGTGGGATTCGTGGTGGAGCAGGAGCTCGGCCAGCGCGGCCTCAATACGCTCGCGAATCGCGCGGGACCATTCAGCGAAACGATCCTGGTGGATGCCGCCGGACCCGCTCCGTCCGAGGATGCGGCGACACCCGCCTCCCTCGGCCGGGTGACCCGCGTCGCGCTCCCGGTACGCTACCAGGGCACTCCCGTGGAAACGGTGCGCATGGCTGACGTCGCCCGCTTGCGGGACGACCTCCTCGCGCGCCTGCGAGATGTGAAGTGAAGCGGCTGGCGATCGCGCTGCTCGCGCTCTGGCCACCGGCGGCGCTGGCGGCGCAGAGTCCCAAGGAGCTCACGGAGGCCGAGTCGGTGCTGGAGACTCTGGTCGAGTCCTACGGGCCCTCGGGGATGGAGGGGCCGGTGCGCGAGGCGGTGCGCAAGGCGCTGCCGTCGTGGGCGAACCCGCAGACGGACTCGGCCGGCAACCTGTGGGTCACGCTGGGGCAGGGTGAGCCGACGGTCGTCTTCGTCGCCCACCTCGACGAGGTCGGATTCGTCGTCCGGGGCATCGAGGAGAGCGGCCTCCTGGCGCTCGAACCGCTGGGCGGAATCTTTCCGGAGCTCTGGGAATCCCGCCCGGCGCTCGTGCATACGGGCACTACCACGGTGCCCGGCGTTTTCCAGCCGCACGATTCGAGCGGTGCACTCCGCGTCGACCTTGGCACGGAATCCCGCACTGCCACCGAGGCGCTCGGCGTTCGGATCGGCCACACAGTCACGATGCCGAAGGAGTACGTCCGGCTCTCGGGCACTCGTGCCACGGGACGCTCCTTCGATGATCGGGTCGGCTCGACGGCCCAGGTGCTTGCGCTCCGACGGCTCGATCCGCGGCGGCTCAAGCACACGGTGATTTTCCTCTGGAGCGTCCGGGAGGAGATCGGATTGGAGGGTGCCAGGGTGGCGGCCGACTCGTTGCGGTTCCG
>DATBSO010000028.1:0-54723 GCA_036559745.1 Gemmatimonadales bacterium | reverse complement strand
CGCCACAGGAGCGTGACATCGCGATGGTCTTTCAGAATTACGCCCTCTACCCGCACATGACCGTGCGCCAGAACCTCGGGTTCGGGCTCAGGATGCGGGGTGCCGAGCCCGCGACGATCGACCAGCGGGTCGTGCGGGTCGCGGAATCGCTGGTGCTGGATCAGGTGCTCGACCGGAAGCCGGCCCAGCTCTCGGGGGGACAACGGCAGCGGGTTGCCCTGGGCCGCGCCATGGTGCGAGAGCCGCAGGCCTTTCTCTTCGACGAGCCGCTCTCCAACCTCGATGCCAAGCTCCGGGTCGAGACGCGTGCCGAGCTGGCGCGGCTCCACCGCCGTCTCAAGGCGACGATCGTCTACGTCACCCACGATCAGGAAGAGGCGCTGACCCTGGGGAGCAGGGTGGCGGTCCTCCATGAGGGGATTGTGGAGCAGGTCGCGTCGCCGATGGAGCTCTATCGTCGTCCGGCGACGCGCTTTGTCGGAGGGTTCGTGGGGAGCCCGGCGATGAACTTCCTACCGGGCACGGCGGCCGGGCGGAACGACGGCATGACCCTGGGCGTACGGCCTCACGACATCGCGCTGGTGCCGCCCGGCCAGGGTGATCTCGATGCGCGGGTGGACGTGGTCGAGCCGCGCGGCAGCGAGCTGCTTGTATACCTTCGCCTATCCGGCGGCTCGAACGATGAGCTGCGGGTCGTGGCTCCGCCGGAGCCTATGGTGCCGGCCGACGCCATCGTCGGGGTCCGCTTCGACCGCGAACGGCTGCACTGGTTCGATGCCTCGGGGCGCCGAACCACCTAGATCCAACCCGTTGTCGCAGCCGAGCGCTCGCTACTCGGCCTCGACCACCGGCGTGTCGACCAGATGCTCGGACAGGAACCACACCTGCATCTCGTTGGTCCGCACCACGTCGCTCACCAGCAGGTCGTTCGTCCCATCGTCGCCCGCCTCATCCGCCTCCCCGGCCGCTTCCCGAGCCTGCTTCAGGATCAGCTCGTGCGCCTCGAGCAGACGGGAAATCTGGACCGGCACTTCCTCGCGCCCGCGCGGAGGCCGGGAGATCCGGGTCTCCTCGGCGACATCAGCCGCCATCGCGAGACTCACGCCGCCGAGCAACTGGATCCGCTCGGCCAGCATGTCCACCAGCCCGTTCTGCTCGTCGTAGTGTTTGTCGAACAGGAGATGGAGCTGGTAAAACGTGTGCCCGACCACCTGCCAGTGATGCTTCTTGTAGAGGTCGCGGATGGTGATGGTGTCGGCCAGCGTCTGGTTCAGTGCTTCCACGCTCGCCTTGCACACCTTTTCATCGAGTCCGATCGGAAGCCGCGCGATGGTGCCGAACTCCTGCAGCTCTTTCGCGCGCTGTCCGGTTCGGGGCTTTGCACTCGGTGCGGAGCGGGTGGCGGTGCCATGACCTCCACCATTCGATCGCTGTACCACAAGGACCTCCAGGGTTGGGGGGAACTCCTCACTCATACTATATGAATCTGGTCTGCGCTTGGTGAGCCGCGTCACCCGGTGGCGTCGCACAGCTTCCCACAGAAGGAGTTCCGGGTATCCCAGACCGGGTTGGTGAGCCGCCTCACGCCGTTGAACCTCTGCGGGAGCGAGATTGATGGCTCACTCTTGGGGGAGCCACTCATGGGACGGACGACAAAGCGTGTCATGAAAGCCGCAGCTGTGCTCGCGGCTTCGGCGCTGGTCGAGAAGGCGATAGACAAGGTGTCTGTCGCTGCCAGGAGCAAGAAGGCTCGCCGGAAGGCGGCCAGCGTCGGTAAAGCCGTTCGAAGCGGGGCCAAGTCCACGGCGAAGTTGGCCAGTCAAAAGGCCCGAAAGCTCAGGGCCTCGGCGGAAAAGAAGGTCCCGGTTGTCCGGAAGAAGGCAGCCAGGCAACTGGAGAAGCTGGCGAGAATGACCGCTCCGTAGGCGGTCCGTGGGGAGATGAAAAAGAGAAAGGGCCGGCCCGGATCGTTCCGGGCCGGCCCTCTCCGTTGGTACGGATGGTTACTTGGTTGAGTCGCTCGGAGCGGCCATCGTGGTATCCGTGGATGGCGCGGCGCCTAGGTCTGTCGGTCCCGTGTGGCGGTCGGCGGGGACCGTGCTGAAAATGCCCGCCGGCCCGGCGGTAAGCGGTGAGTTAGGTCAAGTCCGGGCCCTTGCGGCTGCATCGATTCCGGTCTAGGGTCAGCACTCCATGACATCCACCCCCGATATGCTCGACGGCCTTGTCCGGCTTTCCCGGCTCCTCGGCCAGGACACCCGTCTGGTACAGCCGGGTGGAGGCAACACGTCCATCAAGGTCGGCGATGACCTGTTCGTGAAGGGGAGCGGGACCGATCTCCGCACCATAAGCCGCGAAGGGTTCACCCGCCTCTCGATCAAGCGGCTTGCTCCTCTCGCTACCGCTGATGCGATGAGCGACGCGGAGATGATGCGTTTCATGGCGACCTGCATGCTGGCCGACGGGCCTCTGCCGAGCGTCGAGACGCCACTTCACTCGCTGCTGCCACACCGCGTCGTGGCCCACACGCATGACGTGGCCACGATGAGCCTCACGAACATCCCCGACGCTACCGCCGAGCGTCTGGTGAAGGAGTTGTTCGCCGGCACGATCCTCTACGTCCCTTACGTGCGCCCTGGCTTCCCGCTTGCCAAGTCGGTGAGCGCGATGATCGCCGGAATTCCTTCGGGCGCCGTCGGACTCGCTCTGGCGCACCATGGTCTAGTGGTGTGGGGAGACGACGTGGAAGCGTGCCGTGTGCGGCTGTCCGAGTCCGTGGCCCGGATCGACCGGTACCTGGCTGACTGTCGCCGCGGACGGCGCCTGACTGGACGACCCACACGAACTCCGGCGGAGTCGGGCGGGAGGCGCCGCCTCGCGGAGATTATCCTACCTGCGGTTCGCGGTGCGTTGAGCGGTGCGGAGCGCGTGGTCCTTCACCTCGACGACGGCGACGACGTTCTTCAGACCCTCGCCGCGGACCGTACCCGGGAGCTGGTCGGTCGCGGAATGGCCACGCCGGAGCATCTGCTCAGGGCCGGTAGACTGCCGCTCTGGCTGGATCTCGACTTGACGGCGCCATCAGAAGGCCTGGTCGAGCAGGTTCGCCTACGCATCGCGGCGGCTCGCGCGGACTATGAGGAATACCATCACCGGTACGCACAGGCCGGGGAACGACCGCTCGACGATTGGGCCAAAGTCGTCCTCGTCCCGGGTGTCGGTCTCATTACCGCATTCAGCGACAAGCGTGGGGCCATCACGGCGAACATGTGCTACCGCGCGGTGCTCGAGACGATCGACAACGCGGAGGCGCTCGAGCGGTTCCAGTTCATCCCGGAACGGGACGTGTTCGAGTTCGAACACTGGCCGCTCGAGCGGCGCAAGATAGAGGAGCAGGTCGCGCGGGAGCGGGCGGGGAAACTGTTGCCGAGGCGTATCGTGGTCGTGATCGGGGGAGGAAGCGGAATCGGGAAGGCGGCGGCAAGGCGGTTCGCCGAGGAAGGGGCGCACGTCGTTGTCGCGGATCTCGATGGCGCTACGGCCGAAGCGGTCGCGGCCGAGGTCGCAACGACATTTCCCGGGCGGGCGATCGGGGTCGCCACCGACGTCACCGACGATGCAAGCCTGGACGCGCTCTTTTCCCGTGTGGTACGCGAGTTCGGCGGACTGGACTCGCTCTTCTATACCGCTGGATTGCCACCACGGTTCGCTCCGGTCACCGACATCACACGTGACGATCTGCAACGACAGCTCGAGGTCCACTACCTTGGCGCCGTCGCCGCGATCGGCCGGGCAGCCGCGATCATGCGGCGCCAGGAACTCGGTGGCTCGATCGTGGCCTCGGTCTCCAAGGCTGCTCTGGTACCCGGGAAGGACGCCGTCGCCTACGGCGGCAGCAAGGCCGCGCTGCTGCAGGCGCTCCGCGTCGCGGCGGTGGAGCTGGGGGGCGATGGCATCCGGGTCAACGCTATCAACGCCGATCAGATCGAGACGCCGCTCTTCCGGCAGTTCGTGCACGAGCGCGCGGCCGCGCGTGGGGTGTCGGAGGAGGAGCAGCTGGAGAGCTATCGCCGGCGAAATCTCCTGGGTGCCGCCCTCATCCCCGCGGAAGCCGTCGCCGAGGTCGCCGTGGCGCTCGCGAGCGATCGTTTCCGGTACACCACCGGCGACATCCTCACGGTTGATGGCGGATTGCCCGAGGCGTTTCCGCGCTAAGCTCGAGACCGTTGAACCCACCGACGCGACAGAAAAAGCACACCACGGAGACACGAAGGACACGGAGGTTGCACGAAGCCCCACCCTCCCCAGTGGGGTTGTGGGCGGGCTCTGTGCGAGCCTCCGTGTCTCCGTGGTGAGCTTTTAGCCGTTGAGAGTCTCATTGATCCCATCTATCGGACGATAGGTAGTGACCCCAACACGGAGGGAAACAGTTCTGTATTAGAGATACAAATTTCGCATGGAGCTCAAGGAGCGCCGTATGTTGACATCGCTGCTGTTGCTGGCATCCACCGTCGGGCCCACCGCCGTCCCGCCCGCCAACCAGGATCCCCCCATTCACGTGTGGTACAACTCGGACGGCAACTACACTTTCGGCGATCGCGCCAAGGTCTACGCCCGTCCCGCCGAGTCGGGGTATCTGGTCGTGTTGCGGGCCGACAACGACGGGCAGATCCGCGTCCTGTCGCCGCTCGACCCCGGCGACGATCAGCACGTCGGCGCAGGTAAGAAGTACGAGCTGAAGGGCAGGGGGGGCCGCGAGGCATTCGTCGCCGAAGACACGACCGCCCAAGGTATCGTGCTTGCCGCGTGGTCCAACACGCCGTTCTCATTCGATCGGTTCGAGAAGAACGGCCGGTGGGACTTCGATGCGCTCTCCGGCCACGGCGCGCAACCGTCGGAGAATCCCGAAGGACGACTGCTCGACATCGTGCACGAAATGCAGTCGTCGGGTGGGCATTTCGACTACGACGTCGCGACCTATACCGTGACCGCGCCGCAGTACGTGCGCGCGTACTACCCGTATCCGTATGTCTATCGCGGCTGGGGCTACGATCCATGGTGGGGCCCGGCGTTCGGCGGGCGAGTGATCGTGGGGCGCCGGCTCGTATTCGGTGGCAGATGGTGGTAACGCTTCCTCCGACGACACACGGAGAGTGAGGGGCCATGGGCAACCATGGCCCCTCTGCTCCATGGCGAGCCCTCGCTCTGGCGCACGCCGGTACCGCTTCGCAGATTCCGCCTGCTCCCCCGGCCCTGTATGTGATACCGAGTCCCCAAGAGCTTCATCTGGAGGCGACAGATGACCGTCACGCTTACCACCTGCGATGGCGTCAAGGCAGCGATCTCTCAGAACGATATCGATGCCCTCACCGCGAGTCTCTCGGGAGGCGTCCACCTGCCTTCATCGCGTGAGTTCGACGAGGCCTGTACCATCTGGAACGCCATGATCGATCGGCGGCCCGGTCTGGTCGTCCGCTGCACCAGCGCCTCCGACGTCTCCCACGCCATCCGATTTGCCCGCCGGCATGACCTGCTCGTCGCCATCCGCGGTGGGGGGCACAACATCGCGGGGAATGCCCTCTGCGACGGCGGGATCATGCTCGATCTTTCCCCAATGAAGTCGGTTGAGATCGATCCCGCGGCCCGCACGGCGCGGGTGGGCGGCGGCGCCACGTTGGCTGATTTCGACACGGCGGCCCAGGCTCACGCCCTGGCGACGCCGCTCGGCATCAACTCCACCACCGGTGTCGCCGGCCTGACCCTTGGCGGCGGCTTCGGCTGGTTGAGCCGGCGGTTCGGCCTCACGATCGACAATCTCATCTCGGCCGAGGTCGTCCTGGCCAACGGGAACCTCGTTCGGGCGAGCGCCAGCGAGTCGGCCGACCTTTTCTGGGCCATCCGTGGCGGCGGGGGCAACTTCGGCGTGGTGACGTCGTTCGAGTTCCGGCTGCATCCGGTCGGCCCGGAGGTATTGTCGGGCATGGTCATCCACCCGCTGGACGCGGCTCGCGACACACTTCGCTTCCTCCGCGATTTCCTGCCGACTACACCGGAAGAGTTCGTGTGCTGGTTCGTGATGCGGAAGGCTCCGCCGCTTCCGTTCCTGCCGCCCGAGTGGCACGGGAAGGAAATCCTCGCCCTCGCGATGTGTCATTCGGGAGACCTGAAGGAGGGCGAACGCATTGCGGCGCCTCTCCGGCAGTTCGGCAAGCCGATCGCCGATGTGGTCGCTCCGCACCCGTATACCGCATGGCAGACGATTCTCGATCCGCTCCTGACGCCGGGCGCTCGCAACTACTGGAAGTCGCACGACTTCGCCGAGATCACCGATGGATTGATCGACGCAATGATCGACGCGGCGAGAAAGTTGCCGGACCCCAGTACGGAGATCGCCTTCGCCCAGCTCGGCGGCGCGGTGAGCCGTGTCCCGGGCGATGCGACTGCATACTCGCATCGCGATGGACAGTTCGTGATGAACGTCCACGGTCGGTGGGAAGACCCCGCCAAGGACGCGGCGTGCATCGGCTGGGCGCGGGACCTCTTCAAGGCCACCGCACCGTTCGCCACCGGGGCGGTGTACGTGAATTTTCTCACCCAGGAGGAGGGAGACCGGGTGCGGGCGGCGTACGGGAGAAACTACGAGCGGCTGGGCGCCATCAAGAACCGCTACGATCCGAGCAATCTCTTCAGAGTCAACCAGAACATTCGGCCGGTCGCGCTCGTGTAGGACGGGTCCGCGGCTGGGACGAAATAAACCGGGGACCACGCATTCGTGGTCCCCGGTGCCGTATCGGCTCGCGGCGGACGTGCCGCTCTTTGGTCATACTAACCAGGTGTTACTGACTCGGACCGCATATCGGGCGTGGGATGGATCGGTTCATGGGTCGGCGATCGCTTCGTGGGTACCCGGTGTCTGGGCGAGCGCCGTGCATCCCTCCTCTCCGGCGGCGTGCATCCCATTAGTATGGGATTACCCAACCCGTGTCAACCCTGAGAGCTTACCGCGGCCAGAGCCAGCCGAACGCTCCCGCCGTCATGAGTCCGTACAGCAGACCGTCGAACACCTCCTTCCGCGCCACCGACCACGGCTTCCCCATCCAGATGGCGGCGGGCACTGTCCCTGCCGCATAAGAGAGGAACCCGATCGCGCCGACCACGCGGAAGACCTCGAGATACGGTGTACCCCACGCGATGGTGTGGGCCGCGACATACGCGATGAAGAACGACACCACGAGGTTGAACACGAACCATTGCCCGAGCGCCGGTCCCATGGTGGGTGGGCCGGGCGCTTTGAGGTTGAGCACGGCGTTGGGACCCTCGGTGAACTTCTGCACCATTTCCGGCGACTGCATGTCTTTAGGGGAGGGGCAGTAGGGGATGACGTACTGAGCGGGCTTGGGGCTGCCCGACCGGATCGCCGCGCGGACCGCGTCCTCGTTGGGAAGCTTGCTGTAGTCGCTCGCGTGATAGCGGAGCACCATGTGCACCACGAAGCTGGTGATGAATACGATAAGAGCCGAGACGATGATAGGGAGCCAGAGCGCGCCGAGCGTCACCATGCGATCCATGCGATGAGCCTCCGTTGGCGGTGGCAGATGGAGTGCGGTGGATAAGTTACGACTCTCGCCGCGGTGACGGAAGCAGCCGCACACAACGGGGGCCACGGCGCGTCGCTCGCACCGTGGCCCCCACCACACGAGGATCTCCGAGGATTGGTTATGCCGACATCTTCCTGGCCTTGGCCCGCACGAACGCATAGCTGATCAGCGGCAGGATGTGCGCGTCGGCTGCCTGGACCGCCCACTCCTTCGCCTGGGCGGCGTCACCCTTCCCCTTGTACGCGAGCGCCGTCGAGTAAACCACCTGCGGGTCCTGCTGATTGGCCTCGCCCAGATGGGCGATCGCCGCGTCGTAGTCCTTCTCCCTGAGCGAGATCATCCCGGCCAGCTCGTGCGCCTGACGGACGCGGAAGGTGTTGTGGCGCTCCTGCGAGCCACTCATGTACGCCGCCGCCTCGGTCTTGGCCGTCGCCAGGTCGCCCTTCGCGAGCGCCACACGACCCTTGTTGAAGTGATCGTTGAGCGCGTTGTCCGTCTTTACGTCGTCCGACAGGCTGGACTTCTGCACGAGGTCACTCGCCTGCCAGAATTTCTTGCCGGCCTCATCGGGCTTCCCGGCGTCGAGCAGGATGTTGCCGATCAGCTGGGCGTCGCCGCTCATGTTCGCCGTATCGCCGAGCTGGGCGTCGAGCGCGTATTCCTTGTCGATCTCCTTGATCGCCGCGGCGGTGCGGCCCGCGTCCACGAAGATCACGGAGCGGACGAACAACGCGGTGCGCCGGTCGGCGTCGTCGCGAGCGGAATCGTAGAGCTTCTGCATGAGGGCGGCGGCTTCGTCGTGCTTGCCCTGGAACATCAGGTTGTTGGCCGTTCCCACCTTCGACGGACTGAAATTCGCGTCCACCGACAGGGCCTTCTTGTACTGCGTGATGGATTCGTCGAACCGCCCCATCTTCATCAGGAGCTCGGCGTACGAGTCGTACGGATTCGGGTCACTGGGGATCAGCTCGATGTATTTCTTGAAGGCTTGCTCGGCTTCGTCGTACTTCTTGAGCGGCCGGTAGGCGTAGCCGATAAGGTTGTAGGCCGGCGCGAAACCGGAGTTGATCTCGATGGCCTTCTTGTACTCCTCGATCGCCTTCTCGTAGTCCTGCTGTCCGAAATAGGCGCCGCCCAGGAGGAAGTGGGCCCGCTCGTCGCCGGGGTACTCGGAGACGAGCTCCTGGGACAGCTCGAGCCCCTTCTTGGGCTGCGCGTTGGCTCCGGCTTCCGCGATCTGGATCGTCAGCCGCTCGCCATCGGTCGCCTTGTCCGAGAGCTTGACCGCCTCGTTCAGGTGCGCGAAGAAATCCTTCGCGGTCGCGGAATTCACGGCGAGCTGATAGTGGCCCATCGCGAACGCCGGATCCTTGGCGACGGCTTCCTCCAGGACCTTGCGGCCGTCATGGGCACGCAGATTCTCACCCAACGCCCGTCCCTTGAGGTAGAGATCGCGGGCCTCGGTCGAGCTGGTGGTGATCGCGATGGACTTGCCCCCATCGGCCGTGGCGGCCACCGTCGCGGTCGAGGTCGCGCTGGCGGATTCGGTGCCCGACTTCTTGGGGCTGCACGCGGAAAGAGTGGTGAGGAAGGCCGCGCCGGCGAGCACGGCGGTGGATGAGGTCAATGCGCGTGGCATCTGGTCCTCCGGCAACGTTTCAGGATGCTTCGTGCTGAGTGGGAGAAAGGGGCCTATCAGGGTCTACGGTGGGGGGAAGGGCGAGTTTCAGCGGTGGCCGTCAGACATCCTCGTCTCGTGTTAACCTTGAAGTCCGACGGATGGTGACTCACCCATTGCCTGGGCTGCCGACATATGCAAAGCCTTTCCCGCGTCGATCATCTGGTTCTCGTGCTGATCGTCTCCGGAGTCGCCGGGGCCTGTGGCGGCGGCGGGTCAGACCTCACGGAGCCGACGACGGGCACGCTTCACATCACGACATCGACGAGCGGGGCGGAACTGGATCCGGACGGTTATATCGTCCAGATCGACGCGGGGCCCACGCAGGCCATCACGATATCGGGGGAGCTGAGCGTGACGGCCGATTCCGGTGGTCACGCCATCCGGCTCGACGGAGTCGCGGCCAACTGCACCGTGTCCGGCGACAACCCGCGCAGTGTGACCGTCGCGGACGACCAGACCACGGAGGTCGCATTTGCCATCGCGTGCGCCGCCACGCTGCCGGGCACCGGGAGTGCAGCGGTCACCACGGCGACGACTGGTACGCTTCTCGACCCCGATGGGTACGCCTTGAGCGTCGACGGCGGCCAGTCTCAGCCGATCGGGTCCAACGCGACCCTCGCGGTGCAGAGCCTCTCGGTCGGAAGCCACTCGGCCGCGCTTTCAGGCGTGGCGAGCAACTGCAGCGCCGATGCCGCTGAACAGACGTTCCAGGTGACAGCCGGCGCCTCGACCCCCGTCACCTTCAATGTCGTCTGCGCCGCGACCCGAATCGCTTTCAGCTCGAACGCCCCCGGCCTCCAGGCAGTCTTCGTCGTGAACCCCGACGGGACCGGTATCAAGAACCTCACGCCCGACGGCACCTTCGAGAGCACGCCGGTCTGGTCGCCGGACGGAACCAAGCTCCTGTTCTCGATGGAGGACGGTCTCCACGTGATGAACGCGGACGGCAGCGATGCGCACCGCATCGCGGGGAACGACGTGGGCGTGATCGAGTATCGTTGGTCACCTAATGGCGCCTCGATCGCCTTCGTCGCACTTGTCCGGGACGGCGCCGACGTATTCGGTGATTTGTGGGTGATGAATGCCGATGGCACCAACAACAAGATGCTCGCGCCCAAGTCGGAGCAGCCCACCTGGGCGCCCGACAGCCGACGGATCGCCTACGCGAGCACCTCGGACCTGCTCGACATGCACATCCGGATGATCAACTCGGACGGGACGGGAGACGTACGCATCACGCCGGAGGGGACACAGGCGTTCCAACCCGATTGGTCGCCCGATGGAACCCAGATCGCGTTCGTCACACTGGGCGAGAACGACATCCTGCTCATCAACCCGGACGGCTCGGGTGTGGTGAACCTCACGCAGGGTCAGGCCGAGGATGACAGCCCGACCTGGTCGCCGGATGGAAGCAGGATCGCATTCAACACCGGCACGCTCACGGAGCCGCTCGAGAGTGAAGTCGCCGTCATGAACCGGGACGGGAACGGGCGCACCAGTCTCTCCAACCTGTCTGGATTCGACTTCGGGCCGAGCTGGTCTCCCGATGGGAGCGGCCTCGTGTTCACGAGCTCGGTGGACGGAAACTCCGAGATCTACGTGATGAACGCCGACGGAAGCGGCCAGAAGAACCTGAGCCAGCGCCCCGATGCGGAGGACACCGAGGGCGACTGGTCCGGCCGCAACCCCGGCACTCAGACGGCGTTTGGCGTCCGTGTGGCCAAGCGGCGCTGGCAGTTGGAGCTGTGCGGCGGGAGAACGCGCTGTTGAGTCAGCCCTACCGGCTCGGCTACTGGGTGGCGGAATTTGCCTCGCGGAGGTGGCGCACCAGCTCCGGAAGGTTTTGAAGTACGACGATTCGCGTGGCCGGGCTCCGGCGGATCATCACGAAGGTCTTGCCATCGGGGGAGATGTCGTAGTTCGAGTGGGGCTGGGATCCCACGACGTCGTCCAGCGAAAACAGCATGCGGCGTGACTCGACCTCCGGCTCGGGCGTCAGGCGCAACTCGGCGGCCATGAGCTGCAGATGGTCGCCCGCTGTCGCACGATAGAAGAGCTCGTGTCCTCCCGGTGCCCAGAGTGGCTCCGTCCCCCCCTGTTGAGAGACCTGGATCTCCTCCCCGACGCCGGACAATCTCCGCACGAACACCTGCTGGCCCCCCGACTGATCGGAGACGTACGCCAGCCAGTGACCGTCGGGCGACAGCGCGGGATACTGGGTCTGGAAGGACGTCGCGACGACGGGCTCGATCGGTCCCCGCCCCCCGTTCGCCACCAGGGCGATGTCGGGGCCCGAGCCCGGCTTCAAGCCCTGGCCGACGGTCACGAGACCGCTTCCATCCGGAAGCCACTGTCCGGTGTATCCGAGTTGGGGAGACGCGATCAGCGACTCCGCGGGCGCATCGACGCCCGGGCGCGCGCGATAGATGCCGAATGCGCCGCTCTTGAACGAGGTATACGTGAGAAACCGTCCGTCGTGGGTCCACGTTGCGTCGTGCGCGTCACGATCGAACGTCGCGCGGGTGAGCGTGCCCTGGCCCTGCGAGAGGATCCAGATGTCCCGTCCGTCGGCGCTCGGGAAGTCGACCGATACCCGGCGGCCGTCCGGTGAAAACTTGGGGGCGTGAAAGCTGTGTCGCTCCGCGACGGCGGGGCGGAAACTTCCAGCACGGTCGGCGAAGAAAAGCGACCGTGGCTCTTCAGGAATGAACGCCACTGTCCCGTTCGACGCGACCGCGATCTGGGCCTGTGAGGTGCCGGTGAGGGAGACGCCCGTAGCGATCTGGACGGGGTCGCCCCCGAGACGGTTGGCTCTTTCGTCGTAGGGGACGGCCCACAACACGCCGTCGCCTCCCACATAGACGAGGTGGCCGGCCGTGTAGCGCGCCTCCACCGCCGGCACCTCGACGAGCGCGGTCTCCTCTCCTGTCTCGAGATCGAGTGCGAGCACCGGACCCGAGCCCGATCCCTGAGGCGACCGGATCATGAGGGCTCGCCGGTCGCCGTCCAGAACCTGCTGGAGCCGCAATCCCACCGTGCGCTCGAAGAACGCGCTCTTCTTCACGACATTGTCGGGCGTGAGCCGGTACAGCCCCAGCGCCGACGCCACGGTGAACCACGCGCCGCCATCGGAGGTGTACCCGGCCCAGCGGGAGTCGGCCTCGACCGGCAGCGCGGCCGGTGTGCCGCCCTTGAGCGGAAGCCGATACGCCCTCACCGGTGTACCGCCGGCATCATCGAGCGCTCCATA
This sequence comes from Gemmatimonadales bacterium, assembly GCA_036559745.1. GTDB lineage: Bacteria > Gemmatimonadota > Gemmatimonadetes > Gemmatimonadales > GWC2-71-9 > CAVVWJ01. Next base: position 42,194 of record DATBSO010000028.1, on the reverse strand, counting down.
GACCATCATCCGGCGCCCGTCGGGCGAGATCAAAGGATCCACCATGCGCGCGCCGCCCTGAACGAGGATCGGCTCCTGCGCGTCGAGACTCTGATAGGCGAGTCCGTTGCCGCCGGATGGGAGGAGCGCGACGAACACGATGCCGCTCCCGTCCGGGGTGAGTGCGATCTGGCGATGGATCGCCGGGACCCCGGTGCCCCCGAGGGTGGGAGTCAGGATGGCCAGACGCGACGGCGGGCTCATCACCCGGGACGGTGTCGCCGAGCGGTGACCGAGCGCATATCCGCCGCCGGCAGCGAGTGCCGCTGCCACGAGTCCCACGGCCCACGGCACGACCCTCCGTCCCCGGCTCTCCTGCCCGGGTGACGCCGCAGGCAGCACCATGGTGCCTTCGCTTCCGAGCAGCCGGGCGAACTCAGCGGCGCTCGCGGGGCGGTCGGCCGGCAGCTTCTGAAGGGCCGCGTGCACCGCGGAGGCGACATGACCCGAAACAGTCTCGCGAACCTCTCGCAACGGCCGGGGCCGCTCGGTGATCACCTTGGCGACGATGGCCTGCGCGGTGGGGCCGGCAAACGGCGGCTCGCCGGCGAGCATCTCATACATCACGGCACCGAGAGCGTACACATCGGCCCGCGCGTCCACGTGCTTCTCTCCGGTCGCCTGCTCGGGCGCCATGTACTGTGGCGTGCCGAGCGAAAGCCCCGTCTGAGTCAGCCGGCTGCCGCCGGCCTGCTGCACGGCCAACGCGATTCCGAAGTCCGCGACCAGGGCGTGCTCTCCCTGCAACAGGATGTTCTCGGGCTTGATATCACGATGGATCACGCCATTGCGGTGAGCGTACTCGAGCGCATCGGCTGTCTCTGTGGCGAGGCGGATGGCATCGGCGACCGGGAGCTGCCGCTCCCGGAGGAGCCGCCGCCTGAGTGTCTCGCCCTCGACGTACGGCATTACATAGTAGAGGAGCCCTTCGGCGGAGCCCGAATCGAAGAGCGGCAGGATATGGGGATGCTGGAGGCCGGCGGTAGTTCTGATCTCACCCAGGAAGCGGTCCGGGCCCAGAACGGCGGAGAGCTCGGGATGGAGAAGCTTGATTGCCACCCGGCGGCCGTGCCGAAGATCGTCCGCCAAGTACACGGTGGCCATGCCGCCCGCGCCGAGCTCGCGTTCGATGCGGTAACGGCCGTCCAGTGCGGAGGCGAGACGCTCTGCGATGTCGGGCATGGGGGAGCGCCCTAGCATACCCGCCGCGATCGCGGGGCGCAACCGGCCCGCGACGGGAATTCACATATCTTTTCAGAGGGCTGCCCCGACGTCGAGGAGTTCTGATCTGCTCGAAGGAGTGCGAAGTGATACTGGAACCCTACATGCAGGTCGTCATCCCCGTCCTCTGGCTCGTGTGGCTAACCTACTGGATCATCTCGGCCCGCGACGTCAAAGCCACCAAATGGCACGAGCCGTTCGCGGCCCAGCTGCGCTGGCGGGCGCCGCTCATCGTCGGCGCCCTCTTCCTGGCCGCACCCCGATGGGTGCCGCGGCTGCTGACGAGACGGTTCGTCCCATTGAATCCGTTCACCCCCCCTTTGGGCGCGCTCATGGTGGCACTGGGGCTCGGCTTCGCGGTCTGGGCTCGCCGGCATCTCGGGCGGAACTGGAGCGCCCAGGTCACCGTAAAGGAAGAGCACGCCCTGATTCGAACCGGCCCGTATCAGCACCTGCGCCATCCGATCTACACGGGGATCCTGCTGGCGTTCCTGGGGATGGGAATCGCGATCGGCGAGTGGCGCGGGCTCGTGGCCTTCGTCTTCGCGGCGGTGTCGTTCGCGATGAAGGCCAGGGTTGAAGAGGAGCAAATGGGGATGATCTTCCCTGAGTACTCCCAGTACCGGCGGGAAAGCGCGGCCCTGATTCCGTACGTCTACTAGCTGGACGGCTGCGCCGGACGATCCTGGGCGTACATCCCCCGCGTCTGGGCTCGTGCCCGGGCCTTGGCGGCCTCGACCTCGCGATTCTTTGGAGGCGCCGTCGTGACGAGCGACGTGAGTAGCCTGCCGACGATGCCGGACACGTCGTCCACAGCCTGGTCGAACGCCGGCTGGTTGGCGGCGGATGGCTTGGTGAAGCCACTCACCTTGCGGACGAACTGAAGCGATGCCGCCCGGATCTCCTCGTCGGTCACCGGCGGCTCGAAGTGATAGAGAGTTCGGATGTTACGGCACATGAGCAGTGCTCCGTCTGGTTGTGACCCGGCGGCCCCACGGCCACCGGCTTCCGGTAATCTATCCCTCACAGGAGTCGTCCGATGAACGTCCAGCTTCACCTTTCGGCCCTGGCCCTCTGTTGCCTCGCCACGGTCGCCCAGGCGCAAGGTCAGGCACCCGTGGCCGATGCCCTCCGCGCGAACGCCGAGCGCGCCGCCAAGAACCTGGTCGCGGCAGCCGAGGAATTCCCGGCTGACAAGTACGGCTACAAGCCGACGCCGGCGCAGATGAGCGTCGCCGACATCGTGGGTCACTTGTCCGGTGGCAATGACTTCCTCTGTTCCTCGATCAGCGGCTTGCCGGCCCCGAAGCGCGCGGAGCTCGCCAAGGGAGCCGGGAAGGACAAGCTCGTGGCTCGGCTCAAGGAGACATTCGATTTCTGCAAGTCGTCGTTGGCCAAGGTCGACGACTCGGGTCTCGCCGGCGAGGTGCCGTGGTTCAATGGCAAAGCCACCCGTGCCGTGGTCATTCTGGCGACCGCGGAGGACTGGGGCGACCACTACAGCCAGCTCGCCAACTATCTACGGCTCAATGGTCTCCTCCCACCCACGGCCAAGAAGGGCCAGAGTTAGCTCCCGGAGGCACGGCGTATGTGGCGGTTCACCAGTTCGATCGTCACGATCTTGTTCTGCGTCGTGACAGGCGAGTCGGTCGCGCAGGACGGGTATCCTGTCGCGCCCCGCCCGCTGCCCGATGCCGAAGAGATAGCACTGGCGACCTCGGCAGCCCCGGCGGCGATCTCGGGTACGGCCGCGGTCTACGCGGTCCGCGAGTCCGGGGCGGTGCAACTGCGTAAGGGAAGCAACGGCGTGGTCTGCATGGTCGCGCGCGATCTCCACGGTGGCAGTGCCTACCCGATCTGCTACGATCGGGAGGCCGCGCGAACCGTGATGAAGCGGGAAGTCCTGGAGGTGACCCTTCGGGCGTCGGGTAAGTCCGAGGACGAGGTGCGGGACCTCGTCAAGGCGGGATACGCTGATGGGTCGTTACCGCATCCTGCCAAGCCCGCGATCAGCTACATGATGAGCCCGAAACAAGTCCTCTTCAGCGACCCCACGAAGGAAGGGCGGCGGGTTGGTCCGTGGAGTCCCCACCTCATGATCTCCATGCCAAACCTGACGGCAGCCCAGCTCGGCGTCGATTCGACGGCCGATCTCGATGTTTTACAGATCGATCATCCCGGCGAGCCTGGTGCCTTGCTCATCGTGAAGGTCCCGAAGTGGTCCGACGGGACTCCCGTGCGAGTACCCTCATCTTCCGACTGATGACCTGATCCTGACCGTGCGCTCCAGCTCATCCATGTGCTGGAGCAGCTTGCGTCGCAAGTCGGCCGGAAGCCTCGGGTGCTCGGCGAGGTATCGCCTGACGAGTCCGAGCGCCGAGTCCGACGTCTGGCCTCGAAGAAACGCCGCGAGCCAGGACTCGAGGTAGAAGATCCGGCGATGCGCCTGGATGAAGGGCAGGGAATCGAGTGCCGGTCCCAGGTAGGGACGCGTGAGCGCCTGGTGCTCCAGCGAATTGAACGAGCCCAGGCTACCCGAAGCCCACTCCTCGTTCAGGAGCGTGTCGGCAAAGTACCGGACAAAGTAGCTCCGCTTCGTCTCCTCGCTCGGACGGCCGGCACCGGCGATGAACGCCAACCGCTGTCCGTCTGCCGTCGTGTCGTCGTGCTCCTGTTCGGTGAGCCGGGCCTCGGCCTGTCTCGCACCGAGCTCGAGTAGCCGCGTGACGATGTCCCACCGGGTAGGATCGCGGAGCGGCTCACCAGCAACCGAATCCGCCGGCAACAACGCATCGAGCTTCGCGACGCCGTCCCGCGATTGGGCGAGCCCGATGAACTTGTCCACATAGGCCTTCCGCACGCCATACGTCCGCGTCGTGTCCGCTCCGCCATCCCAGAGGACCCGCTCCACCTCCGTTTGGACCCGAGCTCGAGCCTCGGGAAGGAGGTACGCCGAAACCGCGCGGTCGAGACGGTAGAGCACCACGGGAATGATCTGCTCGTCGGTCTCGCCCGGCAGCTCGCGGAGGGCAAGCCGGATGAATCGCTCCGGCGTCATCCGGAGATTGCGGACCTGATCCCATAGGGAGCCCCAGAGCATGGCACGGAGGAAGGCATCGTTGGTCCGGCCGAGCCCGCCCGCCTCGAGACCGCCGACGCTCGCCGAGTCGAGAAGGAGAAGGAAGTATCCGTAATCGCGCGCGTTGGCGTATACGAACTCCGGAGCTGGTCGCCCGGCCGCCGCGGTGACCGTCGTGATGGACCGCCGCAGCTCGATGGGGATCCGCACCGGAGGCTGGTCGCGATAGACGAGCAGCACCTCCGTGCGCTCGACCCACGGCCTCGTACCCGAGAACGATTGGGCCGGCCGCTGCGCCAGCTCGAGCCTCGTGATTTTCCCATCGCGGACGTCCAGGCGCTGTTCGACGATCGGCATTCCCGGGCGCAGCATGAAGTCTCGTCCAAATCCCTCGAGTCGCCGGTGCGCCGCGCGGCCGATCGCAGTCAAGAGATCGCGCCAACCGGCGCTTCCATAGGCATGGGCGCCGAGAAACTGCTGGACTCCGGACTCGAACACCGAATCGCCGACCAGGTACTCGAGCTGCTTGAGAACCGAAGGCGCCTTGTTGTACACGATCGCGCCATAGTTGCTCTTGGCCTGATCGAGGTTGCCCAGCTCCTGCCAGAGCGGCCGCGTGCCGGCGGTCTGGTCCACGGCGTATGCGGCCGGCTTGTTGCCCAGGTAGAACGTCTTCCATGCATCCGCAGTCGAGTCGATCCCGGCGAGGCCTTTGGCAGCCATGAAATTGGCGAACCCCTCCTTCAACCAGAGATCGTCGAACCAGCGCATCGTGACGAAATCGCCGAACCATTGGTGGGCCACTTCGTGCAGGATGGTGGAGAAACGCCCGAGCCGCTGCGGCAAGGTCGGACGCTCGCGGAAGATGAAGCGGTCCTCACTGTAGAAGACGACACCCGGATGCTCCATCCCCCCGAAGGGGAAGGCGGGGGCGAGCACGATATCGAACTTGTCGAATGGGTATTGTCTGCCGAAGTAACCCTCCATCCACTCGAGAGCCTGATGATTGAGCGCGAGCACGGTGTCGAGGTCGGCCTCGACTGCGCGCGACCGGCGAACGTATGCGTTGATCGTGCGCCCTTTCCTGGTGGCGCTGGCACGACTCCATGGCCCGGCCGCGAACGCGATGAGGTAGGTGCTGATGGGCTTCGACTCGGCGAAGCGCGCCGTCACACGACCTCGGGCGGTGTCCGCCGAGGCGATTGCCGCATTCGCGATGACCGACCAGCCGGCCGGTGCGGTCAGCGTGAGCCGCACCCTCGCCTTGAGATCGGGCTGGTCGAAGCAGGGGAAGAGCTGGTTCGCGTCGGCGGGCACGAGCAGGGTATAGAGGTAGTCGCTCCCGTCGGTCGGGTCGTGCGCGCGGATGATGCTCGCACCGCTCGGCGCAATGTCCGCGACGAAGTCGAGGGCGAGCACGTTTTCTCCGACGCCCAGCAACTGCGCCGGCACGAGGAGATGTCCGTTCCTGGCCGCATCCGCCGGGAGGGGCTTGCCGTTGGCCAGCGCCCGGCTGAGCCTGCGCCCCCGGAAGTCGATAATGGCGTCTCCCGAGTCCGTTCGCTCGAACCGCACGGTCGCCTGTCCGACGGCGCTGTCGAGTGCGCTGACGTCGAGCGTGAGGTCGTACCGGACGTCGCGGATGGTGGCGGCGCGATGGAGCGCGAGGGCGCGGGAGATCCCCGGCTCGAGCAAGATGGCAGACGATCGACCGCGTGAAGACTGGGCGACGCCGATAGCCGGCATCGCCCACGAGAGCGTCAGGAGGATCGGAAGAAGGTTACGCGCGCCGGTCGCGACCAAACGGATCGCCTGTGATCGCCTCGGCATGCAGGGCACAGAGCCATCGGCCGTCCCGGCGAATCCAGGTGGACGCATCGGCCGCATCGAGCGACACCGGTTGGCCGTTGACGGTCAGCTCCTCATGCACCTGGTACGCGACGACCGCGACATCGTCGCGAATGAGCCGCACCTGCGCGCCGTCCTTGATCTCGAATCGGTTCAAAGTGTAGGTCGCCGACTTCATCATCGCCCCCAGCGTCTTCCGGTCGAGAGATCCGACGCCCTGGGCCCCGGTCACGATGCACGGCTCGTCCGTGAGCCGCATCGCCATCTCCGCATCCTTGTCCTTGATGGCCTGCCAGTATCGCTTCTCCAAGGCCAGAATCTCGGCCTCGACCGTCTGCGTGGTCATTGTCCTCTCCATGATCCGTGATCGTCGCTCGCGCGCGGAGCCCTCGAGGTGCCTCATCCCTCCCGGGGCACTGCTCGACCGACGACGATCGTGATGTTGTCCTGCCCGCCGGCATCCAGTGCATCCTGGAGCAAGGTCTCGCACGCCTGCTTCGCCGACGTCATCGACCGGAGCACATCGCGGATCCGCTCGTCCGAGACCTCGCGGGTGAGTCCGTCGCTGCAGAGCAGCAGCACGTGGCCCCAGCTCATGTCGAATTTCGTGATCTTGGGATCAGTCTGACTCCCGCCGATCGAGCTGGTGAGCGTGTGCGCGAGCCGGGTTTCGGCGGCCTCCTCGGCCTTCATGACGCCGAGATCCACCATCTCCTGCGCCATGGTCTGGTCGCGGGTGATCTGGGTCAGCTCCCCATCGCGGAGGAGGTAGCAGCGGCTGTCACCCACTTGAAGGAGGTACCCGCGCGGCCACATGCCGAGATACAGCGTGAGGGTGGTGGCCATGCCACGATAGTCCGGGTCGGTCTCGCCCCGCCGTAACAGCTCCGCGTGGCACTGCCGCGCGCCGTCCTTGAGAGCCTCGAAGAACTCATCGTCATCCGACTCGGCGCCGTAATAGCAGCGCACCCCACGCGCCACGTACTTGGTGGCGACCGAGAGCGCCACGCGGCTGGCGGTCTCCCCTCTGGCCGCGCCCCCGACACCGTCGGCCACCATGGCCAGCGAGGCGACGCGCTCGTTCTGTGACAGAATTCCTTCCGCCTCGGGGATGCTCGAGAGCCGCACCACCAGCTGTTTGCGTAGAGAGCCAAGGAGAAAGTGATCCTGATTATCCTTGCGAACCTTGCCCGGATGGGTGAGGCCGTGGGCATCAATTTCGTCTTCGCGGGGCTTGCGGTCGGGCCCGGCGGCGGTAGCGGTCTTCGAGGCAGGGGCGGGCATGTGTTCCTCTTAAGCTTTCGGCGATTGGACCAATCTACCCGCCAGGGGACCGATAGGTCAGCGTGTCGTCCGTCCGCCCTTCAGGACGAGCACCGGCTGTCCCAGGGTGTGGATGTCCCGGAGCGGATCACCTGCCACCACGACCAGGTCCCCAGCCGCCCCGATCCTGATCTCTCCGATCTCCTTCATGTCCAGGAGGCGAGCGGCTTCGACCGTCGCGTCACGGAGTGCCTCGGCGGGGGTGAGACCCGCGTCGGTCAGCGCCACGAGCTCGCTGGCGTTCTTCCCGTGCGGGAGCACTCCCGCATCGGTGCCCATGACGATCGGGACGCCGGCCTCTCGGAGCAGACGGAACGACCGGCGCACTTCGTCACCGCCCGGACGGGGCCCCAGGGAGGCGAGGGTCGAGATCACCGTGACGTGCGACCGCGCCAGGGCAGCAGCCCCGGACGAATCCACGATCGGTGTATGGGCCAGCGCCTTCACCCCATGCGACGCGGCGAGCAGCGCCCCTGCCTGTCCGATGGCATGGGCGAACACGGGGCGATGGGCCTCTCTTGCCACCCTCATGACGGCGTCGAGCGCCTCGGCCTTGAGCTCGACCGAGTCGGGGAAGGCGACCGCATCCTTGGGCCAGCCGGTGACGCAGACCTTGAGAAGGTCGGCCCCGGCGTCGAGATCGGCTCGCGCGCGATCCCCCGCCTGGCCTGCGCCGTCAACCGTGGCGCCGCCGAACTCGCAGACACCTCCCTTCGCACCGATCCATGATCCCGCGGCGATCACCGTCGGTCCAGACACCTGGCCTTTGGCGATGGCGTTTCGCAGCCGTGCGCCGGTACCCTCCGCCGAGCCGAGATCGACGACGGTGGTGAAGCCCGCGAGCAGTGTGGCGCGGGCGTTGGAGTCGGGGTTGCCGGCCAGCGTCAGATGGACGTGCGCGTCGATGAGGCCGGGCAGGACGGTGCGCCCTTCGATGTCGATGATCCGAGCGCCCACCGGAGGGCGCCATGTGTCACCGGCCGGATGAAGAGCGACGATCTTCCCGTCCCGCACGACGATGGCGCCGTTGGGACGGAGCCGGCCGGCCCGTACGTCGAGCCAGTGCCCACCCCGGAGAACCAGCGCGGTGTCCTGCCTCGTGGGAAGCGGCGAAAAAAGCAGGAGCGCGAGCGGCGTCCAGCGCCGGTGGAGTGTTCGCACGACTTTTCCCCTCGACGATGATGAAGCCGATGTGAACGGTGAACATAGAGCAATGTGTCGCGTGCACGCACTACGTGTAGCGCGCGCGACCGTTTCCCCCTCGGCGCCATAGACGTAACTGCCATTGCGGCGGTATGTTGCGGTCACCCGCTGCCGTCGTGCCGGTGGTATGTGAGTTGCCGTCCACCCTTCTCTCCCAATTCACATCGATTCACGTCAAGCTCACGGCTCTACGCCCACGAGGCTTCCATGCCGAGCTCACGTCGAGTCCGACCGTACGCCGCTGCCGCCACCGGGATCGTGCTTCTGGCCCTCTTCATCCATGGGTGCGGTCAGGAACCCACCGACCCGACCGGGTCCGCGGCGAGCGAGCGCTACTACCTGACGATCGGGACCGGAAGCAGCTCGGCGAGCGGGACCGTCACTTCGAACGTCGGCGGCATCACCTGCTCGATCGCGGGCTCGACCGGCGGTGCAGGCGTGAGCGGCACGTGCGGCCGAGCCTATCCCGCCGGGGCGGTCGTGAGCGTCACCGCGAGCCCGGCGGCCGGGGCGGTGCTCAGGCTCGAGGCTGAGTGGGGTGCGACCTGCGAGCCGAACGTGGAGGATCGCCGGGTCTGCCAGTTGACCATGGATCGCGATCGGACGGTCGCCCCCACGTTCGTCCCCGTCTCCAACAGCTTCACGCTGACGGTCTCCGGCGGTGCGGGGGGCAACGGAACGGTTTATTCGACCCCAATCGGCATCGAATGCACCATCGCCAAGGGCGAGGCCGCGTCGGGTAACTGCAGCGCCGGGTTCCCCCGCGGCACCAAGGTGAAGCTCACCGCCACGGCCCCGAAGGGGCGGCGTCTCAAGGCATGGGCGGGTGGCGAGTGTGAGGCGTCGGGGAAGGGCTCGGGGACCGAGTCCGGATCGTGCGTCACGACGATCGCGCACAACGTCGGTGTCGTGGTGAGCTTCGACGTCTCCGCGACGGCGGCGGCCGCCGGCACGATGGGCCAATGGGACCCGCCGATCACCTGGGCGGCCGTCGCGATCAACGCGGCGGTCCTGCCGAACGGCCGCGTCCTCACGTATAGCCGGCACGACCACGTCCCACAGCTCTGGAACCCGGCCACCCCGGGCACGTTCACGCCGCTCGCCTTGCCCGCCGACATCTTCTGCAGCGGGTTCTCGATGCTGCGCGATGGCCGGATCCTGGTGGCCGGCGGCCACAGCGGGACCGACAACTTCGGCATCAAGACGGCATTCCTATTTGACTATCAGGGCAACCAGTGGACCCGGGTGTCGGACATGCGAAATGGCCGCTGGTACCCGACCAACACCACGCTACCCAACGGCCAGGTGCTGACTGTCTCCGGTGGGGACACAGCCGGGGTCCGCAATCTCATTCCGGAAGTGTTCGCGTCCGGGACGGGCAAGTGGCGGGCGCTCACGGCGGCGTCGAAGAACCTGCCCTACTATCCGATGATGTTCGTGGCGCCCAATGGCCAGGTATTCGACGCCGGCCCCGACCAGGCCACCGCGTTCCTCAACACTTCGGGGAAGGGCAGTTGGACCACCGGTCCGTCACGGCGATTCGGCAGCCGGGACTATGGCAGCGCTGTCATGTACGACGCGGGCAAGATCCTTGTTGTGGGTGGTGGCACAACGCCGACCAACACTGCCGAGATGATCGACCTGAATGTCGCGAACACCTGGAACTTCGTCGGGTCGATGTCGGTGGCGCGCCGCCAGGTCAACGCGACGCTGCTCGCGGACGGCAAGGTCCTCGTGACCGGGGGCACCAACGCCACCGGCTTCAACAGTGCGCCGACCACGAGCGCGGTCCTCGCGGCGGAGCTGTGGGACCCGGCCAATCCCGGACAGTGGAAACAGCTCGCGAGCATGACACACCACCGGCTCTACCACTCGACGGCGCTGTTGTTGCCCGACGCGCGGGTCCTGTCGGTGGGAAGTGGACAGCCGGCGGCGAGCGGGCTGACCGACGACTACACGGCGGAGATCTACTCGCCACCCTATCTCTTCAACACGGACGGCACACCGGCCTCCCGGCCGGTCATCACCAGCGCGCCGGGCAGCGTCGGGTACAATCAGCCCTTCACCGTGAAGACCACGAGCGCGGCCGGGATCACGAAGGTGACCCTGATCCGTTTGTCGACCGTGACCCACTCGTTCAATCAGAACCAGCGGATGAACGTTCTGAGCTTTACCCGCGGCAGCACCTCGATCTCGGTCACGCCACCGCTCAACGCGAACCTGGCGCCGCCGGGGCACTACATGCTCTTCATCGTCAATGGAAACGGGGTGCCATCGGTGTCGAAGATCGTGCGGCTGCACTAAGCCCCTACACTTCGCTCGTTTTCCACTTGCCGCGTTTGAACACCACAGCACTCGCCACGGCGAGGAGTGAGAACGAGGCCATGATCGCCCAGAACACGCCGGACGGGCCGAGGCCCATGGCGTGGGCCAGCCACCAGGCGAAGGGGATCTCGAATAGCCAGAAGCAGATCAGGTTGAGCCACGTGGGCGTCCAGGTGTCGCCTGCGCCGTTGAACGACTGCGTCAGCACCATGCCGTAGGCATAGAGCGGGAAGCCGAGCGCGACGATGCGGAGACAACTGATCGCGAGGTCGGACACCGCGGGATCCGAGGTAAACGCCCGGAGGATGAGCGGCGCTCCCGCGAAGAAGATGATGCCGACCACGGTCAGGAAGACCGCGTTGTAGCGACCCGCCCGCCAGACCGACGTCTCCGCCCGATCCGGCTTCTTTGCCCCCAGGCTCTGGCCCACCATCGTCGCCGCCGCATTGCTCAGGCCCCACGACGGCAGCAGTGCGAAAATGATGAGCCGCACCGCAATGGTATAGCCGGCGAGCGCGTCGCTGCCGTAGCCCGCGAGAATGCGGACCAGGCCGACCCAGCTCGCCATGCCGATCACGTTCTGGAGGGTCGCCGAGCCGGAAAGCGATAGGATCTGCCGCATCACACCGAAGTCGAATGTCAGATGCCTTCTACCAACAGGCACCCGGCTGTCGTGCCGGAAGAGGCGGACCATCGCGTAGATGGCGCCAGTCGAGCGCCCGATGGTCGTTGCGACGGCGGCGCCCGTCACGCCGAGGGCCGGGAACGGCCCCGGGCCGAAGATGAGCAGCGGTCCCAGGACGATGTTGATGATGTTGGCGAGCCAGAGCACCCGCATCGCGATCGCCGCATCGCCGGCGCCACGGAAGATGGCGTTCACGACGAAGAGCACGATGATCGCGGCCTCGCCGCCCAACATGATGGTCGCGTAACCGCGGCCCGTCGCGATCACCGCAGGTGTCGCACCCATGAGCGCCAGCAGCTGCGGCGCGAGAAGGGCGCCGGTCACGCCGAGGATCACCGAAACGATGAGTGCCAGCACCAGGGCCTGGGCGGCGGCACGGGCGGCCCCGTCCGGGTCTTTCTCGCCGATGCGCCGGGCGACCACTGCCGTCGCGCCGATGCCGAGGCCCATGGCCAGCGCGTAGATCATGGTGAGCAGCGACTCGGTCACCCCGACGGACGCGACCGCCTCCGGGCCGAGGTGCGAGACCCAGAAGATGTCGGCCACGGCGAAGATGCTCTCGAGCGCCACTTCGAGGATCATCGGCACCGCGAGCAGCAGGATCGCTCGGCCGACCGGGCCCTCGGTGAAGTCGTGATGCACATCGCCACGGACCGATTCCTTGACGATGGTCCACAGGGTCACCGATTCGGCGCCGGCCTCTGGAGCTGGGGAGTGAGGTTCGAGTCGTTCGGCGGGGTCGGCCATGCGGCAAGGAACTCCGATCCGCCGGCAGGATCAATCCCCCGGCCTAGCGAGCGGGAGCATTTGGTTTCATCTTGATGCACCCCTTCAAAGCGACGGAATGCCCGAGCTGCTGAGCCGGCTCCAATCCGCCCTGTCAGACCGTTACCGGCTCGACCGCGAGGTCGGGGCGGGCGGCATGGCTACGGTCTATGTGGCGCAGGACCTCCGCCACGGCCGCCGAGTCGCCCTCAAGGTCCTGCGGCCGGAGCTGGCCGCGGTGATCGGCGCCGAGCGGTTTCTTGCCGAGATCAAGCTGACGGCCAATCTCCAGCACCCGCACATTCTGCCGCTCTTCGATTCGGGCGAAGCGGACTCGTACCTGTTCTATGTCATGCCCTTCGTCGAGGGCGAGACGCTGCGCGACCGGCTCACGCGGGAGAAACAGCTCCCGGTGGCCGACGCCGTACGCATCGCCACCGAAGTGGGCTCGGCACTCGACTATGCCCACCGCCATGGTGTCGTTCACCGGGACATCAAACCCGAGAACATCCTGATCCATGACGGACAGGCGCTGGTGGCCGACTTCGGCATCGCGCTCGCGGCCAGCAAGGCCAGCGGCGCCAGGATGACCGAAACCGGCATGTCGCTCGGCACGCCGCACTACATGAGCCCCGAGCAGGCGATGGGTGAGCGCGAGATTACGGCCCGCTCCGACGTCTACGCCCTCGGCGCGGTGCTCTACGAGATGCTGACCGGCGAGCCACCGTTCACCGGCAACACCGCCCAGGCCGTAGTGGCCCGAGTGCTGACCGAGAGTCCGCGGCCGCTCGCCACCCAGCGCCACACCATCCCGCGCCATGTCGAGGCAGCGGTGCTGACCGCCCTCGAGAAGCTCCCGGCCGACCGGTTCGCTACCGCGGCGGAGTTCGTCGACGCGCTCAAGGACAAGACGTACGCGAGCACGGTCTCACTGGAAGCCGCAGCGTCGTCTCCAAGGCGCGCCGACGCAAAGCGACAGTGGAGCCCCGTCACCATCGGGCTGAGTGCGGCGACGGCCGTCGCCACGATCGCCGCGATCTGGGGATGGCTGCGGCCTGCGCCTGCCCAACCGCTCACCCAGATCAGTCTGGCACTCCGTCCGGCCGAAGCGCTGCAACCACCGCAAACCACGGGCGGCTCGCGGATGGCCATCTCGCCGGATGGCCGCATGCTGGTGTATCTCGGGCCGGGCGAAGGGGCTGCTCGCCTGTGGCTCCGGCGCCTCGATCAGCTCACCGCAACGCCGATCGCGGGCAGTGAGGGTGGCTCGAGCCCCTTCTTTTCGCCGGACGGCCGGCGGGTCGGGTTCATCAAGGATGGGACGTTGCTGCGCATCGCCTCGCTCGACGGTGCGCCAACCGTGACGTTGACGGACAAGGTCAATTCGACGTCAGGCGACTGGGGAGACGACGGGTACCTGTACTTCGAGGTGGATTCCGGCATCTCCCGGATCAAGCCCACCGGCGGCGCCATCGAGCCGGTCTACAAATTCTCCAAGGAAAAGGCGGAAGTCGGCACAGAATGGCCGTTTGCGCTCCCACGAGGGCGCGGCGTCCTCTTCCGGTCCCGCCGTGCGGGCCAGGGGCCGGCGGACTTCGATATCGTCGCTGTGAAACCGAACGGACCGGCGCACGTGCTCACGCACGGCATCTATGCCCGTTACGCCCCGAGCGGCCATCTTCTCGTCGTCACGTCGGATGGAAAGCTCATCGCCATCCCCTTCGATATCGAAAAGCTGGAGCTCAAGGGCTCTCCGATCGCCCTGTTCGAGGGCATTGGCGTGCGAGCCGGGGGATTCAACGTCGATCTGTCGCTCTCACAGAACGGCACGCTGGTCTACACCACCGGCAGCACCATCGGCTCCCGGCGAGCGTACTGGGTCAGTCGCGGCGGGGAAGCGACTGCGATGGATGCATCGTGGGACCCGCAGGGCATCATCCAGAACGTCGCGCTTTCGCCTGACGGAAAGGAACTGGCCGTCGGTCTGGTGCGGAACGGCAAGTCCGACATCTGGGTCAAACAACTTCCCACCGGCCCCTTCTCCCGGATCACCTTCGGCGACACCGCAAGCGTCCGGCCCGCGTGGGCGCCCGACAGTCGCGAGGTCTACTATGTGACCGACCGGGCAGGGACCGGCGTGGGTCGCGTGTTCGTCCACCGGGCCGACGGCACCGGCAACGCGCGCCTCTTGATCAACTCGAAGCTCGATTTCGGTCAGATCGTGTCGTCCCGTGACGGCCGGTGGCTGATTGTTCGCACTCCCGCGAACAGCACCGGGTCCGGTGATATCCTGGCCTTCCGGGCAGGAGACACCACGATGGTGACGCTGGTGGCCACCCAGGCCACGGAGATGTATCCGTCGCTTTCTCCCGACGGACGCTGGCTGGCATATGCCTCCAATGAGTCGGGGACGCCGGAGATCTATGTGAGACCGTTCCCGGAAACCGGGACGGCCAAATGGCAGGTATCCACGGCCGGCGGAACCGAGCCGCAATGGACAGGAAAGGGTCGCGAGCTGCTGTATATCAATGGAAAAGGGGAGATGGTCTCGGCGGCAGTCCGGTCCGGCGACGCGTTTTCGGTCGGCGAGCAGCGGGTGCTGTTCTCCGCCGGAGCCTTCGCACCCGGCGGCGGGGTTCCATCCTACGCCATAAGCCCGGACGATCAGCGGTTCGTGATGCTCCGCGAGGGAGAAGCCACCCAGCAGAGCGAGCTGGTCGTCGCGGAGCACTGGCTCCAGGGCTTGAGCGGGAGAGAGACGAAGTAGCGGAGTTTCCCGCTTAGCGGCGCGACGGCCGAGCGATCAGGATTCCGGTCGATTTGCGGATGGCGGCCACGTAGTCTGGAAGCGTCGAGTGTGTAATCTCCACCACGCCACCTGACAGCGGCGCGTGGAGCACCCGCAGAACTCCGTCGGCGCCGCGGTACGCGTACGCCGAGTGGGTCACGTCGAGTCCCTCGATCTCCGTCGCGAAGGCCAGCACATCGCCCGTCTCGATTCGCTCCGTGACGCCGGCGATCCGTGTCTTCGGAACCACCCAGCGAGGCTGGCCGTCAAGCGCTCGCTCGATCCTCCCGATCGCCTGAAACACCCCGTCGTCGGCGAGCGCCGGGTAACTGCTTCGGTGCCCTGTCATGAACCGGAGCGGACGCCCGTCTCTCTCGCCACCCATCTCCTCACCGAGATCCCGCACCAGCCCCCGCCGAGCCCCATCGCTGATCCACTCGCTGAAGTAGTGCAGGCGTGAGGTATAGCCGCGACGCTCGCCGCCGCGGTAGCGCATCCGCTCGATCTCCTTCCCGAACCGCTCCCACGAAGGCGTGGTCTTGGTGCACGCCACCCGGGCGACAGCGAGACACGATTCCACCAGCGTGACGCAGTCGAAGCGGGTGAGCGAGAGGGTGAGCGGCTCGCTCGCGGCACTTCCGCCTTCCCGGAGATAGGCGTCGAGTGTCCCCGCCACGTACGGGGTGCCGGCCGCGAGCTCACCGACGCGGACGGCGTCACGGCCGAGCGGGTGCCGCTTGCCGGCTGACGGATTGAGCCTGAGCGCGGCGGTCCACGCGGCGAGACGCTCGCGATCAGGGTCCGGCGCGTCTCGCGCGCCAGCGGCAGGCGGGATCACGAACGCGACCGCCGCGGCGGCCGCCCGCCGGAGCAGATCCCGCCGGGAAAGCGGTGATGAAACTGGACACCTCGGAGCTCGGGAGACGGTGGAAGTTCGAGAGGCTGGGTCGCAGGTGCAACCCGGTTTCAATCTGGATCGAGCTACAGATCGTCTTGCCCGAAGACGTCCGGTTGCGATATTCACACTGACGCCGTGCACGCATGCTCGGCGGTATCCGCCATGCACACCACACTTCTCGAATCCGACCGCAGTTTCTTCCAGTCCGCGGAGTGCGCCTTCGTGAGCATCCTGGCGCACGCGGGGGTCGTCTGGCTGTGCGTGGCAGCGACCCAGGGTGGCCGGCACCTCCCCAGCGACGAGCGTGAAGCCCGGGTCTTCTTTCTCCTCCCGCCCGACCGGGTGGACGTCCAGACGCGGCAGACCGAGAACATTCAGTGGGGCAGGCTCGGCCAGGACCTGCAGAACGGGAAGTACCTCATGCCGCCCGGCGACGACCTCGGGTTCCGTGAGCCCACCTTCGGCGCCCGCCGGCCCGGTAGGGAGAGCGGCGCCCGCGCCGAGCTGCCGTTCGGCCCGACGACGCCCTTCGTGCCTGATTCAGCCTTCAGCGTGCTCGAGGTGGATAAGATGGTCGAGCGTTACGAGGAGAGCGCCGCGCCCGTCTATCCCCGCGACCTGCTGGCGGTTGGGGTGCAGGGCTTCGTGCACGCGATCTACGTCGTGGACACGACCGGCAGGGTGGACACGACCACGATCAAGGTGGTCGAGAGCGACGATCCCCGCTTCACCGCCTCCGTGCTCGATGCCCTCGGGCTGATGCGCTTTCGCCCGGCCCGGCGGGCCGGACGGTCGGTCCGTCAGCTCGTCGAGCAGAACTTCCGCTTCCGCATCGTTCCCTCCTCCGAGGTCGCCAAGCAGGTCAGTTGAGCCGCCGCGTCCTGCTGGCGGCGGTTGGCTGCTCATGGCAGATTCGGTTGCGTGATCCCTCCGAATATCGTGAATGACCTTCCGGGCGATGTCGCACATGCGCTCCGGAGTCAGTTCGCGTTCGAGCGCGAGCTCGGCCGTGGAGGCATGGCCACGGTCTACCTTGCCCGCGATCTCAAGCACAAGCGTCCCGTCGCGCTCAAGCTGCTCCGCGCGGAGCTCGGCTCGTCCCTCGGTCCCCAGCGTTTTCGTTTGGAAATCGAAACCGCTGCCCGGCTGCATCACCCGCATATCTGCCCGGTCTACGACTCGGGTGAGGTCTATATCGACGGCGGAGCCGGATCGCCGAGGCTCTGGTTCGCGATGCCTTTCGTGCCCGGGGGGTCGCTGCGCGATCGTCTCCGCCAGGAGGGAAAGCTCCCCGTCCATGAGGCGCTTCGGATCACACGTGAAGCTGCCGGCGCGCTCCAGTTCGCCCATGACGAGGGTGTGATTCACCGGGACATCAAGCCGGAGAACCTTCTGCTCTCGCATGATGGCGCCATTCTGGTCGCCGACTTCGGCGTCGCGCGGCTAACGGACCCGGGGGAAGGGCGAAACATCACTGGAGCCGGTTTTGCGGTCGGGACGCCGGTCTACATGGCTCCGGAACAGGCCACCGGAGAGCAGCAGGTGGACGCCCGCGCCGACCAGTATGCCCTGGCCGTCACGGCATACGAGATGCTCGCCGGCGCGCCGCCATTCCCCGGCGCGACCGCCGCCGCGATCATCGCGAACCGTTTCTCCAAGCCGACTCCGAGCATTTGCGTCGCCCGGCCCGAGGTCCCGCCCGAAGTGGACGAGGCGCTACAACGGGCGCTGGCGGTCGAGCCAGGCGAACGCTTCGACTCGGTCATCGAGTTTGCGCGGGCACTCCAGAGTACATCGCGCAGGTCGTCGGCTGTCGCTGCGCGCCGGCCCTGGATGCTCGGTGCCGCCATGGTCGTGGCCGGCCTGCTCGGTGCGGGGGGGGTATTCGCCTGGAGGAAAACCCACCCGCTCGCGAGCGAAGCAGCGGCAGTGCCCGTCAAGGTGCTCGCCGTGCTTCCGTTCGATAATCTGGGCGATTCGTCGGACGTCTACTTCGCCGACGGCGTGACCGACGAGGTACGGTCCAAGCTGGTGCAGGTGGGAGGGATCGATGTCATCGCGCGGGGAAGCTCGAACGAGTATCGCCACAGCGGCAAACCGCCGGACCAGATCGCCAGAGAGCTCGGTGCCGATTTTCTGCTCACCGGGACCGTTCGATGGGACAGGTCATCCAGCGGAGCCAGCAGGGTCCGCGTGATTCCGGAGCTGGTCGAGATTCACCCGGGAGAAGCGCCGCGCACCCGGTGGGGGCAGCAGTTCGACGCGGCGATTACCGACGTCTTCGCTGTGCAGGCCGACATCGCCGGACGCGTCGCCGAAGCGCTCGATCTGGCGTTGGCCTCCAGCATGCGCGAGCGCCTAGCCGCCCTTCCGACCCGCAATCTCGACGCATACACCGCATTTCTGCGCGGACGCGAGCTGGGTCTGGGCGAGCGTACGACCGAAGCGGTGCGTGCCTCAATGGCCGAGTTTCAGCGCGCGGTCTCGCTCGACCCGCAGTTCGCAGCGGCGTGGGCCGAGCTGGGGATGGCGCAGCTCGATGCCTTCCAGCATGGCGGCTCGCACTCGCGGGACGCCGAGGCGGCCGCGCGGTCCGTCGAGCGCGCCCGGACACTGGCGCCCCAGTCCCCGGACACTCGGCTGGCGAGAGGCCGGTTCAAGCAGATCGCCGAGGGCGATCCGGTTGCGGCGCTGACCGAGTATCAGGCGGGGCTCGACATGACTCCCGGCCGGTCCGATCTGCTGGCCGCCACGGCCGATGCAAGGATGCGGCTGGACCGGTGGGCTGACGGGCTCGCGGACCTGGAGCGCGCCGCGAGGCTGGATCCACGGTCACCAGTGGTCCTGGGATCGCTCGCCGACACGTACGGGAGGATGGGCCGCTTTCGCGACGCTCGCGAGTCCATGCTCCGGGCCCGCGCGCTGCGTCCGTCCAGTCTGAGCCTGGCCTACACTGGTGCGCGAATCGCCGCGGCGCAGGGTCGGGTGGATCAGGTTCGCGCCATCCTGCAGGCGATGGAGCCGGTACACGGAATGCGGGCAGTCGTCGCCTATGTCGCCCTGAGGGAGGACTTGATCTGGGCGCTGGACGACGAGCGGCGGAAAGTTCTCCTGCAGCTCACCCCCGAGGATCTCGACGGCGGTCGGGCGGATTGGGCGATCGCGCTCGCCGAAACCCACTGGTTGCGGCGCGATCACGCCGGATCCCGGGCCTACGGAGACACCGCGGTCGCCGAGTTCGATAAGCTCGTATCGGCCTGGGGTGACCGCGCGGGGCGAGGGCAACTCCTGGCGCTTCGAGCGATGTCGCTCGCGTACGCCGGTCGTATTTCGGAGGCGGTGGGCGACGGAGAACGGTCGAACCTGATTCAAATCCCAGGAGAAAAGGTGGCCGGACCCTACACCCGCTACCTTCTGGCGCGAATCTACCTCCTGGCCGGGGAGCCGGAGAAGGCGTTGAACCGGGTGGAGCAGATGCTGCGAGTGCCGGATTACATCAAACCCGCTTGGATCCGCATTGACCCCACCCTCGCCGGCCTGCGGCGGAGCTCGAGGTACACGATGATCGTCGGCACCGGACGCTGAGGCTCCACAATCATGCGCTGGGCCTCGGGAACGCGCCGCTCCTACTGCGGCGTCGCTACGAACATCACGATTTGTCCGGTGGCCGCATCGCGCACACGTCCGGTGATTTCTCCGCGGTCGTTGATGTCCTGCGCCGAGAGCAGGACGTCGGGCGCGATGTCGACCAGGTCATTGAGGTTCGTCAGGACCCCTCGCGCATAGATGAAGGCGCGTGAGCCTGCCGCGCCGCCGAACGACACGCCGACCACGTGGCGCCAGGCGTTGACGGCAAGCGCCTCGCTCAGCGGGTCGCGGACGCCTGTCCCTCACTTGTTTGCGAGAACCGGTACTCCGGGATACGTTGGCCCCGGCCGGTGCACCCCCAACCTCACCTACCACCCGCGGGAGAGCCCATGCGTCGACTCGGTCTATTGTGCGGCATCGCAGTCCTTGTTGCATGTGAAAAGCCCAAGGAGCAGCCGGCTGCCGATACGACCGCAGCGGCGGAACCAGCCCCTGCGCCGGCAGCGCCCGCTCCCATCTCCCTCGCCGACGTCGCCGGCAAGTGGACCATGCGTACCATGCCGGAAGACGCCGATACCACCCTGCTCACGTTCGAGCTCGACGCCAAAGCGGACACGTCGGGTTGGATCTTCAACTTCCCGAAGCGGAAGCCGGTCCCCGTTCATGTGACCACTTCGGGCGACAGCATCATCACCGAGGCAGGTCCGTACGAGAGCGTGCTGCGGAAGGGTGTCCAGGTGAAGACGAACAGCGTGATGTGGCTCAAGGATGGCAAGCTCGTGGGCAACACGGTTGCCCACTACGCCAGCGGGGCCGACACCGTTCGCCGGCTCCGAACCGAGGGAACCCGCAAGCCCTGATGGATTGCGGAACGGGGTCGCCATCAGGCGACCCCGTTTCGCTCATCCTCAGGTCGTCGGCTTACTGAGGGCCTTCTGCAGCTCCTCGGCGCGATCCAGATGCTTCTGGATAACAGGCTTCGCCGATTCGATCAATTTCTTGAGCTCCTCGCTTTTGGCATCGTTGTGCGCGTTTTCCGCCAGGTCGAGGACGGCCTTGTGGATCGTCACTTCCTGGTCGATGTAGACGCCGTCGAACGCCGCACCCTTGCCGGCGGCCTTGAGGGCGGACATCTCGGCCTCACCCGCTGCCTTCACCGGATCCTCCGCGGGCGGCTCGGGAGTGACTCCGAGCTTCTTGGCCAGAGCCCTCCCCTGGGCCCGCAAGGCGTGGTGCTCGCCCATCATCATCCTGGCGAATGTCTTCACGTCGGCGCTGGCTGCCTTACCCAAAGCATACGCGCCCGCTGCGCTGTCGGCCCCGTTGGCCTCATCGAGCAGCGCGACGATAGCCGCGTCGGTCATCGGGCTGTGATTGGTCATTGCGTTTCCGGTATCGGTAGGCGTCGCCGCCATACCGGTCGCGGTGGTATCCGCCGCGGGGGGTGTGCCGACCTGGCCAGTATCTGCGGTGTTTGTCCTCTCCTTGCACGCTCCCAACATCAGGACGCCGAGCGCGACGCCGGTCACCGTCAAACGTACGAATCGTGCTGAGTCTGTACCCATAGAACCTCCTCGTGGTGGCTCAATCCTATGTTCCGAGCCGGACGGGAGGTGTGATTGTGGTCACGCGGTCCTATTGTGGCTCCCGGGTGAGATCGGCCAGCCTCCGCTTGATGTCGGTCACCTGTGGTTGGACCGCTGGATCGGCCTCGCGCCAGAGCGCCAGGAGCCGCTGGTAACTCTGCACCGCTCTCGCGCTATCCCCCTTCGCCTCGTAGATCTCGCCGACGCGACGGAGCACGGGACCAAGGTTGGCGACGTCGAAGATCACGCGATACAGCCAGGTGGATGAGAGGTATCGCTCGTAGATGACCAGCGCCGAATCGGTCATGCCCGCCCGATCGAGCGCCATGCCCATTTCCGGCAGCCAGACGGTGCCGCCGAGCGCGTCGTGCGCTCTCGAGAATTGGTCGAGCGCCTCGGCGAATCGCTTGTCCGCGAGCAGGACCGCGCCTTCCCGCCCCTGCGCCAGCATGCTATGGATGATGCTCGTGCGCAGTCGCTCACCCTCCGTCCCCGCCGCCTCGTACACCCGGGCCTGCTCGGCCACGAGCGAGCGCGCTCGCTCGGTCTGTCCGGCCCCGGCATAGATCAGAGCCATCTCGTCATACGGACGCTGGATCCCAGGCGCGGCTGCGAACTCGGGGCTCTTGACGAGACGATCCATGGTGGCCAATGCCTCTTGCCGGAAACCAAGCCCGAGCTGCGCCTTCGCCTCCTCGATCGGGAGCCTGAGCTTCTGTCCCGGGTCGGGGGAGATCCCCGCGATGAAACGGTCGAGCTTCCGTGCCTCGTTCAGGCGACCTCGGACTGTCGCCATTCGTGCCAGCATGTTCGCGGCACGTGCGCGCTCGGCATCGTCCCCAGGCTGGTCGAGATTGCTGTGCCAGGACCGGGACGCGGCGTCATAGTCTCCTCTGACATAAGCAATGTGGCCGACGACGTAGCTGTACTCTCCGGCTGCGCCAAAGCGGCCCCGCCAGCGGGCCAGGGTCGTTTCCGCCGCCGCGTATTGTTTCAGCGCCACCTGTGCGTCCACGAGATTCGTATAGGGCGCGTACTGGCCGGAATCGGATCTGATCGCGCGCGCGGCGAGGCTGGCGGCCTGCTCGTAGTCGTCCTCGAACCAGTTGAGGAGGCCCAGATCGGTGAGTGCCGCGGCGTGGGTGGGCTCGATCGCGAGCAGCGCCTCCCATGCCGCCCGAGCGCGCGGCCGGTCCCGCTTCGCCCACTCGAAATACTGCGCTTCGGTGGCATATCGCTGCTTTTCGGTCAGCCGGTCTCGGAGTGCATATGCGCGCGAGATCGCGTCGATCTGTGCTTCCGGCTCGCGCTGGTTGCTCCAGAGCGCGACCCAGATCTGGGCCCAAGCCATCGCGAATCCGGTATCGAGCTGTACGGCCTGGCGGAGGAGGGGGAGCGCCTCGCCGTCCCTCCCCATGGATATCAGCCGGGTGCCGAGCGCGTATCGTCGCAACGCTTCGAGCGAGGGCGTCGTGACCGCCGCGAGCGGTGGTGCCGACTGGATACGGCGGAGTGGTTCTCCCACGGTGCCGCGAAGCCCGCGACTCAGCCGGTCTACGGACGGAATGATGTCCTTGGAGCTCGTCGCGGTCTCGCGCCGCGCCGCGAGCACCTGGCCGCTGTCGGCACGCACCACCTGCGCCGAGATGATGTACCCGTCACCGAGGCGGGTGACTTCGCCCGAAAGGACGGCCTTGAGACCCTCTCGCACCGCGACTTCGCGCGCCAGCGCCACGGTCAACCGGGCGCTATCGGATCGCTGCATCCGCTGGAGAGCGCCGCGGACGCGGTCGGTGCTCGCCAGCCCCACGAGGCCCGACTGGGCGAAGTCCACGCGGAAGGCTTCCGTAACGGCGGTGGCGAGCGAGCTGTCGTTGGCGCGGTCAGCGAAGTCGGCGAGCACGAGCTGGTCCTGGGGGGCGAGCGCGCCCGCTGCGATGAGCGACCGGGAGGGCAGCACGCCGACCGTCTTGAGCGCGACATAGCCCAGCGCGAACGTGGCCACGACGAGCGCCGAGCCCACGAAGCGTTTGCGCCGTTCTCGCACGGCGGGGAGCGTCGGCTTCACGACTGTGGTGGCCGAGGTCACGTCGAGCGCGCGGGCGAAGTCGTTGACCGTCGCGAAGCGGTCGGCCGGCGCCGCCGCGAGCGCCCGATCGATCGCGTCAACGATCGCCGCCGGCACACCTGGGCGCACCACGCTCACTCGTGGCGCCGGTCCGGCGAACCGCTTCGCGATCATCGCCTGCGCGGTCGGGCCGGTGAACGGCGGCTCCCCGGCGAGCATCTCGTAGAGCACGCACCCCAGACTGTACACGTCCGACCGTACGTCCACTTCACTCGATCCGCTCGCCTGCTCGGGGCTCATGTATGCCGGTGTCCCCATGGCGAGCCCGGTGGCGGTGAGCCGCTCCTCGTCTCCTGACGCGAGGGCCCGCGCGATCCCGAAGTCGGCGACGAGTGTGTTGCCGTCCTCGGTGAGGAGCAGGTTCTCGGGTTTGATGTCGCGGTGGACGACTCCGTGCTCGTGCGCATAGCGGAGGCCTTGCGCGGCTTCCCGGGTGATGCGGAGCGCGTCCTCGAGCGGGAGCTGTTTCTCGCGGTTGAGCCGGCCCCTCAGGCTCTCACCCTCGACGTAGGGCATCGTGAACCAGAGTTGCTGGGGGCCCGCGCCGGCCTTGGCACCACCGGAATCGTGCACCGTAAGGATGTGGGGGTGCTGCAGGCGGGCTGCCAGCTTGATCTCCCTGAGGAACCGCTCCGGCCCGAGGGCCATGGCGAGCTCGGGGTGAAGCACCTTGAACGCGACCGGACGGTCGTGCTTGAGGTCGCGAGCGAGGAAGACGGTCGCCATCCCGCCACGCCCGAGCTCACGCTCGATACGGTAGCGGTCGGCAAGCGCCTGTTGCAGCGAGGACGCGTCGTTGCTCAGGGAATGCCCGGCATAGGTCTCGACAATACGCCGCCCCGGATAGGGCGGCAAGTCTCACCGCCAGCGAGGTATAGCTCCTCGGCGAGACCCGGGTGTGTTCCCCGGCGGGGTACGGCGTCATATTAGAGGAGCGCCCATCTCCGTCTCCGGGCGGGCTCGACCATGCGTCTGACCCTGCTGGAATCCGACAAGAGCCTCTTCCGCTCCGCGGAGTACGCCACGATGAGCATCGTGGCGCACGCCACGGTCTTGTGGCTGGCCGTGGCCACGACGATGGGGGCGTTCCGCCTGCCGGTGGACGAGCGTGAAGCCAAGGTCATGTTTCTCCTTCCGCCCGACCGGGTGGAGTCTTCCAACCGAGAGGTCGAGCTCCGTTTGCCGGGGCGTCCCGGCTCGGGACTGGATCAGGCGGGCCAGCTCCCATCCGAGGGGGAAGGCCGGCGTCTCGTCGCCACCGCGAGCCGTGGCCAGAGTGAGGGTGAACGAAGCGGCGCCCGGGGCGAGGAGCCGTTCGGTCCTGCGCCGTTTCTGGCGGAGAAGGTGTACAGCGCACTCCAGGTGGATCAGATGGTGGAACGGTACGAATTCAGTGCCGCTCCCGTGTACCCGCCCGAATTGAGTGCGCGAGGCAAGGAAGGAAAGGTCGATGCGACGTTCGTCGTGGATGCCGGCGGGCAGGTCGATACGACGACGATCCACGTGATGGAGAGCGATGATTCCCTCTTCACCGAGTCGGTCCGGACATCATTGGGTGAAGCCCGATTCCGGCCGGCGATGCGGGGTGGGAAGTCGGTCCGCCAGCTGGTTCAGCAGCGGTTCAGCTTCAGGCTCTCGCAGTCCTCTCCGGTTGCCCATTAGGGAAACTGACTTCATGACCGGATCGATGATTCGCGTCGCCCGCCTCTGGGCGATGCTCGTGCTTGCGCCCGCGCTCATCATCCCGCAGGCCGGATGCACGCGCATCACCCTCATCTCGTCCTACGACGAGCAGATCGATCATTCGGCGACCGACCTGCAGCGTCGCATGGATGCGTTCCTCACCATGCTGGCGGACAAGGAGGGGGCCCCGCAGGCGTCCTACGACTCGAACAAGACGTTCTACTCCGACTACGCCGTCGACCTGCGCTCGCTCAAGGTGCGGGCCATGGGCCAGCCGAAAAACCAGATTACAGGGCAACAGCTCGACCTGATGTTGGGGAGCCTGGAGGAGCTGAGGAAAGCGCACCAGAGCGGGCCCATCGCGGCGGATGCCGTTCCGACCTTCCGGGATCTCTTCAACCAGAGTTGGGGAGCGATCATCGCGCTCGAGATGGCCAAGAAGCGGGGAGAAAGCTCCGCCGACAAGTAGCTTCCGATTGATGAGGAGACCGTCATGCCCGACCTGTCCGTGTCCGAGTTGGTGGGCGACATGCTCGGTGCCGTCAAGCAGTCTCTGGGGAAGGACTTCGGCAAGGCCAAGGACTTCGCGAAGCCCGAGCTCCAGCGCCTCGCGCGGAGCCTGGTCGACATCGCCAAGCTGGTCGCGGAACGGAAGGTGACGCAGCAGCAGGCGCGCTCGCTGCTCGAGATCCACCGCAACACGACCAAGGTGGTGCTGCTCACGATTCAGGGGCTCGGCATCATCGCCGTGGAGAATGCGCTGAACGCCGCGTTCGACGTGATCCGGACGACCGTGAATCGGGCGGTGAAGTTCGCGCTGATCTGACCGGGCCAACGTCTACTCACGAGAAGCGCCCGGCGGCGGCGGCTCCGTCCCTACGATCGATTGATGGACGTAGCCCAGCACGCTGTCCTCGAACGTCACGCGCCACCAGCCTCGTTCCAGAGAATCGACCAACACCGTATCGCCGGGCAGCAGCACGCCCGCGACATCCGCCCTCGTGCTCCGGCGCGTTCGCACGTTGGCCCAGGTCCGCGCGAATCGACGCAGTTTCCCCTGGGGAGACGTCGGGGTGCCTCCTCCGGCGGTAACCGGTGGTTCCGTCGTGTCCCGAGCTTCCGGGGACGGGCTCGCGTCCTGCTTCGGGGTCTTCCGGGTTCCGCTTACACTCACGGCAATTGCGACGAGGACTATCGCGGCGGCGCCGGCGGCCAGCATGGCGAGGTGGCGTCTTGAGTCGGGCGAGCGACGCGCGGGGGTGGGGGGCGTAGAGGTCAATTCGTGTCCGCACTGCGGACAGCGCGTGGCGATGCTCAGGGCCCGCTTGCCGCATTCGGGGCATTGGATGTAGGCCCGAGTCATGGGCTGTGTTCCGGCCGCTCGCTCAGCGCTCTCCTCCTCTCCGTCCTCTGCGCCCTTTGCGTCTTCTGCGTCCTCTTCTACCTCATCCGCGGCTTGTACCGGTTCAGCGAATCGTACATCGGCGGCCACTGGAGAGGGTAACCCAGATCCGCCGCGGCGTGCCGGGTCCAGTACGGATCCCACAGGTGCGCCCGTGCGAGCACCACCAGGTCGGCGCGTCCCGCGGCGAGGATCGTATTGACGTCCGCGGCGGATGAGATGTTCCCGACCGTCATCGTCGGCACTCGCGCCTCGTGGCGGATCCGATCGCTGAACGGCGTCTGAAACTGTCTTCCATAGACGGGCTTGGCCTCCGGGACGGTCTGCCCCGCCGACACATCCACGATGTCGGCGCCGGCGGCGACGACCATCCGCGCCACCTCCACCGAGTCGTGCGCCTCGATCCCGCCGGGAGCCCAATCGACCGCCGAAATCCTGACCGACAGCGGTTTGGCCTGAGGCCACTCGGTGCGGACCCGCGTCACGATCTCGAGCGGGTATCGCATGCGGTTCGCGAAGGAACCCCCGTACTCGTCGGTCCGCCGGTTGGTGAGGGGCGAGATGAACGAGGCCAGGAGGTAGCCGTGGGCCAGGTGCAGCTCCAGGAGATCGAAGCCGGCCTCGTCCGCCATCGTGGTGGCGTGAACGAAGTCCGCGAGCACCAGGTCCATGTCCCGCCGGGTCATTTCCCGAGGAACCTGGTTGTGGGGCCGGTAGGGAATGGGAGACGGGGCGATCAATGGCCAGTTGCCTTCGAGCAGCGGCTCGTCCTCGCCTTCCCACAGCAAGCGGGTCGAGCCCTTCCGGCCGGCGTGCGAGAGCTGGATGCCGATCTTGGCCTCGCTCTCCCGATGCACGAACTCGACGATTCGCTTCCAGCCGGCCACGTGAGCCGGGAGATACATCCCGGCACACCCGGGTGAGATCCGGCCTTCGCGGCTCACGTCGGTCATCTCGGCCATCACCAGACCTGCGCCGCCGATCGCGCGGCTGCCGAGGTGCACGAGGTGCCAATCGTTCGGCAATCCGTCCTCCGCCCGGTACTGGCACATCGACGAGACCACGATTCTGTTGGGCAGCACCAGGTCGCGCAGCCGGTAGGACGTGAACAACGGCGGAGGGCAGGGGTCGGACGCCACCGGGCGGCCGGTCTGCCTGCTGGCCTGATCGGCGAACCACCGATCCACCTGGGCCACCAGGGACGGGTCGCGAACCATCAGGTTCTCGTGGGTGATACGGAGACTGCGGGTGAGGAGGTTGAAGGCGAACTGGAGCGGCTCGGTGTCGTGATAGCGCTCTACCGACTCGAACCATTCGAGACTCGCCTGGGCGGCGCGCTGGAGACTTTCCACTTGCGGACGCCGAGTCGACTCGTACGAGGCGAGCGCGGCGGGAATCGACCGTTCAGCCTTGAGCGCCGTCGCCAGCGCGATCGCGTCTTCCATCGCCAGCTTGGTCCCCGAGCCCACCGAGAAATGCGCGGTATGCGCGGCGTCGCCCAACAACACGACGTTCCCCGAGTGCCAGCGGGCGTTGCGGACCGTGGGGAAGCGGCGCCAGATGGAGCGGTTGCACACGAGCTTGTGGCCTTGCAGCTCGTCCTCGAACAGCTTCTCCAGGTACGCGACCGTCGCCAGCTCGTCATCCTGTTCGAGACCGCTCGCCTGCCAGGTTTCCTCTCTCGCTTCGACGATGAAGGTCGAGCGGCCGGGCGCGTACTGGTAGGCGTGGGCGCGCCAGAGTCCGGCCGGGGACTCCTTGAAGTAGAAGGTGAAGGCGGGGAAGGGCCTCGTGCTGCCGAGCCAGACGAAGCGGTTTCGGCGCCAGTCGAGCGACGGCTCGAATTCGGCGGAGAGTCTTTCTCGCACGAGGCTCGCGACGCCGTCGGCCGCCACGACGAGATCGGCGCCAGGAAGGCCGCAATCCGTGAGATCCCGTATCTCCCGCTGCCACTGCACATCGACCCCGAGCGCGTGCGCCCGTCGTGCGAGTAGCTCGAGCAGGGTCTTCCGCTCGACGCCCGAAAACCGGTGGCCCGTGGACCGCATGACGGTGCCGCGGTAGTGGATCTCGATGTCGTCCCACCGCGCCGCGGCGGAAGCCATCGCCTCGTTGGTCTCGGGATCGGCTTCGCCGACGTTCTCCATGGTCTCGTCGGAGAACACGACGCCGAATCCGAATGTGTCCTCTACGCGGTTCCGCTCGTAGACCGTCACCTGGTGGCGCGGGTCGTCGCGCTTGAGGAGGATGGCGAGATAGAGACCGGCGGGCCCCGCCCCCACGATCGAGACGTTCACCGGGCGGCCGGCTCCCACGCCGGCGCGACCAGCCTGCGCCGTCCATCCGCGGTCCGTGGCGTATCCGCAGCGCCCAGATCGACGTGGTCCCACAGCTTGCAGGTCACCGGCTTGTGCACCTGGTCCAGGCCCTCGCAGTAGTTGGTGAAGACGCAGCGTCGCACTTCATCTCCGAGTCCGAGCCTGAGCTTCCGGAACCAATCTGGATCGGCCAGACTCTGCCGTGCAGAGGCGATGATGTCCGCCACGCCGTTCCGTAGCAACTCCTCGGCCTGCTCGTACGTCGAGATCCCGCCCGACATGACCACAGGCGTGTCGTAACCCGCTGCGCGGACCGCGTCCCGGATCGCTCGCGTGGCCGCGCGATTCCGGCCGAACGGTCCTCGCTCGTCCGACCGCACGGTCGGCATGCACTCGTATCCGCTCGGTCCGGTATAGGGATAGCGGGACCATCCCACCCGCGGCTGTTTGGCGTCCTCGAACTTGCCCCCGCGCGAGAGCGAGAGGTAGTCCATCCCGGCCCGGGCGAACTCCGCCCCGAAGAAGGCAGCATCGTCGGGCGTGTTGCCCCCCGGGATGCATTCCTCGCCCAGGAACCGGACGCCCACCACGAACCGCTGACTCACTGCGCTCCGCACAGCGCGATAGACCTCGAGTGGGAGCTTCATCCGGTTGGCGCGGGTGCCACCGAAGCCGTCATCGCGCTGATTGAGTGCCGAGAGAAACGACGCCATCGTGTACGCGTGGGCGTAGTGCAGCTCGACGCCGTCGAAGCCCGCCGTTTCGGCGCGCACCGCGGCTCCGGCAAACAGCTCCGGCAGCACCCGCGGCAGCTCCTGGATCTGAGGCAGCTCGATGTCGGTGACACGCTCCCGCTCGCCGTATCGAAGACTCTCGATTTCCCGCTCGCTCAGGTATCTCGGCCACTCCCCCTCTGGCAGCCGGGCGAGCGCATCCCTGACGTCGGCGTCGCTCCCCGGCACCAGGGATCGGTGCCGGTCGGTGAGGTGCAGGAATTCCCGGAAGTATCGCTCGGGCTCCGGGCGTCGCCGGATCCGGAGGAAGTCGATGATCTGGATGAACAGCCGGGTCCGTCCCCCGCTTGCCCGGCGGACGACTCGCACCAGCTCGGCCAGGCCGGGGATGAACCGGTCGTGCCCGATTCGCAGTAGTGGTCCGCTCGGGATATCGCGGATGCCGGTGGCCTCGACCACCAGGGCGCCGGGCTGCCCCCGCGCGAAGCGCTCGTACCAGGACAGCACCTCGGGTGTGACGAATCCATCGTCGGTGGCGCGCCACGGTACCATCGCCGGAACCCAGGTGCGCTCCGTCAGCACCAGCCGGCCGGAGTCCAGCGGGCTGAACCAGCGCGAGCCCGCCGCCTCCTCGGCGGTGGGTGGGTGCGTCGTCGGGATGGAGTGTTTGACGAAGGGCTCGGGGTGCCACATGCCGAGGGAAGATACTCGCAGGGCTGGCGGTTTTTCCTACTTCAGCAACTCCCCCGCGATGATCAGCTGTTGAATCTCCGTCGTGCCCTCGTAGATCCGGAGCGCCCGCACCGCCCGATACAGCCGATCCACCGGGTGATCCGCCAACGCTCCGCGCCCCCCGATGAGCTGCACCGCATCGTCCACCACCCGCTGCGCCATCTCGGTGGCGAACGACTTCGCCATCGCCGCCTCGCTCGTGATCCGCTCCTGCCCCTGGTCCTTCTCGTACGCGGCACGATAGGTGAGGAGTCGCGCCGCGGTGAGGTCGGTGGCCATGCGCGCGAGTTTCTGCTGCACCAGCTGAAACTCCGCGAGCGGTTTGCCGAACTGCTGACGCCGTTTCACGTGCTCGAGTGCTTCGCTGAGCGCCCGCGCGGCCATCCCGCAGGCTGCGGCGGCGACGGTGGGACGCAATCGGTCGAGCGTCGCGAGGCCCAGTCCATAGCCTTTCCCCTCGGCGCCGAGGAGTGCGCCGGCGGGCAGTCGGCAACTCTCGAAGGCGATCTCTCCCAGCGGATGCGGCGCGCTCAGGACCTGAGGACGGGAGAACCGCAGCCCCGGTGTATCCCTGGGGACGAGGAAGCAGGTGATTCCCTTCGAACCCTTGGACCGGTCGGTCGAGGCGAAGACCACGTAGACGTCCGCGATTCCGGCGTTGGAGATCAGGGTCTTGGTTCCGTCGAGCACGTACCCCGCGCCGTCTCGTCGCGCGGTGGTCGAGATCGCGGTGACGTCCGAGCCGGCCTCGGGTTCGGTCATCGCGAACGCGGTCATGACTTTCCCTTCGGCGATCGGCCCGAGCCAGCGGCCCTTCTGTGCCTCGGTGCCGCCAAGCAGGATCGGCGTCGTGCCCAGTCCCTGAAGCGCGAATACCGCATCCGCCAGCGGTGACGCCTCGCCGAGCGCCTCGCGCATGAGGCAGCAGCTCCGGAGGTCGAGATCGAAGATCGGCTGGAGCCACTTCCCGGCGCCCAGCAGCGCTAGCAGCGCGCGGGCCTCTGTTCGGGCAGCGTCGTCGTCGGCGGGCTGTGGGCGTCGCGCTACGTCGCCCAGCGCGAACCCGCGCGCGCGCTCGGCGAGCGACGTATGTCGGGGCTCGAGAAAGGTCCGGATTGGTTTTGTGTCGGGCATCCCTACTCGAACCTCGGCTCGCGCTTGGCGCGGAACGCCTCGTACGCCTCGCGGAAGTTGGGGTTCTGCATGCACTCGGCCTGCGCCTTGGCCTCCCATTCGATGGCCGAGACTAGGTCCATCGACGCCTCCTCGTTGAGGGCCTGCTTGGTGACGCCCAACGCAACGGACGGTCCCCGCGCCAGCCGAGTGGCGATGTCGGTCGCCTCCGCCATCAACCGCTCTCCCGGCACGACGCGGTTGTAGAGCCCAATCTGCGCCGCGCGCTCTGCGCTCACGAAATCGCCCAGCATGAGGATCTCGCTCGCGTGCGCCATTCCGACGATCCGGGGCAGGAGCCACGCGGCGCCCATGTCCGCTCCCGCGAGACCCACCCTCGAGAAGAGAAAGGCGATCTTGGCGCTTTCCGCGGCGATCCGGATGTCACTGGCCGCCGCGATCACGGCACCCGCGCCGGCCACCGTGCCGTTGAGTGCCGCCACGACCGGGCGCCGGCACTGGCGAATGGAGAGAATGAGATCGCCGGTGAGGCGAGTGAACTCGAGCAGTCCGGTCGCATCCCTCGAGAACAAGGCGCCGATGATGTCCTCGACGTCTCCGCCGGTGCAGAAGGCCCGCCCAGTGCCGGTGATGATGACGGCGCGGACGCCGGACTCGGTGTCGAGTGCGCGGAAGGTGTCCCTCAGCTCGGTGTAGACCTCGAAGGTGAGCGCGTTGAGCCGCTCGGGTCGGTTGAGCGTGATGGTGGCGACCGCGGTCGCGGTGTCGACGCGATAGAGGAAAGACTTTGGAGTCAGGCCCATTTACATCGCGCTCACAGGTTCGCCTTGTGCTGCGCTCCATCGACCGCAAGGCAGACGCCTGTGACCCAACTCGCGCGGTCGGACACAAGGAAGGCGACGACATCGGCGACCTCCTCGGGCGTGCCCATACGGCCCAACGGGATGGTCTTGAGAACCGCGTTGTAGAAGTCGGGGTTGCCCTGTTTGGCTTGTGCCCACAAGCCTCCGGGAAACTCGATGGAGCCAGGTGCCACCGTGTTCACCCGGATCCTCTGCGGAGCAAGTGCGACAGCGAGCGATTTCGAGTGGCTGACCAACGCGGCCTTGGCCGCGCCGTAGGCCGGCGGGAAGCCCAACGCCTCCAGACCGGCGATCGACGAGATGTGGATGATCGCTCCGCCGCCGGCGTCGGCCATCCAGGGTGTCGCCTTCCAACTCGCCCGCACCGCGGCCATGACGTCCACATCGAAGATCGACTGCCATGCGGCGGGATCATCGGTGAACGAAAGGCCGCTCGGGTTGTTGACGAGGATGTCCAAGCGCTCGAGCTCCGTATGCGCCCGGTCGAGAAACCGGTCGAGGTCCTCAGCGTGTCCCACGTCGCACACGGCCGCATACACCCGGACCGATCGGGCTCGCAATTCGGTCTCCACCTCCCGCAATGCCGGCTCACCGCGGGCGCAGATGGCGACCGCTGCGCCTTCATCGGCAAGCCGGAGCGCGATGGCCCGGCCGATGCCCTTGCTCGCGCCGGTCACCACGGCAGCCTTTCCGCGTAAACTCAGGTCCATACAGCGCCTCCATTTCCATCCGTGCTCACTTGCCCTTCAGCTCCACCAGCAACACGTGCGTGGTTCCGGTTCCCTGGTACTCGCTCGCATGGGTTTCCGCTTCGTGCCAGGTCGCCTGGCCGGTCTTCGCCGTCGGTTCCGTCACCTTCCCGTCCTTGGACGTGAACTTGGTCTTCCCGGCTCCCTCGATACTGTAGCTGATATAGGCGGGGTGCGAATGCTGCGGGATCTTGACTCCCGCGTTGCTCTGGAAATCGAGTACCCGTACCTGCTCGTTCTCGAGCAACACCTTGAAGTGATCGGGGGACACCTTGACCGGGTCCTGCGCGTTCGCGTTGCCGGCCGCGAAGAGGAGAACGAGAACGACGCTCGATAGTACAATACGTGCGGACATACTGACCTCCCATTGGATTTTCCTTAGACCCATAAACCCGCCCCGCCTTCACCACGGAGACACGGAGGAGACGGAGGCATTCACGGAGGAAAACACTAAACAACACCAACAGATGCGATCTCGCTCGGAATCCAAGGTGGTTTCCGTGCTGTCTCTGTGCTCTCCGTGTCTCCGTGGTGAAGGCGGGGTAGGCCGCCTGCAGCCTATCCCAGCACTGCCGTCGCCTCGATCTCCACCAGCGCCCCCGGGTCCGCCAGCGACTTCACTTCGACCAGCGCCATTGCCGGATAATGCGTCCCCATCCGGCGCCGGTAGGCCTCGCCCAGTGGCTTGAGACTCCTGCGGTATTGCGCCATGTCGCTCACGTAGATCGTGAAGCGGCCGATGTCGCTCGCGCCGCCGCCGGCCTCGCGGAGCACCGACAGCACGTTGCCGAGCGCGCGGTCGAACTGCGAGACGAAGTCCGCCGCCGCCACCGTGCCCGAGTCGTCGCGCCCTGTCTGCCCTGCGATGAAGAGCGTCCTCCCCCCGGACTGCGCGAGCATCCCGTTGTTCCAGCCACGGGGCGCGCCCAGTTCTTCCGGGTTGATGATCGCGAAACGCCCGCCCATCGAATCTCTCCCGTCAAGAATCACGATCTGGCCATTGGGTGCAGTTGTCGCCCCGGCAGCCGTGAGCGAGACGACGGCCGACGCCACCTCCGCCAGTGTGATCAACCGGGGCTGGCCCTCCGACGCGAGAGCAGCTCCGAGTGCCTCTGTCCGGCTTCGGCCGGTCTTGGCCGCGATGCGGTCCACGGTCTCGGTCGTCATCTCGGTATCCACGAAGCCGGGGCATACGGCATTGACCGTGACGGCTCCGCCGGTGCCTCCCACCTCTGCCGCTGCGGACCGTGTGAGACCGATCAGTGCGTGCTTCGCAGCGGAGTACGCCGCGAGATACTTCCCCCCACGGAGACCCGCCGTCGATGCCACGTTGATCACCCGGCCCCACTTTCGCTCGAGCATCCCGGGCAGGAACGCCCGGGTACAGAGGAAGGCGCCAGTGGCGTTGACCGCGATCAGACGGTTCCACTCCTCGAGCGACGTTCGTGCAACGGGACTCGAAGACGCCGCGCCGGCGTTGTTGACCAGCACGCCGACCGGTCCCAGCTCTGACGCTTCGCGGAAGAGAATGTCGACGCCGGCTTCACTGGTCACGTCGCACGCCACGGCTCTGGCCTTCCGTCCCAGCGCCTGCAGTTCGGCGGTCTGCCGCTCGACCTGATCACGTGTCCGCGCCGCGAGCACCACGTGGAAGCCGGCCTCCCCCATGGCGCGCGCGATAGCCGCGCCGATCCCTCGCCCCGCGCCCGTCACCACCGCGACACGGCCGGCCACGCCGCTCACGTCTTCCGCCTCTTGTCGAGCTGTGCCCGGACCGCCTCGTCGAGAATCACGCCGAGTGTCTCGACGGTCGCGCGACCCTCGTCGGCCGTCGCCTGGGCGGGATACCCGAAGTACGCCCGGTCACCGCCGGCGGCCTCGAAGCTCTGATTGCCTTCCTTGATCGCGCGGGACAGCGACGCCGGGTTCGGCGCCAGTGATGTCCGGATGTCCTCCCGCACCAGCTCCGGTCGCTCGGCGAGTATGATGGAGGTCTCGAACTGGCCGGCGTGGCAGGCGCCGCTCTTGAACTCATCGCTCAATCGGAGCGCCAACAGCCTGGCGGTGAGGTTGGGAAAGGCGACTGCCATCCCGAGGTGACGCCGGATCGCGTTGGCGGCCGCGTCGAGCGAGACGAGGTGTCGGGGGTCGAGGTGCGAGTTGGCGATGGCCATCACGCCGAAGCCATGCCGGGCGAGGCTCGCAGCGATATCGACGATCGTCGCCGTCACCGTTTCCGGCCGGAGCGAGATCGTGCCGGCGAAACCCTGGGCGAATGGCGCGGCGGTATACGCCAATGGTGGGAGGATCACCACCCGAAGTCCCCGCTCGCTCAGTAGGGCGGCGCCTGCGCGCGCCATGGCCTGAGCGATGATCACATCGGTGTCGAGCGGCAGATGGGGCCCGTGCGCCTCGATGGCGCCCACGGGCAGGATGGCTACGGATTCCCGGCCCGCGGCGTCCCGTGCTTCCTCCCAGGTCATTGCGGCAAGCGGCTGCACGATTATGGCATCCTGACCGCTCGTTGTTTCACCGGGGGCTCGAGCCATGACTGCCGGAACGTGAGGTGAAGATCGACGACGCCGTAGGGATGGTCAACCCGCCGGAGCACGGACGGCGGGCCGTGGCACCCCGCTTCGTTTTCCCCACCGGTCATTGCGGCGCGCGTCCGCATGGTTATTCTGTCCTCACCGCTCCGCTCCTGCCTGGGATCAAAAGCCATGACCGTCGCACGACCGGCTCAGCTCAACATCGCCGACCATTTTCTCGATGCCCGTGTGCGCGAGGGTCGTGGGGACCGGACCGCCTTGCTGACCGATGCAGGGCGCGTGACCTATGCCGAGGTCCAGGCGCTGGCCAATCGCTATGCCAACGTACTCAGCTCCGCCGGCGTGTCGCCCGAACAGCGCGTCATCATTGCGCTGCCGGACGGGCCGGACTACGTGGCGGCTCTGTTCGGCATCCTCAAGATCGGCGCCGTCGTCGTGATGGTGAATCCGGAGCTCAAGCCCGATGCCATCGAGTATTTCTTCGAGTACAGCCGCGCCGTAATGGCCCTCGTGGCCGCTGACCGGGCCGACACGTTCTATGCGGCCGCCGCACACGCCGCGCATACGCCGCAGCTGCTGTTCGTGGGAGGCGCCGATTGGCAGTCGCGTCTCGATGCCGCGCCGGCGACATGGCGCAATTTCCCCACGCATCCCGACGATCCCGCGATCTGGCTCTTCTCCGGCGGCACCACCGGCCGGCCCAAGGCCGCGGTGCAGCCGCATCGCTCGTTCGTCAACACCTGCCAGTGCTACGCCGGGAAGGTGCTCTGCTACAAGGAGGACGACGTCACGATCTCGGTACCCAAGCTCTTCTTCGGTTACGCGACGGGCTCCAACCTCCTGTTTCCGTTCGCCGCCGGCGCCACCAGCATCCTGTTCGAGGACCGCTGCACCGCGGACGCCATCTTCGAGCTGATCGCCCGCCACCGGCCAACCGCCCTGATCGCCGTCCCCACGATGATCAACCAGATGGTGAGTCATCCCGATGCCGGGCGGCAGGACCTTTCGTGCCTGCGGCTCGCCACTTCCGCCGGAGAGGGTTTGCCCGAGGAGCTGCACGCAAAGTGGGATCGGTTGTTCGGTGTTCCTTTGCTCGACGGACTCGGCACCGCGGAACAGTGGCACATCTTCCTTTCCAATCGCCTGGGCCGCGTACGGCGGGGGACGCTGGGCGAGGTCGTCCCGGGCTTCGAGATCAGGGTCGCCGACGATGAGGGGAGGGAAGTGCCAGACGGCACGATGGGCCATCTCTGGGTCCGCGGGGGCTCGCGGGCGCTCGGCTACTGGCAGCAGCTCGACAAGACGCAGAACTGCTTTCGGGGCGAGTGGGTGGTGACGGGAGATCTGGTCCGTCGCGACGCCGACGGCTACTTCACCTATGGCGGGCGCGCCGACGAGCTGCTCAAGGTCTCGGGCAAATGGCTCTCCGCCACGGAAGTGGAAGGCTGTCTGCTCCAGCACCCGGCCGTAGAGCAGGTGGCCGTGGTGGGCGTGACCGACACCAATGGGCTCATCAAGCCGTGCGCCTGGATCGTCGCCCGCGAGCGCCGCGAGGATCTCGCGGAGGAGCTCAAGGCCTTCGTGCGCGACCGGCTGGAAGCGTACAAGCATCCCCGGGAGGTGATCTTCGTCGATTCGCTGCCGATGACGCATCTGGGGAAGGTGGACCGAGGCAAGCTCAGAACCGCGCGGGACGCCTGAGGTCATCTATCGGTAGCCTCGACGACCAGTAAGTTGGATTTGAGGCTGAGCTCGGCACATTTCATCCATGAGGATGCCGACGGGAGGGTACCATGACACGCCTGCCGCTCTATGGTGTGACGCTCTATGGTTTCGCCGCCTTGCTCGCGGCCGCCAACCCGGAACCCTGCTGCACCGTCGTCTCGCTTGACGCCAAACGCCAGACCGTGACCGCCATTCAGCGCGACAGCGCCAAGCTCTTCGCCTTCACCGTGAAGAATCCCAAGGTCTTCAAGAGTATCCAGGTTGCCGATCGTTTCGATGCACCGGTCGCGAGCATGCAGAAGGACCAGCCTTTCGCTGCCGACGTCGGCCTCGCCGAATCCGC
Source organism: Gemmatimonadales bacterium (assembly GCA_036559745.1). Classification (GTDB taxonomy): domain Bacteria; phylum Gemmatimonadota; class Gemmatimonadetes; order Gemmatimonadales; family GWC2-71-9; genus CAVVWJ01. The sequence continues at coordinate 4,486 of DATBSO010000028.1, read as the reverse complement.
TGCGGCTTGCTGTACCCTTACCACCGACGTCGGCGGTGCGGGACAGGCCCTCGGCGTGCACCCACACGACCAGACTCAAGTGGACGTGGTCCTGATGGAGCTCAAGCGGACCGCAGGGACCACCGTCACCGTCCGTTGGCAGTACCTCAACGGTGGAGACGAGCCGCTCCAGTTCGAAGCAAAGGGTTGTACCGGAATGGGCTGCACCTACAGCGTCGCCGAGGATATGCACCTGCTGGACGGCGCGACCCGCACCAAGTACGAAGTTCTCCGGGATGAGACCAACAAGGAGGTCGCCCAGCAATACGAGAGCTCCAAGATGGCTGTCGCCCCGCACCAGGCATTCAGCACCTGGGCCAAATTCAATGCGCCGCCAGCCTCGTCGTCCAAGGTGACGGTGGTCATCCCTGGGGTCAGCGAACCCTTCGAGGACATTCCGATTGCGCCGTAGCAGCTGGAGGACGTGCGGAGGGCGTGGCCCTCCAGATCCCGGTCAATCTCGCGGAGTGCCGACGAATCGCTTGAGGCGAAAGAACTCGACGTCGTGGGGAGCCGCGGTGCCCTGCGCGAGATCGGCCATCACCTCGCCGACCACACTACAGAACTTGTAGCCGTGGCCGGAGAACCCGGCGGCGATGGAAACCTCCGGATGCGATGGATGATGGTCGAGAATGAAGTGTCGGTCCGGGCTGTTGGTGAACATGCAGGCCTTGAGCATGAGCGTCGCGCCCGCTCCATCGGGGAAGTAGCGCCGCGCGAAGCTCCGGAGCAGCTCTTCGTCCTCCGCCTCGGGCTCGCGGTTCACTCTGTCGGGATCGACCTGCTCCCCCCTGTGGTGATACTTCCCGAACTTGAAGCCGGGAATGAGAAAGCTGGGGAAGCCGTAATAGCGGCCCTCCTCCACCTCCAGGTTGAAAACCGGGAATGCGCCTGGCCGGAAGTACTCGGGACGCGACGGCTGCAGCCACGCCAGCACCTGCCGCTCCGGGACGGCGAGCCTCTCCAACTCGGGTACGAGCTTGGAGGCCCAGGGACCGGCGCAGATGACGAGCCGGCCCGCCTCGTAGCGTCCGCGCGCCGTGCGCACCCACACACGTCCGCCGCCTGCCCCCCACTCCAGCACCGGCTCCCGGCAACGCACCTCGGCCCCATGGGCCAGGGCCTGCTCGACGTGCGCAACATCGCATCGTTCGGGCAGAAGGAACCCGCCGTCGGGCTGATACAGGCACCGGATCTCTTTTGGCAGGCGATACCCGGGGAAGCGCCGGTGCAGCTCGGCTCCGTCCATCACCTCGTGTGCCAGGCCGTGAAACTGGCTCGACTTGAGAGCGCCCTCGAAGATTGGGCCGCCTTCGGGCCCCGCGTCCACGCTTCCCGTGATGTGGAGCAGCCGCTCCCCCGCGAGACCTTCGAGCTCACGCCAGAGCTCGTAGGCGCGACGCAGGAGTGTCACGTAGGTCGGATGTTCCCAGTAGGCGAGCCGGATGATGCGGCTGAGTCCGTGGGAGGAGCCGTACTCGTGCACCAGGTCGAAGCGCTCGAGGCCGAGCACACGCAGGCCCCGGCGCGCGAGGTGGAACAACGTCGCGCTGCCCATCCCTCCAAGACCGAGCACGATGGCATCGTATGTTGCCAGAAGTCCTCCTTCTCGTCGTTGCTGGACGGAAATAACCACCGAGCCCTCAGCGCGCCAGCATCGAGGCCCTTGACGGGTGATAGCCTGTTGCTATATCGGGGTGCAATGGATTACCGGCTCGATCGCGGCGTCGCGGTCATCACGTTCGCCAACGCGCCCGTCAACGGCCTCTCGCATGGCGTCCGTTCGGGCATCGCCGAGGCGATCGGGCACGCACAGACCGATTCATCCGCCCGCGCCATCGTTCTCACCGGCGCGGGCGGCCTCTTCTCGGGTGGCGCCGACATCCGCGAGTTCGGCACGCCCGCGAGTACCGCCGATCCCACGCTGCGACAGCTGATCGAGCTGATCGAATCGAGCCCCAAGCCTGTCGTCGCGGCGATGACCGGCATGGCACTCGGTGGCGGACTCGAGCTCGCGATGGCGGCGCACTACCGGGTCGCGAGCGCCGACGCGAAGCTCGGCCTTCCCGAGGTCAAGCTCGGCCTCATTCCCGGCGCTGGTGGCACGCAACGGCTGCCCCGCCTCGTCGGCGTCGAACGGGCGATCGAGATGATCACGGGCGGCGAGCCGGTCGCCGCGAAGGACCTGGGAGATACCGCCCTGGTCTATCGAGTGGTAGACGGCGATCTCGTGGGTGAGGCGATGGATCTCGCGGCATCGGACGACGTGGCGACAAGGCCGCCACCCAAGGCCCGCGACGTGGCGCTCGACGCGGCGACACTCGGTGCGTTGTGTCAGGCGGCTCGGGCCAGACTCGAGAGCGCGCGACCATCGATGCCGGCGCCCCTCCGTGCAATCGCCGCGATCGAAGCCGGCGCGACGTCGTTCGACGACGGACTCGCCGTCGAGCGCCAGGCCTTTCTCGAGTTGGTGGAGTCCCCGGAATCGAAGGGGCTTCGACACGCCTTCTTTGCCGAGCGCGCTGCCGGCAAAGTGGACGGCATCGGTCCGGCCACCCCGGCTCGTGCATTGGATCAAGCTGCCGTGGTCGGCGCGGGGACCATGGGTGCGGGGATCGCGGTCGCGCTGCTGGACGCCGGCATCCCGCTCTGGCTCGTCGAGACCGACCAGGCGGCGCTCGACCGGGGCATCGCGCGAATCGCGGGCATCTACGACGGCCAGATGAGAAAGGGAAAGCTCAATGTGCGCGAGCGCGACCGCCGGCTCGCGCTCCTCTGGCCGACGATCTCGTACGACATGATTGGCCAGTCCGACCTCGTCATCGAGGCGGTGTTCGAGTCGCTGGAGGTGAAACGCGAGGTCTTCACGACGCTCGACCGCGTCGTGAAGCCCGGCGCTATCCTCGCCACCAACACCTCGACCCTCGACGTCGACGGCATCGCCGCGTTTACCCACCGGCCCGCCGACGTGCTCGGACTCCACTTCTTCAGTCCAGCGAACGTGATGCGCCTGCTCGAGGTCGTTCGCGGCCGGGCGACATCTCAGGACGTGCTGGCCACTGCGCTCGTGCTCGCCAGGAAGCTCAAGAAGGTGGCGGTGGTCTCGGGAGTGTGCGACGGATTCATCGGGAATCGGATGCTGGAGGGCTACACCAAGCAGGCGTGGTACCTGGTCGAGGAAGGCGCCACACCGCAACAGATCGACCGTGCCATCGAGTCCTTCGGCTTCGCGATGGGTCCCTTCCGCGTGGGCGATCTGGTGGGACACGACGTGAGCCTGGCGATCAGGCAGCACCGTCGCGCGACCCGGCCGGGTTATCTCAACTCGACGTTGCCAGACGAGCTCTGCGCCCTCGGCCGACTCGGCCAGAAGACGGGGAGTGGCTGGTACGACTATCCCGAGGGTCCCCGCCGCCCGATTCCGTCTCCCGCAGTGGAGGCGCTCATCACCTCGCATCGTGCGGCCATCGGCGTCACCCCGCGCTCGATCGACGACGGCGAGCTCGTCGACCGGCTGGTCTATGCGCTCGTGAACGAAGGGGCCCGTATCCTCGAGGAAGGAATCGCGGCCAAGGCGAGCGATATCGACGTCGTGTACTTCACCGGTTACGGATTTCCCCGGTTCCGTGGTGGCCCGATGTTCTACGCCGACCAGGTGGGGCTGGACCGCGTGCTCCGGCACGTTCGGGAGTTCGCCGGAAACCCGCACGGCGACCCCGATTTCTGGCGGCCGGCCCCGCTCCTGACGCGTTTGGCGGAGTCGGGCGGAGGGTTCGGAGGGGCTTGAGGGCCCACCGAAATCGGGTCTGCCGGTCGGCGCCGGCTGGGGCTACATTCGGGCGTGACTCGAGACTCGGATCCCTCCCAGCAGGTCCGCTCCTCCATCGTTCCCAGTGTGCGCGCCTTGATCCTGTGTGTCGAGCGGGATCCACACGTCCGGGAGCTGGAAGCCTACTTCCTCGATCAGGCCGGCTTCGTCGTCCACTTCGCCGAGAACGGCGCCCACGCCCTGGAGCTGGCCCGATCGCTCAAGCCCGCCATCATCATCACCGAGATCCTGGTACCCGGGCTCGACGGCCTCGCGCTCTGCCACCAGCTCAAGTCGACGCCGGAGACGAGGGACATACCGGTCGTCGTCTTCAGCGTCCTGGCGGCCGAAGCGCGGGCGCGCGAGGCGGGGGCGGAGACTTTTCTCAGAAAGCCGCTCGCAGAGCACCGCCTGGTTCAAGCGGCTCGTGACCTGTTGGCCCGCGCGAAGCCGTTGTCGGCGTCGGAGTCCGCATGAGCGAGGGCCTTCGTCGGGTCACGACCGGCAACGTCGGAGCCGACGCGATTCTGGGAGGAGGATTTCCGGCCAACTCGATCAACATCGTGATGGGCGCGCCGGGTACGGGGAAGACGATGTTCGCCCAGCAGCTTGCCGTGCACAACGCGGACCCCGAGCGTC
>DATBSO010000027.1:0-9252 GCA_036559745.1 Gemmatimonadales bacterium | reverse complement strand
ACTCGGATCGGCAGGACGCGCGGCTTTCGTATCCCATGCCACCAGACCGGCGCGGCGAGAATGACTCCCGCGACGAGCGTAGCCCAGTGGGCAGTGATCCGGTCGTTCGCAGCGGCCACGAGCCACCAACCGCCGGAGAAGGTCAGCAACCGGGTCTCCCACCACCGCTCGCGGAGCCCGAGATAGAGTCCCGCCGTCCCGCCTGCGACGCCGTACACGAGCACGGCCCAGGGTACCGCGCGGTCGGCAGCGCCAGCGATCCCGACCCCGAAGTAGCTGGCCGCCACCACCAGCATCGTGAGCCGCCACTGGCGGCGGGCGGCCACCAGGCCCAGTCCCGCGGCCATGCTGGCGAGGTACATGAGCAGCAGATTCGAGTTGGCGCGGTTCTCACCGAGCAGGACGGGTGCGAAGAAGGCGCCGAGCGCGGCCGTCGTGCCAAGCGCCTCGACGTTGATGCCATAGGCGATCATCGCGAGGGCGACCGACACCAGCGCCAACCCCACGATGCCCATGGCCGAGGGAACGACGCCGTAGAGCCGGGCGGCCGCCCAGACGCTGAGATAGATGATGCCGGCGCCGGCGCCGATCAGCGCCGCGCCGTACGTGCGGTAGCGCTCATGGAGCCGCCAGCCGATGGCACCCACAACGATGCCGGCGGCAACGCCACCGGCACACCGCATGATCGGAGTAATCCAGTTCCGATCGAACGAGAGCTTGAGCAGGTATCCCGCGGCGGCCAGGAGCGCGACGACGCCGATGCCGAGAAAGACGCGCTGGCCGATCCATTGTTCCGAGGTCAGCGGGGCGAGACCCGACACTGTTCCCGGAGTAGCACGAGGTGGCGGAGGCGCCGACGGAGCGGGCCTCGGCGGCGGCGGTGCGGACGGCTTGGGAGCGGGCGCGGAGGCGGATGCGGGTTGGACTTCGTCGAGCACGGGAGCAGAGCCGTGGGGGACGCCTTTCGGCGCCGCCAGCTGTCGCACCAGCGTCTCCAGCACCGCGAGCCGCTGTTCCAGCCGGTCCAGCCGGTCCTCGATGCTCATGGCACGCCCGCTCCTTTCGGTGGTGCGTGTCTGCTCGGCCTTCAGCGCTCGGAGGGAAGCCTCAGGGCCATCAGCCCCACGAGCGCGACGTATCCTCCGGCGATGTAGAACGGCCAGCCGTAGCCCAATCGCTGGAAGGCCGCGGTGGCAAGAAGAGGCGCGACCACGCGCGCGATGCCCGCGAACGTCTGCGCGACGCCCATCGTGGTGCCGAGCTCACTCGGGTCCGAGTGCCGCGACATGAGCGAGGTCGTCGCGGGAAAGAGGAGCGCCGTGCCGATCGGAACCAGTGGAATCACCAGGGCGAGCAAGCCAAGGGTCGGCGGCACTGGATAGACCAGCAGGCCGACGATCAGCACCAGGGTGCCGATCCGCATCGCCCAGCCCTCGCCGATCCGTTCAACGATCGGCCCGAGCAGCACGCTCCGCATGACGAAGGACAGGACGCCGACATAGAGAAATACATAGCCGATGGTCCTTTCGTCGAGGCCGAACTTGGCGCCGAGAAACAGGGCCATGACCGACGTCATCGAGGCAAAGGCCAGCATCCCCACCGCGTAGATCCAGAGAAAGCGGGAGACCGGCTCCAGGGGATGTCGGATCACGGTCCAGGCCGGGTGCCAGAGCGGCCGGCGCGGCCGTGGCGGCCCGCTGTGCTCCTTGCGTGACTCTGGAAGCCAGCGCCATGCGAAGAAGACGTTGATCAGACAGAGCGCGGCCGCGAGCAAACCCGGCGCCGCCCGCCCGAAATGGGCGGCGCCCGAGCCGAGGACGGGCCCCACGATCACGCCCGCGGAGGTCGCCGCGGAGAGCCACCCGAGGGCGCGAGCCCGGTCTTTCGGCTCCACGGTGTCCGCGACGTAGGCCTGGGCCACCCCGGTCGTCCCGCCACCCGCTCCCTGCACGATGCGCGATGCGAACAACAGCCACACGCTTTCCGCAAATCCGAAGACCACGTAGGCAATGGCTGATGCCGAGAGACCGATGAGGAGCGCGGGCCGTCTTCCATAGCGATCCGAGACACGGCCCCAGAGCGGCGCGGACACCAGCTGCGCGATGGCAAACGAGGCGATCATCGCTCCGATCGTCTCGGGAGTCGCGTGCAGCTTGAGGGCGTAGAACGGCAGGAGCGGGAGCACGATCATGAACCCGATCATGTCCACGAAGTTCACGGCGATGAGCACGGACAGGCGTCGGAGCTGCCCGCGCGATCCATTGGGGAGAGCTGCGGTCAACCGGCGCTCCCGCGATCGGCGCCCACCGCGAACACGACGCCGCTCACGACCATGAGGACCACGCCATAGGCCGCGGCGACGCCGACGTCCGCCTGACGAAGGCTCGACAGGATCTCGAGGGAGACCGGCCTGGTATCGTAGGTGTACAGCATGATCGAGGTGACGAAGTCTCCGAATGCCGTCACGAATGCGAGGCTGGCGCCTGCGAGCATGGCGGGCCGCAGCAGCGGCAGGGTGACCCGCCGGAGCGTCCGGCCGCGGCTTGCCCCAAGCGAGGCCGCGGCCTCGTCGAGCGATGGATCGAGCCCGCGAAAGCCGGTCAGAATCGCCCGGCTGGTGATGGGCAGATTCCTTACGAGATACGCGAGCGGGAGGATCCAGGCTGTCCCCACTAGAATGAACCGGCCTGCCCAGGGGGCGCGTACGCTGAAGGCGGTGGCGATGGCAATGGCGAAGACCGTTCCCGGCACGGCCCAGGGGAGCGCGAGGACCGATTCGATCAGCCTCCCCCCGCGCACGCGGTGGCGGATACCGAGGACTCCGGCGGCGACCGCGATGGCGACTGCGGCGGCGGTGGCAACCGAGGCCAGCCAGAGGCTGTTGAGCAGGGGGCGGACACGGACCGGGTCCTGCACGAGCGTGAGATAGTTCTGGATGGTGTAGACCGGCGGCAGCGGCTCGACCGTCCAGGTCCCGATCGGCACGAAAGACACGAGGAGCAGCGTGAGATGCGGCAGGAGCAGGAGGGCGGTGAGTCCCCACGCGAGCACCGTCAGCCCGAGTCGAAGCCCCCTACTGCGCAAAGCCCGTGGCGCGGGCGCGATGCCCTTCCGGCCCGACGCGGGGGCATCGGGTGCCCGGCTCCCGCGGAACGCCGCGAGCGCGACCAGCGCGAGCAACGTGAGCGCGATCGTCTCCACCATCGCCAGCTCATTGTCGCCGTTGAGCCGGGTCGCGACGATCTGCGTGGTCATGACCCGGAACCCGCCACCGAAGATGTAGGGCGCGCTGAACGATCCCAGCGAGGTCATGAAGGTGAGCAGCGCGGCCGCGCCGATCGCGGGATAGATCTGCGGCAGGACCACTCGCCGAAACGATCGCCACCGTCCCGCGCCGAGGCTCGCGGACGCCTCGAGAAGCGAGGCATCGAGCGAGGCGAGCGAGGCACGGGTGAACAGGTAGAAGTACACGTACATGGAGTAGGCATGGACGAGCAGCACCGCGCCCGCCCCCTGGAGCCGCCAGGGCGGTTCCTGCATGCCCGACAGCCGTTGGACCAGGAGCGAGACGAACCCGGTCTCGCCATACAGGAAGAGAAAGGCGAGAACGCCGACGAGAGGTGGCAGAACGGCGGGCAACGCCACGAGGGCGCCGAGGAGACGCGCGCCGGGAAAATCGTAGCGCGCGAAGAGCACCGCGAGGGGCAGTCCGAGCGCGCCGGCGAGCACGACGCTCGCGACCGAGATCCAGAGGCTGCCCCAGAGCGCCCGCCATTCAGTGGGACGTTCCAGAAACAGCCGGACGTATTGCAGCGTCCACCCCGACGTTCCGCGAAGCCCCTCGAGCAGGACGAGGAGAATCGGATACACCACGAGCCAGACGAGGAGCAGCAGAAGTCCCGCCGCCAGCAGCTTGTCCCGCCGCGAGACGGTCACCCGGCTCCGTCCTGAAAGAGGTGGATCGCTCCCCCGCTCCGGCGGCTCGGCACGACCCCGACCCGGTCACCCGGACCCGCGGCGGCCAGCGGTCCGGCGACTTCGAGCGAAGCGCCGCGATCCGTGCGCAGCGCGAACAACGCATTGGGTCCGACGAACCGCCGGCTCGAGACGGTCGCCGGCACGGCATTCGGTCCGGCCGGGGAGAGCCTGAGCGATTCGGGACGCAGCAGCATGACGGCCGGCCCAGGTACTGGAAGCGGACGACCGGGGCCAGGATCGACTTCCCATTCCACATCTTCGACCCTGACGCGCGTGGCCGCCCCCGCGACGCTCAATACCATCGCCTCCAGGGTGCTGGAGCGGCCCACGAATCCGCCGACGAAGAGATTCACCGGCGCGCCGTACAGCTCGTCCGGCGTCCCGACCTGTTCCAGCCGGCCTCCACGCATCACGGCCACGCGGTCACCGAGGTCAAACGCCTCCTCCTGCTCGTGGGTGACGAGCAGCGTCGTGATCCCGACTCGTCGGATGAGATCGCGGATCTCCTTGCGCGTGCGTTCGCGAAGCGTCGGGTCGAGGTTGGAGAGCGGCTCATCCAGCAGCAGCACCCGTGGCTCCGGCGCGAGGGCGCGCGCGAGGGCTACCCGCTGCTGCTGCCCACCCGAGAGCTGCCCGACACGGCGACGCTCGAATCGGGCAAGGTCCACGAGCTCGAGGGCACGGGCCACACGGGTTCGCAGATCATCGCCCCTGAGACCCGAAGACTCGAGCCCGAAGGCGACGTTCTCACCGACGTCGAGATGGGGGAAGAGCGCGTAGTGCTGGAAGACCATGCCGAATCGACGCGCCACCGGCTCGGTCCGGGTGACGTCCTCTCCGTCCACGACGATCCGGCCGGCATCGGGAGTCTCGAACCCGGCGAGCAGCCGGAGTGTGGTCGTCTTCCCGCTTCCACTCGGGCCCAGCAGGGCGAGCATCTCGCCGCGCGCCAGCTCCAGCGACACGTCGTCGACGGCGAGCGTCGCATCGAACCGCTTGACGAGCCCCTCGACGCGAAGGAAGCCCGTCACCGCGTCGTCTCGTGTCCGGTCCCTCGAACGTGGCGGTCCCAGTAGCTCATCCACTCCGCTCCCTTGGCGGCGAGAAGGCCCCAATCCATCGGCGCGACGACCATCTCGCGCTCGACGCCCGCCACCCACGCGGGGATGCGGGCCGGGGGCAGGTCGTGGCGCGCGGGCAGGCGAAACACCCGCTCGGCGGCGAGCAGCTGTCCCTCCTCGCTTCCCACGAAATCGATGAACGCCTTGGCCTCCGCTGGGTGACGGGACCCCCGCACGAGACCGATCGCATCATCGATCACCACGGTGCCGCTGCGGGGGAAAACGTAATCGAAGGGCATGCCCTTCGAGCGGCTGATCAGGATGTCCGGCAGGTCCCAGAGAGTGATGAGGCCCTCGCCCCGTGCCAGCCGCTCGTCGAGGATCGCCGGATTGAGCGTGTAGGCCTTGGTCTGGCCGTCGAGCCGGCGGAGCCACGTCATGCCGTTGCCGGTGTCGCCGGTCTCCCTGATGCTGCGGATGAGGATCAACCCCCAGATGGCGCGCATGGTTCCGCTCGCCATGGGATCGCGGATGAGCACCCGGTTGCGCCAGCGCGGCCCGAGCACGCTGTCCCAGTCCGTGGGCGCGTCCGCGCGAGCGACCAACCGACTGTTGAAGGCGATGACGGCGGGCGTGCGATAGGCGGGATAGTAGAGATCCGCTGGGCCGACACCGTCGGGGCCGACATGCCCAGCCCAGACGGGACGGTACGGCGCGAGCAGCGAGTCGTGGATGCCGCGGTCGAATGTCGTGGTGGGGCCGCCGAACCAGACGTCGGCCTGGGGGTTCACCCGCTCGAAGCGGAGGCGATCCAGGATCTCCTGCGAGCCCATGTCGAGCCAGCGAACGTCGATCGCCGGATGCTCTGCCTCGAACGCGTGCTCGAGCAGCGTGAGCTGATCGCGTCCGTGCGGCGAATACAGGACGAGCGGTGTCCGGCCGTCGCCCTGACAGGCGATATTCACCACGGAGGCACAGAGGACACAGAGGCCAATGAGAGCCTTCGGAGTCCGAGAACTAATGGTCTTCTTCGTGTGCCTCTGTGACCTTCGTGTCTCCGTGGTGAATGGGAAGTGCGGGGAGGAGATCACGTCAGCTGGCGTTCGGTCCGGCCAGCGCCAGCAGATTCGCGAACAGCCGGAATGCCCCCGGCACACCGGCCGGCAACTGGCGGAAGAAGCTCAGGCCGGTATACACGTATCGCCCCTTCCCTACCCGCGCGACCAGCAGACTGCCCTCGAGCTGCCGCTCGCCCGGATCGTGCGTCTCGATGAGAGGACGAAACGCGGGATCCCACTCGCGGGCGAAGTAGAGTCCCCGCTCCTGTACCCATCCGTCCCAGTCGCCTGACCCGATGCGGTTGGGCGACCGGAAAAGCTGGTCCGATGGAGCCAGGATGTTCACCGGCGCAGTCTCTTCCGTCACCCGATCGTGAGGATCGGCCAGGGTCATGCGGTACGGAGCGAAGCCGCCGTCGAAGTACGGCCGCTGCTGATACTGCACGATGACCAGTCCGCCGCGGCGAGCGTAGTCGAGGAGTCTTCCGCTGTTTTCCACCAGCGCGGAGTCCGTCTCGTACGCGCGCGGGCCGACGACGATTACCTGGTAGCGATCGAGATCCCCGCGCTCGAGCGTTGCTTCGTCGAACACCGTGATCGGGAGCCCCACGCTGCGGAGCACTTCGGGAACCCGGTCGGACGCCCCGCGCACATAGCCGATGTCTCGAAGCGCAGGAAGCAGCAACGAGGCGGGCCTGACCACCGCGACAGCGGGCCGGGGATAGGAGCGCGGGCGAATGTGCGGATAGTCCACGGTGACGACGCCGACGTCGTACCGTCGTCCAGTCGAGTCGGTCGCGACGGCCCTGAGCGCGACGGGGTCCGCCGGGAGAGACGCCGGCTGCCGAACCTCGAAGGCGAACGTCTCATGCTCGTTCTCGCGAGTGAACCGGAATCGCTGTGCGGAAACGGGCGGCCATCCGCCGGGGACCTCGATCGTGACCGTTCCCGATGTCGAATCGCGCGCGCCGTGCGTGAGCGTCACGTCGTAGCGATGCGCCGCCGTTCCCCCCGTGGGCCAGACCTCATTCCCGGGATCGAGCCGTACGTCCACCCGGGGAATCACCGTCACCGGGCGCCGGACCTCTCCGCGGGCCTGATCGTCGTAGCGGAGACTCACCTCACGGGTGAGCGTGAAGGCGCCGTCCACCTCGAACGCGGCCCGCAGCGCGGGGACGTCGAACGGCATGCCGCGCACGGCGGGGGCGGCGCGGCCCCAGTCATAAATGGCGGGCTCGTCGCGCGGAAGGGTAAAGTACGGACTCGTGAGCGGCGCGGTGGCGGCCACACGTATCGCTACTTCCCGCTTCATGAGTGCGCCTGGAACGATGTCGAGCTGTATGGATCCCGGCCGATCCGTTGTAAGTCCGCCGGCCGTTTCGAGCGCCGCCGTCACCTTCCTCGGTGTCTTCCCGGCGTTCCAGCACTCGAGGGTCAGCCGGACGGTCTGACCCGCGACGACACGATCGTCGTCGCTCCGTGCATCGCAGAGCACGCCGGCGGTCGCCGCGAGCGCAGCCTCACGATGGGTGCGCTGGTCGGGGGACTCGGGGCCAGGTGGAGCGAGTGTATCCACGCCGGCGAACAGGCTCTGCGCGCCGCGTCCCGTGCGATCCTCCCACAGCGCCAGACGGACCTTCGAAGGCCCGATCTGCTGAAGCCGTCCCATGTCCTGCGACCGATGGAGGCTCCGGCCGGCCATCGCGAGCTGGTGGAACGAGAGTCCCACCGTGGAATCGAGCACGCCACCCTCGATCAGCAATGTCGTGGCGGCGGTGTCGAACCAGGTGTCCCGGTAGAGCTTGAGCGGCGTCCACGGCGCGAGCCCTTCCTCGCGCGCGAGCTCCGGATAGCGGGTCGAGTCCCCGGCGACGCGGAATGCCTCGCGCGCCACCCATCCCGCCGCCTGGTGCTGGCCGTGACCGTCGCGCGGTGTTCCGCTGAAGATCGAGACGATGATTTGCGGACGGAGACGTCGGACCACGCGTACCACGTCCTTGAGGATCGTGTCGCGGGGCCAGTGCCGCCACGTTTCCTGCTGACTCTTGGAGAAGCCGAAGTCGTAGGCCCGGGTGAAGAACTGCCCCGCCCCATCGAGGTGGCGCGCGGCCATCAGCTCCTCGCTCCGCAGCAAGCCGAGCGCCATGCCCAGCTCGGCCCCGATGAGGTTCTGTCCTCCCTCTCCCCGATCGAGCGAGAGATAGTTCGCCTCGGCGCCCATGCCACGGACCAGCACGGTGAGGAGCTCCGTGTCCTCATCGTCCGGATGGGCCCCGATCACGAGCACGCGTTTCTGGTGACCGAGCATGCGAAGCGCGCGGTCGCGGGCCACGAGGCCGCCGGTAGAAGGCGGTTCGAGCTGCGCCCGGAGTGGGGGGCAGAGGGTGAACGATGAAATCAGAACCGCGGACGCGAGACGGAGCGAGCGACGACGCAACGGATCCGCCGTGATGGGTGTGAGCGAGGAACCTAAACCCGTCCCGGTCGTTCCGCCCCGCGGTCAGCTCAGCGGCGCAGCGCCGAGCGGCGTGTCACGGATCGAGGTGCGCAGCTCGGGGTGTCGCTGCCAGAGGTAGAAGCCCATGCACACCGCGGCCAGGGTATTGGCCGTGATCACCGCCCAGAACGGGAAGAGCTCCTTGGTGACGTCGGAGAACACCAGCAGCAGCCCGTAGAACATCACCTCGAACACCAGGAAGACCGGAAGAAAGGCGTAGCGGACCACGGAATTCTCGGTGGCCCAGTGGGTCATCGCGACGAGGCCCATCCCCAGCACACAGAACACGATGAAGTGAACCGCCGTGTAGATCAGGATGGCGCCGAACACGAGCGTGTGGGTGTCCGGGGCGTCATTCCCGAAGAGGACGACCTGGCCGAGCAGGCTCGGAGTCATGAAGGGATGGCCGGCGATCGTGTCCAGCACGAGGAACCAGAGAGCAACAGCGAGTCCGCCGATGATCCCGACATCGGTGCCCTCGCCGACGACCGAGTGGCGGCTGTCAGGCATGAGAGCCTCCCCGCGCGGAGCGGAGATGAGAGCGCTCCAGGGTAGAGCGTCGAGACTTTGCGGACCGCGGGAGCGCACGGGCACGGGCCTTCTGGACAGTGGGGCCCCTGGCCGCCGGGCGCAAGGGTTTCTTCAGTTCACACTCCGG
>DATBSO010000026.1:0-3305 GCA_036559745.1 Gemmatimonadales bacterium | reverse complement strand
GTGCTCGATCGCAGCGGCGACCGGCCCGCGGCGATCAGGGCGTACGACGAATTCACCCGGCGCCTTCGTGAGGAGCTGGACGCCGAGCCCTCAGGTGAGACGCGCGCTCTGGTAGAGATCGTCCGGCGGCGCGCCGCGGCGGCGGTTCCTTCGCCGGGGACGATCGGGATCCTACCCTTCGACGTGCGGGGCGATGCCAGGTTCGCCTATCTCCGCGAAGGCATGGTCGATCTGCTGGCGACACGGCTCGATGGTGCCGGGCCTGTCCGGACCGTGGATGCCCGCGCCATTCTCCGCGCCGGTGTAACCGATGGTCGCGCGGCGGTCGAGCGGTTCGGCGTGACGATGTATCTCTCGGGCACCGTCGTTGAAGCGGGTGGCAAGCTGCGGGCGAGCGCGACGCTCCATGCCGCCGACGAGTCGGTAATCGCGCGCGTCGCCGGAGAAGCACAGGACGAGTCCGGTCTCTTCGAGCTGGTGGACGATCTCGCGCGACAACTCCTCGCGGCTCAAGGTGTGACGCGCGGCACCCGACTGGCGAGACTCGCCGCCCTGACCACCGACTCTCTCGGCGCGCTCAAGACCTATCTCCGGGGCGAAGTGGACCTGCGAGGCGGCCGCTATTTCGATGCGCTCGAGGCCTTTCAGGCGGCGGTCGACCAGGACCCCACGTTCGCGCTGGCGTACTACCGGCTGGCCGCCGCAGCGGCCGGATGTGCCTTGCCGGACGTGGCACGCGACGTGGCCGACAAGGGATTCGCCCATCGAGAACGCCTGTCGCCTCACGACCAGCTCGTGTTCAGCGCACAGCGCGCCTGGCTCCACGGCGCGGTGACCGAGGCCGAGTCGCTCTACACGACCATCACCGGCATTTACCCCGACGACGTCGAAGCCTGGTTTCACCTCGGCGACCTCCTGTTCCACTCCAATCCGCTGCGAGGACGGAGCGCGGCGGAGGCACGTGCTCCATTCGAGCGGGTCCTGGCCCTCGAGCCCGATCATCTCGCCGCCATGGTGCATCTCGTCCGTATCAGCGCCATCGAGGATCGGGAGCCGGAGATGCTCGGCCTCATCGAGCGAGTCCTGCGAGTGAGCCCGGATAGCGACCAGGCGCTGGCCATGCGCGCGCTCCACGCGTATCGGACACGGGACCCAGCCGCGATGTCCCGGCTCGAGGAAGAGCTGCAGCACGCGCGTGCGATCACCGTCGCCATCGCCTTCGCCGATGTCGCGCTCTACTCGAAGAACCTCGCCGGGGCGGAGAGACTCGCTCGAAGCTTCATCCATGTCGCTCGTGCCCCGGAGCTCCGCGCGCTCTGCCATATCCTCCTGGCGTGCGTGACGCTCGCGGACCATCGTGTGGAGTCGGCGTGGCGGGAGCTCGCGCTCGCCGAGAGCCACGATCGGGCGTGGGGACTCGAGATGCGGGCCCTGTTCGCGACGCTGCCGTCCCTCCCGACCCCCGAGCACGAGGTCCGCGCAATCCGGGAAGCGCTGGACGAGTGGGATCCGGCCAGCGTGTCGCCGAGCAGCTTTCCGCTGTTCGCCATGCACAACGACCTTCACCCGGCCATTCGGGCCTGGCTCCTGGGGCTGCTGGACCTGCGTCTCGGCGATACGGCCGGGGCCGAAGATCGGGCGGAGGCATTGGAGGGTCTGGTGAAACAGGGTGCATCCACAGCGGCGGGACTGTTGTCGGAGCTACGCGCCGCAACCGCGCGGGCGAAGGGACAGCCGGCCGAGGCATTGGCGATCCTGGAAGCCGCGAGCCCCAAACTCTGGTTCCAGCTCACGGTGGCCTCGCCGTTTCTGAGTTTGGCCTCGTCGCGCCGTCTTCACGCCGAGCTGCTCGAGGAGCTGGGCCGGCGTCGCGAGGCATCCGAGTGGCGGAACTCACTCGCCCAGCGGTCTCCCTACGAGTTGATCCACAGCCTGTAGCCTTCTGCTCCGCGCAAACGGACGACGCCCCTCGCGTTCCTCCGTGGTCAAGCGATGGGGTGGAGGCTAATATCCGGTGTCTTCACCACAAGGCGATTCATGGCAAGCGACCGACCCTTCCGAAGGCTCTGCGTCTTCTGTGGTACCAACGCCGGAGCGCGGCCGGAATACGGAAATGCCGCCCGCGCGCTCGGTGAGCTGCTCGCGACGGAAGATATCGAACTGGTGTACGGCGGCGCGAGCGTGGGGATCATGGGTGAGCTGGCCGATGCCGTCCAGGAGCATGGCGGCCACGTGACCGGCATCATTCCCCAGCAGCTCATACAGAAAGAGGAAGCCAACCGGGGCATTCCCGACCTCATCGTGGTCGCCTCCATGCACCAGCGGAAATCGCAGATGGCCGACTTGTCCGACGGCTTCATCGCGCTGCCGGGCGGGATCGGAACGTTGGAGGGGTTTTTCGAGCTGGTGACGTGGGGACAGCTGGGAATTCACTCCAAGCCGTCGGGGATTCTCAATGTTGCCGGCTACTTCGATGGGCTGATCGGCTTCCTGGACCACGCCGTCAAGGAGGGGTTCCTCACTCCGCAGCACCGGGACTCGATCATCGTCGAGTCGGAGCCCAGAGCGCTCCTGGATCGAATGCGAGCCTACGCGCCGCCGAAGCGCGAGCGGCTGATGGGAAGAACGAACCGCTGAAGGCGGAGCCGCCAAGGCACAGGCGAGGATCAGCCCCCTACACGGACAGAACCTTAGCTTCGGGGCCGTCCGCGGCGTAGGCCTCCGGCTGCGGCTTAGACCCCATCCCCTCCACCCACGCCCGCGTGAACTCCGCACCGAGAAGGACGATCTGGGACGAGTAGTTGATCCAGAGGAGCAGGACGATGATCGAGCCCGCGGCGCCATACGCCGACGCGGTGGCACTGCGCCCGAGATAGAGTCCGATCAGATACTTCCCGACGGTGAAGAGTCCCGCGGTCACCACCGCCCCGGCCCATACGTCGCGCCAGGCGAGCTTCACGTCGGGCAGGGTCTTGTAGATCATCGCGAAGAGCAGCGTGACGACGCCGAGCGATACCACCACGTTGAGAGCCTGGCCCAACACGAGGTAGGCCGGGAAAAGCCGTCCCACGTACTTGTCGATGGCCGCGAGCGCGGCGCTCACCACCAGTGAGACCATCAGAAGGAAGCCGACGCCGATCACGAGGCCGAAAGAGATCACGCGCTGGCGAACCATATCGCGAACACCAGCGTCCGGCCGTGGCTTGACCCCCCAGATGGCATTGAGGGCGGTTTGCAACTCGAGAAACAAGCCGGTCGCGCCGAGAAACAGGGTGACGATGCCGACGACGGTCGCGAAGATCCCG
>DATBSO010000025.1:0-3998 GCA_036559745.1 Gemmatimonadales bacterium | reverse complement strand
GCGTCCCGGCCGTGACCACCAACTTATCGGCGTGATGGGTCATCTCGCCGCCGCACTTCGTGCATGTCAACTTCGGCGTCTTCGGCACCGGATCCTCCGCTTGCTATTGCAGTGAAATGTGCTCGCGCCCGTGGCGTAAGGTTTTCGCCATCCACACCAACTCGCCGAGGAACTTGTCCGTCCGCCGCACCAGCGCCTGGTCGATCAGGGTCCCAGCCTCGTCGAACACCTTTCCCACGCTTCCGACATTCACATCCCAGAAGATGGCCACGAGACCGAGCTCTCTGAGAATCGGGAGCGAGGACTCGATCACGCGCGTTCCACCGAACGGCCCGGCGGATACGGCGACGATCCCGGCAGCCTTGTGGATGTATTCCTTGAGACAGCTGTCCAACACATGCTTCAGAAGCCCCGGCATCGCATGATTGTATTCGGGTGCCACCAGCACGATTGCATCGGCTCTGGCCATGCATGCGGCGAACGCGGGATCGGCGGTCCCCTCTCCGTTGTCGTCGAAGCGATGGGTCAGTGTGCCGACGTCGACCAGCTCCGTCTCGACTCCCTCCCGGTTCCGTAGCTGTCCGTGCACGAACCGGGCGGCGTGCGCGCTCATGCGGCCCTTCCGGGCGGTGCCGAGGATGACGGGAATGCAGAGGGGTCGTGGATCGGCCACGGGCACTCCTGGCTGACGAAGGACGGCGACGCTATCTCTCACGGGTGCAATGCGGGTCGCGGAAATTAGGTTCCCGGCCAGCACGGACCGCCATGAGTCAGGAGTAAACGATGAGCTCGGACGACCAGAAGCCCAGCGGCCCCGACCTGCGCGAGGGCGTTGCCGCCGATCGGGTGGCAGAGGGAGCGTGTCTGGCGGGCCAAGTCGACGGAGAGGCAGTCCTCCTGGCTCGCGCCGGCGGCGAGTGGTTCGCCATCGGCGCGGCCTGCAGCCATTACAGCGGTCCGCTGCCCGAGGGGATCATCGTCGGGGACACCGTTCGCTGTCCGTGGCATCACGCCTGCTTCAGCCTCCGCACGGGCAAGCCGCTCAGACCTCCGGCGCTTCGCCCTCTCGACCGGTGGATCGTCGAGGCGCGCGACGGCCATGTCCGTGTAACCGGAAAAGCGCCGTCCTCGGCGTTCCGTGCCCGACCGGCGCCAGTCCGACCTGAGTCGGTAGTCATCGTGGGTGGGGGCGCGGCCGGCGACAGCGCCGCGGCTACTCTGCGGGAAGAGGGGTACGAAGGCCCGATCACGATCGTCGATCCGGACGAGTCGGCGCCCTACGACAGACCCAACTGTTCCAAGGATTACCTGGCCGGCAGCGCACCCGAGGAGTGGCTGCCTCTGCGTGCCCCCGAATACGACCGCGATGTGGGCATTACGAGGATGTCCGGGCGGCGAGCCACCGAGCTTCGTGCCGGCCCTCAGGAGGTCGGCCTCGATGACGGACGCTCAGTGAGCTACCGTGGCGGGGCGCTGTTGTTGGCGACGGGTGCATCGCCCATCCGGCTGGACGATGACGTGGCTGGTAGAGACGTCTCGGTGCACTACCTGCGGAGCCTGGCCGACAGCCGGGCGATCATCGTCGCGGCCTCCAGCGCACGACGGGCCGTCGTCCTCGGCGCGAGCTTCATCGGTCTCGAGGTGGCCGCGTCGCTGAGGGCGCGCGGGCTCGAGGTGCACGTCGT
Organism: Gemmatimonadales bacterium; assembly: GCA_036559745.1. Taxonomy (GTDB): domain Bacteria; phylum Gemmatimonadota; class Gemmatimonadetes; order Gemmatimonadales; family GWC2-71-9; genus CAVVWJ01. The sequence goes on along the minus strand of DATBSO010000025.1, from coordinate 2,313 downwards.
CGCCCCGGACGCACGTCCGCTCGAGCGCGTGATGGGCCCGGAGCTCGGCGACTTCATTCGCGCCCTCCATGAGGAGCACGGGGTGATCTTCCATCTGGAGAGCAAGGCTAAGAAGATCGGTCAAGGTCGAGTCGTGCTGGAGGCCGGCGACACGCTGGTGACCGATCTGGTGGTCGCCGGCATCGGCGTGAGGCCCAATCTCGATCTGGCCGCGTCGGCGGGACTCACGCTGGACCGTGGCCTCGCCGTCAACGAGTTCCTGGAGACGAGTGCTCTTGGTGTCTTCGCCGCCGGCGACATCGCCCGTTGGCCCGACCCGCATAGCGGAGACCGCATCAGGGTCGAGCATTGGGTCGTTGCCCAGCGACAGGGCCAGACCGCGGCCAGAAACATCCTTGGCCTGGGCCAGCGCTTCGACGCCGTGCCGTTCTTCTGGAGCCAGCACTACGATGTGCCCATCAACTATGTCGGGCACGCAGAGCGCTGGGACGCGATCGAGGTCGAGGGAGCGATCGCGGAGAGAGATTGTGTGGTTCGCTACCGGCGGGGGAAGAAGATTCTCGCGGCCGCGACTATCTACCGCGACCGCGAGAGCCTGACGCTCGAGCTTGGGATGGAGCAGGCAGGACGCCGCGGGTCGTGAGGCGCACGCGGTACATCGTGGCGTTGGCGGCAATGAAGAGGCTCGAGCCGTCTTCGCCGAAGGCGACGTTGCCGACGTTCCCGCCGAAATCGAACCATCCCAGGATGGCTCCGTCCGGAGCCAGGACGTAAACGCCGCCGGGTCCCGCAGCGAAGATGTTCCCATTCTGATCCACCTTCATTCCGTCGGCTGTCCCGCGGCGGTTCGCAAGCTCGGCGGTTCCATCGTAGAGCACGCGTCCTTTCCCGAGTGTCCCGTCGCCTTTGACCTCATAGGCCATCCAGACAAGCCGCGTTCGGTCGGCGTTGGAGATGTAGAGTGTGCGCTCGTCGGGTGAGAACGCGATCCCATTGGGCCCGCTGAGATCCTTCACGAGCAGCGTCAGCGTGCCGTCACGCCCGAGCCGATAGACGCCCTGGAATGGGAGCTCCTTCGCGGGATCGTCGTAGGTGTGCGGGAGACCGAATGGCGGGTCGGTGAAGTAGAGGTCGCCATTCGACTTGTAGACAAGGTCGTTGGGACTGTTGATCCGCTTGCCCCCGTATCGGTCGACCAGAACCGTGATGCTACCGTCTCTCTCGAGCCGAACCACGCGGCGGTCCCCGTGCTGGCAGAAGACGAGCCGGCCCTCCGGGTCGAGCGCGAGACCATTCGATCCCGGCTCCGGCCCCGTGAACTCGGTGGCGCCGGTATAGCCGCTTCGCTCCCGCAGGATGCTTTCGCCGTGGCTCGGCGCCCAGCGGTAGATCCGGTTCTTCACGACATCCGAGAAGAGCAGGTAGCCGCCGTCCCGCACCCACACTGGACCCTCGACCCAACCATGGTCATCGACCAGCTTCTCGAGTTTGGCGCCGGAAGGTACGAGGCGGTCGAACCGCGAGTCGAGGCGGATGACCATGGGCTCGTGGGTGGGGCGGGGTTGGAGCTGGGCACTGGTCGCGGTGTTCACTGCCAACATCGTGCATGCAATCACTGCAACAATACGCGGACTTCTCATCATGATCATTCTCCGTTATCACCACAAAGACACGAAGGACACGAAGAGTGCACGCGTCGTGCGAAGTGAGTTCTTTGTGTCCCCTCTGTGCGCTTCGTGCCTTTCGTGGTAAACCGCATCATCTGCTGGCCGACTGCACACCGACCGGAGGCCGGATCCCCGGGATGTTGAGCCGAACCCGGTATAAACCCGTACTCGCCGTGAGATAGAGCGACTTCCCGTCCGCGTCACCAAAGGCGAAGTTGGCGTCGTGTTCCGGCGGCACGATCCTTCCGAGTGCCTTGCCCTCGGGAGAGAGGATCCAGATCCCGCCAGGTGCCGATACGAAGACGTTCCCCTCACGGTCGACCTTGATGCCATCGAGCGCGACCGGCTCGGGGTCCTTGGTGAAGTCGTAGAACACCCTGCCGTTGGCGATCGTCCCGTCGCTGTTGACCTCGTACCGCATCAACACCTTCCGCTTCAGGTCCCAGTTATCCACGTACAGGTACCGTTCGTCGGGCGAGAAGGCGATCCCGTTGGGCCCACTGAGCTCCTTGGTCAACAACGTCACCTGTCCATCCTTCACCATGTACACGCCGCTGAAAGGCAGCTCCTTCCGCCGATCGTCGAACGCTTTGGGCAGGCCGAATGGAGGATCGGTGAAGTACAGCGCACCGTCCGACCGGTACAC
>DATBSO010000024.1:0-35113 GCA_036559745.1 Gemmatimonadales bacterium | reverse complement strand
TTGAAGGAGATCCCGGCGGGCTCGACCGCGAGCTACACCGAGATCGCCCGGCGGATTGGGTCGCCGATGTCGGTTCGCGCGGTGGCCCAGGCGTGTGCCGCCAACAGCCTGGCGGTAGCCATTCCGTGCCACCGGGTTGTCCGCAACGACGGCGGCCTTTCGGGGTACCGGTGGGGCGTCGAGCGAAAGCGCGAGCTGCTCGCGCGGGAGGCGGCGTCCTGAGATTACCGACCGAGCAGGACCCACCCGGTCCAGTAGCTTACGACCACCGAGTCGCGGTAGCGCGTGGCCTGGAACTGGTTGAGCGCGAGCACAGCCCGCCGGGCGCCGGTTGTCTCTTTCAAGCGGAGCTGGTCGCCGGGCCGCCAATCTGCGGGTATGACCGGTCCCGACCCCGGCATCGTAAGGGATCGTAGATCGAATTGCAGAACGTCCCGGCCCGCTCGGAATTGGACGAGGTTGCTCGCCACGCTGGAAAGAAGTTGAACCGAATCGGCACCTGCCGCGCGCGTGACGGTGTCTCCGACCGTGACGGGTATCGCCCAGTCGAAACCGGCGATCGGCACCGGGTTTTTGGCCTCCATCTGAATCCAGCCTCGCCCGTCCCAGGGCCCATACTCCGGCACATAGGCAACCGACCGTAGGTCCAGAATCCGCTGAGCCAGCGAGTCCCGGGCGCCTCCATAGCGCACCGATTTCCAATCAATCGGCGGAAGCCCGCGTTCGATCCGCGCCGCGATCTCGTCGTCCGCCCGGCGGTCGATCAGGAATCGCAGGGCGGCGCTCGCCTCCCGCGCGTTCGGGCCGGAATCGTTTCGCGTCTCGAGCATGCTGGCCAGGCGGCGACCCTGACTCGATATGGAAAGGCGGGTGACGCTGAGCGGGCCGTACCCGGTCAGCAGGAGGACGATCGCGAGAGAGATCGGTATGATGCGGATGCTGGCGGCGTGACGAACCGTAAACAGCAGCGCGATGCCGAGCAGCCAGATGCCCAACACCAGACCGAGCGTTCGCGGCTCGGTGAGGCCGTAGGGAACGATGCGCTTCCAGAAGGCCGCCAGCAGCATCAAGGCCGCCGGCATCAGGCCGATGAAGAGCCATCGTGCGTAGGTCCGGATCCAACCCTCCTCCGGGTTCGACCGCAGCGGATGCACCAGGAGAAAACCGAGCAGCCCGGTTACGGACACGCTGCCCACGAGCCACCCGATCCAGCCGTTGGGCCACTCGCCGCCGAGCACGATCTTGATGAGATAGGCGAGCAGGATGATGAGGTACGTGAAGGCCAGCGGGGTCAGGATGTACTGCGCGAACACCTTGAGCCCTCGTGGGTACTCGGCGTCCCCCTCGAGCGCGTGCAGGTCTCTCGGCACTGCCGCGAGAAAGATCCACGTGTTCACGACGAACGCCACGATCAGCGCGATGCGGAAGTACACCTCGCTGACGACCCGGACGCCGAACAGGCGGTCGAGCGCTCCCAGCGCGACGGCGATGCCGGCGAACAGCACGACCGAGAACACGGCAGCGCGGAGAAAGCCAAGGAACAGCCGGCGGTTGTACTGCCAGAAGGCAATCGACTCGGGTGCGCCGAGAAGGGGCAGAAACGCAACCGAGAGGTGCAAGGCGGTGCTCAGCTGGAGGTAGCGGATCGCTTCGTGATGCACGTCGATGCCGGGCCAGACGTAATAGAAGGCGACGAGTCCGGCGATGCCTCCGAGCTGCACGAGGGCGCGCCGGCCTCCGCTCCAGCCTCGCGTCTCGCCGAGCAGCGCGAGCGCCGTCGTGACCGGCAGGCCGAGCATCGCGACGAACGTGATCCGAAGCCACGCATCGTCGGCGCCGACCGTCGAGGCGCCGATCGAGGTGATCGCTGCCGTCACACCCGCAGCCAGGGTCCACGGGAACCGGCGCAGGACGGCGAGTGCCTGGGCGACCAGGAAGGTCAATGACGGGAAGCGCATCCGGCCCCCATGGAGTCTGTACGGTGAGACCCCGAAAGATACCAATCCGTGGAGAGCCTCACAGGACGAGCGGATTCGACCGCAAGAAACGGAGCGCCGTGGAGGAGCGTTGCCGATAGACTTCCGGTCAGGGAGGAGGATGACGCATGAGTACCGGAATGATCGACCGCGCCGAAGATCGGGTTCGCTCACGAAATTGGACCCAACTCGCCGAGGAGCTGGACGCCCACGGGTCGGCCGTCGTGCGTGAGGTCCTCTCAGCCGATGAATGCGATCGCCTGGCGGCGCTCTGCTCGACCGACGCACCGTTCCGGAGCCGAGTCGTGATGGGCAGCCACGGATTCGGCCGCGGCGAATACAAGTACTTCTCCTACCCGCTTCCAGACCTGATCGCCGAGCTTCGCGCCAGCCTGTACCCTCCGCTCGCGACGATCGCCAACCGATGGAACGAGCAGCTGGGCGCTGCGACGCGGTTTCCCGACGACCACGTGGACTTTCTCAGCCGGTGCCATCAATCCGGCCAGACGCGCCCCACGCCGCTGCTGCTGCAATACGGCCCCGGCGACTTCAACTGCCTGCACCAGGACCTCTACGGCGAGCACGTATTCCCCCTGCAGGTGGCGTTCCTGCTCTCGTCTCCCGGCGAGGACTTCACGGGTGGGGAATTCGTCCTGACCGAGCAGCGGCCTCGCATGCAGTCGAGGGTCGAGGTGGTGTCGCTCGGCAAGGGAGACGGCGTGATCTTCCCGGTCCACCACCGGCCCATGCGCGGGACGCGGGGGACATACCGCGTCACTATGCGGCACGGGGTGAGCCGGCTTCGCTCCGGCCGGCGCCATACCATCGGGATCATCTTCCACGACGCCAAATGATCCTGTAACCTTCCTGGCCTTCCATCCGTCGTAGCCAGACCCCAATCCCTCTGGTCCCTCTACCCGGGAGTACGTACGATTCCCGCCATGCCACGCGCCCTACGGCTCGCCGTGCTTTTCGCGCTCGTCTCCACTGTCGTTATGGCCCAGACGCCGACCTTTACCCATGCCGATACCCTTCGCGGCAGCATCACGCCCGAGCGTGCCTGGTGGGATGTCATCTTCTACGACCTTCACGTGAAGCTCGATCCCGCGGACAGCACGATTCAAGGGTGGAACAGCATCACATACCGCGTGACGGGCAAGGCGCGGGAGATGCAGGTCGATCTCCAGGAGCCCCTCGTGGTCGACAGCATCGTGCAGAACGGGAAGCGGATTCGCTTCCGCCGTGATGGCAACGCGTTCTTCCTTGCCGTCGCGGGGCAAAAGCAGGGCACGACGGGCACGGTGGCGGTCTGGTACCACGGCCGACCGCGTGTGGCGGAGAAGCCGCCGTGGGACGGCGGACTCATCTGGGCCCGTGACGGTGACGGTCATCCCTGGATAGCCACCGCTTGCCAGGGACTCGGCGCCAGCGTCTGGTGGCCCACGAAGGACACCCAGACTGACGAGCCCGACAGCCAGCGGGTGGCGCTGACGGTCCCCGACTCCCTCCAGGCGGTGGCGAACGGTCGCTTGCGCGGGGTCGAGCGGCGATCGGACGGGTGGGTCACCTGGGAATGGTTCGTGACCGAGCCGATCAACAACTACGACGTGGCGGCCTCGGTCGGTCACTATGCGCACTTCACGGAATGGTATGAAGGTGAGGCTGGTCCGCTCACCCTGGACTTCTGGCCCATGGCGCGGAACCTCGAGGTGGCCCGCACCCAGTGGCAGCAGGCCAAGCCGATGCTCGCCTGCTTCGAGTATTGGTTCGGTCCGTACCCGTGGTATCGTGATGGTTACCAGCTGGTCGAGTCGCCCCACCTGGGGATGGAGCACCAGAGCGCGGTCGCGTACGGCAACGGGTACCGGAACGGCTACAAGGGAACGGATCTTTCGGGAACGGGATGGGGTCTCACCTGGGATTTCATCATCGTGCACGAGAGTGCCCACGAGTGGTTCGGCAACAGCATCACCTCGGCCGACATCGCTGACATGTGGGTCCACGAGAGCTTCGCCAATTACTCCGAGTCGCTGTTTACGGAATGCCAGTTCGGCAAGGCGGCGGGCGCGGAATACGCCCGCGGCAGCCGCAAGCTGCTGAAGAACGACAAGCCGATCGTCGGGCCGTACGGCGTGAACACCCAGGGCTCGGGCGACATGTATTACAAGGGTGGCAACATGCTCCACACCATCCGCCAGGTCGTTGGCAACGATTCGACCTGGCGGGCGATCCTCCGTGGACTCAATGCGGAGTACCGCCACCGGGTGGTGACCGGCAAGGACGTGCAGAATTACATCAGCACGAAGGCGGGCATGGATCTCCACACGGTCTTCGACCAGTACCTCACCACCACCAAACTGCCAGTGTTCGAGTACCGGCTCGAAGGGAAGGCGCTCACGTTCCGCTGGGCCAACGTAGTCCCGGCCTTTTCCATGCCGATCAGGGTTTTCGTCGCGGCCGATAGCACGGTCCGACTCTCGCCGACCGAGACGTGGCAGACCGTGACCTTGCCGTTGGCCGATCCGGCTGCGTTCCGCGTGGATGAAAACTTCTTCGTTGAGCCCCGTTGGGTGGCCGGTGCGACGCCATGATCACCCCCGCCTCTCTGCCGCGACTTCAGGAGGTGATCGCCGACGCGCGGGTCGAGGGGTGGCTCCTGTTCGACTTCCGCGGACGGAACCCGATCGCCGCCGCGGTGCTGGGCGAGGAAATCGTGGGCAGCCGGCGGGTCTACGTCCTCATACCGCCGCGTGGCAAGCCGTTCGCACTCGTGCACGCTGTCGACGCCGAGCTCTGGCGGGCCTGGCCCTCGGAATGGCCGAAACACGTGTGGGTGACCCGGGAGGAGCTCGCCACGGAGCTGGGTAAACTGGTTCGCGGCAAACGCCTGGCCGTGGACTACTCTCCGCATGGGGCCATCCCGTATCTCGATGGCATCCCGGCGGGTGTGGCGGAGCTGCTGAGGGAGCTCGGGGCCACTCTGGCGCCGTCTACCGATATCGTCACCCGCTACTGCTCGGTCTGGACGCCGGACGACGTCGCGTCACATCGGAGAGCGGCGGAAACCATCGCGCAGATCGCTCGCGAGGGCATCGCGCTCGCCGGAGAGAGGTCTCGGACCTCCGCGCCGATGATGGAGGACCAGCTCGCAGCCTGGATCCGCGAACGATTCGATCGCGCCGGGTTGATCACCGATAGCGGGCCGAGTGTAAGCTGGGGCCCCAACGCCGCCCGTGCTCACTACGAGCCGACGGCAGCCGAGAGCTCGCCGATCGTCGCGGGTGCCCTCCTGCTGGTCGATCTGTGGGCCAAGGAGCCGGACGGCATTTACGCCGACCAGACCTGGATGGCGGCCATCGGAGAGCCCTCCGAGCGTGACGCACGCTTGTGGGCGGTCGTGCGCGACGCCCGGAATGCGGCCCTCGACGCCATCCGGTTGCGGATCACCGCCGGAAAGCCGGTACGAGGGGCGGAGGCCGATGCCGCGGCAAGGCATGTCATCGCGGATGCCGGCTTGCTCGATCGCACGATCTCGCGCACTGGCCACTCGATCGACCGATACGGTATTCACGGCTTCGGCCCGCCGATCGACGACACCGAGACGAACGATGACCGGCTGCTGATTCCGGGAGTCGGGTTCTCGGTCGAGCCCGGGGTCTACCTACCCGGAGAGACGGGCGTGCGGAGCGAGGTAAACGTCGTCGTGCAGGAGTCGGATATCCTCGTCACCCCGGCGCAGTACCAGCGCGAGCTGCCGGTCGTGTAGTCCTCCGGCCTACACGGCTCGTCGCGTTCGGCTGGTTGAACGAATCCCTCCTCAGGTGCATCATCGAGTTGGCCATGTGTCCCCATCCTGCGCTTTCGGTCCCAGTCGAGTCGGTCGCGGCGATTCTGGATGTCGCCCCGATCGGCGTTGCGCTCGTCAACACCGATGGCCGCGTCCGCTGGGCCAACCCGGAGTTCGGGCGGCTCATCAGCCGCCCGGCGGGCGACTGTGTCGACCGAGCATTCGACGAGCTGGTCGGTCTCTGCTCGGGTCCGGAAAGAGTCGAGGCCCGGTGTCGGCGGCCCGACGGCGAGGAAATCCTGCTCGAAGTGGTCGAGGGGCCGATCGCCGCCGCGGATGGGGGTGGCTCGTACCGCCTGGTTCGCGACATCACCGACCGGAGACGCGCTGAAACCGAGCTCACCCAGGCCGTCTCCATGCATCGCGCCACCCTCGAATCCACCGCCGATGGCCTTCTGGTGGTGGATCGTCACGGTCGGACGGTGAGCTTCAATCACCGGTTTCTCGACCTCTGGCGGATTCCGGACGAGGTTGCGGCGAGCGGGCGCGACGCAGAGATGCTGGAATTCGTGCTCGACCAGGTGAGTGACCCGGAAGCCTTCGTGGCGCGGGTAGAGCAGCTCTACGCCGCCCCCGAGGAATCCAGCTACGACGAGATCCGCTTTCGCGATGGTCGCGTCTTCGAGCGGTATTCCCAGCCCCAGCAGATCGATGGGCGCGCCGTCGGCCGGGTGTGGAGCTTCCGCGACGTGACCGAGGCCCTTCGCGCGCGGGAGGCGTTGCTGTTTTCCGAGGACAAGTTCGCTAAGGCGTTCCGCAGCTCCCCGCTTCGAGTGAGCATCAGCACTCTCGCGGAGGGCCGCTTCGTCGAGGTCAACGACACCTTTCTCCGCGACCACGGATTCACCCGCGAAGAAGTTATAGGACGGACGTCGCCGGAGCTCGGGCTGTGGAACGACCCCACGATGCGGCGGAAGCTCGTCGAGGCGGTCCGGCGGAACGGCATGGTGCGCGACTATGAGTACGCGGGCCAACTGCGCGATGGCCGCGTCCAGACCACCTCCATCTCGGCCGAGGTGATCCACGTCGGCGGTGAGGCGTGTCTCCTCGCGGTCGCCACCGACATCACCGAGCGCAAGGATGCCGAAGAGAAGGCCCGCCGCTCCCGCGCGGAGCTCCGCGCGCTCGCCGCACGTCTGTTGCTCATCCGGGAAGAGGAACGCACCGTGATCGCCCGGGAAATCCATGACGAGCTGGGCCAGGCGCTGACCGGCCTCAAGATCGATCTGGCGTGGCTCAAGAAGCGCGTGGACGACCGCCCGGAGCTCGCCGAAGAGATCCAGTCGATCATCGAGCGCGTCGATGGGACCATGGATTCGGTGCGGCGGATTGCCACCGAGCTCCGCCCGAGCATTCTCGACCATCTCGGCCTTGTGGCGGCGATCGAATGGCAGGCGCAGGAGTTCGAGCGGCGGACCGGGATCAAGACGACCCTCCGGGCGAGCCAGCCCGAGATCGCGATCGACGAGGTCCGGGCCACCGCAGTCTTTCGCATGCTGCAGGAGACCCTGACCAACGTCGCCCGCCACGCGGGTGCCAGCCGGGTGGACATCTCGCTTACCGTCGGGTCCGTTGATCTGTCCCTCGACGTGCGGGACGACGGGCGGGGCATCACACCTGCGGAGATCGCGGCGAGCCGGTCGCTCGGGCTGGTGGGACTTCGCGAGCGGGCGATCGCCTGTGGTGGCATGCTCGCCATTCACGGGACGCCGGGGCGCGGCACTCACGTGGCTGTGCGCGTGCCGCTGCCGGGTCAGTCTCTGCCGGGATGGACTCCGTGATCCGGCTCCTGATCGCGGACGACCACCCGGTGGTGCGACAGGGGCTCCGCCGTATCGTCGCCGATCATCCCGGACTCGAGGTCGTGGGCGAGGCGGTGAACGGGGACGAGGTCCTCGCCGCCTTCCCGCGCCTCCCCGCGGATGTCGTCCTGCTCGACGTCGCGATGCCCGGCCCCGGTTTCCTTCAGGTGCTCGAGCGCATGCGCGCCGAGCATCCGAGTGTGGCGGTGCTGGTGCTGAGCGTGCACCCGGAGGACCAATACGCCGTGCGCGCGCTCCGCAGCGGAGCCGCCGGGTATCTCACCAAGGATCACTCACCCGAGCAGCTCGTCGAGGCGATCCGGAAGGTGCATCGCGGCGGCAAGTACGTCAGCCCGACGCTGGCCGAGCGCCTGGCCGCCGACCTGGCGACGCCCGGTATCGGTCAGGCACCCCACGAGGGACTCTCACATCGGGAGTACGAGGTGCTCTGCCTGCTGGGATCGGGGCGGACCGTCAAGGAAATCTCCGCGGAGCTGCGCCTCAGCCCCAAGACCGTCAGCACCTACCGCGCCCGCCTGCTGGAGAAGATGCAGGCCACGACCAACGCCGACCTCGTGCGGTACGCCGCTCAGCACGGCCTCATCCGCTAGCCGTTCCTCTGCGCCTGTAGGACGGCCACCGATGGCCGCCCTCGCTTCATCCTACGCGATTTCCGCTGCTACGCTGATCCCCTGCCCATCGCGCGATTCGTACTGTTGGCGTGCGGAGTGGACGGCTCGCTCCGGCGGGCTCCGATGCGGAGTCTGCTTCGCCACCCAACTACCGAGATGAGGCAACCATGAAACCGAACGCACGTACACCCGGCGCCCTGACGATTCTCCTGCTCGCCGCGGCCTGCAGTAACGGTGACAACCTGAGCGCACCCCCCGGCCCGATCGCGACCGTGGTCTCGGCGACCGGCGCGATCGCGACCAAGGTCGACGAATACCGGGCGCTCCTTGGCGATCCTAAGAACGGCGGAACCACCGGGCCACAGACAGTTGGACGCCGCGAGATCGGCTGGGACGGCGTGCCGGCGAACTTCAACAACGGCGACAATCTGTTTCCCGGCGACTTCTTCAATACGAATGTCAAGCTGGGCGCCATTCTCACAACCGCGGGCAGCGGGTTTCGCAACGACAGCTCCCTGTTCACTGGAGTCAATCCGTCCTACGGCGCGGAATTCAATTTCTTCAGCGCGAACAAGATCTTCTCGCCGGTCGGGAGCAACATCATGGATGTGACGTTCCGCGTACCCGGCACGGCGACGCCGGGGCTGTCGAGCGGATTCGGCGCGGTCTTCGTCGACGTCGATCTCGCCGCGGCCACCCACCTCGATTACTACGCCGCCGATGGCCGCCTCCTCGGCAGCTACGAGGTGCCCACACGGAGCGATGCCACGGGTCTTTCCTTCGTCGGTGTGAAGTACGACTCGGTCGCCGTTGCACGCGTTCGCATCACGTTGGGACAAGGACCGATCGGCGCCGGGATCAACGACATGAGCGCCGGTGGCACGGCCGACCTGGTGGTGCTCGACGACTTCCTGTACGGGGAGCCCCAGCCCGCGCCGTGAAGACACGGTGCTTCGTACGGCAGGCTGATCGCAACCACACGCTGAGGATTTGAACGATATGACACGCATAGAGTGCTCACGCCTGATCGCCACCGTCGCGCTGCTCGGGGCGGTGGCGAGTGCCTGCTCCACCGCGGCCTCCAGCGAGCGGGCGGACTCCCCCCGGAGCCTGACGATTCGGGCCGCGGAGTTTTCATTCAGCGCACCAGACACGATAGTGGCCGGCTTGGTGTCGCTTCAACTGGAGAACGACGGCTCCGAGATGCACCATGTTCAGCTGGTGCGTATCAACAGCGGACACACCTTCAGCGAGTTTCGGGACAGTGCCGTCTCGGGTCACCCATTCCCCTCGTGGGTGACGCCGGTCGGCGGACCCAACGTCACGAGCCCCGGAGCGGACACCAGGGTCGTGGTCGGTCTGGCAGAGGGCCAGTACGCCATGCTCTGCCTGATCCCGTCTCCCGGAGAGCGCCACGGCCATTTCACGAAGGGGATGATTCGTCCCCTCGTGGTGATCCCCGGCAATGGAGAAGTCGGTGGAGAGCCTGGGTATGGCGGTCGCATCCTGCTGTCCGACTACGCCTTCAACATGACGCCGGCGCTCCGGGCGGGTCGGCGGACGCTCCGGGTCGAGAACACGGCGTCCCAGCCCCACGAGGTAGTCATCATGCGGCTCCTGCCCGGGAAGACGCTGGATGACCTGTCGGAATGGGTCAAGGATCTCAAAGGGCCCATGCCGGCGGAGCCGAACGGAGGGACGACCGAGATCGCGCCGGGCGCGGCGAACCTGCTGACGACGACCTTTGTTCCTGGGGACTATGTCCTGGTCTGCTTCGTGATGGACCGATTCGATGGGAGATCCCACCTTTCGCACGGCATGGTGCGACAGATCCGGGTCGACTGACGCGGCGAGAATTGGGGCGCCAGGCGTGTGATCCGCGTCGCAGCGGCGTCCTCCTCTCGGTCCGATATTCCCGCTTCGCCCCCGTACACGCCCGGCCCGAAAGGGATGGCCCACTGAAACCCGTGATTCTTGTAGTCGACGACGAACCGGCCCTGCGCACGACCATCGCACGTGCCCTGGAGGCCGAGAGCTTCGGAGTGGTGCTGGCCAGCGACGGACTGGAGGCCTGGGGCCTGATCGAGGAGGGGAACGGGCCGTTCGCGTTGCTCGTGGTGGATCTGATAATGCCCAGGTGGGACGGCACGACGCTGATCCGGCGAATCAGGGCGGAGGCTCCGGCGCAGCGCGTGTTGATCATCACCGGGCGGCCCGACGCACGCTTCGAGGAAGACGTGGTGCGGAACATCCCGGTGCTTCGCAAACCCTTCAGCCCGGACGATCTCGTGCGTGCCGTCCGGCAGGCCATTCGCCCCCGGTCGGGGACAGCGCCCGTCGGGCCCTGAGCCTCGCTGCCTCACGCGCCCGCGCGTTCACCTGCCCACTCTGCCGAAGCCTCCAGCGTGACGTGAAGTGACTTGTAGGTGGGCGTGTTGCTTTCCTCGGCCACGCTGCCGATGGGGACGAGAACGTTGGCCTCGGGGAAATAGGCCGCGACGCAGCGGCGGGGGATGGGGTACGGCACGACCTGGAAGTACCTCGCCACCCGCTCCTGGTGAGCGAAGTGGCTGGTGATGTCCACCCGCATTCCCGCTTTCCATCCCCGTCCCGCGACATCCGCCTCGTTCATGAACAGCACGCGGCGCCCGCCGTGCACGCCGCGATACCGGTCGTGAAGTCCATAGATCGTCGTATTGAACTGGTCGTGGCTTCGAATCGTCATCAGCAGATATCGATCCGCGCCGAGATCGTGATCGGAGATGGGTGGCACGGCGAATTGGGCCTTGCCGCTCGCGGTCACGAACCTCCGCTGTCGCGCGGGATTGGGGAGATAGAAAGGTCCCCCCGCAATCCGTGCGTTATAGTCCTCAAACCCCGGAATGACCCGGCCGATGTGATCCCTGATCCGGCTGTAGTCCGCGGCCAGGCCATCCCAGTCGATGCTCGACCGGCTGCTCAGGGTGGCGGTGGCGATGCCGGCGATGATCGACGCTTCGCTTCGGAGGTCGTGGGAAGCGGGATCGAGCATGCCCCTCGAGGAGCTGACCACCCCCATCGCGTCCTCGACGGTGACGAAGCCTCCGGCGTCACGCTCCGACCGTCCGAGACAGGGAAGGATGAGCGCCTGACGTCCCGTCACGAGGTGGCTCCGGTTCAGCTTCGTCGCGACATGGGCGGTCAGCCGGCATCGCCGAAGCCCCGCGGCGGTGCAGACGGTGTCCGGTGAGGACTGGAGGAAATTGCCACCGAGCCCGATGAGGACGTCGATCTCCCCTTCGTGCATCGCGCCGATGGTGTCCACCGTATCATGGCCGGCCTTTCGCGGCGGCTCGAAGCCGAACTCCTTCTTGAGGGCGTCGAGGAACGGCCCGGTCGGCCGCTCCCAGATCCCCATGGTGCGATCGCCCTGCACGTTCGAGTGACCGCGCACGCAGCAGGTGCCGGTTCCGGGCCGCCCGATGTGCCCCCCGAGCAACAACAGGTTCACGAACATCCGTATCGTGACGACGGCATCACGGTGCTGCGTGAGCCCCATCGCCCAGCAACAGATCATTCGCTTGGAGCGAGCCACCATGCGGCCCGCGCGCTCGATCTCCTCCCGTGAGATGCCGCAGCCGTCGACGATCTCCTGCCAGGATGTGTCCTCGAGATCGGCGAAGAGATCGGCGAATCCCACCGTGTGATCACGGATGAAGTCGTGGTCGAGGACTTCACCCGTCGCTTCGTCTTCCGAGAGCAGGACCTTCATGATGCCCTTGAGCAGGGCGATATCGCCGTTGATGCGGACCGGCAGGTGAATGTCGGCGAGCGGCACGCCGGGCCCTAGGAGGTGGGCGGCGAAATGAATCGGAGTCGGAAACTCGTCCGGGTTCGGGTCGTTGAACCGGAGGAGGCCGGTCTCGGGCAGAGGGTTGATCGCGATGATCTTCGCGCCACGCTTCTTGGCGTGCTCGAGCGAGGTGAGCATCCGCGGATGGTTGGTTCCTGGATTCTGGCCCGACAGAATGATCAGATCGCACTGCTCGAAGTCGTCCAGTGTGACGGTTCCCTTGCCGATACCGAGGCTCTCGACCAGGGCGGTCCCCGACGACTCGTGGCACATGTTGGAGCAGTCGGGCAGGTTGTTCGTTCCGAATTGTCGGGCGAAGAGCTGATAAAGGAAGGCAGCCTCATTGCTGGCGCGCCCGGAGGTATAGAACGCTGCCCGGTCCGGTGACGAGAGCGCCCTCAGCTCGCTGCCGATGAGATCGTATGCTTCCGCCCAGCTGATCGGCTCGTAATGGGCGGCGCCCTCCCGCCGCCACATCGGCTCGGTGAGCCGGCCCTGGTCATTGAGCCACTGGTCGGACTTCGCCGCCAGCGCCTCGACGGACCACTTCCGGAAGAACTCGGCGCCGATCCGGTGCCGTGACCCTTCGTCGGCCATCGCCTTCGCGCCGCTCTCGCAGAACTCGAATCGGTGCCGCTTGCCGTCAGGGGAGGGCCAGGCGCAGCTCTGACAGTCGAAGCCGTCTTTCTGATTGACCGCCAGAAAGACGCGCATGGTATCGCGCACCCCGAGCCTGGGAAGGGCCACCCGAAACGAGTTGGCGATCGCGGGCAGGCCGGCTGCCGTTTTCGATGGGCTTCGAATCGTCATGGGCTCCGTCTCGATCGGCGGCTGCGCGAGCAGGGCCGTTACATCGCCTGAAGCCGTCGCGGCGCAACACCGATCGATGACCGAGAGAAGACCGGGCTGTGGCTGGGTGCCGAGCGGGCGGGGCGCGTGAGTCGGGAAGAATCCCGTCGCGAGCAGCGAGAAGGTGTCGACACCGGGCGGCACGACCCCGGGACCGGATTGGGCATCATCTGACACTGTAGGACCTCGCTGTGCGAGCGGGCACCGGACCCGCTCGATGAAGTGACGCCTGCGCGACGATCGTCGGATGCGCTTCGAAGTTGCTTGGTCGCGAACCGCATTCGCAGTGAGGCGCAACACGTTGCCGGGTCGCGAGGCAACCGGTAAGATTGCGGCGGACCCCATGCTGCTCAGGCACCTGCAGTATCTCACGATCCTTGCCAGGGAGCGGCACTTCGCCCGGGCGGCCGCGGCCTGCAACGTCACCCAGCCGACTCTCTCCGCCGGCATCAAGCAGCTCGAGGAGCAGCTGGGACTTCTCGTCGTTCAGCGCGGGAAGCGATTTGAGGGACTGACTCCGGAGGGAGAGCGGGTCCTGGCCTGGGCCCAGCGGATCACCGCCGACGCGGAGAGCCTCGAGCAGGAGGCGAGCCGCCTCCGTGGTGGCCTGATCGGCCGGCTCCGTCTCGGCGTCATCCCGGCGGCGCTTCCCGCCGTGCCGGTGCTCGCGGGGCCGCTCACCCACCGTCATCCCGGCGTCACCCTCACGGTCATCTCGCTCTCGTCCATCGAGATCCAGGCCGGCCTTGATGGCTTCCGGCTGGACGTGGGCATCACCTACCTCGACAACGAGCCGCTGGCCCACGTCCGGACCGTTCCCCTCTACCGCGAGCGGTACGTCCTTCTCACACCCGCCGACGGGCCGCTCGCGGGCCGGGCCACCGTGACCTGGCGCGAAGTGTCGCGGCTGCCCCTGTGCCTGATGACGCCCGACATGCAGAACCGGCGCATCATGAACGCGCTCTTCGCCGAGGCGGGCGTGTCGGTCACCCCCGCGCTCGAGACCAATTCGGTGTATACGCTATGCTCGTTGGTGCGGGCGGGCTACTGGTCGAGCGTGCTGCCGGACGGCTTTCAAGCGATGCTCTCGGGGGCGCCGGGCGTCTCCGCCGTGCCGCTCGATGGCCCCAGTGTAGGGCACACTGTGGGGCTCGTCATCCCCGATCGTGATCCTGCCATACCGACGGTCGTCGCCCTGATCGACAGCCTGACGGGCCTCGACTGGTCGGCCGCGACGGGTCATCCGGAGCCGGCGACGACCCGCTGAGGATGTGTGTACACCGTCGCCCTGCCGCGGCGCGCGAAGCCCACGAGAGTGAGCCCGGACTGCTCCGCGACACGAACCGCAAGCCCCGTCGGACCGGAGATGGCGGCGAGCAGCGGCGCACCGAGGACGGCGGCCTTCTGGACCATCTCGAAGCTGGCCCGGCTCGTCACCACCACGAAACCCGTCGACGGATCAAGCCGGGCACTCACGGCCGCCCCCACGAGCTTGTCGAGCGCGTTGTGCCGCCCGACGTCTTCCCGCATCAGCTCCAGGGTGCCGTCCGCTCGGGCCCATCCGGCGGCATGCACCGCGCCGCTCGCCGCGTTGAGCGGCTGGTTCGATGCCAATGAATCGAGAGCGCGCTGGATCGCTGCAACCGTGACCGGCCCGCCTCCCAACACCGGGTGGATCTGCTTGAGGACCGCATCCACTCCGTCCGAGCCGCAAATGCCGCATCCGGTGCGGCCCGTGAGCCTCCGGGTGCGGTCGGCGATGACCGTGGCGCAGCGTTCGGCCACCGTCGCCTGGATCTCGACACCTCGGCTGTACCGGACGATCTCCGTGCGCTCGAGGTCGGCTGGCGACTGTATCAACTCCTCGGTGAGGCTGAACCCCAGGGCGAAGTCCTCGAGATCGGCGGGCGTCGCCATCATGACCACGTGGGGAATTCCATTGTAGACGATGGCGACGGGGGTCTCCTCGACGATGCGTTCGGTTTGCTCAGTCTTCGTCTCCCCGTCCCAGCGTACGGTGAGATGTTCCAGGAGCGAGCCGGCATACCCCAGGCGGTACAACCCCATGGGGTCGCGTAACCGCTCGATGTTCGCGCCCGTCATGTCGTGCTCCCGGCGATGGGTGGTGGCGTCTCCAATCGTAAGCTTAAGCTACTATACAGAATGGGAAGACGGAGGCATATTGATAGATGCGGTCTATCACGTGATTTAAGTGGTGAATTGGCGGTAGGTTGCGTCAGTGGCCAGCTTTCATTTCGGCCTTACGTTGGAGCGCCCGTGGACTGTTTAAACCTCAGAGCCAAGCGATGATCGATCGAGCCGACTGGCTCGACGTAATCAATCCGATTCTTGCCAGGCTTCGCGAGATGCCCGGCGGGCTCCTCCCGATTCTTCATGCGATTCAGGAAGAGGTCGGATATATCCCCCCGGACGCGGTACCCACCATCGCTGAAGCCCTGAATCTCTCTCGAGCAGAAGTCCACGGCGTCATTTCGTTTTACCATGATTTCCGCTCCGAGCCGGCTGGGCGACACGTCGTTCACGTGTGCCGGGCGGAGTCCTGTCAGGCGGTCGGCGCCGAGGCGTTGCTGGCACACGCCTGCGACCGTTTGGGGGTAGAGGTCCACGGCACGACGCCCGATGGCTCCGTGACGGTCGAGCCGATCTATTGTCTCGGCAACTGCGCCCTGTCGCCCGCCGTGATGGTCGATCGCAATCTCTACGGGCGGGTCACCGCCCATCAGCTCGATACGATGCTCGAATCATTGCGAGGCTCGAGATGACCCGGGTCTACGTCCCACGGGACGCCGGAGCGGTCTCGGTCGGTGCCGAGCAGGTCGCCCGCGCCATCGCGACGGAGGCGATGATTCGCGGGGCACAGGTGGAGCTCATCCGCAATGGTTCCCGGGGACTCTACTGGCTGGAGCCGTTCGTCGAGGTGGAGACGCCAGCGGGCCGCGTCGCCTACGGGCCGGTCAAGTCGGAAGACGTCGTCGACCTCTTCCAGTCGGGATTTCTCGAGGGCCGAGCGCACCGCCTCTTTCTCGGAAAGCCCGAGGATATTCCGTACTTCGCCCGTCAGGAGCGACTCACTTTCGCCAGGGTCGGCATCATCGATCCCGTCTCGGTCGAGGCGTACGAGGCTCACGCCGGGTACAGAGGTCTCCGCCGCGCACTGGAGATGGCGCCCGCCGATGTCGTCGAAGCGGTGACCCAGTCCGGGCTCCGGGGCCGCGGTGGGGCGGCGTTCCCGACGGGCATCAAGTGGAAGACGGTACTCAATACGGCCGCCGATCAGAAATACGTCGTCTGCAATGCCGACGAGGGCGACAGCGGCACGTTCTCCGATCGCATGGTGATGGAAGGCGATCCTCTGGTGCTGGTGGAGGGCATGACGATCTCGGGAATCGCAGTGGGGGCCACCCGCGGGTACATCTACCTGCGCTCCGAGTATCCCCACGCGCTCCGGGCCCTCAACGAAGCGATCGCCGCGGCTTACTCTCGTGGCTTCCTCGGCCCGTCCGTGCTGGGCTCACGGCACGCCTTCGATCTCGAGGTCCGGGTCGGTGCCGGGGCCTACATCTGCGGCGAAGAGACGGCGATGCTCGAGAGTCTGGAAGGCAAGCGCGGCATGGTGCGCTTCAAGCCGCCTCTCCCCGCCATCTCGGGCCTCTTCGGCAAGCCGACCGTCATCAACAACGTCATCTCCTTCGCGTCGGTGCCGATCATCCTCGATCGCGGCGCCGAGTTCTACCGTGACTTCGGACTGGGACGTTCGCGGGGTACACTTCCGATCCAGCTCGCCGGCAATATTCAGCGCGGCGGACTGGTCGAAAAGGCATTCGGCGTGACGCTGCGCGAGCTGCTGTACGACTACGGTGGCGGAAGTCTGAGCGGCCGGCCGCTTCGCACCGTCCAGGTGGGCGGCCCGCTCGGCGCGTTCATCCCCGAGTCGCAGTTCGATCTGCCGCTCGACTACGAAGCCTTCGCGGCCAAGGGCGCGATGGTTGGACACGGCGGCATCGTCGCCTTCGACGATACCGTGGATATGGCGGTCTTGGCCCGTTACGCGATGGAATTCTGCGCGATCGAGTCGTGCGGAAAGTGTACGCCCTGCCGGATCGGCTCCGTCCGGGGCGTCGAGGTAATGGACCGGGTCATTGCGGCTCGCGCCGCACGCGACCCCGCCGAGGCGGCGGCCAGCACGGCGCTCCTCAAGGATCTCTGCGATACCATGCTCGCGGGCTCGCTTTGTGCGCTGGGTGGGATGGCCCCGTTCCCTGTTTTGAGCGCGATCCAGCATTTCCCTGAAGACTTCGGACTGCCGGCGGCGGAGCTCGCCGCGGCGGCCGGGTGACGAGGACCTGATCATGACCGCTATCTCCGACATCGATTACGGGACACCGGCCCGGATCTCCGAGCGAACCGTCACCCTCACCATAGATGGGATGCCGGTCTCGGTGCCCGAGGGGACGTCCCTGCTGCGCGCAGCCGCGGAGATCGGCCTCCCGATTCCGAAGCTCTGCGCGACGGACAGCCTCGAGGCCTTCGGCTCCTGCCGGCTCTGCCTGGTCGAGATCGAAGGACGAAAGGGGTTCCCGGCGTCCTGTACTACGCCCGCGGAAAACGGGATGAAGGTCAGGACCCAGACGCCCAAGCTCGCCGACCTCCGTCGTGGCGTCATGGAGCTTTACATCTCCGACCACCCGCTGGACTGTCTCACCTGTTCGGCGAACGGTGACTGCGAGCTCCAGGATATGGCCGGCGCGGTGGGCTTGCGCGAGGTGCGGTACGGGTTCGAAGGGCAGAACCATCTCAAGTCCCCGAAGGACACCTCCAACCCGTATTTCACGTTCGACCCCAGCAAGTGCATCGTCTGCTCCCGCTGCGTGCGGGCGTGTGAAGAAGTGCAGGGTACCTACGCGCTCACCATCGACGGGCGGGGCTTCGACTCGGTGGTCTCGCCTGGCCAGCTCCAGCCCTTCATGGAATCGGAATGCGTGTCCTGCGGCGCCTGCGTCCAGGCCTGCCCCACCGCCACGCTGATGGACAACAGCGTCATCGAGAACGGTACGCCTGACCGGAGCGTCATCACCACCTGCGCCTATTGCGGCGTCGGCTGCGCGTTCGAAGCCGAGGTGAAGGGCGCGCAGGTCGTTCGCATGACGCCGTACAAGAACGGCCACGCCAACCACGGGCACTCCTGCGTCAAGGGCCGCTTCGCATGGGGGTACACGACGCACAAGGACCGGATCACGAAGCCGATGATCCGGAAGAAAATCACCGATCCGTGGCGTGAGGTGAGCTGGGACGAGGCCTTCGGGTACGCGGCCAGCGAGTTCAAGCGGATCCAGCAGCAGTATGGCCGCGGTTCCGTCGGCGCGATCTCGTCGTCGCGCTGCACCAACGAAGAGACGTATCTCATGCAGAAGCTGGTGCGCGCCGCGTTCGGCAACAACAACATCGATACCTGCGCGCGCGTGTGCCACTCGCCCACCGGGTTCGGCCTCAAGTCCACGATGGGCGAATCGGCCGGCACCCAGGACTTCGATTCCGTCCGCGAGAGCGACGTCATCATGGTGATCGGGGCCAATCCCACGGACGGCCACCCCGTGTTCGCCTCGTACATGAAGCGGCGGCTCCGGGAGGGAGCCAAACTGATCATCGTCGACCCTCGCCGGATCGATCTGGTCCGGTCGCCGCACGTCGAGGCCCAATACCACCTCAAGCTCATGCCGGGCACCAACGTGGCGCTCATCAACGCGCTTGCCCACGTCGTGGTCACCGAAGGCCTCACCGACGACGAGTTCGCCCTCGCTCGGTGCGAGGTGGACAGCTACGACCAGTGGAAGGAGTTCGTCGGGCGGCCCGAGCATTCGCCGGAGGCCACCGAGGAGATCACCGGTGTCCCGGCGGCCGACGTGCGCGCGGCCGCCCGGATGTACGCGACCGGCGGCAACGGCGCGATCTACTACGGCCTCGGCGTCACCGAGCACAGCCAGGGTTCGACGATGGTGGCCGGCATCGCCAACCTGGCGATGGCGACGGGGAATCTCGGGCGCGAGGGCGTGGGCGTGAATCCGCTCCGCGGCCAGAACAACGTGCAGGGCTCGTGTGACATGGGCTCGTTCCCCCACGAGTTCACCGCTTACCGCCACGTGCTCGACGACGTGGTCCGCGGCCAGTTCGAGGCGGCGTACGGGGTCACCCTCGATCCCGAGCCGGGTCTGCGGATTCCCAACATGTTCGACGCCGCGCTCGACGGCAGCTTCAAGGGTCTCTACCTCGAAGGCGAGGACATCGCGCAGTCCGATCCCAACACGCAGCACGTCACCGCGGCGCTCACCGCGATGGAGTGCATCGTGGTTCAGGATCTCTTCCTCAACGAGACGGCCAAGTTCGCCCACGTCTTCTTCCCGGGCAGCTCGTTCCTCGAGAAGAACGGCACCTTCACCAACGCCGAGCGGCGGGTCTCCCCGGTGCGCAAGGTGATGGAGCCGATGGGCGGCATGGAGGATTGGGAGATCACCTGCGCCCTGAGCAACGCGCTCGGCTACCCGATGAACTACACGCATCCGTCCGAGATCATGGACGAGATCGCCCGGCTCACGCCGACCTTCACCGGGATCAGCTACGAGAAGATCGACCGGATGGGAAGCATCCAGTGGCCGTGCAACGACAAGGCGCCCGAGGGCACGCCGGTCATGCACCGGGATACGTTCGTGCGGGGCAAGGGAAAGTTCCTGCTCACGAAGTACGTTCCCACCGAGGAGAAGGTGAACCGGAAGTATCCGCTCATCCTGACGACCGGACGGATCCTGTCGCAGTACAACGTCGGCGCGCAGACGCGGCGCACGGCCAACGTGGACTGGCACGACGAGGACATGCTGGAGATCCATCCGCACGACGCCGAAGAGCGCGGGATCAACGATGGAGACTGGGTGGGCATCGTGAGCCGGGCCGGCGAGACCACCCAGCGTGCCCGCGTGACCGAGCGCGTGCAACCGGGCGTGGTCTACACCACGTTTCACCACCCCGAGTCCGGCGCCAACGTCATTACCACCGAGAACTCCGATTGGGCCACCAACTGCCCGGAGTACAAGGTGACTGCCGTGCAGGTGATGCCCGTGTTCCACTCCTCGGAGTGGCAGGCGAGACACAAGCGGTTCACCGAGCAGCAACTTGCGCTCCTCGACGCCCGCGAGCGCGAGTCCACGTGACGGCGCGGCCATGAACGTCGAGCATCTGATAGAGATGGCCAACCAGATCGGCCGTTACTACGAGGCATATCCCAACCGGGCGGAGGCCATGGCCAGCACGGCCCAGCACATCCGCCGCTACTGGGATCCACGGATGCGCGCCGAATTCCTCCGGCATCTCGACGGCCCGGGCGCCCACGGCCTCGACCCCTTCGTTCTGGAGGCGGTGCAGGCCCACCGTGCCGAGCTGACGCCGAAGGAAAGAACCGGCAAGCCATAGCGGCCGCCGAGCGCGGCAGGGGATGCCAATCGGTGCCGCGGTCGTGTATGGTATGGGCGGGCCTATGCGCCCTCGTTGGATTGACGGCTCGGCCCCTGCCGGCTGTCGGGCAGGCCGATACAGTCTCGGCTCGACGCCGCGCCGCGCCGGCCGTCGGCGCCATGGTCGGATATTCCCGCAGCGACCTCATCGGGCCCACGGCGGAGCAGCTCCGCAGCAGACAGGGCAGCGTCACCGGCGTTTACCTGCTCACCCCCATCACCGGCGGTCTCAGCTTCCGTCCCGAGCTGCTCTTCTCCCTTAAGGGCGGCAGGACTCTCACCGGCACCGCCATCCTCGACATCGAGCTCGCCTACCTCGAGATGCCCCTCCTGGCCAAGCTCGTGGTAAACCGCGGGCGCATACGGCCGCTCCTCTTCGGCGGACCGGCCCCGGCCCTCCAGATAGGATGCGACGTTCAATTCATCGACGGGGATGTGAACAGCCGCTCGACCTGCGGACGGGACGCCGTGACGATCTTTCGGGAGTTCGATGTGGGGGTGGTGGCGGGTGGCGGGGTGGAGTTTCGGTGGCCTCAATCCGCTCTTGCACTGGAGGCCCGCTACACGGCGGGCCTCCGGTCGGTCTTTGCGGACGCCGAAGTGCGGAACCGCACCCTCGGAGTCTTGCTGGCTCTGACGTTTTGAGGGGGCGGCTGGAGGCTAAAGACTGAGGGTTTGGGACTCGTGGATCCCGCGCCTCCAGCCTCTAACCTCCAGCCTCTAGCCTAGAACAGCCACCTCCCACCCACCTGGAACTGCCGCGGCTCGCCGAGCCCGCTCCGGATGGTTCCATCGAAGTTCAGGAACGTCCCGCCTGATGCCGGGTCCCTGAAGTTGTCTGCGTTGGTCACGTTGAACACCTCGAAGATCGCCTCGAAGGTTCCCTGTGGGCCGAGATGAAACGGCTTGGAGAGCCGGATATCCCACGAGAAATACGCGTTGTCTCGCCGGATGGTATTGCGCTGGAGCACGTGGCCGTCGGGGCAGATGCGCTGAGTCGGCTGGTTGGCCCGCTGACCGGTGCCCACGTTGTTCGTTCCGCAGACTTCCGACGCGGGCTGGGCGGAATAGGCGCTCATTCGGTTGTTCAGGTAGATATCGCCGGGCAGAACCGCGAGGACCCACGCGTTGAACCGGTGCCGCTGGTCCCGGTCGCTCCAGTTGTATTCCTTCTCCAGTGAGTCGGCCCGAGCGTACCTAAAGGTGAACGGATCACGCTCGTTGTCGTCGTCCGACTTGTCGAATGACAGCGTGTAGTTGACCTGGAACTGCAGGTGCGGATCGATAGTCCGGCGCAGCTCGGCGGTCACGCCGTTGTAGCGCGACTTGGCCGTGCTCTGGACCACGAAGAACGACCCGATGCCGTTGGGTCCACCGTTCAACCCGGTGCTCCACGGATTGCCGAATACGGCGTCGTTGGCGTTGAAGAAGCGGGTGAGGTGATCGGTGCGGGCGTGCGTGTAACTGAGCGAGCCGGCCAGGCCCGAGACCAGCTCCCGCTCGATCGCGACCGTTGCCGTGAAGGTGCGCGGATTCTGGAAGTCCTTGTCGAACACATGCACTTCGGGTTGGAATGGCCCGCCCGATGGCGAGGCGAGCAGGTCGCCGTAAGCCGGCGGCGGTCCCAGAATGCTCGCGAGGTTACTTCTGGTGAACAGCGTCTGGCCACGGGAGCCGTCCGTGCTGCGCACGCTTGCCAGGTTGAGCCCGGGAATCCGCGCGTAATAGAGGCCGGCGTTGGCTCGCAGGACCTGTTTGCCGTCTCCCTTGAAATCGTAGGCGAAGCCGAAGCGCGGCTGGAACATCCCGTAGTCCGACGGGATGGTCCCGTCGGTCGGGAACGTGAACGTCCCGGCCGCCGTCGTGACCGTCTGGCCGAAGAAGGGAGCGTAGAACAGCTGATCGACCGGCGTGATCAGACTCGGTTCGATCTGTGCCTCCCAGCGCAGGCCGTAGTTGAGCGTGAGCTTGGGGCTCGGCTTCCAGCTGTCCTGCAGGAACGCGGCCAGCTCGTGCTGAATGATGGTCTGCGTGCCGGCCTCTTCGACCGTGAAAGGCGGTACGCCTGCTTGCTGGAGGTAGAGCGCCACCGGTCCGGTGACGGTGGTTCCGGTCGGGCAGGTGCCCGTCGCGTTGTTCGACCCGTCGGAGCATTCCACGTAGTTGTTGCCCTGCGATACGTAGTTGAGGAAGCCAGTGACCGAGGTGAACCCTATCCGGCCGTTGGCGAACCCGAGGAACGTCTGGTTGACGCCGGTACGGTTCCACTCCGCGCCGAACTTGAACAGGTGGTTGCCGCGCACCAGGGAGATGTTGTCCAGCACCTGGAGCCGGTAGTCGTACGCCGTCTGCAGTGGGATGAAGAACGGCATCCCCATTCGGTACCCCGCGAAGCCGTCGGGCCCGACGAACCCGATATCGGTGTCGGGGAAGGGACGACCCGTCGCCGGGTTGATCGGACCGGTATAGGGCCGCGGCCGATCCTCTCGCGCCCACTGGAAGCGGAACTCGTTCGACAGCGACGATGAGAAGAGCGAGGTGAGGCTGCCGTTTATCGCGTGCGAGTGGTCGTCCTCGAGGGCGTTGGCGCTTCGGCCCCAGGAATCCACGTCGAACGTGCCGTTCTGCTGGCTTGATTTGGTGTAGTTGTACTTGAGCGTGGCGTTGTGCTTCGGGCTCAGCCGGAAGTCGAGCTTGCCGAGAAGCGCCTTCGCATCGTTGGTACGGGCGATCGAGCCGAACTCGTTCTGGAGCACACCGCCGAAGGCAGTATCGGTGAATGCCACCAGGGCTGGATCGATGAGGCTAAGGCGATCGGTCTGCTTGGTCTGATTGTATTCCTGCTGGTCGTAGGCCAGAAAGAAAAAGGCCTTGTCGCGCACGATCGGGCCGCCCAGCGTGGCGCCGAACTGGTGCTGCCTGAAGTCCGGCGCGAAACCGGTCGTGGTCCCGTTCGGGAACGTATGGCTGAAGTCGGCCGAGAGGCCGTCGTACTTCCCGAAGTAGTGGGCCGAGCCGTGGAAGGTGTTGGTTCCCGACTTGGTGATCACGTTGATGAAGCCGCCGCTCGACCGCCCGAACTCGGCGTTGGCGCCGTCAGCCACCACGACGAAGTCCTGGACCGCGTCGAGGTTGAACGTGAACGCCGGCCGTTGACCGCCGCGCTGTTCGCCGAAGAAGGGGTTGTTGAAGTCGGCGCCGTCCACCGAGACGTTGTTGTGGATGCCGCGCTGGCCTCCCACGCTGATCTCGTCACCGTCCGGGCCCTGCACGATCGCGACATTGGGCGTCAGCGTCGTGAAGTTGAAGATGTTGCGGCCGTTGTTCGGCAGTCCCTCCACCGCTTCCACCCCGAGCCGGGTCGATCCCTCCGACTGGGTCACGTCCACCAGCGGCTCCTGTGCGGTCGCCGTGACCTCTTCCAGCTGCACAGCCTGCGGGGCAAGCGCGAACGGCAGGTCAACCGTCTCACCGAGGCCGACGCTGACGCCGTTCCGCTGCGAGGCCTGAAATCCGAGAGCCCGCGCCGTGACATTGTACGTGCCCACCCGGAGCAGGGTGGCGACGAATACACCGCGATCGTTGGTGGTCAGCGCCCGCTCGGCGTTGGTCTCCGTATGGACCAGCGTGACGGTCGCGCCCGACAGAGGTCCGCCGTTGGAATCGGAAACGATGCCGCGGATGACGCCGGTGGTCGCCTGCGCCTGCGCGTGCAGCGAGGCGGGAGTGGCCACCAGCGGCCCGAGAAGAAGCAGGCACATGAGGCCCAGCGGACGGGACAAGGGCACAGGCGATCTCACTTTCCCGGCACTCTGAGGTGCCGCGCACGCGGGATGTCCGGGGCGACTACCCGAACCGATGGAGCGAGGAACCGGCTGTTTTGAGGTCGGGAATAGCTTACCGCCCGGCCGGAAGGGTCGCAAGGCGGGTCATAACCAGGTCCACGGGGATTTTGTGTGGAGTGTCACAGACCCCACGGGTCCGATGACCGACCTTGAACATGCGTCCCGAAGCCGGGGCATCCACCGCGCGAAAGGACGGATCGATGGGGCAGCCGGGCAGCATACACCAGTTCAGTGCGGAGGCCGTCACCAGGCGGCTCCAGGCCGCGAGGATGTCCTTCCGGACGCCCGAGATCGCCGCGAGTGTGCGCGGGCCGCTGCTGACCCTCGCGACCGCCATCGCCTTCGACGTGCTCGCCCGTTACGGCCTGATCATCCAGACGCCGTTCCCCGTCATGATCCTCACGGTGCTGTATTCGGCGCTCGTCGGGGGGTTCGGACCAGCCTCCATCAGCGCGCTCATTACGACCGTCTACGCGTTCCATTTCTTTTCCGAGCGCGTCGGCTTTCTCCTCTACGATGTACCGGGCGTGGCCAACCTGGTCTCCACGCTGGGCGCCGCCTGGCTCACGGCGGTGGTCGTCTCGCGCGTCGCTCGCACGATGCCGCCGCCGGCCGCACGCGAGCTGACCCACGAGGAAGGGAGCGCGATCAGGCGCCGGCTCTCGCTGGTCGAGAGTGCCAGCACCCTGCTGGCGTCGTCTCTCGACTACGAGTGCACGGTCGGCCGTTTGGCGCGACTGCTGGTCCCCACGCTTGGGGACTGGTGCACCATCCACCTCGCCGGTGAATCAGGTGAACTCCGGTTCATTGCGGCTGCCCATCGTGATGTCGGACGAGAAATGATGGTCCGCATGCTTGCGGAGTGCGGAGGACGGGCGCCGTTCGGCGTGCCCACGGGATCGGCGGACATCCTGGCGGTGGATTTGCGCTCGCTCGGCGAGCTTACGAAGGACGCCGGGCAGCTAGAGCTTCATCGCGCCCTCTGTTCGCGGGTGGCGATCCGAGTACCCATCGTGGTGCGGGACGAGATGGCAGGTGTCTTGACCCTGGTCCTCGCCGAGTCGGGTCGGGAAGCGAGCCCCGAAGACGTGGAGCTGGCCCAGGAGCTGGCGGGCCGGATCTCTCTGGCGATCGCCAACGCGATGCTGCACCGGGAAGCGACCCAGGCCGCGCGCCGGTTCGACGCGCTCTTCGCGGCCCACCCCCAACCCATGTGGGTGTTCGACACCGAGACCCTGCAATTCCTGTCGGTGAACGCCGCCGCTGTTCGGCACTACGGCTACTCCGCCGACGAATTCGCGGCGATGTCGATCATGGATCTGGTGCCGGAGCAGGACGCGTCTCTGCCGCTCGCCCCCGTCGAGCGGATGGACTCGCGGGGAGGCGTCGCGCTGACCCGCCACCAGCGCAAGGATGGCACGATCGTCGAGACGGAGCTGACGTCACAGGAGGTCGAGCTCGACGGCCGGCGGGGGCGACTCGTCGTTGCGACCGACGTGAGCGAGCGCACCCGCGTCGTCGCCTCGCTTCACCAGGTGGAGGAGCAGCTGCGAGATGCGCAGCGAATGGATGCCCTCGGACGGATCGGGATCGGCGTCGCCCACGACTTCAATAACGTCCTCACTACCATCCGCGGATTCGGCGACCTGCTCGCCCGGGATCTGCCCGCGGACGACCGGCGTCGGTCCGGCGTCGAGCGCATCATCCAGGCCGCCGATCGAGGCACGTTGCTCAGCCGGCAGCTCCTCGCCATCGGCGATCGTCAGCCGCTGCAGCCGCGACCCGTCGGCGTCAACTCGCTGGTACGAGGTATGGAAGGGCTCATCCGCCGCCTCGCGGGCGACGACATCGTGGTGCGAACCCGGCTCGCCGACGGTCTCGGCGCCGTGCAGATCGACCCGGGACGGCTCGAGCAGGCGGTCGTCAGTCTCATCCTCACGGCGCGTGAAGCGATGCCGTCGGGTGGGACGATGACGATCGAGACCTCCGAGCGGACCATGGGAGGATTTCCCACGGGCCGGCAGCTGTCCCCCGGCTCGTACGCGGTCCTCGCGATAGGCGATTCCGGCAGCGGTCTGGAGACCGAGCCGTTGCCTCGCCCCCTCGATCGCAGGGCCGGAGAAGAGTTGGGGCTCCGAGTGGTGAACGGCATCGCCCGCCAGAGCGGTGGCATGGTCCGGGTGAGCAGTGAGCCGGGCGCGGGTCGGACGGTCAAGATCTATCTGCCGCTGCTCGACGCCGCGGGGCCCCCATCCATGACGGGACTCACGCCGAACGGGACGGAAACCGTGCTGGTCGCGGAGGACGAGGATGCTATTCGGGAGCTGGTGAAGCGCAGATTATCTGATGCGGGCTATCGTGTGCTCGAGGCGCGCGATGGGAACGAGGCGCTCCAGGTTTCCGGGAGTCATCAGGGGCCGATCCATCTGCTGGTGACCGATGTGGTGATGCCCGGCATGAACGGAGGGGACCTGGCCCAGGCGCTCGCCGGTTCGCGCCCTGGCCTCGAGGCGATGTATATGTCAGGCTATTCGGACAACGAAATCCTGCGGCGGGGAGTTCGCCGGGACGACGATCGCTTCCTCAACAAGCCGTTCAGCGGTGACGATCTGC
Organism: Gemmatimonadales bacterium; assembly: GCA_036559745.1. GTDB lineage: Bacteria > Gemmatimonadota > Gemmatimonadetes > Gemmatimonadales > GWC2-71-9 > CAVVWJ01. The sequence goes on along the minus strand of DATBSO010000024.1, from coordinate 8,197 downwards.
TTCGCAAGGCTCGCGCGCTGCTGGATAGTCGCAGAGCCTGATCGACTCAGCGCACCCTGGCGCGGAGCGATCGCAGCACCTCGGTAGGCGCCTCACCCGACAACCGCATGGTCAGGTCGCCCAGGCTCCAGCTTCCACTGGCGCCAGGCGTGGCCGGCTGGCCCGGACGGCTCCGCTGCTGGTCGAGCGTTATGAGCCTGCCCTGCGGATCCTGGTAGACCACCCGAACCACCGGCCGCGTCGTATCCGCTCCGGCCGACGCCCGGCCTGGAGCAAGACCCATGAACAGCGGGCTCATCCCCTCGATCACGTGAACGGGTCCACCGAGCTGCCGGCTCGCCTCGTCGAGACCGATGCGCAGATACACCTGCGTCCGCTGCTCGACGGTCGGCGGCGGGGGCGCGGGCGCCGGAGCGGACTGCGCCGTCAGGCGTAACGCTTCCGCCCGGTCGAGCGCCGCCGTCGCGGCAGCCGCCCGATTCGCTCGCCGCTGCCGATCGAGCTGAGTGAGGGCCTTGGCGGCCTGGGCACGGATCGCTTCCTGCTCCACTTCCCGGGTCGCCCTCTCTTCCGCGGCATCGGTGGAATCGTCTGGAGTCACGGCATCCGCAGTCTTGGCCTTCTCGTCCGCGGAATCCGCGGCGCCGATGGCGCCTGCCAGCTGGCGCCCCTTGGAAGGCGCCGACTCCTTCTTGAGATCGGGCTTGGGCTGCGCGGGCTTGGCCGGGGCGGCCGCAATCGGCTTGTCCGCTGCGGGCGGTGGCGCGGCTGGTGAGCGTGTGTCCTCGGCAACCAGGGTCGTCGACTGGGCCCCTGAGTCACGCCGCAGAGGCTGCGAAGAACGAGCGAGCCCGTCGGTCTCGTTGTTCGTCGTTGCCGGGGCCGCCGTCGCGACGGCGGTCGGCGTCGCCGCTGGAGTCGTCGTTTCCTTGGCGAGGTTGTTGATCAGGTAGCCGGCGCTCACCGCGAACGTGATGCTCGCGGCCCAGCCCACGATGCGAGGCCAGCGGCTGAGCAGCGGCGACGCCTCGGGATTGTCCGGAATGAGCAGGACCGGCGACACATCCTCTGCTGGCAATGGCTCGCGGGGCCGCGGAGCGGCGGCTGCGGTGACGGGGATTCTCTCGGCCTTGGGCGGTGGCGCCGATGCGGCCGCGGCAACCGGGGCGGCGGTCCCGGCAAAACGGCCGAACTGCACGCTGCCGACGAGGCGGTCGGCTTCGTCGAGAAACTCACGCGCCGCACGCAGACGCGCGCTGCAGGCGTTGCAACCGTCGAGGTGCGCCTCGATTTCCATCAGCTCGCTGTTGGCCAGCTCATTGTCGAGCAGGGCGTGCAGCGTCCCCTCGTCAAGATGCGACATGCTTCCCCCGTTCCTGCGCCCGGTACGCCTCGACCAGTCTTCGCCGGGCCCTCGCGAGCGTGGTGCCGATCGCCCCCTTGGCGAGGCCAAGTGTCGCGGCGATCTCCTCGTAATCAAACCCTTCGGCCTTGAGCAACAACACTTCGCGATCGCGATCGTTGAGCGTCGCGAGCGCGGCACGGACCCGGGCCGAGTCTTCCCTGCGCTCGAACTCGACGTCGGGGCTCGCGGCCTCTTGTTCGCTCTCGGAGCGCAACAACTCCAGCCGGCGTCCCCTGGTCACCGAACGGCGCCCGTCCTCCCGCACCAGGTTGAGCGCGACCGCGAAGAGCCAGGGGCGCGGGTTGTTCGGCGGCGCGGACACCGCGCGCGCGAACGTCTCCTGCGCCAGATCCTCGGCACGATCGCGATCCCCGGTCCGGCGATAGAGCATCCGGACCAGTGGCGCGTAGTACTGCTGGAAGAGCTGGGCGAGATCGGCCGTCATGATCTCCTGCAAAAGTGTCCCGGTTCGCGCACGTCCGGCCTGAATTGTTCCTCGATCCCGGGGCCTCCCCTTTTGCGTTCCAGTCGTCCCGCCTGCCCCGCAGCTTTGCAGCCAACTGTAAGGCAGGTATCAAGTTCGGGCAACGGTGACGACAAGATCAGGGATGCTCTGGGTTGAGGCGGTGACGTACGACCATTCCACGAAAGATGCCTGGTTTCTCAGACCTTGCACGCGCCGTGCCATCCCGGCATGCCGAGCCGGCCGGATGTTTCGTGTCAACCTGTTGATCCTGCGGGATTTGGAGAGAAGGCATCAACGGTGGCCTGGGACCTCTTGGAAGACGTGGCGGAGGGTCTGGAGCACGGATAGGTTTCAGCGGAGACCTTTCGCCGGCTGAGGAGGAGGCGCCATGACACCCGAAACGCTGGCCGCGACGGCCACCGCGACCGATACGTTCCCGATCAACGGCACCGATTTCATCGAGTTCTACGTCGGCAACGCGAAGCAAGCCAGCCACTACTATCGCGCCGCGTTCGGGTTCGAGCTGCTCGCGTATCGAGGCCCCGAGACCGGTACCCGTGACCGGGCGAGTTACCTGCTCCAGCAGGGCAAGGTTCGATTCCTCCTGACGACTCCGATGAGCCCCGACCATCTGATCGCCGCCCACATCAACCGCCACGGAGACGGCGTCCGCGACATCGCGCTCTGGGTGGACGACGCGCGTGAGGCGTTCCGCCTTGCCGTGGAACGCGGAGCCCACGGCGTGCAGGAGCCGACCGTGCTGCGCGATGACCAGGGGGAAGTGATCATCGCGGCCATCCAGACGTATGGCGATACCATCCACAGCCTGGTGGAGCGGCGGAACTATCGCGGCGACTTCTTGCCGGGCTTCCGGCGCGTGCAGAGCCCGTTCCAGCCCGAGCCGGTGGGCCTGCTCCACGTGGACCATTGCGTCGGCAACGTCGAGCTCGGCGCGATGAACCGGTGGGTCAACTTCTATCAGGACGTGATGGGTTTCCGGAACCTGATTTCGTTCGACGACAAGGACATCTCCACCGAATACTCCTCGCTCATGTCCAAGGTCGTCGCCAGCGGCAACGATCGGATCAAGTTCCCGATCAACGAGCCGGCGCAGGGACGGAAGAAGTCCCAGATCGACGAGTATCTCGAGTTCTATCGCGGGCCGGGTGTGCAGCATCTCGCCATCGCTACCGGTGACATCGTGCGCACGGTGACCGCGCTCCGAAGCCGGGGCGTCGAGTTCCTCCAGGTGCCGACCACGTACTACGACACGCTGATCGACCGGGTCGGCACGATCGACGAGGACGTGGGCCCGCTCAAGGACCTGGGCATTCTCGTGGACCGGGACGACGAAGGCTATCTGCTGCAGATCTTCAGCAAGCCGGTGGAAGACCGGCCGACGCTGTTTTACGAGATCATCCAGCGGAAGGGCGCCCGCAGCTTCGGCAAGGGAAACTTCAAGGCGCTCTTCGAGGCGATCGAGCGGGAGCAGGCGCTGCGAGGGAACCTCTGATGCCTATCTACCACACCATGGGCCGAATTCCGAGAAAGCGTCACATCGCCTTCCGGCGCCCCGATGGCGGGCTCTTCGCCGAGGAGCTGATGGGGCACGAGGGATTCACCGGAACCTCGTCGCTGCTCTATCACACCCACCCGCCGACCACGGTCAAGTCGGTGAGGCGCCTTCGCGAGATGAAATACGAGGCCGATCCCGACCAGACGCTCCGGCATCGCCACTTCCGCACGTCCCAGGTGAAGAAGGGCGGCAGCCCGACGCTTGACCGGACTCCGCTGCTGTTCAATCAGGACATCGCGATGCTCTACGTCGAGCCCGACGAGAACGACGCGCACTTCTACCGGAACGCGCAGGCCGACGAGCTGGTGTACGTGAGCAAGGGAACGGGGACCCTGGAGACCGTCTTCGGCGACCTGCCGTACGGCCCCGGCGACTACCTGGTGGTCCACCGCGGCATCCTCCACCGCTGGCGCCTCGACCTCGGCGGGGAACCGACCAAGCTGCTGGTGATGGAGAGCCGGGGACACGTCCGCTGGCCCAAGCGCTACCGCAACGAGTTCGGGCAGCTCATCGAGGGGGCGCCCTACAGCGAGCGTGACATCCGCCGCCCCGGCATGCTCCGGACCCACGACGAGCGCGGCGATTTCCCCATCCTGGTCAAGCAGTACGACGGCCTCAACGAGATCGTGCTCGATCACCACCCGCTCGATGTCGTCGGCTGGGACGGGTACTTCTACCCGTGGGCGTTCAACATCCACGATTTCGAGCCGATCGTGGGCCGGGTGCACCAGCCCCCGCCGGTCCATCAGACGTTCCAGGGCGACGGGTTCGTGGTCTGCAGCTTCTGCCCGCGTCCCTACGATTTCCATCCCGAGGCGGTCCCCGCGCCGTACAACCACAGCAACGTGGACTCGGACGAGGTCCTCTACTACGCCTCGAGCGAGTTCATGAGCCGGAAGGGGATCGAGTTCGGAAGCATCACCCATCACCCCGACGGGATTCCACACGGCCCCCACCCGGGCCGGGCTGAGGCGAGTATCGGGGCCAAGTACACCGACGAGCTGGCGGTGATGATGGACAGCTTCCGGCCGCTCAAGGTGGCGAAGACGGCCCTCGCGATCGAAGACCCGAACTACCACAAGTCGTGGCTCGACGCGCAGCACGCCCAGTTCAATCCCCCGACGAGCTGACGGCCTGACTCACACGTCCTCGCCCTCTTTTCACCACGGAGACACGGAGGACACAGAGGTTGCACGGAGAAGAACAAAATCAGTTGTTTCTTTCTTCGTGAGTCTCCGTGCCCTCCGTGTCTCCGTGGTGAAGGGGTGGGGATGCGATGACCGGTGAGGTGATGGACCAGCCCATCTGGACGCCGAGCCCGGATCGCGTCCGACGAGCGAACATGACGGCGTTCATCGAGCGCATCCGCGCGAAGACGCCGCAGGTCTCTGACTACTCCTCTCTCTATCAGTGGTCCATCGCGCGCCCCGACGCCTTCTGGCCCGAGGTCTGGGACGCGTGCGGTGTCGTCGCCGAGGAGCGGCGGGGACGCGCGGCATGGGACGAGGTCGTCGTCGGATTCGATCGCATGGCGCCACCCGATCCGAGGCTGGGTCCCCGCTGGTTTCCCGGCGCACGGCTCAACTTTGCCGAGAATCTGCTGCGCTTCGGCGACGACCGGGCGGCCATCGTCTTCTGGAACGAACGGGGCCGCCAACGTCTCATCACCTTCCGCGAGCTCCGGGCAGAGGTGGGCGCCCTGGCGGCGGCGCTTCGGGCCCAGGGCATCGGCGTCGGCGACCGGGTCGCCGGGTTCTTGCCCCATCTTCCCGAGACCGTTATCGCGATGCTGGCCACGACCGCCGTCGGCGCCACGTGGACGTCATGCTCGCCCGACTTCGGCACCAACGGCGTGCTCGACCGGTTCGGCCAGATCCGCCCCCGTGTGCTCTTCTGCGCCGATGGCTACCGCTATGCCGGCAAGGAGATCGATTCGCTCGCTCGCGCCCGCGACGTGCGCGCGCACATTCCTTCGATCGAGCGGATGGTCCTGGTGCCCTACCTCGGAGCGACAAAGGCCCCGGAGGGCGCCGTCACCTGGGCGGAGTTCGTCGCGCCGCACCGTGGCGCCGCGCCGGCGTACGAGCGTCTGCCGTTCGACCATCCGGTCTACATCATGTACTCCTCCGGGACCACCGGGCTTCCCAAGTGCATGGTGCATGGCTCGGGCGGCACGCTGCTCCAGCACATGAAGGAGCTGGTCCTCCACACCGACCTCGGCCGCGACGACCGGATCTTCTACTTCACGACCTGCGGCTGGATGATGTGGAACTGGCTCGTGTCGAGTCTCGCGGTGGGTGCCACGGTCGTGCTGTTCGACGGCGCGCCCCTCGCGCCGGCCCCGGTGCTCTGGGATATGGCCGCCGCGGAAGGCGTGACGGTATTTGGGACCAGCGCCAAATACCTCGCGCTCTCCGAGAAGGAGGGCCTCGCGCCCGCGCGCACCCACGACCTCCGCGCTCTTCGCGCGATTCTCTCCACCGGGAGCCCCCTGGCCGCGCACAGCTACGACTACGTGTACCGGTCGGTCAAACCGGACGTGCATCTCGCGAGCATCAGCGGCGGCACCGACATCATTTCCTGCTTCGCTCTCGGCAATCCCATCGGCCCGGTCTGGCGTGGTGAGTTGCAGACCCGCGGGCTCGGGATGGCGGTGGACGTGTTCGACGAGCACGGCGCGCCGGTGCGCGAGACGGACGGCGAGCTCGTCTGCACCCGTCCGTTTCCGAGCATGCCGGTCTCGTTCTGGGACGACCCGGACGGCGCCAAGTACCGGGCCGCCTACTTCGACCGCTATCCCGGCGTGTGGCGCCATGGCGACTGGGCCCGCCTGACCGCGCACGACGGGCTCGTCATCCTGGGTCGCAGCGATGCCACGCTCAATCCCGGGGGCGTCCGGATCGGCACCGCCGAAATCTATCGGCAGGTCGAGCAGATGCCCGAAGTGGTGGAGAGCCTGGTCGTCGGGCAGGAGTGGGAGGGCGACGTGCGCGTCGTGCTCTTCGTGCGGCTGCGCGAGGGGCTCATGCTCGACGAGCCGCTCCGCGAGCGGATTCGGCGGCGGGTCCGGGAGCAGGCGAGCCCCCACCATGTCCCGCGGAAGATCCTTCAGGTGGCCGACATTCCCCGAACCATCAGCGGCAAGATCACCGAGCTGGCGGTCCGGGAGGTGATCCACGGCAGGACCGTCGGCAACGTCGAGGCGCTCGCCAACCCGGCGGCGCTCGAGCTGTTCCGGGGGCTGGAGGAGCTCGCGGGCTAGCACTACAATCCTCGCATGCCGCCCGTCATGGTCACCCGCACCTATCTCGAGATGACGTCGCCGGAGCAGCTTCGGCCGGTGGACGCTCCCAGTCCTCGGCCCCGCATCGAGCGCGTCGGCGAGTGCCCGGTCTCCTTCCTCCGATATCTGTATGCCGAGGTGGGGCGGGCATTTCACTGGCGGGATCGGCTCTCCTGGAGCGACGAGCAGATCGAACGCTACCTGGCGACGCCGGGGGTCTCGATCTGGCTCATGACCTGGGAGGCCGCGCCGGCGGGATACTTCGAGCTCAAGCGCACCGACGATGACGCGATCGAGATCGCCTACTTCGGGCTGTTACCGGAGTACTTCGGACGGGGATGGGGCAAGTTTCTGCTGGTCGAGGCGGTGCGGCAGGCCTGGTCGCTGGAGCCGTCGAGGGTCTGGCTGCATACCTGCACGCTCGACCATCCGGCCGCGTTGCCCAACTACGTCCAGAGCGGGTTCAGGCCGGTCCGGGAAGAGGTCTACGAAACGGAGATGGCCGCGGCTCAGCCCTGACGGCGGCTCCCGCGCCGGACGGTAGCCCGAGGTGAGGGGCATCACGGTCGTCGGTGAGAGCGGTCGGCACATTGCTCACGAGTGTGCCGGCCTCTGCGCCTGATCCAGGCGTCCACCCTTCCCCGAACGCCCCTCATGGTCCCCAGAACCTCGTCACGCTGGCGCTCTTCCGACGTCCTGCGAGTGACGGCGCTCGTCGCCGGTGTCTGCCTCGCACTCCGGCTGCTCTGGGAGATCCAGGAAGTCGTCTTCCTCGCGTTCATCGGGGTGCTGTTCGGCCTCACGCTCTCGGCGGCCGCCGACCTGGCCAACCGGAAGCTCCGGTTGCCTCGCGCGGTCGCGGCGCCGCTGATCCTGCTCCTCACCCTCGGCGGCATCATCGGGCTCGGCTCCATCGCCGCCCCCCAGGTCGCGAGCCAGATCCGCGAGGTCCAGACCCAGGTGCCGCAGGTGGTGGGCAAGGTGCGCGGCTGGGTCCAGGCGAAGGTCGGCGGCGTCAGCGAGATGCTTGCTGATACGACGCAGAAGGCAGACACGACGGAAAGGGCGGAAAAGACGGAAAGGACGGAAAGGGTCGAGGGGAAGAAGGCCCCCACCTTTCCGACCTCTCCGTCCTTTCCGTCCTCTCCGTCTTCCATCGGTCACGCCTTCTTCGCGGTCTTCTCGTCCACCCTGTCGGTGCTGGGTGGCGTCATCCTCATCATCTTCATCACTCTCTTCGTCGCGGTGGATCCCGACCTCTACCATCGCGGACTGATGCACCTCTTCCCTCATCAGCATCGCAAACGGGCGGGCGAGGTGCTGAGCGCGATGGCCTTCTCCATGCGCCGGTGGCTCGTCACCCAGCTCATCGCGATGGTCGTCATCGGGGTCGTGACGGGTGTCGCCCTGGCGCTCCTCGGCATCCGGGGCGCGATCGCGCTCGGCATCATCGCCGGTCTGCTCGAG
>DATBSO010000023.1:0-4830 GCA_036559745.1 Gemmatimonadales bacterium | reverse complement strand
TCGAGCCGGAGACCGCCGGTGACCTCGAGACGTCCGCCTCCGCTGGTGAGGAGGACGTCCCGCAGGACAACGGAATCGCCCTGGAGCACGGCGCCGCCCTTGACTGTGCCGAAACGCACACCGAGACCGGGGACGCTCATGCTCCCGCCCCGTACGTCCGCGCGTCCCGCCAGCCGCGGCTGGGCCCAGGTTCCCTCGACCTGAACGTCCGCCGCCAGCGTTCCGTGCACCTGGGTCACGGCGGGAGTGAGCGCCTCGAGCAGCCCGAGATCTACGCTGTCGGTATGGGCGCGAACCGAGAGCGGGCCGTCGAGACGGCGTTGCTTGGCGCCGCGGAATGCGAGGTCGAGCGGAAGATGGGCTTCGACCTGAAGGATGTTTTCTCCCGTGCGCCAGAGGTCGAGATTGGCATCGAGACGGCGGTCTGCGTAGTTCACCACGCCTTCGACCAACGGCGATTGAAAGTCCCCGAAGCGCCCGTCGGCAAGGCGAGCGATGCCCCGCAGCGTCGGTGCCTCCGCGGTGCCGCCCACCTGAAGCGCGAGGCCGACATCACCCGCAACACCGGTCGTATCGCGTTGCAGCAGGCCGTAGAGATCCTGGAGGTCGAGTCCCTGGACATCCACGGTCAGGTCTCCCGGAGCCGAGCCCGGCACCTTACCCTGGGTCCCTACCAGACCGGACCCGTCGGTGGCGAGAAGAACGAGCGATCCCACAGTCGGAGCGGAGTCGGCGAGCGAGATCGAGACCGTGTCGCGGAGCCGGTAGCGATGCAGGGCGAGCGACGCCTGCAGGGAGTCCAACATGACGAGCCGCGTCGTGTCCTTGCCGGAAAATCTCCCAGCGGCGTCGACACGCGAGGTCTGACCGAGGGAAACGCCACCACTCCAGTCGAGTGAGTCGGCAAACCCGGACGCCTTCCCTGCCACCTGGCGGAAGGCAAAGTTCCCGAGCGCGATCGAATCGGTGGCAACCGACGCCGTCAGCTTCGGCCTCCGTCCGCCTTGCCACGCGAGCGAGCCCGTGATCTTGGGTGACCGGTAGCGCTGCCATTCGAACCGCTGCACTTCGAGGTCTCCCGCGACCTGCAGCGAATCGAGACTTCCCCCCAACCTGGCCGTCCCGAACGCCGTGCCTCCAAGTGGACGCGCGTCCTTGGCGGTATCGCGCGTCTGACCGGTCGTGGCGAGCAGCAACGAGTCGAATCCGATGAGACTGTCGGCCAGGAGGGCGAATGCCATGGCCCCGGTGTGGGGCGCGCGCCACCCGAGCGTGCCGCTCCCCATCGCACGGGCACCCTTCCAGGTGGCGTACGCGGTGTCGACCCGGATGATGCTGTCGTGCACGCTCCCGCGCCCGTACACGCTGTCCACCTCCCACTCGCGTATTCGACCTCGTCCGAGGGCCAATTCGAGGTCCGCCTCGGGCGCGCGCAGGGTATCGACGCTGCCGGTGACACGGAGCTGTCCGGTCAGCTCGGTCTTGAGCTTGCGGCCCGTGAGCGCGGCGAGGTCGAGCCGGGAAAAGCGGAGCTGAAGGTCCTCGGCGCCCCAATGGGGAGGCCGCAGGGCCACGGTGCCGAGGGCGTCCACGGTGCCGAGCTCCCCGGACAGGGCCGCGTCCACCTCGAGCGCGGAGAGCGTACCCCGGCTGCGGAACGTTCCCCGCAGCTCGCCACGCGAGGCGAGCGACGGAAACGCGCGCCGGATTCCCTCGAACGACAGCGGATCCAGCGTGACGTCGGTGGCGAGGCCCAGCGTATCGGTCCTGGTGTCGAGGTGAACCGTGCCGGTTGCCTCGCTCACGGGCCGATCGCCGTCCTGGTGGCGGGCGGTGCCGTCGAAGCCGACGTTGCGCAGCGGCCCGTCGAGTGTGCCGACCGCCGCGAGCCGCCCTTCGAGAATGACGGCCGGCGCCACGAGGCGCACCGTGCGAAGGTCGATGCTCGACCGGCGCACGTGAAAGTCCGAGAAGGTGAGCCCGCTGTCGGGCGACGCGCCCACGACCCCGTCGCCGGCGATCAGGCTGACGGGATTCCCCGGAACCTTCGCGTCGGCGAAGGCCCAGTCGAGCGACAGGTCCAGCGCGTCGAGATACCCCGAGCCCGACAACGACCCCGTCACCCGCCCGAAGAACGGCAGGGAGTCGAGATAGGGCCGGACCGCATCGAGGTCGAGGTCGCGGAGGGTGACCCGCATATCACGGACACCGAGACCACGCTTGCGGTCGGTGAGCGCGACGAGCTCCCCGTCGACCCGTTGCGTCTCATGCCGGAGGTGCAGGTCTCGAATGTCATAGGCCGTGAGCATACCGGACTCGGAGCGAGCCACCAGGACGCCGCTCCCCGTCATGGAAGGAAAGTCGGGCGAGACCCAGTGTAGGTCCTCGAGGCTCACCTCCGGCGCGTTCACCTGAAAGTCGAACAGCACGGTATCGGCGGGCCACGTCACCGCGCCGCCGCCGGAGAAGCGCGTGGCGGGTAGCGCGCCCTTCGACAGGCTGAAGACCGCGCTGTCGCCTCGGAGGTAGACGCGTCCCACCGCGTCGCGCAGGGTCACCGCCGGGTCGCTGACGCGCGTGGCGAGCGAGTCGAGATCAATGGTGAACGGCTTGCGATCGGGCGTGGCGATCCGCAGTCTGGACATCCGGGTGGTGAGGTCCGACAGGAGGATGACCTTCCGGAGGCCTTCGGGCGCCTCCTCGATCAGGCGTCCGGGTTTGGCCCGCTCGGCGGCCAGCGCCGAATCGCGCTGCGTCTGCTTCGTGAGGGAGCGCGAGGGATTCCACGGAAGCGCGATCCTGAGCGCGCCGCCATTGACCTTGACGTCGTGAAATTCGATGAGGGGTGACGCGCCGCCCCCCTTTCCCTTCTTGAGCCCCAGCACCTCCTCGTAGTTCATCCGGCCATCACGATGCTTGATGAGCTGGATCGTCGGATGATCCAGCTGCACCGCGCTCAGCACGAATTGTTTGGCGAGCAGGTTTGGGAGCCGGTAGTTGACCCGGACCCGCGGCAGATCGGCGAGCAGCGCGCCGGTCGTGTCGCGCACGACCAGATCCTCGAGAGTCAGATCGTACAGGAACGAGCCCGAGATCGCGCCCACCTTCACTTGTCCGATGACGACCTCGTCGAGGATCCGCGACACCGTCCGCGCCAGGAGCGCGCGTCCCGGTGGCGTGAGGGTCATCGAGGTCACCACGCCCAGCACCATGGCCAGGCTCCCGACGATGAAGACGAAGAAGAACCGCGCGATCAGCCGGCGCATCAGAAGGCCTGGCCGACGGCGATATGGTAGGTGACGTGATTCCTGCGTCCGAGAACGAACGACTCCTGGCCCGGCACGGGAGTCAGCGCGCCGCTGTTGTCGAACTGGTAGAGCGCGCCGGCCTGCAGGCGGTACGGGTTGTACGCGACGTCGAGCCGCGCGGGTCCCAGCGGCGTGTTGATCCGCAGGCCGAGCCCGGGCGTGACGCGAATCGTCGCCGATGAGGTGGCGGCCCCGCGCTCCCAGACGCTCCCCGCGTCCACGAAGGCGGCGAGCCGCATGCGGGAGCGGAAGATCGGGGAGGGAACTCTCAGCTCCACATTGCCGATCGCCAGGGTGTTGCCGCCCGTCGCCGCCACGGTCACGGAATCGGGATTGAGGGGCAGGCCGCGGGATGAGGTCGAATCGAGGTGCGACTTCGGCACCACGTAGACCACCGGGCCCAGCTCGTTGCGCTGGTAGCCGCGCACGTCGTTGGGGCCGCCGCCGTAGAATCGCTGCTCCGGCGGAATGAAGTTGCCCGACGCGGTGGACACGTCCACCGTCGGCGCGAAGATGGCTCCGCCACGCAGCCGCCAGCTCAGCACGACGTCACGTCCCAGCGGATGGTACCAGGAATAGTCGCCGACCACACGAGTGAACTGCTGGAAGGACGAGGATCCGAGGAGCTTGGAGCTGACCGTGAGCTCGAGTGACGCGAGGGAGCCCCGGCTCGGGTCGAGCGGGTTGTTGACCCGCGGCAGCGTTCCGGTGGCCGTGAGGGTGGCCAGGACGCGGTTCTGCCGGAGGAGGTCCACCAGGTCGGGCGTACAGGCGTTGAACGAGGCGCAGAAGCTCACCGCCGTCGCTTCGGTGTGGCCGTACGAGAGGGTATAGCCCAGGGAGAGCGGGATACGACGCCTCGGCGTCTCGCGGCGGAGCAGAACCGTGGTGCCCGTCTCCTGGCGGAGGTACACCTTGAACTCCGAGCGCCGCTCCGCGAACACCGACACCGAAAGCGTGTTGTTCGCGGAGAGAAACGCCGGACGCCGCAGCGTCGCCCCGAGATAGAAATTGACCTTTGCCGAACCGACCGTGTCTTCCTTCGAGGCACTGCAGATGTTGTTGGCGAGTCCCCAGTCGAACGGGTCGCCGACACCGACCTTCGAGACCCGGGTCGTGATGTCGAGGATCCGGCCGGCGTTCCCCAGAAAGTTGCGTGTGGTCCACGCGGCTGATCCGCGGAAGCAATCGTCGGTGCCGTAGCCGATACCGCTCCGGATCCGGTAGCGTTTCGCCTCACTCACCTGCACGAGCAGCGGGACCGAATCGGCCCCCGGCTTGAAGGATGCGGAATCGATGTTGACGTTCGCGAAGCGGAACAGGTCGGAGCCATACAGGTTCCGCTGGCTCTGGTAAAGCTCGTCCTGGGAGTAGGTCCGGCCCGGCCGGCTCACGAGCAGCTTGCGCACCAGGCCCGGCTCGACCCGCTTGGTCCCGTCCACCATCACCGTCCCGATCACAGCCGGAGCGCCCGGATCCACTTCCATCGAGATCGTGGCGGTGTTCGCGTCCTTGTTGGTCT
>DATBSO010000022.1:0-25521 GCA_036559745.1 Gemmatimonadales bacterium | reverse complement strand
CCGAACGCGGTGAACGTGACCAGCGGCTCCCTCGCGAGCGCGAGCCCGTCGTCGATCCGCCCCATCGGCAGCACGCAGACCGGGCATCCCGGTCCATGGATCAGCTCGATGTTGGAGGGAAGCACGTCCTTGAGTCCGAACCGGTAGATCGCATGGGTATGGCCGCCGCACACCTCCATCAGACGGTAATGCCGCCCGGGATCTGCCAGGCGGCGGATTTCCTCGGACGTCCGCGCGATGACGTCGGGATCCCTGAACTCGTCCACGAATCTCACGACTGCTCCTTCCCCTCCAGGCCGTAGCCGCGCACTTCCTCCATCGCGGCCAGGTCCTCGCCGAGGATGGCGAGCGTCCGCATCTGGTCCGCGGCTTCCTGCTCGCTGATCTTGCTCATCGCGAAGCCGACATGGATCAGCACCCAGTCGCCAACGGCGGGCGGCTCATCGGCAAGGAGCCCGAGATCCACCTTCCGGCGCACTCCCGTGACCTCCACGACACCGAGGTGAGGCAGCTCGGGAACCAGCTCGACGATCTGTCCGGGTATGGCGAGGCACATGAAGTCAATCCTGCTTTCTGGCCACGAAGTCGAACGTCAGCTTTACTTCCTCTTTGACCTTCAGCATACCGCCGACCGCACTTACCAGCTTGATACCGAAATCACTCTGGCGCAAGCTGGTCTCCGCGGAGCCGCGGAGCAAGTCGCCGGCGACGAACACGTTGGCGATCACCGGGTGGCTCCGGGTCTCGCCGTGAAGCGAGAGATCGCCATTCATGCGCACCTGGAACTGGCCCTCGCCCGTCTTGGTAACAGTAGCCTTGTCGGCCGGACTGGCGTAGACGATCTCGGGAAATCGCGAAGTCTCGAGCACGTCCTCCCGCATGGCTCGCTCGAGCTCCTGCCGATCCTTGTCGCTCACGTTGTCGGTCAGCGCGAGCGACTCCGCCTTGACGGTGAGATTGAGCGATGCCTCCCTGCCGCCCTCGGCATCGAGCTCCACCTCCCCGCGGACATCCCGAATCGCGAAGCTGGGATTGTGGCCGATCGCCGAGAGGGCCCCTCCGGCAAAGGCACGGGCGGTGAAGCGGCTCGCCCGCGGATCGATGACGTAGCGGGCCACGCCGCTACATCGCCCTGAGCTTGAGGTAGCGCTCCACGTCGGGCACCACCCCGGTCACCAGGTTGCCGACGCTCACGTTGCCGAGATACTTCCGCACCGCGGAGTTCGACAGGACCATGCCCGCGCCGAACACCAGGAGGGCCAGCCCGCCGAAGAGCATCATAGTCTCTTTGTCGCTCGCGTCACCGTTCCGATGCTGCCCGATCGCGTCCATGATGGCTCTCTCCTGTCTCGGCGTTGAGAAATCGGACGACAATGTCTTCGACCACCTCGACGGCTTCATCGACGGCGGCACGCACCGGCTCGCTCAGCTCCATCGAGCCTTCCGGCGGCCCCAGCGTCGCGGGCTCGCAACCGACCACCACCACACGCCCCAGCGTGCCGCCAAGGGCCCGGGCCAGCCGGAGGACGTTTACCGGGTTCATGTCGTGCGCGTCGGGGAGCGTGGCGCCCTGCGCGTCCGGGGCGTCGAGCCGGTCGAGATCGGGCTCCATCACGTAGACCGTCCCGGGCGGCTCGCCCCGGGGGCAGGCATCCACCAGGATGGCGAGATCCGGTCGCGCCATGAGTGCGTAGGCCAGATCGTATCCCCGGATTCCATAGTCTTCGACTCGGACGCCCTTGGGCTGCGATCGCCGGCTCAGTCGCTGGGCCGCCTCGACGCCGAACCCGTCGTCGCCCAGGAACACGTTGCCGATGCCCGCGACGAGGATGCTCCGGGTTGCCGGCGCCTCGTCGACGGCCTCTCGTGAATCAAGCGGCTCCAGCTCCTCGGGGGAGAAGAAGAAGCGGTGACCCGGCTGACGGTGGTTGCCCAGCTCGGCGCCGGGGTCGTCGTCGAGGACGACCGACACCATGAAGTGTCCCTCGAGGTCCTGCTCCACGGATTCGACCGCGGCGATCCGGCCATCGAGCGCCAGGTCGAACACGTCTCCCCGCGCTCGAGGATGCAGCCGCACGCGGTCGCCGCGGCCGATCCGCCGGCCCCCGAGTAGAAGCGGGTCGACGGGCCGGTCGGCGCCGAGGAGGATCCAGTCCTCCTCGTTCACGACGCCTCCGTCGGCTGCACCGGCCGCATCGTGCCGTGAAGCTTCATCATCTGCTCAGCGGCGAGCGACTCGGTGCGCTCGAGAAGGAGGCGGGCCCGCTCGTCCGACCGACGGATCTCCGATTTTTCCTCATCGGTCAGCGTCATGATCCGGAGCGACAGGATCTCGTCGATCTCGGTGGCGTCGAACAGATCACCGGCGCTCTCCGGAGCGATGCGTGGGTAGTCGTAGACGATGATCGGAGACGAGAGCATCGTGTCCCGGCTACCCTCCTCGCCCACTATGACGGGCCACACCCCTTCGTTGCGGCATTCCGCTGCCTGCGCGCGCAATGCCTCCGGGGGCTCGAGCAGCGACACGAACTCGCCGCCGCGGACCCGCAGGATGGTGTGCGCCGACACGAGCGACCGGGGAAGTACGTTCTCCCGGGTCCCACCGTCGGCCGCGGTCCACGCGCTGACGTTCGCAAGTCGCACTGAGACCACGAATGACCCGTCACCCACGGCACGCGCCCGCACATCGGCCTCACCGTCGAGCCGCGACTGATTCCGCCGGACGTCTCCCTCCACCGACTCGCTGGCCGGGAACGAGAAGCGCGTCCGGCGCGGGCCCCGGAGGAGATCACCGATGTGGTCAGCCGTAAGCGGGACCTCCCGCTCGACCGCCTCCTGCCACGGCGGATCGGCGCCGTCGGTGGTCCGTACCGCGAGATGGAGAAACCGGGCCTTGGCATCGATCACCGTGTCGTCGTCCCCCAGGACGAGACACTCGGTCCGCATCGCGCTCGGTTCCACGCCACCCTGGAGCGTGCTGTACGTCTCCGGGTATACGACGCCGAAGTTGAAGCGCTGGCGATTCTTCACCGAGGACGGCCGATAGGGATACAGCATGTATCCCTCGTAGAGCAGCGCCGCAGCGACCCGTTCCACCGTGTCGTCGCTCATACCCGAGCCTCCTCGTCCACCGCGGGGAGAAGCCGCTCCACGGCCTGCTCCCACGTGGGGATCCCGTGCTCCACCTTGTAACGGTACAACCGGTCGAATACGTCGCGCCTGAGCTGGAACCACGCGGCGTTGGGATAGTGGATCTCCATCAGCTCCTGCCAGAGCTTCACCGGCAGACGGAACCGGGCCTCCTTGGTCCATGCGATCGGCGCGACCTGGAGTGAACCCGTCGCATCCTCGTAGAACACGCTGCCGCTGAAGAGGAAGTCGAGTGGGACCTCACCGTCGGTCAAGCCATAGAAGAATTTGGTGGCCGCCAGGTTGAAGTCGGACGAGCATTGCACCGGCAGCTCCACGGTCGTCTGGTGCTCGAAACGCGGCACCGTCACGGTGACGAGCGTCCACAGCATCGGACGAAGGGTCCTGCCCCAACGCTCGGGCTCGCCGAACAGGTCGCGGAGCCGCTCCTTCTCCTCAGTCACGTACTGGCGCCGCGTCACTTCGAGGCGGATCTGGCAATTGAGCACGACGGAGTGGATGACTCCTTCGGGAGGCGCATTGGTGACCCGGAGCCGAAAGGCCATCTGCGGCGCGACCGTCCACGGTGTGATGGCCGCGCCTTCCACTTCGAAGTCGAGGTCAGGCATGGACCGCCTCGTCCTTGTGAGATCTCGCCTTCAGATCGGCGAAGAACCCGTCGATCTGCCCCCAGACCTCATCTCCGCCCGTGAAACCTTTCCAGTGGGCCCGGATGATTCCCACCAGCCGGAAGCACTGGTCGATCGGCACCATGAAGCACACGGAATCCCCGGCTGCGCCGCCGAGACCGCGGTCGTCGCCGATCCGGTCCACCAGGAGGGCCTCGACGTCAGGCGCCATCTGACCGAGGACCGGATTTTCCGAGCGGAGACTCTCCCACGCTTCCAGCTCGAGCAACGACTCGGTGGCCCCGGCGGGACTCGGGTAACAGGCGACGACCTTGTTCTGGGGAGTGCTGTAGTAGAAGAAGGCGAGGTTGATGGGCAACCGAAGATCTTCCCACTGGGCATCGGTCAGCCGGAACCCGTCGAGCCGATGCACATCCCGGGGAATCCGCTTGTATCGCGCGTCGGCTTGCCCGCTGAAGAGAATGGCGCACGGGCCGCAAGCGCACACGAGCCGGCGTACGGCCGGCTCGATGAGATGATCGTGCTCCGGTCCCAGCTCGAGGCCGCAGAGGTCACACCGCTCGACCGGCAGCCGGGGACGGGTGAATCGCCGGAGGACATCGAACGCCCGCTCCGGCGGGATCGGTGCTTCCGCGGATGCCATGGCTAGCTCAGAACCCTGAGGCCGCCGCTGCAGACGTGACCCGCCTCGGTGACCTCCTCCCAGACTCCGTCGGGTCGGGGCTCCCGATTGGGATCAGCCTCCCCTTCCACCAGGATCTCCGCCACATCAGGCGCTGCCTCGTGGATCGCCTGCTCGATCGCATTCTTGAGCGTCATGGCGGAGGAGGGGCAGCCGTGACAGCTCCCTTGCAGCCGCAGCCGCACCGTCCCACCCTCGTCCACGTCCACGAGCTCGACGTTTCCGCCGTGGGACTTGAGATACGGGCGCGTCTTCTCGAGCGCCGCGCGAATCCTGGTCTCCAGATCCACGGGGTGAAGACCGTACAACAGCAGGAGGCTCGCCACCAGCCCGTCCTGAGTGAACTGGTCGGCGAGCTTGCGCCCCGCCTCTCCACCGCGCTGGGTGATCTGCAGCATGCGTTCCAGCCCGGCCGAGTTGAGGTCCATCACTGCCCGCACCAACTCCTGCGCCGCCGAGCGGGCGTCCAAATCCGCGGTGGTCTCGAGCGTCCGGACCAGCTCGTCGACCACCGCCATCCGCCGCTCGAACTCCGCCTGAACGGTCATGACTCAGCCGTGATTCCCGAAGAGCGGTGAGTGGTGCGTCTCCAGCACCTTGCCGTTGCCCAGGTACATGTGCACCCCGCACGGCAGACACGGGTCGAAGCTTCGCACCGCGCGCATGATGTCGATGCCCTTGAAGTTGTCGGGACCGTTCTCCTCGAAGATCGGCGTGTTCTGCACCGCATCCTCGTAGGGGCCCGGCGTCCCGTACACGTCGCGCACGCTTCCATTCCACGGCGTCGGCGGATAGGGGTGGTAGTTGGCGATCTTGCCCTTCCGGATCACGACGTGATGGGACAGCACGCCGCGAACCGCCTCGTGGAAGCCGCAGGCGACCGCCTCATCGGGCACGGTGAACGGCGTCCAGGTCTTGGTCCGGCCGGCATGCAGCTCGCCGAGCGCCTTCTCGACGAAGTGATAGGCCGCCGCCGCGGCATACGCCTGAAAATAGGTACGAGCCCGGTCGCGCTCGATCGCATTGCTCCACTTGGGGATCTTCCACTCGTACTCCGCCTCGGGCTTCGTCGCCGTCCGGGGGAGATAGATCTTCACGCTGTTCCCGGTCGCCTTGAGATATCCGTTGTCCACGATCCCGGCAAGCGCGGTCGCCCAGAAACGGGCCAGCGGCCCGCCGCCGGTATCGAGCGCGAGGTGATCTTTGCCGTCGAACCACCGCGGTGACATCGTCCAGCTGTAGTTGCCCTCGAAGTCCCGCTTCTGCGGGCGTGGAATGGTGGTCTGATTCCACGGATGACGCTGGTCCACCGGGTTTCCGAGCGGATCGGACTTGACGAAGGTCTCCGAGTTGGCCCAGTCGTCGTAGTACGAATGACCCAACAGAATGCGGATGCCCAGGTTGATCTTGACCAGGTCGTGCGTGACGAGCTTTCCGTCCACGACTACACCCGGAGTGACGAACATCGCGTCGCCCCAGTTCGACATGTTCTTGTAGGTGTAGTCGCAAACGTCGGGATTGTTGAACGAGCCCCAGCAGCCAAGCAGGGTGCGCCGGTAGCCCACCTTCTCGTAGCCCGGGAGGGCGTCGTACCAGAAGTCGAAGAGGTCGTCGTGTAGCGGGAGGCACTTCTTCATGAACTCGGCATAGCGCGCGAGCCGCACGAGGAAGTCGGTAAAGAGCTGTATGGTGGGAACAGTCCCGACGCCGCCCGGATACAGCGTCGAGGGGTGTACGTGACGCCCTTCCATGAGGCAGAACGCCTCGCGGGTATAGCGGCTCACGTGCAGGGTTTCGCGATAGAAGTCGCCGGTGAACGGATTGAGCGCGGTCATGATGTCGGCGATCGTGCGGTACCCATGGTCGGCCGAATGCGGCGCCGGTGTCTTCTGCGCTTTCTCCCAGACCTTGGGATTGGTGGCCTTCACCATCTGCTCGCAGAAGTCCACGCCCACCAGGTTGTCCTGGAAGATGTTGTGGTCGAACATGTACTCGGCGGCCTCACCGAGGTTGACGATCCACTCGGCCATCGCGGGCGGGCGAATGCCGAAGGCCATGTTCTGGGCGTAGGTAGCGCAGGTCGCGTGATTGTCGCCGCAGATGCCGCAAATACGGCTGGTAATGAAGTGCGAGTCGCGCGGATCCTTGCCCTTCATGAAGATGCTGTAGCCCCGGAAGATGGACGAGGTGCTATGACACTCGGCCACTTCCTTGTTCTCGAAGTCGATCTTGGTGAAGATCCCCAGGCTCCCCACGATGCGCGTGATGGGGTCCCAGTTCATCTCCACCAGCTTGCGCTGCTTCCCCGAGGTCTCTTTCCGTGGGACGGTTGCGGTGGTCATCGCCGTGGCTCCTTGTGGCTGCTCAGAAGGACCTGGGGTGGTAGCCGGTCGTCAGCTCGGGCCGGGTATGGCGCCACTTGGGCTCCTTGTTCACCGTCGCGTTGGTGAAGGAGCGCAGCGCGCGGATGGTCTTTCCGTAGACCTGGATGCCGGTCGTCGAGAGTCTCGCACCCGGCGGCTCATCCATGAACGGCATGAACTTGTCGGGAAATCCCGGCATGGTGCAGCCGATGCAGATGCCGCCGACATTGGGACAGCCGCCGATGCCGGCCATCCAGCCGCGCTTGGGAACGTTGCAGTTCACCACCGGTCCCCAGCAGCCCAGCTTCACGATGCACTTGGGCGAGCCGTACTCGGTGGCGAAGTCGCCCTGCTCGTAGTACCCCGCGCGATCGCATCCTTCGTGCACGGTGCTGCCGAAGAGCCATTGGGGGCGGAGCTGATCATCGAGGGGAATCATCGGGGCGAGACCGGCGACCTGATACAGCAGGTACAACAGCGTTTCCATGAAGTTGTCGGGCTGGACCGGACAGCCCGGCACATTGACGATGGGAAGTCCGGCCTTCGACTTCCACTCCCACCCGAGGTAGTCGGCCAGGCCCATACAGCCCGTGGGATTGCCCGCCATCGCATGAATGCCGCCGTAGGTGGCGCACGTGCCGATCGCGACCAGGCCGAGCGCCTTGGGAGCCAGCCAGTCGATCCAGGTGGTGGTCTTGATGGGCTGGCCGTCGTCGTCGGTCCCCATCGCCGCCCAGTACCCTTCCTTCTTGATGCTCTCGTTCGGGATCGAGCCCTCCACCACCAGCACGAAGGGATCCAGCTTGCCGGCCTTGGCGTCGTACCAGGGCTTGAGGAACTCGTCACCCACCTCGAACGCGAGCACGGGGTTGTGCAGGTGTACCTTGGGCAAGCCCGGGATCGAGCCGAGGATGACGTCCTCGATGCTGGGCTGGGTAGCCGCGGTGATCGAGACCGAATCGCCGTCACACCCCAGGCCCGCCGTGAGCCACAGGATGTGAATGTCCGGCACCGGCGATGGCCGCTGGGTCTTCCGGCCATAGGGCGCAACGGCAGTCATAGACGCTCCTTACCTTCGTGCGATGGACTCGGAGTGACACGTTCGGAATCCCGAACAAACTTCACCGATATGAGTTAGGAACCCGCGTATTTACCCGCAAGCAGGAGCGTTCCGACGGTGGCATGGGAAAATTTCCTACGGAGGGCATCGGGGAATCCCCGATGTACTGAAGCGATGCGCTAGTCGGCAGGCTCCTTCTTTTCGTTCAACTCAATCATCCGCCACTCGATGGCGCGTTGGACCAGATCGCGCGAGCTCTGCAGCTCGAGCTTTTCCTTGATATGCGCCTGGTACGATTCGACCGTTTTGATACTGATTCGCAACTCGTCGGCGATCTGCCGCGTGCCGAGCCCGGCCCCGATCAGGTGGAACACCTCGAGCTCGCGGTCGCTCAGCCGCGCGATCGGCGCCTCGTTCGGCTCCCGCCCACCCGACACCATCTGTCGCAGCATCCGATTGGCGATTCGCTCGCTCAGGTACAGCTCGTGCCGCAGGATGCGCCGCAGTGCCACCAGCACGTTCTCGGTGGCTTCCTGCTTCATGATGTAGCCGTTGGCCCCGGCCCGAAGCGCGCGCTCGGCGTAGGTCGTTTCGTCGTGCATCGAAAGGACCAGGATCGGGAGGGTTGGATCGGTGGAGCGGATGGTCTTGAGGAGGTCGATGCCGTCGGGTCCGGGAAGTGAGATGTCGAGTACCACGACGTCGGGTCGTTGGGCGGCGATCGCCGCCAGGGCCGAGACGGCTTCTTCCGCGGCGCCGCACACGACCAGGTCGGGCTCCTGGTCGATCAAAAGCGCCAGGCCCTGCCTCACGATGGGATGATCGTCCACCACGAAAACGCGATATCGCTTTCCCACCGGTGCCCTGGCGAGCGTGGCGCTCTGGAGCATGGGTAAATTCTCCTCCCTCAATTCTGCACCGGAAACCGGCAAGTCACCACCGTGCCACGAGCGTCACCCCGGCGGACCTCCAGAGTCCCGCCCACCATGTTGGCCCGGTAGCTCATGATCCGGAGCCCGAGTCCGGCATTCCGGGACGGCGGATCGGTGATCCCAACCCCGTCGTCCTCGACGGTCAGCAGGCCGGCGCCATTCTCGCGGCCGAGCGCGAGCAAGATACTGGTGGCCTTCCCGTGCTTGATGGAGTTGTTCACCGCCTCCTGGGCGATGTGGTACAAGTGCGTCGCCGTGCCGATGTCGCGGATCAGGATCGGTTCCGCGCATTCGAGGCGGCACGAGATACGAAACAGGTCTTCGACCTCCGCCGCCCACTGCTTGAGGGCCGACATGAGCCCATCGGCCTCGGAGAGCACGGGCAACAGCCCGCGGGCGAGCTGCCGCGTCTTGTTGATGGCCTCGTTCACCAGACGAACGATCTTCCGAGCCTGTTCCGCCTGCTCGGTGCTCTCGCCGGCCAGCTGCTGGGCCAGGACCTTGCTCATGAACGCGATCCCGGTGAGGTGCTGGCCGAGGCCGTCATGGAGATCCTGACCGATCAGCTGCTGCTCGCGCGTGCTGATCTCGAGCAGCGCGCGCTCCATCCTCTTGCGCTCGGTGATGTCGATGCCGGTGGTGATGATGAGCGACGAGCCCGATCCGTCGCCCGGAAGCGACGTGGTGGACCAGGCGATCCGCCTCCGCGAGCCATCCGGCGCGATCCAGTCTCCCTCCCATCCCTGGCCTTCCTGGCCCGGCCGCAGTGCGGCGAGCTGGGTCCGGCAGCGCTCGGAGTCTTCGATCGCAGGGAACATCTCCCAGAACGGCCGCCCTCGTACCTCGTCGAAGGCCCGGCCACTCAGGACTTCGCAGGCGCGGTTGAACCGGACGATCTCGCCCGATGGACTCAGAACCGCGACCAGCGCACCCACGGTGTCCAGGATACCCGACAACAGATCGCCTTCGCGCTGGAGGGCGGCCTCGGCCCGTTTGAGGTCGGTGATGTCAAAGCCGACGCCGTGGATGAACCAGGGCTGCCCGTTCTCCCCCCGCACGATCTTGGCCTCGCATTGGAACCAGATCAGCCGACCGTCGCGCGCGATCACCCGGTACGCCGATCTGAGCGGCCGGCCCGTGAGGAGCATGTCGGCGGCCTCGGCGCTCCAGCGCGCCTGGTCGTCGGGGTGGATGTGGTGATACCAGCGAACCGGGTCTTCCAGCCATTCGGCCTGCGAAAATCCCATCACCTCTTCGATGCGCGGGCTGACGTAGGCCTCGCCGATTCGCCTGTCGAGGTAGGCCATGAAGACGACGGCCGGGAGCTGCTCCACCAGGGCCCGGTACTTGGCCTCGGGATTGGGAAGGAGTGGATCGGGGGGCGAGGAAGCATTGCGGTCGCCGGTGAAGATGCTGGCGAGCGTCTGGAGGATGTCTTCGGCTTCGGTGAGATTCACGCGCCCCTCATCGACCTCCGCGCCGATTGCCGACGCGCCAGGCGGGTTCCTTGTTGAGGGAGGCCTGGGTGAACCGGCGAAGCGCGAGGATCGCCTTGCCGTAAGTCATCACCGCCGCGGAGGAAAGGAGAGACCCAGGCGGCTGATCCATGAACGGCTGGAACTTGTCGGGAAACCCGGGCATGGTGCAGCCGATACAGATTCCGCCGACGTTGGGGCATCCGCCGATCCCCCCCATCCACCCGCGCTTGCCGACGTTGCACTGCACCACCGGTCCCCAGCACCCCAGCTTCACGATGCAGAGCGGCGACCCGTACGCGTCGGCGAACTCGCCCTGCTCGTAGTACCCGCCCCGGTCGCACCCCTCGTGCACCGTCTGCTCGAAGAGCCAGCGTGGCCGGAGCGACTCGTCGAGGGGAATCGCGGGCGCCCGGCCCGCCACCTGGTGCAGGAGGTAGAGCAGCGTCTCGGTCATATTGTCGGGCTGGACCGGACAACCCGGAATGCAGACGAGCGGAACGCCGGCCTCCGATTTCCAGTCCCAGCCGAGGTAGTCGGGAAGTCCCATGCAGCCGGTTGGGTTGCCCGCCATCGCGTGGATCCCGCCGTAGGCGGCACACGTCCCCGCGGCCACGACAGCCCAGGCCCTGGGCGCCAGCTTGTCGATCCATTCGCAGGTAGTGATCGGCTGCCCGGTCTCCGGGTCGGTACCGAACGTCGCCCAATACCCTTCGGCCTTGTTGGTCTCGTCGGGAATCGAGCCCTCAACGACCAGGATGAAGGGGTCGAGCTCCCCCCGGACGCCGCGGCGGAAGTAGTCGACGAACTCGTCGCCCACCTCGATGGCCAGGAATGGGTTGTACAGTTTGATCCTGGGCGCCCATGGGATTGCACCGGAGATCAGGTCCTCGAGACTCGGCTGCGTCGCCCCGGTCATCGCGATGGTATCCCCGTCGCAGCTCAGCCCCGCGGTGAGCCACAAGATGGAGATCTCGGAAATGGGCATCGCGACTCCACGTGATAGAACGGGTTGCCGTAATCTTCAAACTACCTCATTCCTGCGGCAGGGTTAGGCTTGGAGAGGCCCGCTGCGAGTGCATTTGGAGCGGGAGTCAAAAAGAGGGCCGCATCACAGACGGCCCCGGGTCAGGTCCTTATTCTGGAGGCGATTGAAAGGAGCGGTTCACATGAGACGGGGGATTCGCATGCGCAACGTCGTCCTCATCGGGCTCGGGATCGGAGTTGGGGTTCTGGTACTCAGGATGCTGCCGGATATCGGACGGTACATCAAGATCTCGCGGATGTGAGGACCCATTCGCGCCGTCGCCCGCTCGCCGAGTGAGCGCCGGATCAGCAAGTCCGCCACGGGCCCCAGGGTGTACCCGAGATTGGCCAGCACGGCGTACGCCACGGTGCGGGGGGAGATACGACAGAAACACGAAGGTTCCCAATGACACCAGACCGGCCCCGCCGACACAGAGGTTGAAGAGCGGCCGGCGGGCCTCCCACCATCGAAACACCGACCAGGGGGTTACTTCGGAACCTTCGCCCGGAGCTCGTCGAACCAGTTCGCCACGACGGCGATGGAAGGATGTGGCAGACCCGATGGCAGCTTGATCATGAGGAAGCGCTCGCCATTGCGGGAGACGTCGTAGCTCCGGGGCCGAGTCCACCCGGGGTTGTCGGGATAGGGCCCGGCGAAGAGGGCGCTCGGCGGACCGCTCCGGCCGTTCTGCAGATCCGTGGTCACGGCCATCACGCTGTCGCCCTTCCGATAGACCAGCTCCCGCCCGCCCCGGGTCCACATCGGCTCCGACCCCTCCGCCGAGGAAACCTTCCACCGCTTGAGATTGGGATCGGGAAATGACTGAACGTACACCTCCACATGGCCCGACTCGTCGGAGTCGTACGCCACCCAGCGTCCGTCGGGCGAGAAGGCGGGATGCGCGAGGTTGAATCCATTGGAGAAGTACTGATTCGCCTCCGGCTTGCCCTGCAGGGTGACCGTCCAGAGCTGGGTGCCGCCCGAGGTGCTGAGGGTGAAGATGAGCAGCCGGCCGTCCGCGGAGACCAGGCCGTTGTATCGGTCGTAGCTTCCGGTCTGCAGCGGCTCCGGGGGCCTGCTTGCATCGGCGACCCGGCGGTAGAGGTCATAGAACGGGTGTTCGCTGCTGTAGATCAGCTCCTTCCCATCGGCCGTCCACTCAGCCCCGAAACTCCGGCCGCCCTCGGAGGTCAGGCGGGTGCCGCCGCCCGAGCCGCCGACCTGAAATACCCAGACGTCCCCTGCGGAATTCGGGGAACGGAGGTCCACGGCGATTCGGGTCCCGTCTGGCGAAAGGCGCGGACTGCCGTAGCGGTCGCTGGCAGGGAGCGCGAGAGTCTCGTGGCCTTGTCGGTCCACCATGACGACCTGGGTCTCGATGCCGTAGGAGCTCCTCGGCACGTAGGCCAGGGTTCCCGTCTCGGACACGGCGAATGCCGCTCCGCCGTCTGTGAGATTCATGGCGACACTGTCCACGACGGGGAGACCGGCGCCGGTCACGGCCAGGCGCTTGAGATCGAACGGCGCGGCGCGAATGGTCTCGCCCACCGCATAGAGCAGGTGTCCCGTGGGCACGTAGTAGCCGAACACGCCTCCCTTGAGCAGCACCTTCCGCTTGCCGGTCGAGATCGAGACGACCTCGATTGTGGCCTCCTCGAGTGGTGTCCGGTATGCGGTGAACAGCACGTGGTCGCCATCGGGCAGGATCTGCGGCCACCAGTGACCCAGCTCGCGCTCCGCGGTGTCGGCGACGGTGAGCATCCGCTCGTCGCCGCCGCCCTCGCTCACGATCCAGAGCCCCGTGTTGTAGGATCGGCCGTAGACCAGCTTTCCATTTCGGCCCCAGCTCCCGCCGGCCCAATCAGAGACGGCGAGGTCCACCGGCGGTCCGCCTTCCACGAGCACTTTCCTGAGACGGCCCTGCTTGGCGTAGGCCACCCAGCGCCCGTCCGGGGAGACGAAGGGACGGCTGTTCTGGGTGCCCTGCTCTCCCTGCCCCGCACCGGCGATCACGTCCATCCGCATCCGGTCGAGACGGCGATGCACCACTTCCTCCCGACGGTTCACCATCGCGCTGACGAACAGCTGCCTCCCGTCGGCGCTGAGCCGTACGATCGGCGTGAAGGTCGGCTGGACTCCCGAGTCGAGCTCGATGTTGAACCGTACGGGGCCCGCACCGGCCGACGGAGCGGTCCGTCCGTTCCGGAGACCGACCCACCCGGCCGCGACCAGAAGCACTCCGAGCAGAGCCCACGGCGCCAAGGCGCGGCGGACGGCGGGGCGCGCAGGGACGCCGGTGTCGGTCAATGCCGTCGCGAACTCGGAGGCCGTCTGCCACCGGTCAGCCGGAAGCTTTTCGAGCGCCCGCGTCACCGCGGCATCCACATGATGCGGGACGGACTTTCGCTCGACGATGGCTGGGATGGGGTCTTCGGTGATGACCTTGGTGAGAATCGCCTTGACGTTCGAGCCGGTGAATGGCGGCCTGCCAACCAGCATCTCGTACAGCACCGCGCCGAGCGCGTAGATGTCGCACCGCGGTCCCAGTCTGTGCTCCCCGGAAATCTGCTCGGGACTCATGTAATGCGGTGTGCCGAGGCTCATGCCCTCCTTCGTCAGGCGGCTCGTCCCATCGCCGTCGCCCAGGGCCAACGCGATCCCGAAGTCGGCCAGCAACGCCCTGCCGTCGTGAAAGAGCACGTTGTCCGGCTTGATGTCGCGATGGATGACGCCCTGGCGATGGGCGTAGTCGAGCCCGGCGGCGATCTCGCTGGCGATCCGGATCGCGTCGGCGATAGGAAGCTGGGTCTCCCGCTCGAGCCGGCGCCGCAGCGACTCGCCCTGCACGTACGGCATGACGAAGAAGACCGTGCTTTGGACCCTGCCGGAATCAAACAGGGAAAGGATGTGGGGATGCTGCAGGTTCGCCGTGGTCTGGATCTCTTGCAGGAATCGCTCGGGACCGATGCGGTCCGCGAGATCGGCGTGCATCACCTTGATGGCGACTTTGCGATTGTGCCGGGGGTCGTGGGCGAGATAGACCGTGGCCATGCCACCCGCCCCCAGCTCGCGCTCGAGCGTGTAGCGGTCGGCCAAAGAAGACTTCAACGCGTCGAATGGCGTGCCCATTGGTTTCCAAGATAGGGAGCGGCGGAGAGTGGGACTAGGCTCGGCCCCACAGCCACGCGGCGCCTCGCACGCCACTGGAATCACCGTGCACGTTCAACACGACCTTGGTGGCGAGCGTATCGGAGAAGACGTATTCGGGGAGGATAGCGGACACGGCCGAGGGCATTCGTGGCAGATTGGACATGCCGCCACCAAGCACCACGGCGTCGGGGTCGAGGACGTTGATGACCACGGCGAGGGCCCTGGCAAGGCGGTCGGTGTACCGGTCGAGCGCATGCGTGGCGTGAACGTCCCCGGCATCGGCGGCGGCCCGAACGATGTCCTGGCTCGACCGGCGCGTACCACTCAGGAACGCGTAATCACGCTCGAATCCCGGACCGGAGAGAAAGGTCTCGACACACCCATATTTCCCGCAGTAGCACCTCGGCGCGCCAGCCCGCTCCTCGTCCGTCATCCACGGCAGTGGGTTGTGCCCCCATTCGCCGGCGATCTGGTTCGGGCCTTCGAGGATACGCCGGCGGATCGAGATGCCCCCACCCACTCCCGTCCCCAGGATGACGCCGAAGACGGTCTCGAGACCCTGCCCCGCTCCATCAACGGCTTCCGAGAGGGCGAAGCAGTTGGCGTCGTTTGCCACCCGCACCGGCTGTCCGAGCCGCATCTCGAGGTCGGAAAGCAGTGGGCGGCCGTTGAGCCAGGTGGAGTTGGCGTTCTTGACGAGACCCGTTGTGCGGCTCACGGTCCCGGGAATCCCGACACCCACGGAGCCGGTAGATCCTGCATCGGCTTCGATCTCGTGGACGAGCCGCGCGATGGAATCCAGCGTCCCCATGTAGTCGGGAGTCGTCGCGACGCGGCGGCGCGGTGCAACGACGTTGTCACCGTCGAGGCCGATGGCTTCGGTCTTGGTGCCGCCGAGGTCGATGCCGATTTGCATGGGATGCCCGTCCTCTGCGTCTTTCTGCCGTCAAGATGCGCCGCGTCGGAGGAGCGGGCAAGAAATGCCCAGGGCAGGAAATGCGAAGGGGCGGAGCGAGACGCAGTCACCGTCTCGCTCCGCCCCTTCCCATTCCGGGACTCAGCGACCGAAGTTGATCGCCCCGCCGAGACCGAAGGACGTGCTCGAGTTATCGAGCCCGACCGGGATGCTGATGCTCGGGTTCACGCTGAAGCGGGAATGGAACAGGAACCCGGTACCGAGGGTGAGCAGTCCGTAGCTCTCGGACCCGGACGCCGAGGTGGTGCCGTCATCGATCGTGTTCCGGGTGTTGGCGAACTGGAAGCTCGCGTTGGGAACGAACTGGACTTGCGAGCTGCGACCGACCAGCACGCCGAGCGCGCCACCGAACGCGAACGTCCGGCTCGACATGTCCACGCTCGAGATGCCGACGTCGTTGGGGCCGGAGCCGAGACTCAGACTCGCAATGGGGCAGACTTCGGCGGTCCGCTTCGACTGGAGCGGGATCTGGTAGCCACCCGCGACGCCGAAGTCGAACGATGAGCCGTCCAGCCCGTCGTACGACGTGGTGCCGATGCCGGCCTTCCCGAACACGCTCTTGGGCGCGCCGTAGCCGAACGTCCCGGAGAAGCCGCTCGCCCCGTCGGCGAACGACCCGCCGCCGGCGACCTGCATCTGGCCGCTCGAAAACGAGGGCATGCCGACGCAGGTCTGCGCCACGGCCTTGGTGCCGACTATAAGTGGAAGGGCCAACGAAAGAAGAAGGGTGCGCCGCATGGAACTCTCCCTGGCAGTGGGGTGATCCCGTCCGTCCTGGAGGCAACCGGACGGTCTCGCATGAAGCGAGACTCCTGGCTTTGCGTCCCCGCCTCGCGGCGGGTTTGCCGTTGATCGCGTCGCCTTCCGAAAGGCGACAACTACAATGGGAATCCGATGTTGGTGGTCCGGCATGCCGTCCACCGCTGCGATCGGCCGGCAACGGCCATGCCAGGTGACGGCCTGCAACGAGTGCATTTTATGGCGCGGTCGGGGTGTTCTCCCAGAGCACGTTGATGATCGTCCAGGCACGCGTCGGGGCAGGCTCGACCGCCCTCAGCTGGTCTTCCCGACCGGTGCACTCCATCTTACCGCTGCCATCGGTGGAGCGGCACGGCGTGCAACACCCCGCTGAACAATTCGAGCGTCTTCAGGCTGCCCTGGCCTCGCACTACCGCCTCGTGCGAGAGGTCGGTCGCGGAGGGATGGCGACGGTCTACCTCGCCGAGGACCAGAAGCACGTCCGGCAAGTCGCGATCAAGGTCCTGAAGCCCGAAGTGGCGGTGGCGCTGGGGTCCGAGCGCTTCCTCCGCGAGATCAAGATCGCCGCCGTTCTCGCCCACCCGCACATCCTGCCGCTGCACGACTCCGGCGAGGCAGCCGGCTTCCTGTACTACGTCATGCCGTACGTGGAGGGAGAGACACTCCGCGATCGGCTGGTTCGCCAGCGCCAGCTTCCCATCGAGGAGGCCATCAGCATCGTACGGGAGGTTGCCGACGGCCTCACGTACGCGCATGGCCTCGGCGTCGTCCACCGCGACATCAAACCCGAAAACATCCTCTTCATGGGAGGCCACGCCGTCGTGGCGGACTTCGGCGTGGCGACGGCGATCGGCGCGGCAGGCGGCGCGCGTCTCACGGAGACCGGGCTGGCGCTGGGCACGCCCGTGTACATGAGCCCCGAGCAGGCGCTGGCCCAGGGTGAGGTGGACGCGCGCAGCGACACTTACTCGCTGGGTTGCGTGCTCTATGAGATGCTGATCGGTGATCCCCCGTTCGGTGGGATCAGCCCCCAGGCCTCGCTGGCCAGAAAGCTGAGCGAGCCCCCGCCGCGACTCTCCACCGTGCGGGAGACGGTGTCGCCGGCCCTGGAGCATGCCGTCCACCGCGCTCTGGCACGGATTCCGGCGGACCGCTTCGCCACGACCGCCGAGTTCGCCGCGGCCGCAACACAGGGCGCGGCGTCCGACGTTTCGTCCGGACGGGTCGGGCCGACGCGCCGGGCCGGGTGGCGCGTCCCCCTGCTCGTGGGGGCGCTCGCGGCCGGCCTCGGTGCGGCGGTGTTCCTTCTGCGAGCCGGCGACGACGACGGGGTGACGCACCACGTCAGGGCCGCCACGACCGGAGAGGCCCGCAACCCGACGATTGTCGCGGTGCTCCCGTTTGCGAACCTCGGTCCGGCCGACGACGAGTACTTTGCGTCCGGCATGACCGACGAGATCACGAGCCGGCTGGGCCATGTGAGCGGCCTCGGCCTGATACCCGGCCGGGCGGTCAAGCGATTTGCCCACCTCCGGATGGCAATGCGCGAGATCGGACGGGAACTTGGGACCGACTACCTCCTGGTCGGCGATGTGCGCCGGGCAGGCACGGACAGCACCTCGAGGAACATCCGCATCACGCTTCAGCTGCTCCACGCTCCCGATGAACGACAACTCTGGACGGCGACCTACGACCGGCCGGCCACCGACATCTTCACCGTCGAGTCGGACATCGCCGCCCACGTGATCGAGCGGCTCGGTGTCACCCTCGCGGAAGGTGAGCGCAACCGGGTGAACGCCCGGCCGACGGAGAATCACGACGCCTACCTGCTTTATCTCAAGGGACGGTACTTCTGGAACAAGCGCACGGAGGCGGACATCCAGACGGCGCTCGACTACTTCCAGCGGGCAGTGGACCTCGACCCCGGGTATTCCCGTGCCTGGGTGGGTATCGCCGACGGCTGGATCTTTCGCGGATGGTACAGTCGTCTCGCGCCGCGTGAGACTTTCCCCAAGGCCAAGAGCGCCGCGATGCGCGCGCTGGAGTTCGACAGCACTCAGGCCGAGGCGCACGCGTCGCTGGCGCACATCTACTTCGAGTTCGACCACGACTGGGCGGCTGCCGAGCGGGAGTATCGCCGGGCGATCGAGCTCGACCCAACCTACGCCACCGGGCATCATTGGTACGGCGGGTTCCTGTCGGGGATGGGCCGGCACAAGGAGGCTCTGGAGCAGGCGCTGGCCGCACGAGACCTCGATCCCCTGTCGCCCATCATTCAAACTTGGGTCGGGCTGCGCTTTTACTTCTCCGGGAAATCCGAGGAGGCGATCGCGGAGTATCGAAAGGCGCTCGAGCTGGAGCGCGACTTCGCGCCCGCGCACTGGCACCTGGGCTGGGCATACGAGCAGGCGGGCCGCTTCGAGGAGGGCGTCTCCGAGGCGAAACAGGCGCTGGCCCTGGATGGTGGGAACCTGGTCTACCTGGCATCCCTCGGTCATGCCTACGCGCGGGCGGGACTGAAGCGCGAGGCACGGGCGACGCTCGCGCGTCTCGAGGAGGCTTCAACGCACCAGCACGTCTCGGCCTATCACGTCGCCGTGATCCATCTCGCGCTGGGCGATACGGCGGTGGGACTCGACTGGCTCGAGCGCGCGTACGACGAGCAGTCCCCCTGGATCGGGTATCTCAGGGTCGACCCGCGCGTCGATCCCGCGCGGCGGAACTCGCGATTCCAGAATCTTCTCAGGAAGGCGCAGCTGGATTTCTGAACGGTACCGTGCGGCCGGCCACCTCAACGCAGGCGGATTCCATGCACCGCGTTCCTTGCCTCTCGAGCCTCGTCGCCATCGGGCTGACCCTATCGGCGCTCGCGGGGGCTGTCGGCGCGCAGACAGGCGCTTACCCGACGATCAGCGAACGCCAGTTCACCGGCGGCAGCGTCCAGCTGACCGTCACCGGTTCCGCGAAAATCGACCAGGAGATTCCTATCAACACCAAGGCGAGCTTTGGAGACGGGGGCATGACCTGGCTCCAGTTCGGCAACTCCGGGTCCGAGGAGCCGAACGCGCTCGTCACGTACGGTGAGACCGGCGAGATCGGGATTACCGTAGGCAAGGGAAAGTTCATCGCGACCGGCGGGATCATTCCGGGGGAGCGATCGCAGTGCACGGGCGATGTCAAAGTGACTGCCGATTTGGTCACGGGCCAATACGCGTGCAGTGGGATCACGTCGCAAGATCCCGAGACCGGTCTCGGGAAGGTGAACATCACGCTGCGTTTCAGCGGGCAATCGTGAGCCGGGACGGGGCGAAGCGAGGGTTTGCACTGGTCAGTGCAATGTGACACAATACCAGTACGGCAACTTTCAGGAGGATACCATGGCGCCGATGAACGAGCTCGACCGGCTTCGCAAAGTCTGGGACATGGAAGCCCAGCTCACGACCCGTCTTCTCGAAGCACTCCCCACCGACAAATACGACTTCCGCCCCGATCCCGGAGGACGCTCCATCGGTGAGATGGCGTGGCACCTGAGCGAGATCGAGGGCTATATCAGCTACGGGATCAGTAAAGGCGCGGTCACGTTCCAGGAGGCGCCGCCCAACATGCAACGGCCCAAGGAAGTGAAGCTCCTGGCTCCCGGGTATCGGCGCGCACACGACGAGGCCGTGGCGCGTTTGGCCAACCTGACCGTTGCCGACCTCGACAAGGAGATACCGTTCGCCGACCAGCGCATGTCGCTCAGAGAGATTCTGTGGGGCGGCATCCAGTCGCACCTGATCCATCATCGGGGACAGCTTTCGATGATGTGCCGCCTCGCGGGCGGCAAATCGCCGGGCATCTACGGGCCCAACCGTGAGGAGATGGTGGCGATGCGGGAGAAGATGCAGACGGCAAAGGTCTAGGGCACATCGGCGCGAGGAGGGTGTGCAAGGCGCCCTCTCTACGGCGTTTCCTCGAGAAGGTAGCCGCCTTCCTCCTCTACGCCGATGGTCAGATGCCTGCTCCGCGTGCACGCGCACGGCGTGACCAACGTCTTCTGCTCGGCCTGTTCGTCCTGACCGGTTGTACCGGATGGCGGACGGCACCAGTATCGCCGGTCGATCTTCTGACCCCCGAGCCACCGTCTCGCATTCGTATCACGCGAGTCGACGAGTCACGGGTCGAGCTTCACCATCCACAGCTCGCGGGCGACACCATCATCGATGGCCGGGCTCGGCGCGGCATCCGCACGAAGGTGCCGCTGAGCGACGTGGCCAGCGTCGCGGTCCGCAAATGGGACCCGCTGAAAACCGCGGGGCTCGTCCTGGGAACCGCGGCCGTGGGAGCCGTCGTCGCAATCGGTCTCGTGTGGGACACACACGCGGACTGACGAGACCGTCTCACAGCCACAGGCCGGGAACATCCGCCACCGAGTCCACGATGTGGGTGTGCGGGGCGGCGCTCAGCGTCGCGCGATCGTGGGCTCCGGTCAGGACCCCGATCCGGTAGCTGGCGCCGGCGTTCCATCCGGATTCCAGGTCGCGGACCGTGTCTCCGACCACAGCGACCTTCCGCACATCCATCACGCCCGTTCGTTCCATGGCGCGAAAGATCATGAACGGAGCAGGCCTTCCCTCGGTTACATCCTCACTGCACACCAGCGCATCGATCAGCCCGGCCCAATCGACCGCTTCGAGGAGCATGCCGACGACACGGCGATCGAAGCCGCTGGCCACCGCAATCCGGATACCCGCCGCGCGCAACCGCTCGAATGCCGCTCGTACGCCAGGCAGCGACAACGGCTGCGACTGGGCGTACCGCGCCATGAGACCGGCCTGAAACCGTCCATAGATATGGTCCAGCTTCCCCTGCTGATCCG
Organism: Gemmatimonadales bacterium; assembly: GCA_036559745.1. GTDB lineage: Bacteria > Gemmatimonadota > Gemmatimonadetes > Gemmatimonadales > GWC2-71-9 > CAVVWJ01. The sequence continues at coordinate 4,460 of DATBSO010000022.1, read as the reverse complement.
GCCCCCCCAGGAGAACCCGGAGCGCCTCGTATTTCGAAGCGCCCCGCAATGCGGTCAGCTCGGCAGGGTCGAAGGCGATTCCACGACCAATTGAGGCGTGGCGTTCACGTCGGCGGGCGTTGTCTCCGCCGCCGCAGCAGCCTCAGCGCCAGATACCACAGACTCACCTGCACCAGCGCGCCGATCGTCACCCGAGCGAAGAAGTAGGCTCCCCCTCCGGGATACATGATCAGGAGGATACCTGGCAGCTGGAGCATCCAGGGGACGGCGCCCAGGTATCCGTGCGGTCCGCCGAACGCGGCCAGGATCAGCAGCGCCGTCTCGATCAGGATCGCATACGACAACGCTCGCCAATCCATGGAGCCTCAGGTATCCCACGCCCGGCGAACCATCACGAGCACGATCTCATCAGGCCACTTCCACCGATACCTCCGCGTCTCCCCGGTCGTCATAGGTCACGTACACCTGCCATGGCTGACAGCACACCTGGCAATCCTCCACGTACGCCTGAGATGAGCCGCCGCCGGGATCGAGGTGGATCATCACCTCTTCACCGCAATAGGGGCATGTGACCTCTGCTTCGGTGCTCCACGTGCCGTCCTCGGGAGAACCCAGGTGATCGTCCTGTTCCTCCGGACTGCGACCGGTGGGATTCTGAGTCACTCGGGAGTCCTCAGAAGCGCTGAAGATCGTTGGCCATGACTACGGGGCCGGAGAACGCTCGCCGGATATCGGCGAGGATTTGGTCGTTCGGGACGCGCCGGCCGTAGTGATAGGCGACAAGGAGCTTGGGCCGCGCCCGTGCCGCCAGCTCGCCCAGCTGCAGCGCGGTCGTGTGATAGGCGCGGACATAACGCGCCCAGTCCGCGGGGGAGCGGTTCCCGGGAGGCGACGCGGAGTCCGACGGTTGCACCTCGTGGATGAGCACGTCTGCGCCCGTGGCCATCCGGACGAGCTCCTCGCTCGGGCTGGTGTCGCCCGACAGGACGATGCTTCGGCCGGGTCCGTCGAACCGATAGCCGTACGCTTCGCGCCATTCGCCATGATTGACCGCGAATGCGGTGACCCGTACGCCGCCGCTATCGTAGACGACCCCCGGCCCGATCTCTCGCACGTCCACCTTGTAGCCATCGCGCGTCTCGTGCTCGAGTCCTTCCGTGCGAATCCGGATGTCCTCGCTGAACGCGGCATAGAGGTGGTCGGTCAACCGGGCGAGACCGTGGGGTCCGTAGACCGGGAATGGCCGCTTCCGCCCCACCACCCATGACGTGAAGATGAGGTCCGATAAGCCCAGCACGTGGTCGCTGTGGAGGTGCGTGATGAAGACCGCGCTGGGGCCGTTCGTAGGCAAGCCGGCGGCTGCGAGTCGCCGCTCGACACCGACGCCGGCATCGACCAGAAAGACCCGTTTCCCCACGACCACTGCCGTTGCCGGTCCCCACACGTCGGGCGTGGGCCCGGGTGTGCCGGTGCCCAGCATCACCACCACGGTACTGTCCCGTGCTCCAGCCGGTGCCTGCTGCGCGGCGCCCACCTTCGCCTCGTGACAGACCAGCGATGCCGTCAACCCCAGTGCAGCACAAAGTGACTTCACAGTAGAACACCTCCCAGGGACTTCAAGGCAACTCCGTCACAGTTCCGAGTCCCGCGTACCGATACTGCGCCCCAAAGATTCGTTTCAATGCAGCGAAGGCCGGCTCACCGGTACAGTGACCCGGGGCAATTTGGTCCACATGCCAGCGATCGTGAAGCGATGTCACCACCCGCGTGATGGTCGTATCTGGGGTGGTCACGAGATGCAACCCGCCAAAGATGAGCTGCACATGGTCGCCCCAGGGGCGGGCCGCTTCCAGAATCGTCTCGATGCCGGGATGGGAGCAGCCGACGAGCAGCACCAATCCGTGTGGGGTCCGAATGGCGAGGGAGAGCTCCCGCAGCTCCAATGTTCCCGGGGTCTGAGAGACGGTCGAGATCACCGCCATGCCGGGGGCCACTTCGGTAAGGCTGTCTACCCACTGGAAATTTGCCTCCGGCCACGGCGTGCCGAACTTCAACTCTGCGGGAGGGGCCGCGTCGAAATACCTCATCGAGTCCGGCAGGGTGGAATCGCGTCGATAGAACGTGGCGGGGAGAGACGCCCCGAAAACCCCGAACCCCTCCTTGGGCGCATAGATCTTCACGTGGGGGTTGAGGCGAAGAAGATAGCTCAGCCCCGCCGTGTGGTCGCCGTGGCGGTGCGAGATCACCACGAAGTCCAGATGCCGAAGATCGACCCTCATTGCACGCACATTGCCGGCGAAAATCGCGGCGTTGTTACCAGTGTCGAACAGAACTCGCTTCCCCGCGTATTCGACCAGCGCCGCAAAGCCCCAATCGCGCGTCAGACCCCGGCGGCCCCCGAAGGCGTCGTAGAGAATCGTGACACGACCATGAGCGGGCGAAGGAGTGGGAATCGCCTCGGAAGGTCCGGAGGAAAGGACGAGTGCGAGAGACAGATAACCACTGATCCACATTGGTCGGCCCTCCACAGAGATGCGCAGTGATATTCCTCGCCCCCTACGTCACCACTGGCTGGTGCGTCGCCCACCACTCCCGCGCCCGTTCCTGTGTCCAGTCATTCGCGCCCTTCACATCTGCCAGCCGGCACGAGAGCTCTCTAGCGGACTGCGGTCGATCCGCGGGGTCCTTCGCCAGACAGGCGAGCACGAGGTCGTCGAGTGCCGCCGGAATCGCCAGGCTCGTGCGAGTCGATGGAGGCGCCGGCACGGCCTGGGCGTGCTTCAGGAGAAGTCCCATTGGGGTCTCCGCCGCAAACACGAATTGCCCGGTCAGAAGCCAGTAGGCCACACAGCCGGTCGCGTAGATGTCTGCACGCCCATCCAGCGCCGCTCCCATTGCCTGCTCGGGGGCGATAAACGCCGGTGTACCATTGACCGCGTTCTCCCGGGTGTTGACCGGGCTCGAGTCCTCGGGATCCTTGACTGTCCGCACGATGCCGAAATCCAGCACCTTGACGAAGTCGTACTCCTCGCCGTACCGGCAGAGGAAGATATTGGCGGGCTTGATGTCACGATGAACCAGGCCGCACGACTGCGCCTCGGACAGGGAGTGACAGATCTGACGGAGCAGGTATATGGCACGTTCGGGCGGTATGGGCCCGAAACGCCGGATCAACGAGTCTGCATCGAGGCCGTCCAGCAGCTCCATGACATAGTAGAAAGCGCCGTCGGCCGCCCTTCCGAAATCGAAGAGCTCCACCGTATGGGGTGAACGCAGGCACGCGATGACCTGGGCTTCGCGCTCGAACCGACGGACGGCTTCGTCGGACACACCCGCGTGATCACCCCCGCCGTTGGAGGACCGGATGAGCTTGATGGCGGCCGGTCTCGCCAGCATGCGATGGCGGGCTCGCCAGACCTCGCCCATCCCCCCCTCTCCGAGCTTCTTCTCCAGGCGGTAGCTCCCCAGCTCCCTCGCTCGCTTGACCTCGGTGCCCAGTTGATAGACCACACGGGCGCCGACGTAGGCCATGCCCACGACGAGAAGGTAGGGGAACACGAGTCCGAAGAAGAAGAGGGCCGGCTCCAGCCTGAACGACGTGATGTCGGACGCGATCATGAGCCCGATGATGACGGGGACCGAGCTGACCGAAGCCAGCGCTGTCACCAGCGCCCGGCGCGGTGAGGTGGGCACGACGACCGTGAACAGCACGACCCACACGGCGACCCACGAGAGCCCGAGCATGCCACGGTGCATCTCGAGTCCCATGGGATCGGCGAATTCGGCCGCGGCGATGCAATAGCTGCTGACGATCTCGAAGCCGAGACCGATGTTCATCGCCATGGGAAGCGTCAGTCGCGGGCTTCGAATGACTGCCGCGACGAGCACCGCGACCACGATGCCGAGCACGCCGGGGCCCCACTGCACCACACTCCCGAGGAATCGCGCACGGTCGCCCGGGAACAGCAGCGCCGGGAAGATGCCGGCCATGAAGAACACGATCGCATACAGCACGGCAACGATGCGAAGGCGTCCAGCAGACTGGCTCAGCAGATCTGCCGGAAACCCCGACGACATCCCTCGCGGGGTCGGGCCCCGCGGCTCGGGATGCATGAGCGTGACGTGCTCGTTCATGCCGGCTCCCGCTAACGGCCCTGGGATAGGTCCACCACCGCCTCGATTTCAAGCAGCAGATCCGGCCGAGCCAACGTCACGACCGGAATGAGTGAGTTGGCGGGCGGGTGCGTGGCGTCGAAGTATCGGGTCCGCGTTTCCCGCAAGGCGGGCAGGTTCTTCAGATCGGTGATGAACGTGGTCGTTTTCACCACGTCTTTGAAGGACGCATCCACGCTCACGAGGGCCCGGCGCAGGTTGGCGAACACCTGCTCCGCCTGGGCCTGGAAATTCCCTGCTCCCACGACCGCGCCCGCGCTGTCGAACGCCACCTGGCCCGCGATGTA
>DATBSO010000021.1:0-8813 GCA_036559745.1 Gemmatimonadales bacterium | reverse complement strand
TTGCGCTGCAGGATGCAGAGCGCGGCCGACACGACCGCCACGAACGCGAAGAACCAGAAGACGGTGGTGACCATCACTCGCCCCGCGGATCGCTGGGGTCCCAGAGCGTGGAGACCGGGTGGGTCTGCGCTTGGAGCCGCTCGAGATCGTACACGAACCGGTCACGCGTGTATTCGGAGTTCTCGAAGTGGACCCCGACGTGGATCGCTTCCTCGGGACACACTTCCTGGCAATACCCGCAGAAGACGCACCGGAACTCGTCGATCTCGTAGATCAACGGGTACCGGTTGCCCTGTTCGTCCTCGCCGGGCACGAGCTTGATGCAGTTGGCCGGACAGATCTGGGGGCAGAGGCCGCAGGCGACGCACTTCGAGCGTCCCTGCTCGTCGGTGAGCATCCGGTGCGTTCCGCGCCACCGGTCCGAGATGCTCCAGGGGCCCATGCCATTGTCGGGGCCCGTGCTCTTCTCCTCGGGGTATTGCATCGTCACCTTCGGCTCGAACATGTGCTTGAAGGTGAGCGCCATGCCCTTGAGGGTGGCGCGGACGTAGCTCACGCTCCGGTCGGGCCGCTTGAGGACCTTCACCCCGATCGCCATCAGGCCGCCGCGCGGCCCGGCCGCTGGACTGCGGGTTCACGGGTCCTGATCGAGCCCTTGATGAAGATCCCGCTGTCGAGCAGGCCGAAGATGAGGAAAGCGAGCACGATATTGACCCCGAAGAGGATGAGCGATTCGCGGCGCGGCTCCGTGATTCCCATGACGTGCTCGATCACGTAGATCGTGGTGCAGACCACCATGATGTAGGCCAGCGCGATCGGCATCAGGACCTTCCAGCCGAGCGCCATCAACTGGTCATACCGGAACCGAGGCAGGGTCCACCGGATCCACATCACGACGAAGATCCAGAACATCACCTTGAGGAAGAAGACGGCGCCCGTCGCGAGCGTCTGGAGCAGGCCGCCCTGCTGGTCCCACCCGCCCGGGATGTCCCACCCGCCGAAGAACAGCGTGGTGACCATGGCGGAGACCGTGACCACGTTGGCGTACTCGGCGATGAAGAAGAACGAGAACTTCATCGCGCTGTACTCGGTGTGGTATCCCGCGATCAACTCGGATTCCGCCTCCGGCAGGTCGAAGGGGAGCCGGTTGGTCTCCGCGAACCCGGACACGAGGAAGATGAAGAAGGAGATGGACAGCGGCGCCACGTACCAGAGGCCGGTCTGCTGCTGAGCGATGATGCTCGAGAAGCTCACGCTGCCCGACATGAGCAGCACCGGGATCAGACTGAGCCCCATCGCGACCTCGTACGACACCATCTGCGCGCACGCGCGCAGTCCACCGAGGAGGGCGTACTTGCTGTTGGACGCCCAGCCGGCGAGCGCGATCCCGTAGACCCCGAGCGAGCTGATCGCGAGCACGAAAAGGAACCCGATCGGCAGATCAGCGACCACCATCGGCATCAGGCCGTGATGCACGAAGCGCCCGAGCGGTCCGAGCGTGAAGTCGAAGTCGACGGGAAGAGGCGCCGCGAACGGGATCACCGCCGAGAGCAGCAGCGCCGGCACGAACGACATGGCCGGCGCGAGGATGAAGAGAATGCGACTCGCCTGCGCCGGGAAGGTCTCTTCCTTGAGGATGTTCTTCAGCCCGTCGGCCGCAGGCTGGAGCAGCCCGGCCCAGCCCACCCGGTTCGGCCCCCGCCGGTTCTGCATCCAGGCGCTGACCTTGCGCTCCATCAGCGTGAGGAGCGCGACGCCGATCATCGTGACGGTGAAGACCAACAGCATCTTGATGACGCTGAGCAGGAGGAACCCCTTCATCTCCGGGGTCATCGGGCCGCCCCGGTCGGTGCCCCCGAGAGCATGCGGCCAGTGAACCCGATATCGGCGTATGACGTTCCGCCGAAGACCTGCCAATGCCGGCCCAGCAACCGGAACGCTTCCTCGGCCGTCGAGGGCGCATCACCGTCCGGTCCCGGCCCCGCCAGGACCTCGCCGGCCACCCACCACGCCGGCCGCGCCATCCCGGGCTGAGACCGTGCCTGGTGAAAGCGCTGGATGCGGTGATCCCGGTTCACGTAGGTGCCGTTCTCCTCGGCCATGGTGGTCACCGGCAGGACCAACGCGGCATGACGGAGCGCATCGTGGGCGACGGTGCCGAGCACGACGATCAGCCCGGCCGCGCCGGCGAGCGCCGCCTCCTCCACGGCCGTGAGCTCGGCATCGAGCACGAGAACCACCGATGCCGTGGCGGCAGCGCGGAGCGCCTGGCTCCAGTCGGTCGAGTAGCCCAGCATCTGGGCGCCCATGACGTTGGGAGCGCGTTCCCGCCTGAGCGCCAGCCCGGGGATCCCTGGAAGCGGCGCCTCCTCTCCCAGCGGCACCTGGACCGCCGACGTGACCTCGAATCGGTCGAACAGCCGCCGGACGAGGCCCAGGGACTCGGTCGATGCCCGCCCGGAGGCGAGAATCACCGCGGAGCCCGACGCGCCACGAAGCATCTGGCCCAGCCGGTCGAGCGCCGTGTCCCAGTCGCTGGCCACGTGCCGCCCCGCTTCGCGGACCAGCGGGGCTTCGACCCGGTCGCCGCGATTCATCCAGCGATAGTTCATCCGGCCGTGGTCGCAGATGAAGTGCCGGTTGATCTCGAGATTGGGTCTCGGTCGAATGCGCACGACGACGTCATCGCGGGTGTCGATGGTCACGTTGCACCCTTGCGAGCACCCCGGACACACGCTGGCCGCCTTGTCGAGATCCCAGGCTCGCGCCTTGTGCAGGAAGTCCTTGGAGAGCAGCGACCCCACCGGACAGAGATCCACCACGTTGCCGGCCCATGGGTGATCCAGCCGCTGTGACTCGGCGATCCCAATGAACGCGCGATCCCCGCGCTCGGAGACGTTGAGCAGCGGCGACTCGGCGACGTCCTCCATGAACCGGACGCAGCGGGTGCAGAGGATGCACCGGTTGGGCACGTACAGGATGTCGGGACCGAAGTCCTCCACCGGGTTGTACCGCTTGGCGTACTCCTTGTACCGGGTACCGGAACGGCCTTCCTGGAACACGTAGTCTTGCAGCTCACACTCGCCGGCCTGGTCGCAGATCGGGCAATCGAGCGGGTGATTGATCAGCAGAAACTCGAGAACACTCTCGCGAGCCTTCTTGGCATTCTCGCTGTTGACGTGCACGACCTGCCCTTCGGCCACCGCCGTGACGCAGGCGGGGGCCAGCTTGGGCGCCTTCTCCACCTCGACGAGGCACATCCGGCAGACGGCAGGAGAGGGCAGCGACGGGTGGTAGCAGTAGTGCGGTATGAGCACGCCCGCCTGCTTGGCGGCCTCGATGATGGTGGTCCCCTTCGGGACCGCCACTTGCGCGCCCTCGATCGTGACGTTGACCAGTTCGTCAGCCATTCATCCTCACACGGCGGCCATCGCCGGCTCGCGCGAGCCCGCCATGTACGCCTCGAACTCCGATCGGAACTTCTGGATGCCGCTGACCACCGGAGCGGCGCAGGAATCGCTCAGCACGCAGATGGTCTTTCCGGTCATGTTTTCGGAGAGATCCAGCAGGAGCTGAAAATCACTCTGCTTCCCCTTCCCCGCCAGAATCCGCTCGAGGATGCGCGTGGTCCAGGCCGTGCCCTCCCGGCACTGGGTACACTGCGCGCACGACTCGTGAGCGTAGAAGCGGGCCAGGCGGCAGATCTGATACACCATGTCGGTCGTGTCGTCCATCACGATCATGCCCGCTGACCCGAGCATCGAGCCCTTGGCGACGATGCCCTCGTAATCGAAGAGCGCTTCCTCCGCCTCCTGACGGGTCATGATCGGCACCGAAGAACCGCCGGGGATGATCGCCTTGAAGGTCCGCCCGGGTCGGGGACCGCCGGCCATCTCGTACAGAATGTCCTTCAGCGGCGTGCCCATCGTGACTTCGTAATTGCCCGGCCGGGCGACGTGGCCGCAGATGGAGATCAGCTTGGTGCCGGTGCTCTTCGGGTTGCCGAGACACAGGCTCTTATGCCAGTCCGCGCCCCGCATCAGGATGTGCGGAACGGCCGCGAGGGTCTCCACGTTGTTGATGGTCGTCGGCATCCCGAAGAGGCCGGCCGCGGCGGGAAACGGAGGCTTGATCCGGGGATTACCGCGCTTCCCCTCGAGCGAGTTCATCATCGCGGTCTCTTCGCCGCAGATGTATGCCCCGGCCCCGCGGTGCAGCACGATCTCGATCCGCCGGCCGCTCCGGAAGGCGCTCGCGCCGAGCGCTCCATTCGCATAGGCCTCGGCGACCGCGGCCGTCATGATCTTGAGCGGCTCCGTGAACTCGCCGCGAATATAGATGTAGCAGCGCTCCGCGCCGATGGCGTACGCCGCGATCGCGCAGCCTTCGATCAGCGCGTGGGGCGTCCAGCGCATGATCTCGCGGTCCTTGAATGTGCCCGGCTCCGATTCGTCGGCGTTGCAGACCAGGTAGTGAGGCTTGACGACGTCCTTCGGCATGAACGACCACTTGAGACCGGTGGGGAAGCCGGCACCGCCGCGGCCACGGAGCCCGGACGCCTTCACCTCTTCGATGATCGCTTCGCGCGACATGCCGAGGGCCTTGCGGAGCCCCTCGTAGCCGCCACGCTGCACCCATCCGTCGAAGGTGCGTGCGCCGGCGTCGCCGAAGTACTTCGAGAGGACGACCGTTTCCTTTGGATGACTCGGGTGTGGATAGCCCACTACGAATACCTCTGCAGGATGCCCGGCACCTTGTCCGGTGTCACGTCTTCGATGAAATCGTCGTCCACGAGAATGGGGGTGGGGAAACCGCAGGCGCCGAGACATTCCACCTCGACTACGGTGAAGCGTCCGTCGGCGCTCGTGGCGCCGAGCTCGCGGCAGCCGGTCTTCTCGAGCAGCGACCGCACCACGTCCTCGGCGCCGCAGATGTTGCAGGGTGACGTCGTACAAACCTGGATGAAATGGCGGCCGACCGGATGGGTGTGATACATCGTATAGAACGAGACCACGCCCTTGACGTAGGCGGGCGTCAGCTCCAGGATCGCGGCGACTTCCTCGATCCCCGGCTCGGAGATCCACCCGCGCGCCTCCTGCACCATCCAGAGGGCCGGCAGCAGGCACGCCTGCTTCGTCGGGTAACTGCCGAAGAGGCGCTCGAGCCGCTCGCGGGTTTGGCCGACAAAGACCGGCTCGTGGGTCTCCGCGTGCATCGCCGTGCCTGGTCCGCTGTGAGCGCTCACCGGTCGACTTCTCCCATCACGATGTCCACACTGGCATTGATCGCGATGACGTCGGCGAGCAGCGCGCCTTCGCACATCTTGGGCAGGCTCGCCAGGTTGATGAACGACGGGGGGCGTATGCGCCACCGCACCGGCTTGCTCGTGCCGTCGGAGACGAAGTAGTACCCGAGCTCGCCCTTGGGGTTCTCGATTCCCAGGTATGCCTCACCCGCCGGCGGCTTCACGCCCTCCATCACCTGCTTGAAATGGAAGATCATCGCCTCCATATCGCTCATCGCCCGCGATTTGGGAGGAAGGATCACCCGGGGATCGTCCACGTTGACCGGCGCGCCCTGGAGACGGGTCAACCGGTCGAGTGCCTGCTCTAGGATACGGTTCGACTGGGTCATCTCCTCCAGCCGCACCCGATACCGATCGTAGATGTCGCCGTATTCGCCGACGGGAACGTCGAAGTCGTACGTCTCGTAGTCGAGGTACGGCCGATCCTTCCGCACGTCGTAATCCACCCCGCTCGCGCGCAGCATCGGTCCGGACAGCGAATAGTTGATCGCTTCCTCGGCGGTTAGCGCGCCGACTCCCTGGGTCCGGCCGATCCAGATCGCGTTCCGGGTGAACATCGTGTCCACCTCGGCCAGCGTCTTCGGAAAGGTCCGTGTGAAGTCGCGAAGGCCGTCCTCGAAACCCTCCGGGATGTCGGCCATCATGCCGCCCACGCGTGTGAGGCTCGTGGTGAGCCGGGCGCCGGTCCACATCTCCTGGAGGTTGTAGATGCGTTCACGCTGCTGGAACGACCAGAGAAACGGGGTGTACGCGCCCAGATCGATCCCAGTAGTACCGAGCCACACGAGGTGGGAGATGATCCGGCTCATCTCGCAGGCGATCACCCGCAGCACGCGGCACCGCTCGGGGACCGTGATGCCCATGAGCTTCTCGGCCGCCAGCGCGAGGGCGACGTTGTTCGCCATGGGCGAGAGGTAGTCGGTGCGATCGGTGAGGGGGATGATCTGGTTGTAGTGACGGTACTCCCCGAGCTTCTCGAAGCCGGAGTGCAGGTAGCCGAGGTGGGGAATACAGCGCTTGACCGTCTCCCCTTCCAGCTCGATCACGAGGCGGAGCACCCCGTGCGTCGCCGGATGCTGGGGGCCGATGTTCACCAGCATGTGTTCGGCGCCGAAATCCTCGTCGAACTGGTTCGCCCGGGGCGACGCGGTCAGGGGAATCCGGGTTGGCCGTCCCTCGGCATCGAGGCCCGGCGTGGCCAGCGACATCTCGACCGTTCGGAGACTCACCGCAGAAACCCCCGTTCGCCGCGCGCAAGCCGTTCCCGCATGTCGGCGGGCAGGTCGTCGAACGCGTCGGCGATGCTGAGCTCTTCCATGGAATAGTGGGCTTCGGGATTGGCCGCGAGCGCCTGGCGCGTCTGCTCGGCCCGGCTGAAGTGCCCGCGGAGCGGAAAGTCCTTCCGCAGCGGGAAGCCCTCCGCGTAGGTCTCCCACATCAGGATACGGCGCAGGTCCGGATGGCCGGTAAAGACCACGCCGAACATGTCATACACCTCCCGCTCGAGCCAATCGGCCCCGTGCCAGAGGTCCCACACCGAGCGAACCTCGAGCGGGCTTCGCTTGTCGAGCTCGATCTTGACCCGGAGGTCGGCCCGCCGGCCGAGGGAGCGCAGCTGATAGACCACCTCGAGCGGGCGCTCCGGGTCGCGGTACTCGACGGCGGTGACGTCCGTGAGATAGTCGAAACGCTGGTCGGCGGCGTCCTTGAGCCAGGCGAGGACATCGTGGGCCCGGGCCCGGGCGACATACACGATGGTGTCGCCACACGACACCGTATGCCGCTCGATGGCGTCCCCGAACTCGGCGCGGAGCGGGGTTACGGAGGGCGAGAGCGTGGTCATGAGGTGCGGGTTTGGTGCACCGAGTTTCCGAATGGCTCGCTCAGTTCGTCCACCCGCTCGGCGGGGAGGAAAAGCCCGTCCGGGCCGACCAGCTTCTCGTCGCGCAGGAGGTCATCATCGATGCTCTCGCCCATGATCTTCTTCTGGAGCAGCCGGATACCGTAGATGAGACCCTCCGGCCTTGGCGGGCATCCTGGAACGTAGACGTCCACGGGAATGATGGTGTCGATGCCCTGGACCATGGCGTAGTTGTCGAAGATGCCGCCCGAAGAGGCGCAGGCACCCATGGAGATCGCCCACTTGGGTTGCGGCATCTGGTCCCAGATCCGCCGGATCACCGGCGCGAGCTTGAACGGCAGTCTGCCGGCGCAGATCAGGACATCGGCCTGGCGCGGCGAAAAGCTCTGCCGCTCCATCCCGAACCGGGCGATGTCGAACCGGCTGGCCGCCGTCGCCATGTACTCGATGGCGCAGCACGCGGTCCCGAACGGCATCGGCCAGAGCGAGTTGCTGCGAGCCCAATTGGTGAGGAAATCGAGGCGGGTGGTCACCCAGTTGGGCGAAACGGAGGAAACGGTGGTGCTCTCGGGCTGGATGCGGCTCAGTCCCACTGCAGGGCCCCCCGCTTCCAGATGTAGACGTACCCGACGGCGAGGATGACGATGAAGACCAGCATCTCGATGATCAGGAGGCCGGCCATGTCCCCCAGCTGCCGGAAGGCCACGGCCCAGGGAATCATGAACACGGTCTCGATGTCGAAGATGATGAACAGCATCGCCACGAGGTAGAACTGGATCGAAAACCGCTCCCGCGCAGTCCCCAGGGCCGGCATGCCGGACTCGTACGGCGCGATCTTGGCCGGAGTCCGCCGGTATGTGGACAGCAGATGCGACGCCCCCAGCATGAGGACGGCGTTCGCGATCACGAACGCGATCAGCACCAGTAGCGGAGCGTAGGGCTGAAGCATGAGGTCGCTTCTTTCGTGAAAATTTTCACTTTCGGCGTGAAGTTAACCGCCTCAGAAAGGTGTTTCAACCCGGACCCGCTATATTCCCCGCCGATCCTGCAGCCACCCCGCCCGAGGGCGGAGTGGCGATCCCGTCTCCCTCACGACGAGGCACGATGTCCATCAAGTCCGATCGCTGGATACGGCGGATGGCCCGCGAGCGCGGGATGATCGACCCCTTCGTGGAGCGCCAGGTGCGCGAGCTGGATGCGAAGGGCAGGCGCGTGATCTCGTATGGCGTGTCGAGCTACGGATACGACATGCGGGTGGCGCCCGAATTCAAGATCTTCACCAACGTCCTGAGCGCTGTCGTCGACCCCAAGGAGTTCGATTCCCGGTCGCTGGTCGAGTTCGAGGGTGACGTCTGCATCGTGCCGCCGAACAGCTTCGCACTGGCACGTTCGATCGAGTATTTCCGGATTCCGCGGGAGGTGCTCACCATCTGCGTCGGGAAAAGCACCTATGCGCGATGCGGCATCATCACCAACGTGACCCCGTTCGAGCCCGAATGGGAAGGTCACGTCACGCTGGAAATTTCCAACACCACCCCCTTGCCGGCAAAGATCTACGCCAATGAAGGCATCAGCCAGGTGATCTTTTTCGAGGCCGATGCCGATGACATTTGCGAGGTCAGCTATGCGGACAAGGCTGGGAAGTAT
>DATBSO010000020.1:0-3098 GCA_036559745.1 Gemmatimonadales bacterium | reverse complement strand
TAGGCGAACGTGTTGTACAGCCAGATCACCGGGATGCTGGCCAAGAAATAGATGAGGTGGGCGTTGACCGGAGTCCGGAAACGCCCGCTCACCCGGCTCACCATCTCAGGCAGGATCCGGTCGAACGACATGGCCAGCATGACACGGGTCATGCCGATGTAGCAGTTGTGGACGATCTGGTGGCTGTTCATGATGAACCCGAACGCGATGATCAAGGTCACGATCGGGCTGAACGCAATCGCCGTCGCGAGGATGTTCGGCCACAGGAATGAGCCGGCGAGCGTCGCTTCCGAGACGCCGCTCCAATACCCCGAGCCTGCGACGTACAGGAACTCCGAGCCAACGGCGTTCTCCAGCACGAACGCAAGGAGCGCCAGCAGCAGCCCGGTGACGACAAGCGAGCCCACGATGATGAACGCCTGGCTCCGGAAGTTTCCGGCGGACTTGATCTCGCCGTTCTGCTGGCTGCTATAGGTCGCCCACTGGAGCGAGGTCCAGGCGATGGGAGCGATCAGCAGGGTCGCCAGGAGGCTGAAGGCGGGATTGAGGTCCACGCCCGCTGCCGTGGCTGCCGCGGTCGCGTCGGCCGTAAAGGTCGATGAGCCGCCGATCGCCGCCGAGAATGCGTCGAGCTTGGCTGGTACGTCGGCCGCGTTCGTCGTGACCAGGACCACGAGCATCGTGCCGAACGCCAGCAGGATCGCGACCCACATGACGCGCTGCAGCCGAACGTAGTTCACGAAGCCCGAGATCAGGATGAGCATCGCGATCGCCGCATTGGCGATGCTGGTGATGATGATCCCCTCAGGGGTCGTGAACCAGGTCGAAATCTCGACCAGCTGTGGTGAGTTCAGCGACGCTCCCAGGCCGAGGAACAGCGGCGCCAAGCCGAGCGCGGCCAAGAGCCACCCTGAAAGGGCAACCCACTGGAGAATCCAGATTACGAAGCCGGAGAATACGAGGGTGAACGCGATGCCGCCACCGAACACCCGACTCTGGAAGACGTAGTCGCCGCCTGTCCGCGGAAACGTGGTCGAAAGCCAGACGTACGAGAGGGCGATCGGAATCTCCAAGAGCATCGCCAGCAGAATCCCCCACACGAGTTGTCCGCCGGGCAACGCGCCCGGGGCCCACAGGTAGGTCCAGGGAAAGATCAATCCCATCGTCAGGACGTTGTAGATGAACGCCGACGACGGGGACATCACCCGCACAAGGCCGGAGGACTTCCGGACGAAGACTTCCGGTGTTGGGGCGCCAGGAAGCGTGGTCGCTGTCGCCACCCTATCAACCTCCTTTGTTCGATCAGTAGTCAGCGCATCTCGCGCCTTCGATCGGCGGCCGTCCGGCCGTCAGGGGCTACTCCTTCGACACCTCCTCTCGACGCTGTCGACCCCGCCACCGGGTGGGGCGGCCCCCTCAACCGGTCGTCATCTGATAGCTGTCCACCTTGCCGTTCATCAGGTTCACCAGTGTGCCCCGCAGCACCCCTTCACCGTATTCGCTTCCGGGGTTGATGCACAAGGTCCGACCCAGCCGCGCAGCGGCCTGCGACTCATGAATATGGCCGTGCAATCCGAGCAAAGGCTGGTAGCGCTCGAGGGCAGCACGAACGGCCGTGCTTCCCGCGCCGTACAGGACCGGCTGCCCGCCGCGGACGACCTGGGAAGGCGGGTCGGTCGTGGCGTCGAGCATCGGGCAGGTGTCCAGCGTTGAGTCGACCGGCGGAGCGTGGAAGTTGAAGACGACATTGCCAAAATCGGTGATGCCTTCCACGTTGCGATCGATCATGGCCGCCAGCTCTTCCTCTGGCGCCTCGCGGGGGGTGTGCCAGGGGGTCGGGTTGACGTACGGCAGGCTGACCATGACGTGGTCGTCGTCGAGCGGGACCACCCGACTCTCGCAGGCCGTGAAGGAGCGCGTTCCCTCGGATGGCAGCCACTCCATGACTTCGAGCAGGTCATCGTTGCCGCCGGACACGAAGCACCGGATGCCGGCCGGCCCGAGCCGATCCTCGGTCAGCTCGATCCAGCGCGCAAGGCGCTCGGTGGCAAGGCGTCGCCACAGCTCGTCGATGGCCGCCGGGTTGTCTCGGACGGACCGGTACTCGTCTTCCTCCATGACCACGTCGTAGAAGCCCAATCCGCCGATGACCTCGCGCGCCTGCTCGACTTCTGCCGCCGTATCAAGCTGCTCGACGCGCCCGTGGATGGTGGCCCGGTAGTGGCCGTTCTTCTCTCGGATCACCGGGACCGCGAGCTTGCCCATGACGTCGCCGCCCATGACCAGGACGTCCGCCGCGTAGAACTTCGCCGCGCTCAGGAACTTTCGCCAGGTCCGCTCCGAGCCGTGGACATCGGTGGCGAAGAAGACCTTCGTCTGTTTCCCGCGAGTCCGTCCGCCAACGAGGGGCACCGTTTGACTCCCAGCTAGCCGCGCATCCGATCACCCTTGGGATCGACCAGCGCGTCGGGAACGACCGTCGCAGAAGTCGCCTGCCCCAGGATCTCGATCTCGACTTCCGACCCTTCCGCGACGTGGGTCGGAAGATACACGTACCCGATCACGCGGCGCAATGAGTGTCCGTACCCCACACTCCGCAGCCGGCCGGCGGGCTCACCCTCGACCCGGACCGCCTCGCCGCCGTACACCGGCAACCAGCCGTCATCGCCCTCGTCCAAGGGCCCGGGGCCGACCAGGACGCTCCGGATCCGCACGGCCGGAGGCCCGGCGTCCCGGCGGGCGACAAGCGCATCGCGGCCCACGAAGTCGGGCTTGTCCCAAGCCACGAACCGGCCGAGGCCGGCCTCGAGGGGCGTTTCCGTCATCGTCAGATCCGTCCCGTAGTACCGATATCCCTTCTCCAACCGCAGGCTGTCCAGGGCGCGGTAACCGAAGACGGCGAGCCCGTGCTCGACGCCAGCCTCCGCCAATCGGTCCCACAGCTGCACGGCCCAGGCTGGCTCCACGTACAGCTCCCATCCCAGCTCCCCCGCATACGAGATGCGCTGGGCCAGCACGTCGCCGCCGCCGACCCGCACGGGGCGGGCGGTGCGGAGAGGGATGCCGCCACTGCTGACGTCGTCGTCGGTGACCGCGGC
>DATBSO010000019.1:0-10623 GCA_036559745.1 Gemmatimonadales bacterium | reverse complement strand
TCAGCTTCCAGCCGATGTACTAGCTTCCCTCTCATGACCGCCAACCGTCTCGCCGAATCCAGGTCCGCCTACCTCCAATCGGCGGCCCACCAGCCGGTGCACTGGTTTCCATGGTCCGATGAAGCCTTCGAGGCGGCTCGGAGCCAGGATCGTCCCGTCCTGTTGGACATTGGCGCCGTCTGGTGTCACTGGTGCCATGTGATGGATGGCGAATCGTACGAGGATCCCGACCTCGCCTCCTTCCTGAACGATCAATTCGTCTGCATCAAGGTGGACCGCGACGAGCGCCCCGATGTGGATGCGCGGTACCAGCGGGCGGTGCAGGCGCTGACACGGCAGGGTGGCTGGCCGTTGACGGCGTTTCTCACACCAGGCGGTGAGGTGTTCTACGGGGGCACGTACTTCCCACCCGATGGGAAGTATGGCCGGCCGGGCTTCCGCGCCGTGCTGTCGTCGGTCCTCGAGGCGTACCGATCGCGGCCGGAGCAGGTCCAGGCCCAGGCCGGCGCGATCCGGCGCGTCGTTGTCGCGGACCTCGACGAGACGGCCCCCGGCGATCTCCCTCCCTCGGTTCTCGCGGACGCGACGCAGACCATGACCCGCGTCTTCGATCCCGTGCGGGGGGGCTTCGGGAGTCAGCCGAAGTTCCCTCACCCTACGGCGATCCTCTTCCTCCTCCATCGCTGGTGTGACACCCACGACAGCCTCACCCGCACCGTCATCCACCGGACACTCGAAGGGATGGGGCGCGGCGGTGTGTACGACCAGCTCGCCGGCGGCTTTCACCGCTACAGCGTGGACGCGGAGTGGATCGTGCCGCACTTCGAGAAGATGTCGTACGACAACTCGGAGCTGCTGAGGGCGTACACCGAGGCGTTCGCGGTCTTCGGCATCGAGGAGTACGCCGATGTCGCGAGAGGGATCGTCGGCTGGGTGCGGGACGTGATGGCGGACCCCGAGGGGGGCTATGCGGCGAGCCAGGACGCCGACGTCGGCCTCGACGACGACGGGAACTACTTCACGTGGACGAGGGAGGAAACGGCTGCCGTCCTGAGTCCCCAGGAAATGGAGGTCGCGTCGGCCTTTTACGACATCGGCACGGCCGGCGAGATGCATCACGATCCCAGCAGGAACGTGCTGTACGTCGCGGAATCGGTGGAAGCCATCGCCCGGCGAATCGGACGGGACGCGAAGGAGACCCGGCAGCTTCTCGACGCCGCCAAGGGGAAGATGCGGGCGGCACGCGCGTCCCGGCCGGCGCCCTTCGTCGACCGGACCTGCTACGCCAGTTGGAACGCGATGATGGCCTCCGCGCTCCTCCGGGCTGGTGCGGTGCTCGACGACGCATGGGCTCGGGAGCATGCCCTGCGCACGATGTCGCGTCTCCGCCGGGAGACCGGGGAGACGAATCTGGTGGCCCATACGCCTGGCGGCGTGACCAATCTGCTGGACGATCAGGTCCAGGTCAGTGCAGCCGCTCTCGACGCGTTCGAGGCGACCGGGGATCCGTCCTGGCTCGCATGGGCGGTCTTGCTGATGCAGCGCGTCTGGGCCGATTTCGCCGACCCCGGCGGCGGCGGCCTGTTCGATACGGCGTCGGCCAGCGAGCGCGCGCAAGGGCTCCTGCCCGCGCGCGCGAAACCGGTGCAGGACACACCGACCCCGTCGCCGAACGGGGTGGCCGGGATCGTATGTGCCCGGCTTCATGAGCTCACCGGGGAGCGGTCGTGGCGCGAGCGCGGCGAGGCATTGCTGCGCGCCTTCGGCGGGCGTCCCGAAGACCTCGGCGTACACAGCGCGGCCTACCTGCTGGCCGTCGACTGGCACGTCAATCCTGCAACGCATCTCGTCATCGTGGGGGACACGGGCGACGAAACCGCGGACGCGATGCACGCTGCGGCGCTGGCGGGCTTCGCGCCCCGGCAGATCATCCGGCGGCTGCGGGCGGATGCGGCGCGGGATCGCCTGCCGGCCCCGCTCGCCGCGATGATCGAGACTGGCGTGAGCCCGCGGGGGTACGCGTGCAGCGGGACGAGCTGCAGCTCGCCGGCGGGTGATCTGCAGACCTGGCGAGATACGCTCGCCGCCTTACCCGCGGCGGTGCCGATGTAAGGGCCATCGCGTATAGATTTCCCCACCGTTTACTCCGCACCGTGAGGATCGCCTGTGGCCAAGACCGCGACCATTGAGACGAGCAAAGGCACCATCGTCGCCGACCTGTTCGACACCGAGGTACCGGGCACCGTCTCGAACTTCGAGAAGCTCGCCAATAGCGAGTTCTATGACGGGACCCGCTTTCATCGTGTCATTCCCAACTTCATGATCCAGGGGGGCGATCCCTTCTCCCGCGAGGCCGGCAATCCGCGCGTGGGCACCGGTGGCCCCGGCTACAAGATCAAATGCGAGACGCACCTGAACACCCACAAGCACGTTGCCGGGACGCTGTCCATGGCCCATGCCGGTAAGGACACGGGGGGCAGCCAGTTCTTCATCTGTCACAGCCCGCAGGCGCATCTCGACCGGGTCCATACCGTCTTCGGCCAGGTGCGTCAGGGGATGGACGTCGTCAACAGCATCAAGCAGAACGACGTCATCACCTCCATCCGAGTCGCCTGAACCTGCATCTCGACTTCGCACTCGTCGCCGACTACGCCCTCATCGACCAGCAGGGAAAGCTCAGCGTCCTGGGCATTTTCCAGCATGTCTGGTTGACGAACTTTCCGGCGGTGTGCCCCCGGACTCATCTGGTGCTCCGGGTGCGCGGGCGTCGCACCGAGATCGGCGTCCACACGATCCGGATCCGGTTCGTGGACGAGGAGGGCCACGAGCTGCTGGGTGGCGAGGGCACGGTGCAGTTCGGCGAGCCCCCGGCCGGTGTGGTCGACGTCGAGGCCGGCGCCGTCCTGGTGTTCGACGTGCCGCTTCCCCGCCCCGGGGGCTATGCGTTCGAGATCACGCTCGATGGCGAGATGGCCACGCGGGTTCCCCTGACAGCGGGCCTCGCGCAGCAATGACCCGTGCGATCGTGACGCCTCCATGCTGACGCGGGAACGCGCTCTCGATCTGGTGCATGAGTACACCGCGTCAGACGCGCTGCGGAAGCACATGTACGCGGTCGAGATCGCGATGCGCGCCATGGCCGAACGAGCGGGCGAGGACCCCGACGCCTGGGGCCTCGTCGGATTGCTGCACGACTTCGACTACGAGCGTTTTCCGAACGCATCACATTCGGCCACCGAGGAGCACCCGTCCGAGGGCGTCCGCCGCCTCACGGCGGAGGGTCTCCCGGAACCGATGCAGCGCGCCATCCTGGGCCATGCCAACTACACTGGGGTCCCACGGGAGACGGCGATGGCCCGGGCGCTGTTCGCGGTGGACGAGCTCTGCGGCTTTCTCGTGGCGTGCGCGTTGGTCCGCCCGTCCCGGAGTCTGGCCGATCTCGAGGTGTCGAGCGTGAAGAAGAAGCTCAAGGACAAGGCGTTCGCGCGGGGCGTGAGTCGCGACGACGTCACGCAGGGCGCGGCGGAGCTCGGTGTGCCACTCGAGGAGCACATCGATTTCGTGCTGCGCTCGCTCCGCCCGCACGAGCGGGCCCTGGGGCTGGGCGTCGTCTGACGGCCGTTCGACTCGCGGCTGAGGAGTCGATCACCTCCGCGTTCAACCGGGCGGCGGGAAGCAGGCCGGTGCCCGGCAACGACGTCCGGGTGCTCATCGACGGCCCCGAGGCGTATGCGCGGATGCTCGAGATCATCGCCCAGGCCACCCGCTGGATCCACTTCGAGAACTACATCATCCGGAGCGACGACACGGGCTGGCGATTCGCCGAGGCGTTGATGGCGCGCGCGCGCGAAGGCGTGCATGTCCGAGTCCTCTATGACGCGTTCGGCTCGTCGGCCACCAGGCGGCGCTACTGGCGTGCGCTCCGGAGCGCCGGCATCGACGTGCGCGCCTTCCATCCATTCCAGCCGCTCGATCTCGTCGCCAACGTCTCGCGCAATCACCGGAAGCTGGTCGTCGTGGACGGCACCCGCGCCGTGCTGGGCGGCCTCTGTATCGGAAACGAGTGGCTCGGCGAGGAGCGCGGCGGGCGGTGGCCGTGGCGCGATACAGCGGTCGAGGTGGCCGGCCCCGCCGCGGGCCTGCTCGATCAGTCGTTCGGTCACACCTGGTCCGTGTCGGGAGGAGTCGTGCCGCCGGAAGAAATGGCGGGCGCCGTGGCGCCGCAGGGGGAAGCGGAGGTGCGCGTGATCAGCGGAGAGCCGGGGCGCGAGCGCACCTACCGTGTGACCGAGCTGCTGGCAGCGGGGAGCATCAGCCGGCTATGGATCACGGACGCGTATCTCGTGGCGCCGCCTCGCCTGATCCTCGCCCTCCAGGACGCGGCCAGAGATGGGGTCGACGTACGGCTGCTGGTCCCGGGAAGCAGCGATCTGCCGTTCGTCCGCAATCTCTCACGGATCGGATATCGCGAGCTGCTCAAGAGCGGCGTCCGGATCTTCGAGTGGGAAGGCCCGATGCTCCACGCCAAGACCATCGTGGCCGACGCGCAGTGGAGCCGCATCGGGTCGAGCAACCTCAACGCGTCGAGCCTGATGGGCAACTGGGAGCTCGACGTCCTGATCGAGAACACCGGGCTGGCCGACGCGATGGAGCGCCAGTTCCGGGTCGACATCGCCCGAAGCCGGGAGGTCACCCGACGCCCGGTGCGCGGACCGCATCGCATCTCGTCGGCCCTGCCGACTGCGTTGAGCCATCAGGAGCCCGAGATCACGGTCCCGGAACATCACAAGAGTGTGCGGGAACGGCGGCAACGGGCGGCCGTCGTGCTGCGGATCGTGATCGCCAACGCGCGGCGTTCGATCTTCCTGCCGCTCACCGTCGTGCTGATCGTGTTGGGAGTGTTCTTCTTCGTGCTGCCGAAGACCGCGGCGTATACCTTCGGGGCTCTGTGCGCTTGGCTCGCGATCAGCGCGTGGCGGGAAGCATTCCGGCGCCGCGCCGACCGCTGACGCGCCTCAGCGTTCTGGCGGAGCCGTCGCCCGCTTCTTCATCTCGCCAAATCGCTTCTGCTGGTCCGGCGTGAGCGCCGCGAGAATGTCGCGACGGGTGCGATCGGAGATGGCCTCGAATCGTGGCCGGACCTCGGTCATCAGCGCGCGCACGTCGGCCTCGCGCCGCGCCAGCAGTGTATCGACCCGCTCGCGCTGGGCCGGGGTGAGGTCGAGCTCGCTCTGGAGCCGCGACAGCACCCATCGGCGTGCTTCCGGCGGCGGGCCCTTGGGCGCGACGCCGCCGACGATGATGGACATCATCCGCCGGTGCTCCACGGTTCGATCGATGGCCGCCCCGATCGCGATGCCGGCGAGCCCGACGAGGAGGATCACGATGGCCGCGAGGAGGCGCGAGCTTCGGAGTGGGTTCATCGAATGCCCCAGGCGGTGAACTCGTCGTGATGCTCGGTTCGTACCAGTGAGGCAAAGGCGGGTTCATCCGGGTAGGCCGACGCGGCGCGGGCGACGGCGACGGACTCGGGCGCGGCGCTGGCGATCTCCGGCTCGGCGGTTTGGGTGAGGGCCTGCCAGAAGAAGCCACTGAGAAGCATTGCCACCAGACTCGCGGCCATCGCAGGCGGACCCCACCGGGCCACCACCTCCAGCCAGCCGTACCTGCCGGCCGACTCGACTCCCACACGATCCATGACGGCCTGACAAAGACCCTCCCAGTCCACCGCGCTCTCGGGCACGGCCGCACCGCCGGCCCGGAGCAGCCGCGCGAGCGACGCATCCGGGGTCGGATCCTTATCCCATCGAATCTCGTGACTCATCCTGCCGACTCCTCGAATTGGGCAAGCATCTCCCGCAGCGAACCGCGCGCCTCGTGAAGCAGCCACCGCACCGTTCCGGCGGGAATCTCCAGCATCGCGGCGATCTCGGCGCCCGAAAATCCATCCAGCTCGAACAGCTGCACCACCATCCGCTGGCGCTCCGGAAGACGCGCCATGGCCTCCTGCACCGCCTCCCGCAGCGCCGCCCGCTCGGTATTGATCTCCGGCCCTGCTTCCCGGCTCGCGAATTCCGCTCGGTCGATGGACTCGCCCTGCCTTCGCGACCGTGACTTCCGGAAGTTGAGCCCGCGGGTGACCACGATCCGATAGAGCCAGGGACCGAAACGCCGTGAGACATCGAACGTCCGGATATTCGCGAGGGCGGCGAGCATGGCCTCCTGGACCACGTCCTCCGCGTCCTGCCGGTGGCCGAGGAGGCGAAAGGCGACGGCGAACGCGCCCCGCATGTAGTGCCGTACCAGAAGCTCGAACTGCTCGGTGTCGCCCTGCTGGACGCGGGCGATCGCAGCCGCCTCCTCGGGATCAGGGGGCAGCGGCGCCGGCTCATCGCGAGGAGGATCGTCCTCCTGCCCGGCGCTCACCACGGCGAGTACGGAATTGGACGTAGCCTTCCCCGGCATCCTGTGAAAAGTGAGCCGCCGGAAGGGTCCCGTCGGACGGCCCGGCGGGAGACGTCAGTGGCAGTATACACCACGGCGCTCCTGCTCGTTGGAGGTGCCTGAGTGCCTGAAATGGTCGCGGGGAGGCCTCCGGGACCCAACGGGCCCACCCCCGAAGGTGTAGATCGAGTGGGTCTCACGGCGCGACGATGCCGTGGGGCCGGGAATCCTGTCCGGGAGTATCTTCCGAACTGTCCCCACGAGCTCCGAGAGGCATGAGAAGCGTCCACGTATCCCTGCTGGTTCTGTCGTTCGCAACGGCACCCCGGCTCGGGGCGCAGGTTCGCACGGTCACGCTCCAGGACGCGATCCGCGTCTCGGAACGGCTCCAGCCGGGCGTCGTCCAGGCCCGCGGCAACGTGGAGACGGCCGGAGCCCAGCGGCGGAGCGCCTGGGGAGCCTACCTGCCGACCGTGAGCGCCACCTCGTCCGCCAGCGACTTCTTTTCCGAAGGACCCTCCAGCGTCGATCCGGTCACCCAACAGGTCATCTCCGGAAACCGAAGCAGCCGCAGTGTGAGCGCGGGGCTCTCCGCCAACGTCGACCTGTTCACCGGATTCCGGCGCGGGGCCGACATGCGCGCCGCCAAGGCCGAGCAGGCCGCCGCGGGCGCCTCGCTGGTGGACGCCCGGTTTCAGCAGGCCCTCACCACGACCAATCAATTCTTCGATGCCCTCGCGGCGTCGCAGCTCGTCGGTGTGCGCGAGGCCAGCGTGCGGCGCGCGGAGGAGCAGCTCAAGATCTCGGTGAACAAGCTGCACGCGGGCTCGGCGACCAGGTCGGACTCGCTGCGCTCGCTCGTGACTCTCGGCAGTACCCAGCTCGCTCTGATCCAGTCGCAGACCGACCTGGCAAGCGCGGAAGCAGGCCTGGCCCGCCTGATCGGCGAGAAGGGGCGCGTACAGGCCGCGGACGATTCCGCATTCTATCGGGTCGTACCCGAGGTAGACACCGCCGCGGTTCGTGGGGAAGCGGAATCGCGCTCGCCCAGAGTCCAGCAGGCCGTCGCCAACGCCGACGCGGCGCGCGCCAACCTCCGCGCCTCGCGCGCCGCCTATTGGCCGAGCCTCAATCTCGCGGCGAGCACCAACTGGAACGGCAGCAGAACCACCGATTACGACCTGTTCAACCAGCGCCAGGTGAGCCTGGGCCTGCGGTGGACCTTGTTCAACGGCTTCGACCGGGAGCTGACCGTCACGCAGCGTTCGGCCTCGCTCGATCTGGCCGAGGCCACCGCGGCCGACGAGCAGCGTCAAGTCGACGCGGAACTCACCGCTCAACTGGCCGCGCTGGCCGCAGCCCGCACCACGATCGAGATCACGCAGACGAGCGTCGCCGCCGCCAGGGAGGATCTCCGGGTTCAGCAGGAGCGGTACCGCCTCGGGGCATCCACGATCGTCGACGTGCTCACGTCGCAGGAAGCTCTCAACCAGGCGGAGGTGGACGTCGTGGTCGCCAGATTCGACTACCTCCGCGCCAAGGCGCAGCTGGAAGCGCTGATCGGACGAACGCTGTGACTTCTTCCCTGGGCGATACCGCCGAGCGGATGGCGATGCTCCCGGCCGACGTGCCGCGAGACGCCGTCATCGTGACCCGCAATCTTCAACGGGATTACGATATGGGAGGCGAGGTGGTGCACGCGCTGAGCGGCGTCGATCTCACCATCCGCAAGAACGAGTTCGTCGCCGTGATGGGCCCGTCGGGCTCGGGCAAATCCACGCTGATGAACCTCATCGGCTGCCTCGACAGTCCAACGGGTGGCGAGTATTGGCTCAACGCGCACCGGGTGTCGGACCTCGAGGACGACGAGCTGGCCCGGATCCGGAACAAGGAGATCGGGTTCGTCTTCCAGACCTTCAATCTCCTCCCGCGGGCCACCGCGCTCAACAACGTCGAGCTTCCACTCGTCTATGCGGGGCTCGGCTCGAAGGAGCGCCGCGCGATGGCGGTGGAGGCGCTCACGCGCGTCGGTCTCAGCGACCGGATGCAGCACCGACCCAACGAGCTATCCGGTGGACAGCGACAACGCGTGGCCATTGCGCGCGCGCTGGTGAACCAGCCGAGCATTCTCCTGGCCGACGAGCCCACGGGAAACCTGGACAGCGCGACGAGCGAGGAGATTCTCCAGCTCTTCGAGGGACTCTTTCGCGAGGGGCAGACCATCGTCCTCGTGACCCACGAACCCGACATCGCGGCCCACGCGCGGCGGCAGGTGCACCTGAAGGACGGCCACGTCGAGCGGGATTTCGTGACCGGAGGGAGAGCATGAGGCGTCTCTGCATCCTGGCTGCGCTCTTCGCGATGGCCGGCTGCAAGAAACAAGAAGCACAGGTGGTGTACCAGGCCGTGCCCGTGGAGCGGCGCGACATCGCCGTCTCCGCGCTCGCGTCGGGAACCCTGCAGCCCGATACGACGGTCGAAGTCAAGTCGAAGGCCTCGGGAGAGATTCTCCAGCTGCTCGCGGAGACGGGACAGCTGGTGAAGCGGGGCGCCCCGCTGGTGCGGGTCGATCCTCGCAACGCCCGCAACCTGCTCGCGCAGGCCCAGGCCAACCTCGACGTCGCCAAGGCCCAGCTCGCCAATGCCACGTCCCAGAAGAACCGGTCGGACGAGCTCTACAAGTCACAGTCGATCACCGAGCAGGAGCACGAGCAGTCAGTGCTCGACTTCGCCGATGCCAAGTCGGCCGTGGTGAACGCGCAGGTGTCGGTGGACAACGCGAAGATTCAGCTCGAGGATACCGACGTGCGGGCCCCGATCACGGGGACGGTCATCGAGAAGGACGTGGAGCGCGGGGCCGTCATCGCGTCGGCCACGAACAACGTGAGCGGTGGCACGACACTGCTCAAGATGGCCGACCTCAACCTGGTGCAGGTCCGGACCCTGGTCGACGAGACCGATATCGGAAAGATCCGGGTCGACCTCCCGGCCACCATCACCGTCGACGCGTATCCCAATCGCCCCTTCGACGGAGTGGTGCTCAAGATCGAGCCTCAAGCCGTGACCGAGCAGAACGTGACGATGTTTCCGGTGCTGGTGCGGATCGATAACCGCGCCGGTCTGCTGCGGCCGGGAATGAACGCCGACGTCGAGATCCACGTGGGACGACGCGACAGCGTGCTGGCCGTGCCGAACGCCGCGCTCAGAACCCAGCGAGACGTCGGGTCGGCAGCCTCGGTGCTGGGCCTCGCTCCCGACGAGGTGACCCGCCAGCTCGCCGCGCAGCAGACCGCTGCCCGGCCGGCCGATTCGGCCGGCACCGACAGCACGCGCGTGGCCTCGGCCGGCGCCGGTCGGGGGGCGAGCGGCGACAGCACCGGATCGCTCCAACGCGGTGGCGCAGTGAGGGGCGACAGCATGCGGGCACGGACGCGTATAGCGGGCGGGAACGCGCGGCGAGGCCAGGGCATGTCGAACCGGTATATCGTCTTCGTGAAGCGGGGTGGCCGGGTCGAGCCGGTATGGATTCGAACAGGTCTCACCGACATGGATTACAGCGAAGTGCAGTCGGGTCTCGAGCCCGGCGATTCGGTCCTGCTGCTGCCGAGCGCGAGCCTGGTGCAATCGCAGACCGACATGAAGGAGCGGATGAACCGGATGACCGGCGGCGGAGGGGCGGTCCCCGGCATGCGCACCCAGACGACCACGGCGCCACAGGGCACCGGGAGCCGCTGACCATGCTGCTGGGCGAGACCATCGCGGTCGCGTTCCAGTCGATCAGAGCCAACGCGCTCCGGTCGGTGCTCACGATGCTGGGCATCATCATCGGCGTGGGCGCCGTCATTACGATGGTGGCGCTCGGGAGTGGCGCGCAGAAGGCCGTGAATGACCGCATCGCGGCGCTCGGCGCCAATGTCTTCACCGTGATGGCGGGACAGGCGTCGTTCGGCGGAGTCCGGATTACCGACCGTACCATCCTCAGCACGGACGACTACGCGGCGTTGCTCCGAGACGCCCATCTGCTCAAGGCGATCGTACCGGAGATGCAGCAGTCGTTCCAGGTCAAATACCTCAACCAGAACGCCAACCTGAATGTCGTGGGCACCACGCCCAACTATGTGGACGTGAAGAATTACACCGTGCCCTTCGGCCGGATGTTCACCGCGGGTGACAACGAGG
>DATBSO010000018.1:0-4677 GCA_036559745.1 Gemmatimonadales bacterium | reverse complement strand
GCCTAGCGCCGTAGCGTCGTCGCGCGGTACCGCCACAGCACCATCCTTCCGCCGACTCCTGCCGGCCCCGACCGCCACCAGGGTCCGCACCATCTCGCCCGCGCGCTTCAGCACGCCGCGCGCGTTGTCGTAGCTCAGGATGGCGAGGGCCTGATCGAGCGTGAGCCACTGGCAGGCGGTGATCCCCTCGTCCACCTGGGGACAGGGCTCACCGGCCGGGCTCTCGAAGAGGAAGAAGTGGCAGTACTTGTGGATGTGCCGGCCGCGGAAGCGAAAGTGCCAGTCGATGACGCGGATGGGGCCCTGGAGCGCGAGGTGCTCGAGCCCGGTCTCCTCGGCGGTCTCTCGGATAGCGGCCTGCGCGGGGGACTCTCCGTCCTCGAGATGTCCCTTGGGGAACCCCCAGTTGTCGTACGAATCGCGGATGAGGAGATAGCGCGTCCCCTCTTCCAGCCGGCGGAACACGATTCCGCCCGCGCTCACCTCCAGCTCCGACCGCCGCTTGCTCATCAGAACACCGAGATCTTGAGGTACTTCCGGGGATTGGCCTGGAAGTCGGTCAGCAGCGCCCGGAACTGGATCACGGCGGCGGTCGTCTCGCGATAGAGCGTGGAGTCCGTCGCCAGCATCCCCAGCGTTCCGTTACCCTGCTGGAGCTTGGTCATCAGCGTATCGGCCTGCTGAATCACCCGGATCAGGCTGGCCTCGTTCGCGCGCGCGGCCGCCATCACGGAGCGGAAGTCGGCCGTGGCCTGCCGGAGGTCAGCCGTGGAGGCCCGGCCGTTGTTCAGGATGTCCTCCAGCTGGCGGTCGGCCGTGGCGCTGTCCAGCCGGCTCACCGCCTGGCTGAACGTCTTGGCCACGCCGGCGAAGGCGTCCGACGTCGTCGCGACGTTGGAGCTCACCCGGTCGATCCGGGTGGTCTGTGCGTCGGCGAACACGACGAGCCGCTTGGAGATCACGGCGAGGTCCTTGACGCTCTGCTGCATGCTCGCGAGTGCGCTGCTGTCGAACGCCTGGCCGATCCGAGCGGTGATGTCGCCGACGTCACCGGCGATGCGGCTGGCCTGGGCGGTGAGCTGGCCGATGTCGGGCAGGGTCGCGCCGGGCCAGGCGTCGCCTCCGGCGGCATCCGATTCGATGAGGGCGAGCCGGAGATTGGGATCGGTCGGCAGCGGCTCGAAGGGAACGATGTTCGCGGTCCATTCCCCGAACAGGCTGGCCGCCGTAGAGATCACCGCCGGCTTGGGCGGCAGCTCGACGGCGCGGTCGATGCTGAACTCGGTCTCCACCCACTCGTCCTCGACCAGGCGGATCTCCTCCACCCGGCCGACCTTCACGCCGCGCAGCGTCACCGGCGCCCCGACACCGAGTCCGCCGACGGTCCGGAAGCGTGCCGCGAAGGTCGCCTGCTTCTGGTTCACGTCCGTTTCGCTCAGCCACAGCGCGCCGCCGATCACGAGCGCGAGGGCCGCGAGGACCGCGAGTCCTACCGCGAATTCGTTGCTCCGTCTCATTCTTCGGCCCTCCACGCCGGCGCCGGCGTCTCCGCGGTCGGTCGTCCCTCGATGAACTGCCGCACCACCGGGTCGTCGGTCGCCTGGATCTCCGCGTCGCTTCCGACCTGCCGGATGGCGCCCTGGTACAGCATGGCGACACGGTCGCCTACGGTGAACGCGCTCCGCATGTCGTGGGTGACCACGAGACCGGTGACGCCGAGGTCCCGGGTGCGGATCATGAGCTGGTCCATCACGGCGGAAGTGACCGGATCGAGTCCCGTTGTCGGCTCGTCGTAGAGAATGTAGCGCGGCTTGAGGGCGATGGCCCTCGCGATGCCGACCCGTTTGCGCATGCCGCCGCTCAGCTCCGCGGGATACTTGGGCTCGGTGCCGGAGAGCTCCACCACGGCGAGACTCTCCTCGATCCGCTCGCGGATCGTGCTCTCATCGTAGCCGCGCCGCGCGAGACCGAGCCGGATGTTCTCCGCCACCGTCATCGAGTCGAACAGCGCAGCAAACTGAAAGACGTAGCCGATCGTGCCCCGGAGCTCGGCCAGCCGGTCGCGGTCCATCTCCTGCACGATCTCGCCATCCACCACCACGCGCCCGGCGTCGGGCTCCAACAGTCCCACGATGCACTTGAGGGTGACGCTCTTGCCCGAGCCGGAATAGCCGATGATGACCGTGTTCTGTCCGTCGGGCACCTCGAGGCACAGGTGGTCGAGCACCTGCTTCGCGCCGAACGATTTGGTGAGATGATCGAGCTGGATCATCGCCCGCTCACAGGAGCACGAGCGCCCAGAACGCGTCCAGCACCAGGATCGCTTCGCAGCCGAGCACGACGGCGCGCGTCGTGGACAGCCCGACGCCGGCCGCGCCCGCGGTGGCGTCGAGCCCGCGGAGACAGCCCATGAGCGCGACGGCGGCGCCGAAGCTGGCGCTCTTCACCAGCCCGAACCAGATGTCCTTGAACTGGTAGAACTGCTTGAGACCCTTGAGAAATTCCGGAGTCGAAAGATCGAGCAGGTTGATGGCCGTCACCCAGCCGGCGCCCACGCCCACCGCCATCGCGAACGCGGTGACGACGGGAAACATGAGCGTGGCCGCGAGCACGCGCGGCACGATGAGGTAGGCGTTCCGGTCGTAGGCCAGCGTCTCCAGCGCGTCCACCTGCTCCGTCACCTTCATGGTCCCCAGCTCGGCCGCGATGCTGGCGCCGACCCGTCCGGCGAGCGCCATCCCGGTGAGGACCGGGCCCAGCTCCATCATGACGGTCTTCCCCACCAGCGCCCCGACGAAGTAGAGGGGAACGGTGCCGGTGAAGATGTAGGAGGAGAGGAGGGCGAGGACGATGCCGGTGAAGACGGCGATGAACAGGGAGATGGGAACCGAGTCCACCCCCAGCCGCCGCATCTGGACGGCCAGGAGCGGGCCCCAAGTGCGGACATCTGCGAGAGCGCGGGCGGTTTCGAGGCTGCGGCGGCCGACGTGCGCGACGAAGCCGTCCCGGCCGGCGACACGGGATGCCACGGTGGGCTGCACGTTGGGAAGCTACGAGAGGTTACAGGCCTTTGGAAGGGTCAGGCCGCGAAGCTTGCCAGCGCCTTGCCGACGTCGCCGTCCTTGAGCCGCTTGAGCGCGCGGTCGCGGAGTTGGCGGACCCGCTCGCGGGTGACGCCGAGCATGCCGCCGATCTCTTCCAGGGTATGCTCGCGGCCGGCGTCGAGGCCGAAATAGAGGCGGAGGACCTTGGCGTCGCGCGGCGGGAGGGTGCGGAGCGCGCTGTCGATCTCCTCGGAGAGGAAGTTGTCCATCGCGCGCTCTTCCGCGTCGCCCTGCTCGTCGGCGATGAAGCGCTCCATGAGGGAGCGATCGCCCTCGGGGTCGAGCGGCGCGTCGAGCCGAACGTCGGCGGTGTTGAGCGCCGCGAGAGACTGGACCACATCCACGGATAGCCCGGTCACACCCGCGATCTCCTCGGGAGTGGGCTCGCGGCGCAGCTCCTGCCGGAGGCTTTCGGCGGTGCGGATGATCCGGGAAAGGTCGGCGGTCCGGTTGAGCGGGACCCGCACGGTGCGGCCCTGGCGTGCCAACGACGCGAGGATAGCCTGGCGGATCCACCAGACGGCATAGGAGATGAACTTTACCCCCTGGTCGGGGTCGAACTTCCGGGCCGCGGTCATGAGCCCGACATTCCCCTCCCCGATCAGGTCGGTCAGGGCCAAGCCGCGGTTCTGGTATTTCTTGGCGACCGAGATGACGAAGCGCAGATTCCGCTTGACCAGCTCCTGCATCGCCTCTTCGTCGCCGGCCCGCACCTTCCGTGCGATCGCGATCTCCTGTTGCGCCGTGAGCAGCGGCGTCTTGCTGACCTCGAAGAGGTACTGGTCGAGGATGTCGCGGTCGGCGTCGTACACGCCGAGGCTTTTGGCCGTCTCCCGCCGGGGGCGCCTGGGCTTGGCGGGGGCCGACTGGGCCAGGATTTCCTGGGTGGTCAGGTCGTCGGACAAGGGCCCGGGAATGACGTCGGCGGGCCGCTGCGAGGAACGCTTCGCGGGCTCCCTTGGGGCGGGCTTCTTCTTGCTCATTTCTGCGGATATTCCTCGTACCGACTGCCCGGTTGTGCTTGACGGTCGTCTGGGGGAGTGGCTAGGTTTCCGAGCTGCCACGGCGCCGTCCGAAGGGCGGACAATATATAACGGGGGCGTAGCTCAGTTGGGAGAGCGCGTGAATGGCATTCACGAGGTCAGGGGTTCGATCCCCCTCGCCTCCATTCAGGCGGGCCGGCGGTAGACCTCGGTAGAAGTCTGGGGCAGGACTGGTTAGATTGTCGGCTCACGCGGGAATAGCTCAGTTGGTAGAGCACAACCTTGCCAAGGTTGGGGTCGCGGGTTCGAGTCCCGTTTCCCGCTCTCGGCGGCAGGGCCGGCCGGAAGAAAACGTCGCGGGGTGGAGCAGTCTGGTAGCTCGCCGGGCTCATAACCCGGAGGTCGTGGGTTCAAATCCCACCCCCGCTATTACGGCGGTACGACGGGGCGGTTAGCTCAGTTGGTTAGAGCGCCACGTTGACATCGTGGAGGTCACAAGTTCGAGTCTTGTACCGCCCATGGACACACTGAACGGCCGGAGATGATGTCATCTCCGGCCGTTTGTTTTCTAGACACTGTCGAATTTATTA
>DATBSO010000017.1:0-14013 GCA_036559745.1 Gemmatimonadales bacterium | reverse complement strand
GACGCCCAAAGTGGCCGCGATGGCCAAGGATGGCATCCAGCTCCTCGCGCTCGCCCGGGTGACGGTACGCGCCAACATCAACCGGCTCGTGGGCGGCGCCGGCGAGGAGACGATCCTCGCTCGCGTGGGTGAGGGCATCGTGAGCACGATCGGCTCGGCCGCCTCGCACAAGGCCGTGCTGGAGAATCCCGACCTCATTTCCAAGACGGTGCTCTCGAAGGGACTCGATGCCGGCACTGCGTTCGAGATCCTGTCGATCGACATCGCCGACGTCGACGTGGGCAAGAACATCGGTGCCGAGCTGCAAACCGACCAGGCAGAGGCGGACAAGCGCATCGCTCAGGCCAAGGCCGAAGAACGGCGAGCGCTCGCGGTAGCGGTGGAGCAGGAGTACAAGGCCGAGGCGCAGAACCAGCGGGCCAAGGTGATCGCCGCGGAGGCGCAGATCCCGCTCGCGATGGCCGAAGCTTTTCGCAGCGGCCACCTCGGGGTGATGGATTACCAGCGTTACCGGAATATCCAGGCGGACACCACCATGCGGCAGGCGATCGCCGGCGGCGACGCGACGCCGCCCGCGGGGGGCTGAGCGGTGGAACCAGGGTTCGCCATTGGATTGGGAGTCCTTTGGGTGCTCCTCAATCTTCTCGGGCGGAAGAAGGGTCCGCCCGATATCACCAAGCGCCCACGTGTGACGCTCCCGCCGGTCACCGGGGAGGACGCAACCCAGGTGGAGGGTGCTCGACTCCAGGACATGCTGCGCGAGCTGGGCAAGACCCTCGACAACGCCAGGAGCACACCACTTCCACCACCGGCGAGACGCCCACCCGAGGCGAAACGCCAACCGCCGACGAAACGCCAGCTGCCGACGAAACCTCCCCGGCCCGTGCAGGACTCCGATGAGGGGAGGTCGCTCGAGACAGAAATCGAGGTGCAGAGCCTCGAGGGAGACATCCGGCGTCCTCAGCGCGCGGAGGTGGATTCGGACGATGAGGCGGAAGCGATCATCGCGAAGCGTCTCGCCGTTGCCGAAGCGAACGCACGTCCTCTTGGGGCCCGTGACCACATCGCCTTCGACTCCCGCATCCGTCAGGAACCGGCGGACGCCACTGCGACTCCTGCCGCCTCCATGAAGCGTCTTCGCGAGGCGGTCGTCTGGCGTGAGATCCTTGGACCGCCGGCCGCGTTCCGGGACTCCGACCTGCAGTAGAGCGACCCCCACTCAAAAGATGTAACGCACCGTCCCGTAGACCGACCTGGGCTGGCCGGGGGAGACGAATCCTCCCGCGCGAAGCTCGGGGTAGGTCTTGTCGAAGATGTTCCGCACGCCGACGTCGAACAACGCACTCCCTACCCGCACACCGCCCGTAAGATGGACCAGAGCGTAGCTGGGTAGCTCCACCCCAGGCTCATCAAACGGCGTGTATGGGCCGACGACGTTCGTACTGAGACCGACTCTCCATATTGCGAGCTCGGGAGCGAGTTCCAAGCCTGCGGACGCGACGTATTTCGCGGTGTTGAAGATCCGCGCTCCGTTCAAGGTGTCCCCGTCTTCCGTGACGAGCTGCCGGTACTTGGCATCCGTGACGGTGCCGCGAGCGGTGAAACGAACCCCGCCGCTGACGCGCGCCACGACGTCGGCATCCACTCCCTGACGGCGGCTCCGGCCCCCACTCGTCGATTCGAGCGTAATGGGGTTGAACGTCTGCTCGTTGCTCGCGTCCGTGCGGAACACAGCGACGGAGGCCGCTATTCCCGGCCAATGGAGCTTGACGCCGGATTCGTAGGCCCATGCCGTGATGAACGGGAGCGAGGGATCGCTGATGACGTCATCCGTTTGGCGGAAACCGCGAGAGACATTGGCGTAGAGATCCACGGCAGACCGGACGTGATACAACGCGCCGATCTTGGGGACGAAAATCCCCTTGCTATCGCTCGAGGAACTGCCTCCCGTCGGAGTGGACCGGGTTCCGAGCACGTCGACCCGTCCTCCTATGTCGATGCGAAGATGGGCGCCGACGTCGGTCGAGCTCTGGACGAACAGGGCGCCGGAGAACTGTCGGGCCGTCACGAGCGCCTGCGCCTCGTTACGAACCCGGTCACTCGTGAGCCAGTTCTGATAGTCCGCATGCTCGAAGCGCGCCTCTGCGCCGGCCGTGATCTCGGATGGCCCGATCGTCCTGGTCGCGGCCGTTGTAGCGCCGAATCCGTAGCGGCGATCCTCCTCCTCCGTCTGGCTACCCGATCCTTCCTCGGAGCCGCCTTCAGGTGGCGTCGTGAGGAAGAGCTGCCATCGACCCTGTGTGGCGTACACCGTGCTGCGCCACACGAGCCCCGATGGTGACACCACGCGCAGACTGGCTCGCTCCTGCGCCCGCCGTTTGAATCCTCCATCGGTTTCGTTCGCGACGGTATCGAACCGTTCCTGGTCGAATTGCTCCGCGGTGATGAAGCCCGGCGAATCCCAGCCCGCCGCGTAGAGCTCGACGCCGGCGTCGAGCGTAGCCGATCCGGAAAGGTTGCGGACCACACGCGCATGTCCCTGGCCGAGCTGGTAGCCGCTGTGCGGCCGCCACCCATCCTCTCGGAGACCGCGAAGGCCGAATACCCCGCCGGCCAGGTCGTGATCGAAGCCGGCGAGCACGCTGCCTTCCAGCCTTCCGAATGAGCCACCGGACAGCCAACCGGACTCACCGGACATTCGCTCGAGCGTTCGGACGTTGACGGCGCCGGCCAGCGCGAAGTTACCGTAGAGCGGGCTGGTCGGGCCGGTGACCACGTTCACGTCCCTGATCGCCTGAGGAAACAGGAGACTCCAGTCGTTGTACCCCTCCGCGTGTCCATTGACCGGCTCGTTGATGGGCACGCCGTCCACCCAGAGAGCGAGGTCGGTGGCGTGATCGGAGCTGAAGCCGCGGATCGACACGTCCGAGGCGAACCCCGGTCCCTGACCCTGGTCGTGTACTTCCAGGCCCGCGGTCTGTCGCAGGGCTTCATAGGGGTTGATGGCCGGCGCGCGCAGATACTCGGCAGCGCTCACCTGGGTCGACGCGTTCGGTTCATCGCGCCGGACTGGTGTCGTCGTCACGGTGATTTCCTTGAGCCGCTGCGTGCCATGAGCGAGCGAGTCGCCATGCTGGGGCAGGGAGTCGCGTTGGGGTTGCTGCGCGTCCAGCGCGCAGGGCAGCAGAAACAGTCCCGCAAGCCATAGTCGGACGGACATATCCTCTCCTCGAAGTCGAGCCCAGTTGCGCACGGGTGTGCGCGGCGAGATCGGTCAGACGAGGGAGGTCGGTGGGGCCTGTGAAGGAGGAAGGCGGAGTTGCGGGTTCCGGGGGAATGGTCGGCGATGGGGCTCGCGGCTCGTGGCCGGGCGGGTACTTGCCGCCGCCACCCGCACCACAACGGGCTCGGCAAGGCGCTGGTCACCGGCGCAGTGAGACGCGCAGGAATCGCAGCAATCGGCCTGCGAGTGTCGGGGACTCTGATGGTGCCCAGCCCCATGGCCGGCGTGTGTCGCGGGGATGTTCTTGGACCCGGCCATGACCGCCATCGAGGCCGGGCCCGCGAGAAAAGCCGCCGCCAGACATCCGGTGAGGATCCGGAGTACCGTGACTCGCCATTGGCGCGGCATCAGTCGCCGAACTTTTTCCGGTAGCTGCTCATCGCGTCGGTGATGGCGGTCCGTGCCGCGGCCGCGCCCTCGAAGCCACGGGTGACGGTACGGGTTCCTTCGAGGTCCTTGTACACCTGGAAGAAGTGCTCGATCTCTTTCAGGTAGTGCGGGGGGAAATCGCCGAGGTCGTTGAGCCCATCGGAGTACGGATCGCCGAGCGGCACCGCCAGGACCTTCTCATCGGCGGCGCCGCGGTCGACGAGGTGAAAGAGGCCGATCGGGCGCGCATCCACCAGGCATCCGGTGAAGACCGGGATGGTCATCAGCACCAGGATATCCAGCGGATCACCGTCATCGCCGAGCGTACGGGGGAGAAAACCGTAATCACCCGGGTAGTGGACCGCGCTGTGCAGCACCCGGTCCAACCGGAAGATGCCGAGCGTCTTGTCGAGCTCGTACTTGTTGCGCTCGTTGGTGGGGATCTCGATGACGGCGGTCACTCGATCCGGCGGGCTCGGACCCGTCGGGATGTCGTGCCAGGGATGCAGGCCAGGGGAACGAACGACTGCCACACGCGATCCGGGGTTGAAGAGAGCCGAATACTATCCACCCGGCTGCGACGGTCAAAGCTTTCGTGTCGCGGGACAGTCGGTCTGCCGGGTTCTTCGTGATGGGTTATGTTCGTAGGCGGTAGGCCCGAGTGGCGGAACGGCAGACGCAGTGGACTCAAAATCCACCGGGGGCAACCCCGTGCGAGTTCGAATCTCGCCTCGGGCATGGGCTGTCTTCACGACGTCGCCGCAAAATGATTGCCGCGCTACTCTTGACTTCCCGCCTTGACGGAAGCAATTGAAAGAGTGTGTTGGAAGTCTGCCACGGTCATCTCGGGGCTGATGAGCGTGGGGCGAGTACCCACCGCGTTCCGCGCAGCTTCCATTCGGTCCCTGGCATCGCGACAACGCAAGGCTGGACAGTCTTTTAGGTAGGCAGGGTTTGATAGGAAGCCGACCACTTCCGAAGGCACTGAACTTCTCGAAGGTGGCCCGCTAGTTGCCCTTCGCTCCCTCGTCCGCCGTGTCCTGATCGCAACGCATGACGCCCTTTAGGAGGGCGGTACATGGTCGTTGGTTTTATCCCGGCGCGCGGTGGCTCGAAGCGCCTTCCAGGGAAGAATCTGCGCTCCTTCGCCGGCCGTCCGCTGATTGCGTACAGCATCATGCTTGCGCGAAACGTTCCAGGGATCGATCGGTGCGTCGTATCAACGGACGACGAGCGCATTGCGGCGGAGGCTCAAGCCTGGGGTGCGGAAGTCATTCGCCGGCCGGACGCCTTGGCGACTGATACGGCCACGACGGCCTCTGCGGCACAGCACACGGTCCGGCAGCTGGAGGCCGCGGGTGCGGGGATCGATTTGCTGGTCACGCTCCAACCGACCAACCCGCTCCGCACGATCGCGCTGGTCGAGGATGGACTCGCACTGTTTCGCAGGCTCCGGCCCGACTCGGTCGTCTCGGTGGCTCCGACGACGATCAAGACCGGCGCGGTGCAGGACGATCTGTTCGTTCCCGACTATGTCCCGGGAACGCGGTCCCAGGATCTACCGGACCGCTATCACGAGACCGGCCTGTTGTACATCACCGATGCTAGGCTCGTCCGCGATCACGGGGACTTGTTCGGCGCGCGCATCGCCGCCTTGCGCACCGATCCATTATTTGCTGAGGCGGACATTGATACCGTCGAGGATTGCGAGCACGCCGAACTGCTCTATGCCAGATACAAGCATCTCTTCCCCTACATGGACAACACCCCGGCCGAGACCGCTCGTGCCTGAGTTGCGCCTGGGCGACCGCGCCGTCGGCGAGAGGCATCCGCCATTCGTCATCGCGGAGATCGGCATCAACCACGAGGGAAATTACGACAAGGCGCGCCGCATGGTGGACGACGCGCACGCCGCGGGATGCGAGTGCGTCAAGTTCCAGTGCCACGTCATCGAAGACGAGATGATTCCGAACGACGTGATCCCCGGCAATGCCACCGAGAGCATCTGGGAGATCATGCGGCGCTGTGCCTTGTCCGCCGATGAGGACCGCCGCCTCAAGGAGCACGTCGAGAGCAAGGGCATGTTGTACCTCTCCACGCCCTTTTCCCGCGCCGCCGCGGACCGGCTCGAAGCGATGGGGGTTCAGGCCTACAAGATCGGGTCCGGCGAGTGCAACAACTATCCGTTGATCCGGCACATCGCCGGGTTCGGGAAGCCGGTCATTCTCAGCACCGGCATGAACGACCTGGACTCCATCATGCCGGCGGTCGAGCTGCTCCGCGCCGCCGGAGTGCCGTACGGTCTGATGCACTGCACGTCGATGTACCCGACGCCCTACAGCCATGTTCGGTTGGGCGCCCTGGCCGACTTGCGGGGAGAATTCCCCGATGCGGTCCTCGGTCTGAGCGACCACTCGCTCGGGATCTACACGTGCCTCGCGGCCGTGGCGCTGGGCGCCAGCGTGCTCGAGAAGCACTTCGTGTCCGACCGGTCATGGCCGGGGCCCGATGTGCCCATCTCGATCGTGCCGGACGAGCTCCGGCAACTGATCGAAGGGAGCCGGGCGGTGCACTCGGCGCTCGGAGGCAGGAAGGACATCCTGGCCGAAGAACAGCCGACGATCGATTTCGCCTACGCCTGTGTCGTGACGCTTCGGCCGATCGCCGCCGGGGAGAGGCTGACAATGCAGAATGTCTGGGTCAAGCGCCCGGGCACGGGTGAGATTCGGGCAAAAGACTTCGACCGCGTGCTGGGGTGCGCGGCGCGCCGCGCCATCCCTGCCAACCGCCAGATCGCATGGAGTGACCTCTCGTGATTATCGTCCCGGAACAGCCGACGGGCGCCGAGCCGAGAGACAGGCGACGGGTTCTCTTTCTGACGGGAACCCGCGCGGACTTCGGGAAACTCAAGCCGCTCATCCAGGAGGTCGCCTCCTCGCCGGATTTCGAGTATCGAATTTTCGCGACCGGCATGCACATGCTCGCCCGGTACGGGTCGACGATCCTCGAGATCGAAAAGGCCGGCTTCAGCTACATCTACCCGTTCATCAACCACGACAGTCAGGGCGTGGCCCATATGGACGTGACGCTCGCGACGTCCATTCTGGGGCTCTCTCATTACGTCCGCGAATTTCCTCCCGACCTCATCGTGGTGCATGGAGACCGGGTGGAGACGCTCGCCGGCGCCATCGTCGGATCGCTCAACAACATTCTGGTGGCGCACGTCGAGGGAGGCGAGCTGTCGGGGACGGTGGACGAGCTCATCCGTCACGCCGTCACCAAACTGTCCCACCTGCACTTCGTGGCCAACGACGAAGCCCGCAGCCGATTGATCCAGATGGGAGAGGCCGCGGAGAGCGTATTCGTCATCGGGTCGCCGGACATCGACATCATGTTGTCATCGACGCTTCCGCCGCTCGAAGACGTCCGGAAGTACTACGACATTCCGTTCGAGGACTACGCGGTCTTCGTGTACCATCCGGTCACGACCGAACTGGCCCACCTGCCCGCGCGGTTTGAGCAGGTTCTCGACGGGACGGAGCGGTCGGGCCGTCACTTCGTCGTGATCTACCCCAACAACGATGCAGGGTCCGACATCGTCATGGACGGGCTGGAGCGCTGGCGGGATCACCCCCGCTTCCGCATGATCCCGTCCATGCGCTTCGAATATTTCCTCACCCTCCTCAAGTATGCGGACGCGATCGTCGGCAACTCGAGCGCCGGGGTGCGCGAGGCGCCCGTCTATGGTGTCCCGACGGTCAACATCGGATCGCGGCAGCACAGCCGCTTTTCCTGGCCGACCATCCTCGACGTCCCGGAGGATGCGGTTGCGATCGAGGGCGCCCTCCGCGCGCTTCCGGCGGATCGCATGCCGTCGCTCTATTTCGGAGCGGGGAAGAGCGCCGAGCTCTTCGCCGAGGTCCTCGGTTCCCCGGCCTTCTGGGCCACGCCGCGAGGCAAACAGTTTCAGGACCTGCCGGCGGTGACATGAGTATGCAGGGGCCGCTGACACTCGCGGGTGACCGGTGCTGGGTCATCGGTGAAGTCGCCCAGGCTCATGACGGCAGCCTCGGCCTTGCGCACGCCTACATCGACGCCATTGCCGCGGCCGGCGCCGACGCGGTCAAGTTCCAGACGCACATCGCCGCCGCGGAGAGCACGCCTGCCGAGCCCTGGAGAGTCAAGTTCAGCCTTCAGGACGAGTCGCGGTACGACTATTGGCGGCGAATGGAGTTCACCGAGGAACAGTGGGGTACGCTCCGCCGACATGCCGACGAGCGGGGAATCCTTTTTCTGAGCTCGCCGTTCTCGGTCGAAGCCGTCGAGCTACTCCGCCGTGTCGGTGTTGCGGGGTGGAAGGTCGCGTCCGGCGAGCTCGCCAATCCGTTGATCTTCGACGCGGTCGGGGACACCGGTCTCCCAGTGCTGCTCTCGACCGGCATGAGCGCGCTGCCGGAGATCGACGACGCGGTCTCGCGGGTCCAGCGGAAGCGCCTGCCGCTTGCGGTGATGCAATGCACGACCGCATACCCGTGCCCCCCCGAGAAGATCGGCCTGAACCTGCTCGAAACCTTCCGGCAACGGTACGGCTGCGCGGTGGGGCTCTCCGACCATTCCGGCACCATCTATCCCAGCCTGGCCGCGGCCACCCTCGGCGCGGAAGTCGTCGAAGTCCACGTCACCATGAGCCGCGAGATGTTTGGTCCGGACGTTCCCGCCTCAGTGACGACGGGTGAGCTGCGGCAGCTCGCCGATGGGATTCGCTTTCTCGAACGAGCCCGCGCCCATCCGGTGGACAAGGACGCGTTGGCCATGGAGACGGTGGGTCTGCGGGGCATCTTCACCAAGAGCGTCGTGGCCCGGGCGGATATCGCGGCGGGGACAATCCTCGAGTCACATCATTTGACTGTCAAAAAGCCGGGCTCCGGCATTCCACCGGACCGATTGTCCGAGCTGCTTGGAAGGCGCCTGGTTCGGAGTCTCCGGGCGGACGAGCCATTGCGGCTTGATGACGTCAGCAGCGGAGCCTGAAGGCATCGCCGACCCCACCACGGGCAACTGCCACGGCTACCACCAGACACCGGGATGTAGCGGGCCCGCAACACCTTGGTGGATGTGAATCGTAGACTGCTCGCCGCGCTGAATTTATCCACCCCGAATGAACCGATCGCCTAACTGGTGAACCTGCGTCGGTCCAACGGGATGGACCCCCGATGTAACTATTGCATCAAGGGCTTGAAATGATGCACCAGCCGCCCCCAGGCTGGCTCGCTTATTGCCCCCTCCTCGCCGCGCCGTATCCTGATGTGCGGCGCTCAAATACGAACCCGATCGCCTTCCAGTCCGGTAGATGAATTTCCCCTCGAGATGGGGGGTCGAAATTGTAGCGTAACCAACGGAGAGTACGAGTTGATCGCTGGTCAAGAACCGAAGGTAGAGACTGCACCCGTCGCGAGTGACACCCCGAAGCCGGCCTCCCAAGGGAACACCGTGCTCAGCGGGTTGCGGCTTGGTTTCCGGTCGCTTCGTCAGTACCCACTGCTGGCCACTGCGTTCGTTACGGCGATTCTCGCCCAGGGAGCCCTGCAAGGCGGGATGATCTGGGCCCTTCGTGAGGTGCTTCTCAGCTTCGATAAATCGGCACAGCTCTCGACGGAACGGTTGGTCTGGGTGTCGTTTGGAGTCCTGGCGATCTGGATGCTCCGCTCTGCCGGCGTCTACGCGGCGGACGTCCTGTCCATCCGTCTGGCGCACCGGGTGGAAGTCGAATCCATGCTCGTGGTCCTTCGGAAGCTGCTCTCCCTGTCCATCCGGTTCTACGATCGCTCGAGCCAGGCGGACCTCGTCATGGCGAGCTATCAGGACCTCAAGGGAATCCGGATCGTCACCCTGGAGGTCGGCAGGCTCGCGCTTTGCATTTCCCAGCTGGCCGGGCTGATCGCCGTTGCGTGGGTCATGAGCCCGAAACTCGCGTTGATTGGCGTCATCACCGTCCCGCTGGGTGCATTGCCCGCCTATTGGCTGGGGCGCGAGATCACGAACAACGCGCTTCGCGAGCGGCAGGAAGTCATGACGCTGTATGACAGCTTCCTGCAAGTCTCCACCGGCATCCGGACTATCAAGATCAACCGGGCAGAGTCCCGGGTTATCCAACGCGCGAGCGAGATCGGCCGCTCCCTCTGGCAATCCCTCGTTCGCCAGGCGGAGGCCCGGGGCCTCACCCGTCTGCTGCTGGAGGTGATCTCCGGATTCGG
This sequence comes from Gemmatimonadales bacterium, assembly GCA_036559745.1. Lineage (GTDB taxonomy): Bacteria > Gemmatimonadota > Gemmatimonadetes > Gemmatimonadales > GWC2-71-9 > CAVVWJ01. The sequence continues at coordinate 4,107 of DATBSO010000017.1, read as the reverse complement.
GCTCATCATGGTGCTGATTGTCGGTGGACGCGACGTCAGCGCGCACCACATGGCGTGGCAGTCGCTCCTGGGCCTGCTCCTGGCCGTCATGGCGATTTACTCCCCCGTCATCGGCTTCGTTCAGACCTACGGCGGTATTCGCACGGTCATTCCAAGCCTGGACCGGATCGACCGCATTCGGAACTCCATGCCGGAGATCCGGGATCGGCCAGACGCGAAGCCCCTGAAGGGCGGCCCCCAAGTCATCGAGCTGCGCGATGCCAAGTTCGGCTACGACCAGCAGATCGTCCTGGACGGTATCAACGCCACCTTCTCCCGGGGCGAGACGATCGGCATCGTCGGCCCATCCGGCGCGGGGAAGTCCACGCTGCTGTCCACTCTGATTCGCTTCTACGACGTGACGTCGGGCGCCGTCCTGTACGACGGTGTGGACGTGAAGGACCTCCGTCAGAACGACCTGATGGACCAGAGCGCCATCGTGCTGCAGGAGCCCTTCCTGCTCCTGGACACCGTCGCAAACAACATTCGCATCGGACGTCCGGATGCGACGATGGAGGAGGTCGTCGCGGCGGCGACGGCGGCCAACATCCACGACGAAATCGTGCAGATGGAGCAGGGCTACGAGACGGTGCTGGGACGAGGCCCCGAGTCCCGGTCGCTCTCGGGTGGACAGCGGCAGCGGATCTGTATCGCGGCGGCCCTGTTGAAGAACGCGCCGTTGCTCTTCCTGGACGAAGCCACCAACAGTCTCGATTCGATCTCCGAGCAGAAGGTGCAGGTCGCCATCGAGCGCCTGATGCGCGGACGCACGTCGTTCGTGATCGCGCACCGGCTGTCCACGCTTCGGAACGCCGACCGCATCCTGGTGCTCGAGAACGGACGACAGATCGATCTCGGCCCGCATCATGAGCTGTTGGGGCGGTGCCGAGTCTACCGCGACTTGTGGGGAGCACAGGCACCTGAGTTCGCCGCCACGGGCGAGGCGGGGGCTCACGGCCGGGAGTCGCTCGACCCATCCCGGGCTCGCCGCGTGGTGGGTGGCAATGCGTGATGCGATGACCCTGGGCCGTCTCGCCGTCATTCCCGCGCGCGGCGGCTCCAAGCGCATTCCGCGGAAGAACGTCCGTCCTCTCGACGGTCGTCCCATGATCGCGTACACCGTCGAGGCGGCACTGGAGAGCGGATTGTTCGCGCGCGTCGTGGTGAGCACGGACAGCGAGGAGATCGCCGCGGCCGCCACCGAGGCAGGAGCCGAGGTGCCCTTTCTCCGCGCCGCCCAGCTTGCCGACGATGTGACCCCGGTCTCGGAAGCGACGGCGGACGCGCTGGACCGGCTCGATCCCGATGCGCGGCTCTACGACGCCGTCGCGCAGCTCATGCCCAACTGCCCGCTCCGCACCGCGGGCGACATTCGCGAGAGCTTCTCCGCGTTTCGCGCCGCAGGGTCGCACTCGCAACTGTCCGTCACCCGGTTCGGCTGGCAGAACCCGTGGTGGGCCATGCGGCTGGGAGAAGGGCGAGAGCTGCAGCCGGTATTCGAGACCGTCGTCACGTCCCGCAGTCAGGACCTGCCGGAGTTGTTCTGTCCCACGGGTGCGATCTGGTGGGCCAAGGCCGCGACCTTGCGACGGACCCGCACGTTCCACGTGCCCGGACGCACCGGCTGGGAGATCCCCTGGCAGCACGGGGTCGACATCGACACCGAAGACGACTGGGCCATGGCCGAGACGTTGCTCGCCCAGCAGGCAGCGGAGCATCGCAGTGGCCGATAGGGGTCTCGCCGTCTATGCAGCCGCGTACCCGGCCGCTCGCCCGTACCTCGGTGCGTGGGCCGCGTCCCTGCGCGCGCAGACCGATCGTGACTTCGACGTCTGGGTCACGGCCGACGGCCTGGACCCGGAGGCGTTGAAGCGCACGCTGGACCTGGATCGGGCTCACGTCGTGGAGACGCCTGCCGGTGCAACCCAGACGCCGGGCCAGCTTCGTGCCCTCGCCATGGAGCAGTTGGTGGACCGCTACGACGCGGTCGTCTTCGTGGACGTGGACGACGTCCTGGAGCCGTCGCGCGTTGCGGCGGCGCGGCAGGCTCTCGGACAGTGGGACGTGACGGGGTGCCGGCTTCGGATCATGGACGAGTCGGGCGGAGATCTGGGCGTCGTGTTCGGGCCCATCGAAGGCGAAGACCCGTGCGCGTATCTGCCGCGCTGGAACGTCTTCGGACTGTCCAACACGGCGTATCGGACGTCCGCGCTGCGCGAGTGCCTGCCGATTCCGGCCGATTGCATTCTGGTCGACTGGCTGCTGGCGAGCCGGGCATGGGTCCGTGGCAAACGCATCGGGTTCGATCTCGAGCCCCGGATGCGCTATCGCCAGTACGCGCGCAACACCGCGCACGTCCTGGGTCCCTCGACGGCGGCGGGGGTTCGCCGAGCGACGGAGCTCGTCACCGCGTACTACCGGCAGCTCCTGGCGCCGGCCCCGGTCGGCGATCCATCGCGACTCGCGGAGCTGCACCGCGCCAAGGCCAGCATCGAGCGCTTCGAGCGTTGGTCGGCATCGTCGGAGGAGGGGATGCGGACGTACGTGGAGCGGTTGAACGCCATGCAACGACGGTACCTGTGGTGGTGGTCCGTCGCCCATCCTGATCTGGAGGAGCTGTGGAGAGCCTGAACATCGCCGGCCGAGCGATCGGCCCCGATCATCCGCCCTACGTGATCGCCGAGATCGGCGCCAATCACAATGGGGACATGGCGCTCTGCCGCCAGATCATCGACGCCGCTCGCGACGCCGGTGCCGACGCCGTGAAGTTCCAGTCCTGGTCGAAGAGCTCCCTGATCTCGACGGCGGAATACGCGCGGAACACTCGGTATGTGAAGGACCAGCGAGTCCCCACGCTGGAGCAGGCGGTCGAGCGGTATCAGCTCACGCCCGACCAGCACCGCGAGATCGCGCGCTACTGCGCCGCGCAGGGCATCGTGTTTTTCTCGAGCGCCTTCTCACAGGCCGAGATCGATCTTCTCGAGTCGGTGAATGTGCCGGCGTACAAGGTGGCGTCCATGGACGTCAACCATCTGCCGCTTCTCCGGTCGGTGGCGGCCACGCGTAAGCCGGTCATCCTCTCGACGGGAATGGCGACGCTGGGTGAGGTCGAGCGCGCCCTGGCGACCCTGCGCGAGGCCGGCTCAGGCCCGGTGGCGCTGCTTCACTGCGTGTCGATCTACCCGACGCCGCCGGCAGAAGTGCATCTGCGGACGATGGCCACGTGGCGGGCCGCCTTCGACGTCCCGATCGGTTTCAGCGATCACACGATCGGCACCGCCGTGCCCCTCGCGGCCGTCGCGCTCGGCGCGTGCATCATCGAGAAGCATTTCACGAGCGACAAGGCACTCGAGGGATGGGACCATGCGATTTCCGCGGACCCCGCCGAGCTGTGCGCGCTGGTGCAGGGATGTCGCGATGTCTATGCGGCGCTCGGCAACGCCGCCCGCACGCTGAGCTCGGATGAGGTCCAGAAGCGCGCCTCCTTCCGCCGGCGCATGGTGGCACGGCGGCCGATGCGCAAGGGAGACGCGCTGACCGCGGCCGACGTGGACTTCAAGCGCCCGGGCACAGGAATCCAACCCGACGAGCTCAGCTATGTCGTGGGTCGGCGCCTGGTTCGTGACGTGGCGGCCGAAGACGAGCTCGAGTGGCGGGACCTCGGCTGATGCGCATCCTCCTGTTCGGCGACGGCGCCTGGGCGGCACGGAGTCTTCTCCGGCTCGCCTCCGATGGGCATGAGCTGCTCGGGGCGGTCGTGCGCGTCCGCCCCTCGGACGAGACTCTCGGGGACGCCGCGGCGAGCGCCGGAGTGCCGGTGCTGCAGCCGCGCCAGTCCAACGGCGACGCCTTTCGGCGGATCGTCGAGGAGCTGTCCCCCGATCTCGCGGTGTCGATCTCGTACGATCGCATTCTCCGGCGCTCGCTGCTCGACCTGCCGCGTTTGGGGTGCATGAACATCCACGCGGGCCGGCTCCCGCAGTACCGGGGTCGCAACGTCATCAACTGGGCGATTCTCAACGGCGAGACTGAGATCGGTGTCACGGCTCACATGATGGACGAGGGGAT
>DATBSO010000016.1:0-2838 GCA_036559745.1 Gemmatimonadales bacterium | reverse complement strand
AGGCGAACCCCGAATGAGAGGCTTCGATGGCCGGCGTTGAGGCGAGCCCGGTGCCACCGATCGTCGACGGCATGAAGGGGCCACTGCGCAGGCTCCGCGCTGACTATCGGGAGCTGACGGCCCCTCTTCGGGGGTTCCCCTCGGTTCTCGTGATTGGCGCGCAGCGGAGCGGCACGACTTCGCTCTTCAACTATCTCGCGCAGCACCCCGATGTGCGGCCGCCGTTCCTCAAGGAGATCCACTACTTCGATATCCACTACGACCGGGGCGTTCGCTGGTATCGCGGGCGCTTTCCCTACCGGCATCAGCTGCGCGGCGCGCTCACACTCGATGCTTCGCCGTACTATCTGTTCCACCCGCTCGTGCCCCAGCGCGCGGCGGCCTTGCTCCCGGACATCAAGCTCATCGCGTTGCTGCGCAATCCGGTCGACCGGGCGCTGTCCCACTACCAGCACGAGGTGCGCGACGGTCGCGAGCCGCTCTCGTTCGCGGAAGCCATCGCCCAGGAGACGGATCGGCTGGCGGGGGAGGAGGAGCGCATGGTGGCCGACCCCGGCTATCAGAGTCACAACCACCGCCGCCACTCGTACACTCGGCGCGGGCGATACGTCGAGCAGCTCCGGCGTTGGACTCAACATTTCCCCCGATCGCAGCTGCTCGTCCTGCAAAGCGAGCATCTCTTTCGCGACCCCGTCTCCGCCTGCTCGACGGTCCACGAATTTCTCGGCCTGCGGCCTCATCGCCTCGAGCGCTACGAGACCTTCTTGCAGGGGAAATACAATCCGGCCATGCCGGCGGGGCTGAGGGCGAGCCTGGTCGACTCGTTCGAACCGTACAATCGCGAGCTGTACCGGTGGCTGGGACAGGAGTACGACTGGGCGTGATCGAGGGTGGCCGCGGGGCGATCGCGTTTTTCCTCCCGACGCTCGTTGGTGGCGGCGCCGAGCGGGTGATGGTGAACCTGGCGCAGGGCATGACCGAGCGCGGGCTTCCGGTGGATCTCGTCGTGGCGGCTGCCGAAGGCGAGTTTCTCGGACATCTTCCGCCCGCGGTGCGGCTGGTGGATCTGCATGCGGGACGCGTGCTCCGGAGTCTGGGACCGCTGACACGCTATATCCGGCGCGAGCGCCCCAGAGTGTTGATCTCCTCGATGAGCCACGCCAACCTCGTCGCGCTCTGGGCCGCGAAGCTCGCCAGGCGCCGCACACCGGTCGTCGTGACGGTGCACAACACCATGTCCCAATCCCACCAGGAGCAGGGACGCCTGGCCGGTGGGATCTGGCCACACCTCCTGCGCACCTTCTACCCGTGGGCCTCATCCGTGGTCGTCGTGTCTCGCGGCGCCGCCGACGATCTGGCTCGGACGTCGGGTCTGCCCCGCGATCGGGTCGAAGTGGTGTACAATCCGGTCATCACGCCGACCATGCTGGCCCGGGCCAAGGAGGCGCCCGACCATCCATGGTTCGCCGCCGGACAGCCGCCGGTCATCCTGGGGGTGGGGCGCCTCACCCGGCAGAAGGATTTCCCGACGCTGATCCGCGCGTTCGCGGGCGTTCGGCGGTGCCGGTCCGGACGCCTCATGATCCTCGGCGAAGGAGAGGAGCGTGCCGCGCTCGAGGCCCTGGTCCGGGAATCGGATCTTGGCGACGACGTCGCTCTCCCGGGGTTTCGGGACAACGCCATGGCATATTTGGCGGGCTCGGCACTCTTCGTGCTCTCCTCGGCCTGGGAGGGGCTCCCGACGGTACTCATCGAGGCGCTCGCGGCAGGAACCCGGGTGGTCTCCACCGATTGCCCGAGCGGCCCCAGGGAAATCCTTCAGGAGGGCAAGCTTGGAGCTCTCGTCCCTGTCGGTGATGTGGCCGCGCTGACGCGCGCCATGCTCGATGCCCTCGAGGCCCCGTCTGCCCCGGTGCCTGCCGAGGCCCTGGCGCCGTTCACGAGAGACGCCGCGATCGACCATTACCTCCGCCTGATCGAGAAGACCTGAATGACCAAGCTCGCGTATGGTGCCCTCTGGCTGTTCGTCTTCTCTGTTCCGTGGGAACGGATCATCGTCCTGCCCGGGGTCTCCATCATCAGCCGCGCCGCGGGCGCCCTCGCGTTGGGACTTGCCCTGCTGTCCACGGTTGTCACGGCCAAGGTGCGTCGGTGGCACGTCTTCCACGTGTTGGGCCTGCTGTTTCTCGCCTGGGCGGGCATCGCCCTCCTCGCGCTGCACATTCAAGGCGTGCCCCAGAAGTATTGGACCTACGTCCAGCTGTTCCTGGTGCTCTGGATGGTGTGGGAAATCGCACCGCAGGCGGCCCGGCTGCGTGGCCTGCTGGTGGCATACCTGTGCGGGTCATATGTCGCCGCGCTCGGTACGATCTTCGTCTTCCGGCGTGAGATGCATCAGCTGAACCGGTTCTCCGCGGGCGGCGCCGACCCGAACGATCTGGCCATGACCCTCGCGCTTGCGATGCCGGTGGCCTGGTATCTGGCGTTGACGTACCAGAAACCGCTCCTCCGCTGGATCTGCCGAGGATTCCTGCCGGTCGGTCTGGTCGCGATTGGTCTCACAGGGTCGCGCGGAGGCATGCTCGCCACGATGGTCGGCCTCACGATCATTCCGCTCACGATGACGAAGCTCTCCCCGGGGCGGATGGCGGCGGCCGTGGTCGTCCTGGGTCTCTCGGGAGCGCTGGCCGTGGCGTTCGTTCCCCAGAGCCTCGTGGATCGTTTCGCCAGTACGGGCCATGAAGTCGAGGACATGAGGCTTGGCGGCCGGTTCAAGCTGTGGGTCGCCGGCGTGCACGTGTTCGCGACGCGTCCATTGCTGGGAGTAGGGACGTCGGG
>DATBSO010000015.1:0-41876 GCA_036559745.1 Gemmatimonadales bacterium | reverse complement strand
GCGCTCTTCTCCAGGATCTCGAACAACCGAACCGGCCACTCGGCCTTCGTGAACTGGAAGTTGCTCAACTGCTGGGGCAGGCTCGAATGCATGTCGTAGACGAGCTTGAAACCGAAGATCGACTTGAAGGCCCGGCACCAGAAGACGCTCTCCTCGTGCGCGTGCACATAGTCGTACCGATTCCGGATGAGCAGTCCGAGGGTCCAGATGATCATGAAGCAGTCGAGGACCAGCTTCTTCAACGAGGGTCCGACCGGCACGTTGCCCGTGAACGGAATGCGCGGGATGCGGATGATTCGCACGCCCGGAATGGTGACATCCTGCCCTTCTCCGTACGTGAGTAGGTCGATCTCGACACCAAGCTCCGCCGTGACCAGGGTTCGGTAGTAGACGCTGAAGGGCGTCCCCCTGGGGGTGAAGAACGGATGGGGTGCGACGACCAAAGCTTTCATGCACGATCCCCTAGAGTGTGGCGAATACACCACAGACTGACCCTTGGGCGCGGCCAGTCCCCCTCTTACGAAGCAACGCATGTTGAAGTGACGCAGGTACTTATGCGACTGCTGTCGCTGGACGACTTCTTATGGTCTCAGTGGCTCCGACAGCGTCGCAACTTGTGCGCCTGGGCAAGCCGAGTGCTTGCGGCATGGTCAGCCGGCACCCGGTGAACCTGCAGAAATCGTGGCTCACCCCGGGCTGCCGGGGTGACTCTCTCGACCCACTTGTCCTTGGTGCGAGCATCAATCTACTAGCTCGCCCAGAGGCCGTACAGGTCAGCGTTGGTAACGCGGGAGTTACGCCTTGCTCCGGGGAGAAGGACATGCAGCATTCTTCACCCGTGGGTTGGGATAGACCGAGCCCAGGATTCCAGTTGAATTTTGGGGGCGACCGACTAGACTCGGATGCACGCATGCGAGAGAAAATCAGGTAGACGGCTGATCGTTCGGCGTCACTCTTGCAGTGAAGCAGGCCGAACGTCACAGCCAGGGGATGGAATCATGAAGCTGAAGCGGCCGGGATCCGTGCGGGGCATTCTGCTGCAGGTTGGTGCGGTCACCCTGCTGGCCGGCATTACGGTCGTCTGCCTGCCTCTGGTCTGGGCGAAGATGGCCGTGACTGAGGAGCAGCCCGCACCGATCACCGAGGAGACCGACTCGCTCGACTAGCGTCTCCACGCGAAAACCCGAAACCACCTGGACGAACCTCCAGGTGGTTTTTTTCATGACCGGCAGTGCCGGTCGCGCCTTCATTCGAGCACGACGCACCCGGCCCGCGTCGGATGATCGCGAACCAGCGTGGCCGGCGGCACCCCGCGAATGAGCCAGAGCACCAGCGCGTCCCCTCCCGCCGCGATCGTGAAGAGAAGACCGAAGACGAGTAGCAACGGCCGACCGAGCGCGATCGCCGCCACGGCGGGCACCAGGCCGAGTACCAGGCCCGGCATGGCCGCGCCGATCCGATAGGCTCGCGCGCCGATCGGCGCGCGCGGGTGTGCGTACGGACTCAGGCTCCGCCACTGAAAGCCGATGGCGATCGCGCTCAGTGGCCGGCGGCTCGCTACGGCCCAGGTGACTGCATGGATGATCTCGTGGGAGACGATCCCCAGGATGATGAGCGGCGGCGCGACGCGGATGTCGATGAAGTCGGAGAGGCCGCGGTCGAGCACGGCCCAGCTCCAGCGGGCGACGAACACCGCGGCCAGCGTCGCGACGAGCGGGGCCATCAGCACGATGGCGAGCAGGTTCGCCTTGCCCATCGACACGCTGTAGTCTCGCGTCTCCATAGCGCACTCGCGGCGGTGCCGGATGTGAGAAACCACTTGAACGCTGAGCGCCCAAGTGGTTGCCTGGTAAGTAGCAGGGGCGGGACTCGAACCCGCGACCCCGGCATTATGAGTGCCGTGCTCTAACCAGCTGAGCTACCCTGCCCTGGTAGAGCGGAAAGACTAACCCCGACCCATGCAAAGGCAAGACCTGCTACCGGTGCCCGCGTTGAGGCGCGCTGTCGGCGGGCACGATGCGATAGAGAAACTCACCCTTCCGCAACATCCCGAACTGCTCTCGGGCCGCCCGCTCCTGCACTCGCGGGTCGCGCTCGATGGCCACTGCCGCGCGAGTCAGCGAGTCCACCACCGTCCGCAGCCGGAGCACCTTGGTGCGCTCCGAGCTCTCCTCCCGCCGGAGGTGGATCAGGTCCGTGGTTCCGTATTCCCCACCCTGCACCGCGAAATAGAGCGCGAAAACCAGCGCCGCGAGCGCGGCCCAGCGCGCGGGGGTCACAGCGGGTAAAGGTCCCGTCCGGGATAGTGCGCCAGGTCGCCCAACTCCTCGGCGATCCGAAGAAGCTGGTTGTACTTCGCGGTCCGGTCGGTGCGGCTCGCGCTCCCCGTCTTGATCTGACCGGCGCTCGTCGCCACGGCGAGGTCCGCGATGAACGTGTCCTCCGTCTCGCCGGAGCGATGGGAGATGATGACCCCGTACGCGGAGCCCTTGGCCAGCTCGATGCACTGCAGCGTCTCGGTGAGCGTGCCGATCTGGTTGACCTTGACCAGTACCGCGTTGCCGACGCCCTCCTCGATGCCTTTGCCCAGCCGGTCGACGTTGGTGACGAAGAGATCATCGCCCACGAGCTGCACCCGCTCGTGCAGCCGCTCGGTCAATAAGGCCCAACCGCCCCAGTCGTTCTCGGCCAGGCCGTCCTCGATGGAGACGATGGGATACCGGTCCACCCAGCCCGCGTAGAGGTCCACCATCGCCTCGGCCGAGCGCCGGCTGCCGTCTCCCTTCTTGAAGACATATTCGCCGTCCTGGTACAGCTCCGACGCCGCCACGTCGAGCGCGATCGCCACGTCGCGACCCGGCTCGTAGCCCGCGCTCTGGATGGCCTGCATCACGACATCGAGCGCGGCTTCGTTGGAGGGCAGCATCGGGGCGAATCCGCCTTCGTCACCCACCGCGGTGGACAGTCCCATCTTGCCCAGCACCTTCTTGAGCGCGTGGAACACCTCGACGCCGATGCGAAGGCCTTCCGGAAAGGTCTCCGCCCCGATCGGCACCACCATGAATTCCTGCGCGTCCACGTTGTTGGAGGAATGCGCGCCGCCGTTCAGGATGTTCATCATCGGCACCGGCAGCACCCGCGCCATGGGGCCGCCCAGATACCGATAGAGCGGCAGGCCGCAGTCCTGCGCGGCCGCGCGCGCCACTGCCAGCGAGACGCTCAGAATGGCATTCGCGCCGAGCTTGCTCTTGTTGGGTGTCCCATCGGCATCCATCATCTCGGCGTCGATCGCGATCTGATCGGCCGCAGCCATTCCCTCGAGCCGCGGGCCCAGCACCTCGTTCACGTTGCGCACCGCCTCGACGACGCCCTTGCCGACGTACCGGCGCGCGTCGCCGTCCCGCAGCTCGACCGCCTCGTGCTCACCGGTGGACGCACCGCTCGGCACCGCGGCCCGGCCTGTCGCTCCGCTCGACAGGGTGACGTCCGTTTCCACCGTCGGATTGCCACGGCTGTCGAGAATCTCGCGGGCGTGCACTTCGATGATGGTGCTCATGATCTCTCTGATTGGTGGGGAACGCGGGGCAACCTAGCGGTCCACCCCGAGCCCGTCAACGGAAATGGTCATACCCACTCAGCCTCACTTCGCGACCCGCCAAAGAGGCGCGCAACCCGGAGCCCGTCCCCACCGAGCCAATACGCGTGAGCGCCAGCCGGCATTCGCGTCTGAACGCTCGCGCGGCGTTCCCATCGAACGATGGCGGGAGCGCGACGAGCAGCTCGTAGTCCTCTCCGCCATCTGCCGCGAAACGCTGTGGCGAGATTCTCAGTCGACGCGCCTCTTCATGGCACGCCGGGGAAACCGGCACGGCATCGAGGTCGAGAACGATCGCCACGTGCGACGAGTCGGCCAGATGCTGCGCATCTCCACCGAGCCCGTCGCTTATGTCGAGCAGCGCGGTTGCCCCCGCATCGGCGAGTCGGAGACCCGCCCCGATCCGTGGGACCGGGTGCGCGAACGCCGCTCTCGCCGCGGGATCCGGCTGGTCACCACGCTTCCAGGCCTCGAGCGCCGCGCGTGACGCGCCGAGCGTGCCTGTGACCCATACCCCATCACCCGGACGAGCACCGGCCCGCGTCACGGGCCGCTGGGCCCAGCCCAACACGGTGACGGTGACAGCCCACGATGGTCCTTGCGACAGATCACCGCCGACCACATGAGCGCCGACCGCTGCCGCCGCGTCACCGACACCGTCCATGAGCGCGACCACCTCCTCGTCGCCCGCCGCTGCCGGGACCACGACAGCCGCGAGCACACCCGCCGGCGTCGCAGCTTCGGCGGCGAGGTCGGACAGGGCGGAGGCGGCGGCTCGCCACCCGGCCTCCCGATGATCGATCCAATCGAGACGGAAGTGGGTTCCTTCGATACTGGCATCGGTGCTGACGACCAGGCGGCCCTTGCCGGTGGGGATGATCGCGCAGTCGTCACCGAGACCCCGTGCCCGCGGGCCAAGCGATGCCGCGATCCTGGCTATGCGCTCGAACTCACCACTCACGGACGGACGGCGTCGAGGCGGAAGCGAACCAACCCTCCGTCGGTCGCGACCCAGAGAAAATGCTCGTCCACCGCGACATCGTTCGCCGCGCCTGGGAGATCCCCGCCGCGCAGCGGCCGAATCGGCGGGGTGCCGAGCCGCACGAAGGCGACTCCACGATCGCCCGCGATCCAGAACCCGGGCCCGTCCGGCGTGAAGCTGCGCAACCCTCCCAGCAGCCCCGAGAGGTTGGGCCCCAGGGTCCAGGCCTCGCTCCCCGGATCGCGCCACAACAACTGGTCGCGGGTGAGGCCGACCAGAGTGTCGCCGAGCGAGCCGAGCGCGAGCACCGGTGCCTGCAGCGACGGCAACGCCAGGGTGGAGGGCCGGAGCAGGTCGCGCTGACCGGGCAGCGCGATGAGTAATCCACGCGACGTGCCTACCCACACGGTGTCGCCCGCAGGGAAGACGGCGTAGGCCGCATCCCCGAACCCCGGCGCGAGACGCTCGACGTGAAGGGAGTCATCGACGCGCGCGATTCCGCGCGCGGTGCCGACCGTGATTCTTCCCTGGCGCGACGCGACCGCGTAGACGCGGCTGTCCGGCAGTCCACGTCCGGCGTCGATCATGTCGATACGTCCGTCGCGGGTCTCGATTCGGGCCACGCCGAGATCGGTAGCGGCCCAGAGGCCTGTACCCTGGCCGACGAGATCGCGCACCTGGTTGTAGGGGATGCCGGTGGCGGCGAGACCGTGGAGCGTGCGGAACGACTTGAGGTCGGGATCCACGAGCGTGAGCGCCGCGTCGGCCAATTGCGTACGCTGGGTCGCGGACCAGACGCCGTCCGGCGCGCCGAGCACGGCGCCGACTACCGGCGAGGGCAGTCCGAACGTGAGACGCTCGGGGAGCGCGGCGCCGTCAGTGAGATAGAGCGTGCCGATGCCCGACGTGCCGAGATACCAGCCCTGGTTGTCGAAGCTCCGCGCCGCGGCGGTGTACCGAACGGTTCGAAGATGAGGGTCGAGGAGAATCTGCGCGGCGTTGGCCTGCAGTGTTGGACTGCTTCGCAACACCTCGTCCACCGAGATGGGCACGAGCGGGCGCGCGGGCGCGCGTCCAGGGATGGCCGAAAGGGCGCCGCGTGAGACGACGAACCACCCGCTCCGTGTTCGAAGGTAGAGCCCTGACACGGGATCGTTCGCGTCGAACGCCAGGGTGACCACACCGCCAGGGACCGTGCCGCTGTCCCAGATCTGAAGCTCAGGCTGGAAATGAATCCACCCTTCCGGACGGACGAGCCAGAGCGAATTGTCGAGCGGGTCGGTGAGCGAGGCGAAGACGCGCACCAGCAGCGCCGGATCCGGCGGATCGTAGGGGCCTTCCCATTGCTGAAACTGCGGGTGCCACAGGAGGACGCTGGAGGGCGACGCGATGTAGACCCGATCGAGCGCGGTGGAGATCGTGGTGATCCGGGTGAAGTCGCCGATGACGGTGCGATCGGAGAGCCGCCAGTCACGACTCTGTGCCCGCCCGGCGATCGGCCCGGCACCCACCGCGAGCAGCGCGAGCGCGACGAGTCGGAAACTCATCCCCCAATCTACACGGTCAATGGTCGCGGCAGCTCCAGCAAGACCGGCGGTCTCGGGACCGGTGGCGCCAGGTGCAGCACGTCCCACTCGCGCCACAGATCCGGTAGCGCCGCGACCACGTCCATCGGCCGGAGCGCGCGCGCGGATGTGCGACGGGCGCCGATGTCGGCCGCGCGTCCGAGAGCCTGGGCGCCGAGGGCGGCCGCGATCTCGGGTGACAAGCCCTGAGCGAGCGCGGTGCCGACGAGGCCGCTCAGCACGTCGCCGCTGCCGCCGGTTGCGAGACCGGGGTTCCCCGCGGCTACAGTGAGCTCCGCGCGCCCGGTGCGGGCGATGACAGTGGGAACTCCCTTTAACAGAATCGTGGCTCCGGACTCCTGGGCAGCGGCGGCCGCCGCCGCCCAGGGATCGAGCTCGCGAACGGGCGCGAGCGCCGGAAAGAGGGTCCGGAACTCCCCGGGGTGAGGGGTGAGCACGAGCGGCCGCCCGCCCGCGAGTGCACGGAGGCCGTCCATCTCACCCTGAAAGGCGACCAGTGCGTCGGCATCGAGCACGAGGGCGCGAGCTACGCCACCCAGCGCCGCCACGAACGCCCGGCGGCCGGGTGCACGACCGAGCCCGGGCCCGATCACCACCGCGTCGGCCCGACCGATGAGCTCGAGCAGCGCGTCGGACGGCGGCTGGTCGAAGGAATGCGCCAGCGTCTGCAGGTCGGGCTCGGCCTGCACCAGCGCGGCGACGGTGTCCGCCGGCGCTATGGCATGAACGAGACCCGCGCCCGCCGCGAATGCCGACCGGGAGGCGAGACGGATGGCGCCGGTCATTCCGGCGTCGCCACCCACGACGACGACCCGCCCTCGCGCGCCCTTGTGATCCCGGCTGCGCAGTCGTCGCAGCCAGTTCGCTGCCTGAAGATCATCGACCAGCACCGGCCACGCGGGGTCGGCGGGAGGATGGCCGATATCGGTCACCACCAAGGCGCCGGTTTCGTCTCTGGCAAGAAGATGTCCGCGGCGGGTACCACCGAAGGTGACGGAGAGGTCGGCCCGAGCCATCCCGTGGACGATCCCCGACTCCATGTCCACGCCGGTGGGTCCGTCGACTGCAACGATGGGCACCTCGAGATCTGCGATGCGCTGCAGAAGCTCCGCCATGGCTGGCCGAGGCGCGCCGGAAGCTCCGGTGCCAAGAAGGGCGTCGATCGCGAGACCCACGTTGGGCCATGGGCCGTCGGCCGCGACTTCGCGCACGCCTTCCGCCAACGCCAGCGCGGCCATCCGCGAATTGAGTTCGCTTCGCGTTCCCGGAGCCGACGTCACCCAAACGGGAACGCCGAGCCGGTGCAGGACGCGAGCCATCACCCACCCGTCCCCGCCGTTGTTACCCGTCCCGGCGGTGACGAGGATCCCGTCGCGCAACCGTGCCGCGTATCGGTCGGCCACGATGGCGGCGACCGCCCGCCCGGCGGTCTCCATCAGCGTCGCCAGCTCGATGCCGGCCGCCGCAGCCTTCTGATCCCAGGAGGCCGATTGTCGGGGAGAAAGGACGGGGATCAATCTCTGCTACTTGTAACTCTGCCCGATTGCTCGACCGAAGGAGATCTCGCCGTTGTCGATTCGGAGATTGAAGCCGCACTCCGGGTTGGTGCAGACCCACGCCTTGTATGTGATCGGGGCGCCTTCGCGCCCGTAATCGGAGAGCGGTATCAGGGTTCCCTGCGAGCACTTCTTACAGGCCGGCCACTCGGTCTTCTCCACCATATGCCCTCCCCATGACGGACCCCCGTGGTCACGCTCCTCGCACCCCCGGCCAACCGTACACGTCGCCGAACGCGTTCTGGAAATCGTACACGCCTTCGAAGTCACCCTCCTGATCGCCCGGCTGCGTGACGAGAAGGCCAACCTCAACCAACGTGAACACGATGCGGCCGAAGTCCTCGGTGCGCGTAATCCCCCAGTGGGAGAGCACGTGGGGCGCGAGGAGGCCGAACTGCTCCCGAGCGAAATCCCGGCACGCCCAGGCCAGCTCGGCGCCGCTAACGTGGCGCCGCACCTCCAGCCGGGACTGGAGATACTCGATGGTGGCGAGCACGAAGAGATAGGCGCGCTCGTGGTAGGTGCCGCCCTTGGCGCGAATCCTGGCGAGTACGTCGTCGGCGAACTGGAGCTCGTTCATCGGGTGTCCCGGGCGCGCCGGCTCCGTGGCCTCAGGCGCTTCGCCGTACGCCAGCGGCGGACTTGGCCGGCTGGTACAGCGGAAAGGCCCCGGTGAGCTCGCCGACCTCTCCGCGAATACGCGCGAGAGTCGTCTCATCGGAGTGGGTGAGCGCCTCGTCGATCAGCGCTGCCACGCGCCGCATCTCGGCACGACCCATCCCGCGCGTAGTAACCGCGGGCGTGCCGATCCGGATGCCGCTGGTGACGAACGGCGACTGGGGGTCGTCGGGGACGGTGTTCTTGTTCACGGTGATCCCGGCCTGACCCAGGGTCTTCTCGGCCGCCTTCCCTGTGAGGTTCTTCGGCCGCAGGTCCACGAGCATGAGGTGCGTGTCGGTGCCGCCGGAGACGATGGCGTAACCTCGCTCCACCAATCCCGCCGCGAGGGTCTGCGCGTTCTCGACTACGCGACGCGCGTATGCCTTGAAATCGGAAGTGAGCGCCTCGCCGAACGCGACCGCCTTGGCAGCGATGACGTGCTCGAGCGGACCGCCCTGGGTGCCGGGAAAGACCGACTTGTCGATGGCCTTAGCGTGCTCGGCGATCGAGAGAATGAGACCCGCACGCGGTCCCCGGAGCGTCTTGTGGGTGGTGCTGGTGACGATCTGGGCGTGCGGCACCGGCGACGGGTGCACGCCGCCGGCGACCAGACCCGCGAAGTGCGCCATGTCCACCAGGAAGATGGCGCCAACCTCGTCGGCGATCGATCGGAACACCGCGAAGTCGATGATGCGCGCGTAGGCGCTGCCGCCGGCGATGATGAGCCGGGGCCGTTCCCGCCGGGCCTGGTCGCGCACCACGTCGTAATCGATGCGGCCGGTCGCGGGATCGACGCCGTAGTGGACGGCCTTCCACACGGTGCCGCTGTGATTCACCGCCGCGCCGTGCGACAGGTGGCCGCCGTGCGGGAGCGCCATGCCCATGAGCTTCTCGCCAGGAGGAAGCACGGCCATGAACGCGGCGAAGTTGGCCTGCGCGCCCGAATGGGGCTGCACGTTGGCGTGCTCGGAGCCGAAGAGCTGTTTGAGCCGGTCGATCGCGAGCTGCTCGATCTGATCGATGACCTCGCAGCCACCGTAATAGCGACGCCCGGGATACCCCTCCGCGTACTTGTTGGTGAGGGGCGTCCCCATCGCGTCGATCACGGCGCGGCTCGCGAAGTTCTCGCTGGCGATCAGCTCGAGCCCGCTCTGCTGCCGGCGCAGCTCCTGATCGATGAGCCCGGCGACGGTCGGATCGGCCTGCCGGAGCGATGCGTTGTGGTTCAGACTCATCCCTGCTCCTCGATTTTTGCGACCCGGCGGCTATGCCGCCCTCCCTCGAACTCGGTGTCCAGCCATGCCCGCAGGATGTCGACGCCCTCGCCCTCGCTGACGAAGCGGGCCGGCAGGACGAGCACGTTGGCATCGTTGTGCGAGCGCGCCAACCGCGCGACCTCGGGAGACCAGGCGACTGCGGCTCGCACGCCGTGGTGCCGATTGGCCGCGTATGCCATACCGAGCCCGGTCCCGCACAGCAACACCCCTCGCGCCGCTTCATGCCGCTCGACCCGGCCCGCGACGTCGTGCGCGTAGTCGGGATAATCCACCGACGCCGGCTCGTGCGTGCCGATGTCGAGGGGCTCATAGCCGCGCGCCCGCAGTTCCGTCACCAACCGTTCCTTCAGCTCGAAGCCGGCGTGATCCGACCCGATGGGAATGACTTCGGCCATGGCACCCTAATGTATAAGAATCGCCGGAAGGGGTAGAGGGTGGCGCGGCAGGTTATGCGCGATGACCCATCCACATTCTGTCAAGCCCCGCCATGGCGGCAATCCGCTGCTCGGCCAGCCGATCGGCGGCCCGGTAGGTGGGAATTCGCTCCGACTTCGCGATATCGAAGATGCGCAGGAGCGTGTCGTAGATCTCCCCGGCCTTCTTCTGCGACCGCTCCGCCGGCCACCGGTGCAGCTCGCCGTACACGTTGATGACGCCGCCGCCGTTGATCACGTAGTCGGGCGCGTAGAGGAGCCCGCGCTGCTCGACGAGATCACCGTGCCGATCCTCCGCGAGCTGATTGTTGGCGGCGCCCGCGATGATCTCGACCTTGAGCCGCGGCAGGGTTCCGTCGTTGATCGTCGCGCCCAGGGCGCAAGGAGCGTACACGTCGGCCGTCTGATCATAGATCGCGTCGGGGTCCACGGCCTTGGCACCCGTCTCCTGAACGACCCGTTTGACCTTTTCGGGCGCGATGTCGGTGACGATGAGCTTCACGCCCTCCGCGTGCAGATGGCGGCAGAGATGGGTGGCGACGTTGCCGCACCCCTGCACCGCGACCGTACGCCCGGAGAGCCGATCGCTCCCCCACCGGACCTTGGCGGCGGCCTTGATGCCGACGTAGACCCCGAAAGCGGTGACCGGCGACGGGTCACCGGAAAGCCCGAGGAGACCGGCAACGTGATCGGTCTCGAGCTTGACGTACTCCATGTCAGCGGGACTCGTGCCGATGTCTTCCGCGGCGATGTAGCGGCCGCCCAGGGTCTCGATGAACCGCCCGTGCGCACGGAACAGCGCTTCGCGGTCGACCCGGCGATTGTCGCCGATGATGACCGACTTGCCGCCGCCGAGGTTGATCCCGGCGACCGCCGACTTGTAGGTCATCCCGCGGGCCAGCCGCAACGCATCCGTAATCGCCTCATCGGTGGAGGCGTACTGCCAGAACCGGGTACCACCGAGCGCGGGCCCCAACGTCGTATCGTGGATCGCGATGATGCCGGAATAGCCGCACGATGGATCGTGAGACAGAAGGACCTGCTCGTGGCCCAGCGAGTGCATGTGTGAGAAGACGTCCATGAGGTCGACCCTGAAATGGAGAAGGAGAAAGGAGAAGGGAGAAGGAGAAGGCTCTCTCAGCCCCCTTCTCTCTTCTCCCTTCCCCCTTCTCCGTAGTTGTAGAACCCTCGCCCCGTCTTCTTCCCCAGATGGCCTGCCGCCACCATGCGCCGGAGCAGCGGACAGGCGCGGTACTTGTCGTCCCCGAGCCCGCGGTGGAGCACCTCGAGAATCGCCAGGCATACATCGAGACCAATGAAATCCGCCAGGGCCAATGGACCCATCGGATGGGCCATGCCGAGCTTCATGACGGTGTCGATGGATTCGGGAGACGCCACGCCTTCCATCACGCAGAAGATCGCCTCGTTGATCATCGGCATGAGCACGCGATTGGAGACGAAGCCGGGATAGTCGTTGACTTCCACCGGCGTCTTCCCGAGCGCGCGGGCTGTCTCCATCACCGTATGCGTGGTGGCGTCGCTGGTGTCCTGCCCCCGGATAACTTCCACCAGCGTCATGACGGGCACGGGATTCATGAAGTGCATCCCGATCACTTGCCCGGGCCGTCGGGTGCGTGACGCGATCTCCGTGATAGAGATCGAGCTCGTGTTCGTCGCGAGGATGGCGTCCGGGCCGGCGATCCGGTCGAGCTGCTCGAAGAGCGAAAACTTGACCGCGGGATTCTCGCTCGCGGCCTCGACGACCAGCGAAGCCCCGTTCGCGGCGTCGAGCGAACCGGCCGATTGGATCTTCGAGAGAACCCGAGCCGGCGCATCGGCTGCGAGCGTGCCCTTCTTCACCTGCCGATCGAGGTTGGCCTTGATCGTGGCCGAGGCCTTCTCGAGCGCGGCCGGCGCCGTATCGATCAGGGCCACGTCCCAGCCGTGCTGCGCGAAGACGTGGGCGATGCCGTTTCCCATCGTGCCCGCTCCGACCACTGCCGCGCGGCTCATGTCTCTTCCTTTCGGGTCCAGCGCGCGGCAACGACGATCGCCGCGGTGATGGCCACGGTACCGAGAAGGCCGCCTTCGGGACCGAAGGAGCCTCCGGTCAGCCAGGGCGGGCCACCCATGGTGTAATCGATATAGGGAATGTCCAGCGGTAACCCGCTCACCGGCGCGCCGAGGGCAGCCAGGGTCGCGTTCCAGCCGAGGTGGGCGCCGAATGCGGTCCACATGCCCCCGGGCGTGTAGAAGGCGAGGGAGAGGAGGATGCCGGCCAATGCGATATTTCCAATCGCGCGCACGCTGACGTCGGGATTGTCGAAGTGCGCGAGGCTGAACAGCACCGAGAGCACGATCAGGGCCGCAGGGCGGCCGACCATCCGCGCGAGGATCACGAGCGGAACGCCCCGAAACATGACCTCTTCGGCCAGCGCAGCCGGCGCCAGCAGCGCCACCGTCATGAGGACCCCGCCGGCATAGTCGGTCGGCCCGCCGGTGTCCCCGATCCACGACGCCCCGGCCGCGATGACGCCGAGGATCATCGCGAGCGCCGCTGGCAGTGCGCCCAGGGCCACGCCCATCAGAAACGCCCGCCCCTTGTTCGTGGTGATCTTCCAGCGAAGCGATCTGGCATCGAGACGCATGAGCTTGATCCCGATCGCCCAGGTCGAGACCCCGAACGCGATCAGGAGCCCCAGTCCCTGCGCCAGGAGAAGTCCAGGCGGAGGTGTGCGCGCCAACTCGGCAGCGCCGTGTCCCCGGGCGAGGAACCCGGAGAATGGCACGAATCCGATGTAGAAGAGGAGAAGACCGAGAAGAAAGAAGACGACGATCGCCCCGATCGCCTTGAGCGTCGAGCGCAGCCGCGAAGGGGGCGGCGCGGTCAAAGGAGCGCGCGGACCTTCGGGCCAGCCCCCAGGATCACTCCTGCTGCCAGGCCCACCTTGAGGAGATCACCGGTCAGGAACGGGACGAACCCGATTCGGAAGGCTGCCGCCGCATTGCCACCCAGCAAGGCCAGCTGCGCGGTGCCGCCAAGGTGAATCACGGCCATGGCGAGGGCGCAGAACAGCAGCGTCCGAAGCACGCCACCGCTCGCAAACCCGGCGACGGCCGCGGCGGCGGGAAACGCCAGCAGGTAGCCGCCCGTCGGCCCGATGACATGGACGAACCCGGCCGACCCGCCCGCGAAGACCGGCAGTCCGAGCATACCAAGCGCGAGGTAGACGATCAGGGCCGCAGCCCCCGCGCCCGGACCGAGCAGGCCACCGACCACCAGCACCGCGAGGGGCTGGAGCGTGATCGGCACGGGGTTCAGCGGGATGGGGACGGTGACCTGCGCCGACACCGCCACGACGAGCACTGCCAGACCGATCGCGAGGAAGCGCCGGCCGACGCGGATCTGCGCGCTTGCGGGCGCGGTGGCGACAGGAAGAGGACCGTTCATCACAGCATCTCCACGCTGAGGGCGACGGCGTTACCGCCTCCGAGACAGAGTGTCGCGAGCCCGGTGGACCCGCCGCGATCACGCAAGGCGTACAGCAGCGTCGTCAGGACCCGTGCCCCGCTGGCGCCGATGGGATGACCGAGCGCGACCGCGCCTCCGTTCACGTTGACGCGATCCCAATCCCATCCGAGCTCGCGGCCATCGGCGATCGCCTGGACGGCGAAGGCCTCGTTCGCCTCGATGAGATCGTACTCACCGATGCTGGTACCGGACTTGGCCATGAGATTTCGCACGGCGAGCACCGGCGCGAAGAAGAGATCACGCGGCTCGCCGCCAGCAACCGCGTATCCGGTCACCCGCGCGATCGGGGCCAGTCCGTGCGCCTTGGCAAACGCGAGCGAGGCCACGACGAGGGCGCTGCTGCCGTCGTTGAGGCCGGGCGCATTTCCGGCGGTGACCGTGCCGCCGTCCTTCTTGAAGGCCGGCTTGAGCCGCGCCAGTGTCTCCGCGCTGGTGTCCTTCCGGGGGGATTCGTCGGCGGCGATCGTGGTCGGGCCACCCTTTCCGGGAATCTGCACCGGCAGGATCTCAGCTTTGAAGCGCCCGGCTTCGGCGGCCGCAATGGCCTTGCGATGGCTATCCACCGCGAAGGCGTCCTGATCCTCCCGGCTGACCGCGGCCTTCTGCGCCGTGTATTCGGCATACTCGCCCATGTGGCAGCATCCGAATGAATCCCAGAGGCCGTCGTGGATCATCCCATCCACCATCGTCTGGTTGCCCGCCTTGATCCCGTTCCGCATTCCATACACGTAGTGCGGCGCGCTCGACATCGCCTCTTGGCCGCCGGCCACCGCGCACTCGGCATCGCCGGCCTTGATGGCCTGCGAGGCAAGCATGACCGCCTTGAGCCCGGAGCCACAGACCTTATTGATCGTGAGCGCGGGGATCGCGGCGGGTAGGCCGGCTTGAATGAGCGCCTGACGGGCCGGGGCCTGGCCGCTTCCACCCTGCACCACCTGGCCCATGATCACCTCTTCGATCAGGGCAGGATCGACCTGGGCGCGGGCCACCGCCTCGCGGATGACCATGGCACCCAGCTGTGGCGCGGTAAAGGAAGAAAGCCCACCGAGATACCGCCCGATCGGTGTGCGGACGGCGGAGAGAATGACGGGTGTCGTGCTGTCGCTCACGGGATACCGCTCCTTCTGGGGGTCAACCTCGCGGTCAAGATAACCCGCACGTCTAGCCGTCTCCAGTTCACGGCACGAGGGCTCGCGTCCGAACTTCCTCAGCAATGCGCGCCAGAAACGCGTCGATCGTCATGACCTCCTGCTTCTTTCCCGCCCCGCGGACCCGGAGCGCGAGGCTATCGCTCTCGGCCTCCCGCTGCCCCACGATCGCCATGTAGGGCACCTTCCACACCTCGCCTTCGCGAATCCGATAGTTCAGCGTCTCGTGTCGGTCGTCGACGTGCGCGCGGATGCCGGCCGCGGAGAGCCGCTCGACCAGCGCGCGGGACGCGGGGGCCTGGGCGTCGGAGATCGGGATCACACGCACCTGCTCCGGCGCGAACCACACCGGGAAGGCCCCCGCGAAATGCTCGATCAGGATCGCGAGAAATCGCTCGAACGAGCCGGCCATGGCGCGATGGATGACGACGGGCCGGTGCTCGGCGTTGTCTTCGCCGACGTAGGTAAGGTCGAATCGCTCGGCCGCGTTGTAGTCGAGCTGGATGGTCCCGAGCTGCCATTTGCGCCCGATCGAGTCGGAAACGTCGAAGTCGATCTTGGGCCCGTAGAACGCGCCGTCCCCCAGCTTGAGCTCGTAGGGTTGCCCCGTCTGCTCCAGTGCCGCCCGCAGGTCCCGCTCGGCGCCGTCCCACAACGCGTCATCACCGATGCGCTGCTCCGGCCTCGTCGCGAACTTGAGCGTGGCCGTGAGTCCGAAGGTCCGGTAGACCTCCAGAATCATGTCGGTCATGCGCTTCACCTCGCTCGGGATCTGGCCGGGCGTGAGATATACGTGACAGTCGTCCTGCTGGAACTGGCGTACGCGAGTCAGCCCGCCGAGCGCCCCGGATACCTCGTTCCGGTGCAGGACGTCGAAGGTGGCGAAGCCGAGAGGCAGCTCGCGATAGCTGTGCTTCTTCATGCCGAACAGCAGGTGGTGCGAAGGACAGTTCATCGGCTTGAGCGAGAAGTCGTGCTCGCCCGTCTCCTTGTCGAGGACGAGAAACATGTTCTCGCGGTACTTCCCCCAGTGACCGGAGATCTCCCACAGTCCCTTGTTGAACAGCAACGGAGTCTTGATCTCCTGGTACCCGGCGCGGCGATTCAGCTCCCGGATGTATTCGTTGACCACGCGGACCACGGTCGTGCCGCGGTCGGTATAGAACGGCGCACCCGGCGCGAAGGGATGGAACACGAAGAGATCGAGCTCTTTTCCAAGGCGCCGGTGGTCGCGCTTTCGCGCCTCCTCGAGCCGATGCAGGTACGCGTCCAGCTCTTCCTTCTTGAACCAGGCGGTCCCGTAAATGCGCTGCAGCATCTGCCGCCGCTCGTCGCCGCGCCAGTACGCGCCGGCGGCGGAGAGCAGCTTGAAGTGCTTGAGCCGACCGGTGCGCGGGATGTGAGGACCCCTGCACAGATCGGTGAACGGACCGTCGGTATAGATGGTGATGGTCTCGTCGTCGCCCAGCTCCGAGATCCGCTCGAGCTTGAGCGGGTCGTCGGCAAACCGGCGGTTCGCCTCGTTCCGGTCTACCACCTCCCGAACGAACGGGTAGTCCCGGGCCGCCACCTCGGCCATCTTGGCCTCGAGCCGCTCGAGGTCCTCGGGCGTGAATGGGCGATCCACCTGGAAGTCGTAATAGAAGCCGTCTTCGATAGGCGGCCCGAATCCGATTCCCGCGTTGGGGAAGAGCTCACGTACCGCGGTGGCGAGAATGTGGGCAGACGAATGCCGCAGCACGTCGACTGCGTCCGGGTCGCGCTCGGTCAAGATCGCGAGCGCGGCGTCGCCCTCCAGAGGCCGGTCGAGGTCCCACACCGCCCCATTCACCCGGGCCGCGAGCGCGGCGCGAGCCAGCCCCGGACCGATCGACTCGGCGATCTGGCGCGAGGTTGTGCCGGGCGGCACTTCCCGGCGGCTTCCGTCGGGAAGGGTCACCTGGATGGCTCCGCCCACGGCGCTGCTCATGGAACTTCCTGTATGCTCGGCGTCGCCACCGGCCGGCTGTCGGGAGCGAACACGAAATACAGAACGATGCCGACCACGATCAGCGCCGCGACGAGCAGCCACCGCGCCACCTCGCCCCCGCCGACGACCATCCGTTCATCGCTCATGAGTGACCTTCAATGGAAAGACGTGTCATGCGTTTGCACCACAAACGAGTTAACTTAATTCTATCGCGATTTTTCATGTAAGAGGACTGCGTACGAGGACGTAACGTGTCACGCGACGACCGCCTGAGCGCCACCGAAATTCTTTCCTGGGTCGTCCTGGGCGTAGGCGCCGGACTCGCGGCCGGCTTCGTCCTCGGTGAGTGGACCGGAGGCGTCAACCCGGCCCGGGTCCGGGGCGCCGCGCGCCGGCTTCGCGAGGGATCCCCACTTCGCCTCACCCCGGCGGCGTCGGTTCGCGCGGTCGAGGCGGCACTGCAGGCCGAGCCTCGGTTGCAGGGACTCTCCATCGAGGTCGTGTCGTTCGCGCGGGGCGTGGTAGAGCTGCGGGGATGGGTTCCCACCCGCTTCGCCCGGGCCATCGCCGGTCGGACGGCGCTCGCGGCGCAGGGCATCGAGAGCGTCATCAACAGCATCCTGGTTCACGGCGAGGACGACCAGCCCATGCGGAAAGCGCCGCGCGCCACCGACCAGAGCGCATGACCGAACCGCTCGCACCGCAGTACAATCCGTCCGCCATCGAGTCCGCGCTCTACGCCTGGTGGGAGGAGCGCGGACTTTTCTCGCCCGACGTCGCCGCGTCAGCCCCCGGAAAGCGCCGGCCGTACGTGATCATGATGCCGCCGCCCAACGTGACGGCGGCCCTCCACATGGGCCACGGGCTCAACAACACCGTCCAGGACGTGCTGATCCGCTTCGAGCGGATGCGGGGCCGGGCGGCCCTCTGGCTCCCGGGGACGGATCACGCCGGTATCGCGACCCAGAACGTGGTCGAACGCGCGTTGGCCGCCGAAGGCCTGACCCGGTTCGACCTGGGACGAGAAGCGTTCGTCGAGCGGGTGTGGTCCTACGTGCAGGAGACCGGCGTTGCGATCCTGACCCAGCTTCGGGCCATCGGCTGCTCGGCCGACTGGTCGCGGACCTACTTCACACTGGATGAGGGGCTGAGCCGCGCCGTGCGTGAGTCGTTCGTCCGGCTCTACGACGAAGGACTCGTCTATCGCGGACACTACATCATCAACTGGTGTCCCCGGTGTCTGACCGCGCTCTCCAACGAGGAGGCCGAGAAGGAGGAGGTGGACGGGCACCTTTGGCATCTCCGCTATCCACTCGCCGACGGGAGCGGCCACATCACCGTCGCCACGACGCGTCCGGAGACCATGCTCGGCGACACGGCGGTGGCGGTGCACCCGGATGATGAACGATATCGCGACTGGATCGGACGGCAGCTCAGGCTCCCGGTCGTCGACCGGCTGATTCCCATCGTCGCCGACGAAGCGGTCGATCCGGCGTTCGGCTCCGGCGCGGTCAAGGTCACGCCGGCCCACGATCCCGCCGACTTCGAGATCGGGCAGCGTCACGATCTGCCGAGCATCGACGTGATGACGCCCGACGCGCGCATCAGTCTCGCGGCACCGGAGCGGTTCCAGGGACTCGACCGGTTCGAGGCCCGTCGTGCCGTCGTCGCCGAATTCGAAGCGGCTGGACTGCTCGAGCGAATCGAGCCGCACCGACACGCAGTCGGCCACTGCTACCGCTGTCATACCATCGTCGAGCCCAGACTCTCCGATCAATGGTTCGTCCGGATGGCCCCGCTCGCGAAGCCGGCCCTCGAGGCGTACCGCGACGGCACGCTCACGTTCATCCCCGAGCGGCGGGGCGATGACTACGCCGCGTGGCTCGAGGGCATTCGGGACTGGTGTATCTCGCGGCAGCTCTGGTGGGGACACCGGATACCCGTCTGGTACTGCCTGACCGAGGGATGCGGCCTCACGAGCGTGAGCCGGAATGACCTCGCTACCTGTCCGGCGTGCGGCGGCGAGGTGCGTCAGGACGACGACGTGCTCGACACCTGGTTCAGCTCGTGGCTCGTGCCGTTCTCGAGCCTGGGCTGGCCGGACCAGACGGCGGACCTCGCCCGGTTCTATCCGGGACACACCCTCGTGTCGGCACCGGAGATCATCTTCTTCTGGGTGTCGCGGATGCTGATGGCCGGTCTCCACTTCATGGGCGAGGTGCCCTACACCAACATCTACCTCCACGGCACCGTGCGCGACACGCTGCATCGCAAGATGTCCAAGTCGCTCGGTAACGGCATCGACCCGCTCGAGGTGGTGGACAAGTACGGCGCCGATGCGCTCCGCTACTCCCTGATCGCCGGCATGGCGGTCGGCACGGACGTCATCCTCGATCCCGGCGATCTCGAGGCATCGTTCGCGCCTGGGCGCAACTTCGCCAACAAGCTGTGGAACGCCGGCCGGTTCATTCTCTCCAATCTCAACGGACCGACCCGGCCGCTCGCCGGTGATCAGACTGACGTCGTGCGCCGGGAGGAGCTGTCCCTGGCCGACCGCTGGATCATCGCGCGGTGCGACGCCACCGTGCGGGAGGCGACCGAGGCATACGAGCGCTTCCGCCTCAACGAAGCGGCGGCAGTGGTCTACCGATTCATCTGGAGCGATCTCGCCGACTGGTACATCGAGCAGATCAAGCCCCGTCTGTACGGCGATCAGCCAGGCGGAGACGTCGCACGGGCAGTGGCCATCCAGACCTTCGACGTGGGGCTCCGTCTCCTCCACCCCGTGATGCCTTTCGTCACCGAAGCGCTCTGGCGCTGGTTTCCCGGGCGACCCGCCGACGCCTCCGTCTCCGTGGCCCCGTGGCCCGGACCGGATGCGCGCGCGACCGATGCCGACGCCTTGCGTGAGTTCGGACTGGTCCAGGAGCTGGTGGGCACCGTGCGCGCGATCCGCGCGGAATACGGGATTCAGCCCGGCCATGCCGTGCGAGCCGTGGTGGGCAACGGCTCGGCGGCCGACGCGCTACGGCGTGAGCAAGCCACCATCGCAAGGCTGGCCAAAGTCTCCAGTCTTCAGTTCGGCGAGACCGCCGAGCGGGTCGGGGGACATGGAGTGCTGTCGGACGGGACGCCGGTCTTCGTCCCGCTCGGCGATGCGATCGACGTGGCCCGGGAATGCCAACGGTTGGGTGCGGAAGTGAACCGCCTCGATCAACTGGTGACTTCGCAGGAACGAAAGCTCGCCAACGAGCAGTTCGTCTCGCGAGCGCCGGCCGACGTCGTGGAGCGGGAGCGCGAGAAGCTGTCGTCGTGGCGGGAGCAACGCGGTGTGCTCGCGCGCAAACGCGAGATGCTGGGATGCCAGTGAGAGAGACGGAAAGGTCGGAGAGGACGGAAAGGACGGAGAGGAATATCCCGATCCGACCGGCGCGGCGTTTCCCCCTCTCCGTCTTTTCAGTCCTTTCCGTCTTTTCCGTCCTCTCGAGCTGCGCCAAGATGGAGCCACCCCCCGGTGGGCCTCCCGATGTCGCCCCTCCCCAACTCGTCTCCACCCGTCCCGACTCGATGGCCCAGCTGCCGGGTTTCTCGGGCGACGTGGAGTTCCGCTTCGACGAAGTGATCTCCGAGGGAGGCTCGCCGAGCCAGGGCACCGGCTCGGGAGATCTGGAGAAGCTCATCATCCTTTCGCCGACCGTCCGGGTTCCCGACGTTCGCTGGCGCCGCACCAGGATCACCGTCAAACCCGATGAAGGCTGGAAACGCGATCGCGTCTACCGCGTCCAACTGCTGCCAGGCGTGACGGATCTCCGCCGGAACCGCAGCAACAAGGGTACGATTCTCACCTTCACCACCGGCGCGCCGCTTCCCACCCGTACGCTCGAGGGCATGGTCGTGGACTGGAGCACCAGCCGTCCGGCGGTGCTAGCTCTAGTCGATGCGCTGCTCATGCCCGATAGCCTTCCATACCGGGGACTCACCGACTCGACAGGGCGGTACTCGCTGGGACCGCTGCCCGCGGGCGATTACCTGGTCAAGGGTGTGATCGACGAGGATCGCGATTTCCAGCCCGACGTGCGCGAGGCATTCGACACGGTTCGCGTATCGAGCAAGGACAGTGTCGTGAAGGTCACGGAGCTGTGGACCTTCGTCCACGACACCACTCCACCCCGGATCCGCACGATCACGATGGCTGACAGCGTGTCCGCCACGGTGGAGTTCAATCAGCTTCTCGACCCGCGGCAGAAGCTCGACGCCAAATCGGCTACACTCCGCCTGCTTCCCGACTCGAGCGTGGTGCCGGTGATCTCCCTGCTCGCCAAGCCGGTGGACGACAGCATACACGGCCGTTCCGCCGGCGCCCCCGACTCCACGGCCCTCGATTCGACGCGGCGTGACACCACGCGGCGCGAGCGGCCCGGCCTCCGTGAGATCGAGAGGCCGGGGGCTCAAGCGAACCAACCGCTGACGTCGCGCCCGCGACTGTTCGATCAACTGGTCCTGCGCGTCCGCGCCCGGTGGAAGCCCGAAGCCAAGTACGAGCTCGAGGTCCGCGGCGTGCGGAACGTGAGCGGTGTGGCCGGCGACGGGAAAGGCGTGCTCACCATCCTCAAGGTCGAAGCGCGCGATTCCCTGGCGAAACGCGGCGAGGCCGACACCCTTCGCCCCCGCATCGATTCGCTCGGCCGGCCCAAGGATTCGCTGCCGAAACTCAAGAAGCGGTCGTGAACGACCGACGGCGGGAGCTCCCCTCGGTGGATCGTCTCCTGCACGAGCCGCGGGTGGAGGAGCTGCTGGCCACCTCGCCGCGCACCGCGGTCCTGTCGGCCGTGCGTGACGCGCTCGAGGCCGCGCGCACCCGCCGTGCGGGCCCGCCGGACGATTGGGCAACCGAGATCGCGGCGCGGCTGAGCGAGCAGCAGCGGTCGGATCTTCGGCCCGTGCTCAACGCGACGGGGGTCGTGCTCCATACCAATCTGGGCCGCGCGCCCCTCGCCCACGCGGCGATCGAGGCGGTGATCGAAGCGGCGTCGGGCTACTCCAATCTCGAGCTCGACCTCTCGACCGGGCGGAGGGGCCGGCGCTCCGACCACTGCCGGACCCGACTCAGGCGAATCACCGGCGCCGAGGATGCGCTCGTCGTGAACAACGCGGCGGGCGCGTTGGTCCTCGCCCTGGCTACCCACGCATTCGGACGCGACGTCCTGATCTCGCGCGGAGAGCTGATCGAGATCGGCGGCTCGTTCCGAATTCCCGACATCCTGGCGCAGAGCGGGGCGCGTCTGCGGGAGGTGGGGACGACCAACCGTACCCACCTCGACGATTACTGGCGGGCCTTCGGCCCGGAGTCGGGCGCGATCCTCACGGTCCACCGCTCGAACTTCGAGCAACGCGGGTTCGTGGCCTCTCCCAAGCCTGTCGAGCTGGCGGCCCTCGCCGGCGAGCTCCGCATTCCGTACATGTATGACGTCGGCAGCGGTCTCCTCGCCGATCTCTCACCGTGGGATCTCACCACCGAGCCACGAGTGATGGACGGGCTGTCCGCCGGCGCGGGCATCGTCCTGTTCAGCGGTGACAAGCTGCTCGGCGGTCCCCAGGCGGGGTGCCTCGTGGGCACGCGCGAGCTGGTGGCGCCGTGCGCGAGGAACCCGCTGGCGAGAGCCCTCCGCGCCGACAAGCTCACGCTCGCGGCGCTGGATGCCACACTCGGGCTCTACCAGGACCCCGAGACTGCAATCGGCGCGATTCCAGTGCTGCGCATGCTGACGCTTTCGGCCGCGGAGCTGGAGGCGCGCGCCCGACGACTCGCCGCTGCGTGCCCGGCATCCCTCCGACCGACACTCGAATCCGGGCACTCGGCGGTGGGCGGAGGATCGTTCCCTGGGGCGGTGCTTCCGACCACGCTCGTCGCGCTCGATGCGGGACCGCTGGGCCCGGACGGACTCGCGCTCCGGCTCCGGGTGGGAGACCCGCCGATCGTCGCTCGCGTGGGCGGCGACCGCGTGCTCCTCGATCCGAGAACCCTGCCGGAGAAGGCGTACGGCGCGATCGGCCGGGCACTCGACCAGGCGCTCCTGGAGTGACGCGTCGTCGCGCGGTCTTCCTCGATCGCGACGGCACCATTATCGAGGATGTCTCCTATCCCCGGGATCCAGCCCAGGTGCGTCTCCTTCCCCGGGCAGCGGACGCGGTGCGGCGTCTCAACGAGTCCGACTTTCTCGTCATCGTCGCCACCAACCAGTCGGGAATCGCGCGCGGTCTGCTGACACGCGAGCAGTACCTCCTCACGGAGCGCCGATTGGACGAGCTCCTCGCCGGCCACCGCGCGCAGCTCGACGCCCACTACTACTGTCCCCACCTCCCCGAGATCGACGGTCCCTGCGAATGCCGAAAGCCGGGGCCTCTGCTCTACCAACAGGCCTCCGAACGTTTCGGAATCGACCTGGCCGAGAGCTGGTGGATCGGCGATCGCATGCGCGACGTCGAGCCGGCGCAACACTTCGGCGGGCGTGGAATTCTCGTCCGTAGTGGTCCGGAACCGCCGGGGGAGAACACCGCAGAGTTCGCGATTGCATCGGACCTCGCGGACGCCGTCGAGGCGGTTCTCGCGGCCCCGCCCTTCCATTACCTTCCCCCCCCATGACGATGCGCGTGGCCGTGGCCGTCTCGGGACGCGGCAGCAATCTCGAGGCCCTGCTCCGCGCGCTCGGACCGGAGGCCCCTGCCCGAGTGGTCCTCGTGCTGACCAACCGGCCGGATGCGCCGGCCCTGCAGGTCGCCGCCTCTTTCCGGATCGACGGTCGTGTGCTCGCGGACCCAAACGATGCGGCCCAGTGGCTGGCCCAACTCGAGCGTCATCAGATCGACCTCGTCGTCCTGGCGGGATATCTGAAGCTGGTTCCTGCTCCCGTGGTCGCCCGCTATCGCGACCGCATCGTCAACATCCATCCCGCGCTACTTCCGGCGCATGGCGGCCGGGGGATGTACGGGCACCGCGTACACGAGGCGGTGTTGGCGGCAGGAGACCGTGAGAGCGGTGCGACCGTGCATCTCGTGGACGAGGTGTACGACCGCGGAGCGATTCTCGCCCAGAGTCGCGTCCCCGTTCTTCCCGGCGACACGCCGGAACGGCTGGCCGCCCGCGTCCTCGACGTCGAGCACCGGCTCCTGCCGGCCGTCGTCCTCGCCGCCGCTGCCGCAGGCCGTCCGGTTCCCCTCTCCGAAACCGTGGAGCTGTCTCCATGACGTACCGTCCATGAAGGACCGCCGATGCCTCGTGCGCTGATCTCGGTTAGCGACAAGCGGGGAATCGTTCCCTTTGCGGAGGGGCTGATCGGGCTCGGGTGGGAAGTCGTCTCGACCGGAGGCACAGCGACCGCGCTCCGGGCGGCGGGGATCGCGGTGATGACCGTCGAAGACGTGACGGGATTTCCCGAGCTCCTCGACGGCCGGGTCAAGACCCTGCACCCGGCGGTGCACGCGGCCCTCCTGGCGCGGCGAGATTCACCGGCGCACGCGGCCGCCATCGCGGCGCGCGGGATCGTGCCGATCGACCTGGTCGCGGTGAACCTCTACCCGTTCCAGATGACGATCGCCCGGCCGGGCGTGTCGTTCGCCGACGCGGTCGAGAACATCGATGTCGGCGGTCCGTCGATGCTCCGATCGGCGGCCAAGAACCACGACTTCGTGCTCGCGGTCGTCGATCCGGTGGACTATCCCAAGGTGCTTGACATGCTGCGGCGCGACGCCGTCACCCCCGAGGCGCGGCGCGACCTCGCGGCCAAGGTCTTCGCGCACACCGCCGACTACGACGCCGCCATCGCGGCGTTCCTCACGCCGAAGGAGGACGGACTCCCCAAACGGATCGGCGTGGCGATGGAACGGGTGCAAACCCTCCGCTACGGCGAGAACCCCACGCAGCGGGCGGCGCTCTACGTCACCCAGGAACCGCGCGGCATGCGGGACCTGACTCAGCGCCAGGGAAAGGAGCTCTCGTTCAACAACCTGCTCGACGTGGACTCGGCCATGTGGTCCGTGGCCTGCTGGAACAACCGGCCCGCGTGCTGCGTCGTCAAGCACACGACGCCATGCGGAATCGCGGTCGCGGCCTCCGCCGTGGATGCATTCCGGAAGGCGCGGGCGACCGATCCGGTCTCGGCGTTCGGCTCGGTGGTGGCGTTCAACACCGTCGTGGACCGCGTCACGGCGCAGGCGATGAACGACCTCTTCGTCGAGGTCGTCGCGGCGCCGTCCTTCCACGAGGAAGCGCTCGCCGTCTTCGCGGGGAAGAAATCGCTCCGCGTCGTCGAGCTGCCGGTGAGCCGCGGTGCGGGCACTCTCGATTACAAGCGGGTGCGCGGGGGGTTCCTGGTGCAGGACCAGTTCGAGTTCGACGCGTCGGACAGCGACTGGGCCGTGGCCACCGACCGGCAGCCGACCGAGCGCGAATGGAACGATCTCCGCTTTGCCTGGGCGGCCGTCGCCTCCGTCAAGTCGAATGGGATACTCCTCGCCCGTGACGAAATGGCGATCGGCATCGGGGCCGGGCAGATGAGCCGGGTCGACGCCGCTTTCCTGAGCGTCCACAAGGCGCGCCAGGCCGGACACGATCCGGCCGGCAGCGTCCTCGCTTCCGACGGGTTCTTCCCTTTCGCGGACGGCGTCGAGCAAGCGGCCGCCGCCGGAGTCACCGCCATCGTGCAGCCTGGCGGCTCGGTGCGCGACGCTGAGGTAGTCGAAGCCGCCAACCGTCACGGCATGGCGATGGTCATGACCGGTCGCCGCGAATTCCGACACTAGCCCACGAGCCCATGACCGACACGCCGCAGGAACGTCCGCCCTACCGCTGGGCCTTCGGCACCGGCGTCATCGTGTTCCTCGTTTATGTGGCGACGCTGGCGCCGACCACGGCCTTCTGGGACACGTCCGAATACATCGCCGCCGCCAAGGTGCTCGGCATCCCTCACCCGCCGGGGAACCCGCTGTTCACGATCCTGGCGCATGCCTTCGGCCTGATTCCGCTCGCCGCCTCGTATGCGGTGCGGATCAATCTGTTCGCGGCGGTCACGAGCGCGTCCGCCGCCGGACTCTGGTTCCTCGTGGCGGAGCGCTGGCTGCGCGGGATCGTGCCGAATCGATGGGCCCGCTACGGCGCGGCGTTCGGCGGGGTGCTCGTCGGCGCGACCTCCTGGAGCGTCTGGAACCAGTCCACGGTCAACGAGAAGGTCTACACCGTCTCGCTTCTCTCGATCGCGCTCGTGATGTGGCTCGTCGTCCGCTGGGGGGATGACGATCCCGGAAGCCACCGGGACCGCTGGCTGATCCTCATCGCCTATGTCCTCGCCCTGAGCTCGACCAATCATCTCATGGGGCTGCTGGCGGTGCCGGCGCTGGTCGTCTACGTCCTCTGGACCGACTGGCGGGTGCTCACACGTCCCCCGGTGATCGTGGGAATCGTGATCGCGGCGCTGGTCGGCATCTCGCTCAACTATCTCTATCTGCCGATTCGCGCGGCGCAGTATCCGGCGATCAACGAGGGCGAGCCCGTCGGCTTCTTCAGCCAGGCCTTGAGCGACGTGCTCAATCGGGTGCAATACGGCAAGCCTCCGCTCACCGATCGCCAGGCCAGCTTCTTCGGCCAACTGGCCAACTTCTGGCAGTACTACTCGTGGCAATACGCGCGTGACTGGGGCCGGTTTGCCGGCGTGGCCACTGCGATCTTCACGGCGCTGGGACTGAGTGGACTCTGGTCGCTCTGGAAGTCGGACCGTCGGGCAGGCATCGCCGCCGTCGCGCTCTTGGGCACGCTGTCGCTCGGCCTCGTGTTCTACATGAACTTCAAGTACGGCTTCTCGCAGTATCCCGATCAGCCGTCGCTCCCACGGGAAGTGCGCGAGCGCGACTACTTCTTCATCGGCTCGTTCTCCGTCTTCGGCGCGTTCGTGGCGCTCGGGCTCGGCGGACTCATGCAGGGGATCGTGGACGCGTTACGCGACCGCGGCAGCGCTGCCGCCCGATGGGCGGCCGCCAGCCCGGTCCTGGCCCTTGCGTTCGTGCCGCTCGCCGGTAACTGGGTCACGGCGAGCCGGGCCCACGAGACGATGGCGCGAGACTTCGCCTGGGACATGCTCCAGTCGATCGAGCCGTATGGCATCCTCATCACCGCCGGCGACAACGACACTTTCCCCCTCTGGTACGCGCAGGAGGTGGAGGGAGTCCGACGCGACGTCACGCTCGCGAACCTGTCGCTCATGAACACGCAGTGGCACCTGCGGCAGCTCCGGCGCCGGGAGACACCGGAGTTCGACAAGTCCAAGGCGGCCTCGATCTGGAAGGACTATCCGGTGCCGCCGCGACCGACAGGGTCGGTCCTGAGTCTCACCGAGAGCGAGGTGGACAGCCTTCCCGAGGCCATGCAGGTGCCGGCCAAGGGCGGGATCCGATTCGACAGCCTTCAAATGTCGTTCGGGCAGGACGTGCTGCTGCGGCAGGACCTCGCGACGATCTTCCTCATTCGCGACAACCTCGGCAAGCGGCCCATCTTCTTCAGCTGGAGCGACGGAGGCTATCCCGACCAGACCCTGGGTCTGAGCCCGTATCTCGTCTCAACGGGATTCGTGCGCAAGGTGATGCCGACGCCCGTCGTGGCCAAGGACTCGGTCGTGCTGAGTCAGGGACTCGGCTACCTCAATCTGCCCCGCACGAAACGCCTGCTGAGCGAGGTCTACCACTGGCAGACCGCGGCACGGGATCGGCCACGCGGGTGGGTCGATCAACCCTCGGGCTCCATCCTGCAGCTGTACGGAGTAGTGTACGGGGGATCTGCGCGCGCGTTCGAAGCGGCAGCCGATACGGCGCTGGCACGGAAGGCCGATTCGGTGGCCAAGCGCGTGGCCGCCGAGCTCAGTGGGAGCGCGGTGTTCTAGCTGGGTCGCTGCTCGAGATCCCGGCGGCGGCGGAGTGCGAGCAACATCGAGCCGAGATTGCCGACGGCCAACAGCGTCCCCAGTATGATCAACACGCGGGCGGACCACCGCAGAACACCGACGTGGGCGATGCCCACCAGCAGCAGCGCCGCTTTCGTGGTGAGCAAGGCGGCGGCGGCGGAGAACGCCATCAGCTGAAGCAGGAGGACGGGCTGGTAACCGAGGCCGGCATAGAGCCAGTACAACGCGAGTACGACGAGGAGCCACGCCAGCAACCCCACGCGCGTCGTCTCACCACCAGGGAAGAGCAGAAGGAACGGCACCACCAGAATCCCCAGAAGCACGAGCATGGCAAGCAGGCGCCGGGACGCGCGTCTCAGCTCCTGGGGGGTAGCGTCTTCAGCGGTATGAATGGCCGGGTCGTGCAATCGCCCTCGCTTTCTCCCCCGGCAGTCCCGCCTCTAACTCTTATAGGCGTCGACCGAAATATTGAGGTCCCGTCGGAGCTCGGCGTCGCCACTGAGCAGCGTTTGCCACGAGATCTCCGGACCCTTGCGGGCACCCTTCGTCGTAATCTTCACTCCTTCGGGGGAGATAGTAACCGTATAGAGCTTGCCGTCCAGATCCAGCTCCCGCTTGATCGTCTTGTCCAGTTTCGCTGGCATCGATGCTCCCAGACAGGGGTATGCGCGCCGGCAGGCGCGGATCGGCGCTGCCCCGTACGGCGGGGGCCGCCATGAAGACTAGTCCTTCTCCACCTCCACGTCACCGGGCCGAAGATTCGCGGGACCGGAGATTCGCGCGGTGACCTCCATCGCACTCCGCTTCCGTGGTCACCCGACACAAGTCGGGTCGGAGGTCGACGATGCCTCATCTACTACTTTAGATAGGTACTATAATCTACTGCTATGTATCATTTTACAGCGCTAATACGTCCGTAGCAGCTGCCAAAGCTAATTCGCGCGCTGAAAACACACCAAGCTCGAAACATCGTCCGTGGCGTGTGGCAACCTCAATGGAAACGCGAAAAAAGAAAAGGCCCTGCCGGGTCCCGGCAGAGCTGGATCGATCCCGCAATCGACGGGTGGTGAGCAAGAACGACGCGACGGACCGGCTCGAAGACCTACTCCAGTCCTGAGAGTAGAGCGGCGATGCCGGACAGCGGCATGACCCAGTTCACCGCGCCACGCGCGACCGCGGCCCTCGGCATCCCATAGACTACGCAGCTCGCTTCACTCTCCGCGATCGTGAGACCGCCACCGGCACGCACGGTGGCAAGGCCGTCGGCGCCGTCCTCACCCATGCCCGTGAGGAGAATGCCCAGCACCCGCCCCGGCCGCGACCGCGCTGCCGATCGCAGGGTGACGTCGATGCTCGGCATGTGCTTCGCATCGGACGGACTGCGTGACAACGTCACCGCGAGCCCGGGACTCACCCGCAGGTGCTGCCCCGCGGGCGCGACCACGGCGCGGCCCGCTGCGAGCCGATAGCCTTCCGTCGCTTCGGTCACCCGGATCCGCGCGAGCGAGTTGAGCCGCTGCGCGAAGGGGCCGGTGAATCCTTCGGGCATGTGCTGCACGACGATCACCGGAATCGGGAACGTCGCCGGAAGCTCCTGCAGGATGCTCTGCACCGCCGCCGGCCCGCCGGTGGAGGCGCCGATGACGCACAGCTCGCACCGCCGCAGCTCGGCCCGTGCCGCAGAGGGAGGTGGGGTTCCATTCCCCTTGTCGTACGCTTCGTTCGGACGGGGCGCTGGTGGGGCGAGGGCCTTCAGCCGCTCGACCACCTCGCGCCGCAGGTACTCGAGGTCCATCACGTTGAACGTCGTCTTGTCGATGACGTCCACCGCACCCGCCCCCAGGGCCGCAACAGTCGCGGCCGCGCCTTCCTGGGTATGCGCCGAGATCATCAAGACCCGCAGAGACGGTTTCCATCGCAACAAGGCCGGGAGGAGCTGAAGGCCGTCCATGCCCGGCATCGCGACGTCGAGCGTCACGAAGTCGGGATCCGCCGTCTGGATCTTCGCGAGCGCTTCGGCGCCCGAGGCGGCTTCTCCCACAATGCGGAACCCCGGCTCGGTGGCCAGCACGCGCGCCAGCGCCCGACGGACGAAGGCCGAATCGTCGATGATGAAGATGCCGGTCATCGCTGTGGCGAGACCTTCCGATAGATGACGATCCCGCCCGTGACCACGGGCGCGAACTCCGTGGTCCGGTCGATCAACGATTCCGAATGGCCGAGGAAGAGGTAGCCGCCCGGGACGAGGGACCGAGCGAAGAGACCGATGAGGCTCTCGAACGCGGACTCGCTGAAATAGATCAGGAGATTCCGGCAGAGGATCACGTCGTAGACCGCCCAGCCAAGCTGTCCGGTGGGAGCGAGCAGGTTCGTCTGGAAGAAGCGGACACCCAGCCGATACCGGTCCTTGAGCCGGAATCGCCGTTTCTCCTCGGTGAAGTAACGGCGACGCGTCTCGGAATCACACGCGCGCAGCGACGTCTCATCGTAGACCGCTTCCTTGGCGCGGGCGATCCGGTCGGGATTGAGATCGCAGGCGTCGATTTCCCAGGTGACGCCGGCGAGTGACAGGCCGGAGTTGTGCAGCGTGATGCCGAGCGAATACGGCTCTTCACCCGAGGAGCACCCGGCGGAAAGTGCGCGGAGCGAGCGTCCCTGAAGCATCGGACGTCGCTCGGGCAGGACGTGGTTGATGAGGAGATCGAACTGCTGGGTCTCGCGGAAGAAATACGTCTCGTTGTTCGTGACCATCGTCGCGAGCTTGCCGAACTCGGCATCTCGCTCAGGATGAAACCGGAGGAACTCGTAATATTCGCGGGGCGAATAGAGTCCCAGCTCGCTCAGCCTGGGCTGCAGTCGCCGGGTCAGGATCTCCTGCCGGATACCCTGAAATGTGATGCCGAACCGCTCCTCGATCAGGTCCGTGAGGAGCTTCAGGTCCCCAGCATCGACCGCCGTCATACCGCCGTCGGAGAGGCATCACGAGGCCACCGGT
The DNA here is from genome assembly GCA_036559745.1 of Gemmatimonadales bacterium. GTDB lineage: Bacteria > Gemmatimonadota > Gemmatimonadetes > Gemmatimonadales > GWC2-71-9 > CAVVWJ01. The sequence continues at coordinate 11,196 of DATBSO010000015.1, read as the reverse complement.
CGAGCGCGGCACGGGCCGTCGCGGCTACGACGCCTTCGACGTCCCGAGCGAGAGTCAGCAGCGTCGCCCGGGTCTCCTGCGTGGGGAAGCGGCCAAGGCCGCGGGCCGCCTCGTTCCGGATGTTCCAGTCGGCGTCGTCCGCCAGCGAGCGCAGCACCGGCAGCAGGTCCGGCACGGCGATCTCGGAGAGCCCCTGGGCCGCAGTACGCCGGATCTCGAGATCGGAGTCGCGGAGACGTTGAATCAGGAACTCGGCGAGCCACGACGGCCCGATTCGCAGCAGCGACCGGACGATCTGAACCTGCTCGAGGGGTCCGCACTCATTGTATAAATCACGAAGCCGAGTCGCGGCGCTGGCGGCACGGCACTGACCGAGGGCGCGGATGACGTGGAAGCGGAGCGAATCGGTGGTGCCGAGCAGGGCCACGAGCGTGGAAACGGAGGTCTCGCCGCCGCGCCGGACAAGGATCTCGAGCGCCTCGCGCTGGATCGTCTGCTCGCGATCGGCGAGTGCCCGGAGGAGCAGGACGTCCGACCGCGAGCCGGCGAGCTGAGCGACGGCCCTGAGCGCGGCCATCCGCACGGCCGGGGTCCGGGACTCGGTGAGCTCGATGACACGCGGTTCGAGCGCGGCGACCGGCCGCCGGGCAAGAATGCCCAGCGCCTGCACCATCGCCGTCTGGTCGGCGTCGGGCCGAAGAAGGGAATCGAGCTCACCAAGCGCCGCCGGCGAGAGATCGCCGAGGGCGAGCGCCGCGGCGGCTTGCTCGACCGGCTCTCCCAGGCGGAGACGCTCGAGAAGGAGCGGCGCCACCGCGTCGACGCCGATCCGACCGAGCGCCACACAGGCGGCGGCCCGGACCACCGGGTCTGCGTCGCCCAGGTGAGATCTGATCACCGGGTAGTCCACCTCATCGAACGATCCCGCGCGGAGCGCCCCGCATCGCACTTCGGGCTCGGCGTGGTCCAGAAGATCTCGCAACTGTGGAGCCAGCCATTCCGGAAAGCGCCGGAACACTCCCTCGATCCAGGCGGCGTTCGGGTCGGTCGCGAGCCGGAAAAGCAGCGCCGGGAGGAGTGACTCGATCCCCGCCGCCGCGACGAAGGTGGCAGCCGCGCGGAGAAGATCGTCGGCCTCTTCCGAGTCTTCGTCTGCGCTCGCCAGGAGCAGCGGCTCCAGATACTTCGCGATGGCCTCGCCGTCGGCGAGCAGATCGGCACGAACCCTGGCCACCGCCGGCGCGGGATCTGGATGAAGCTCCAGCACCACCGCGATCGCGAGCAACAGCCGATCCCGCAGTCCGCGCTCCGGTATCGCGGGGAACCGGCGCAGCAGGGGCTCGAGCGATTCCGGCGCCGCGATCCTCCGAAGCGCCTCCACTGCGGGCTCGGCAACCACGGAATCCGGAACCAGCGCCAGGAGCGGTCGAACGGCCTCGGCTTCGCCGATCTCTCCCAGTGCCGCGATCGCGGCGAGCTGTAGCCAGAGATCACCCTGGAGGAGCCAGCAGAGCGTGGGCACCGCCTCGCGCACGCGAAGCCGGCCCACGGCCTCGATGGCCGCCTGCGCAACGTTGGGATCGGCGTGCCCGAGGAGCGGCATGATCGCGGGTCCCGCGCTCGCGTCACCGATACGCGCGAGACTCTGAACCGCGAACATCACGAGTTCGGAGTCACGCCCCCGCAACAGACCGACGAGGTGAGGCACGGCATAGGGGCCCTGCCGCTCGAGCGCGTTGAGTCCCGCGTTCCGGCGGACGGCGTTCCGCCCGTCGGCAACCATCTCGCTGAGAACACCGGGCTCCAAATACCGGGCGGCCAGGCGAATGGCGCGCTCGCGGACGCTCGGGGCCTCGTCCTCGAGCGCGGCGAGAATGACGGGTGCGCCCTCGGGGCCGCGCCCGGCCGCGTCGAGCGTCGCCAGCCGCTGTTCGGTAGACGTCGCCGTTGGGGTCATACCTGGAACAGCGCCACTCGCTGGCGAAGGGCGTCCGACTCGCCCGCGAGGCTCTTCGCCGCCCCGCTCATCTGCTCCACCGCCACGAGGTTCTGACGCGAGACGACGGCGATGGCTTCGACGGCTTTCACGACCATCTCGCCGCCACGCTTCTGCTCGACCACGGCCTCGGACATCTGGTGCGTGAGCTGATTCATCTTCTGGGCGGCCGTGCTGATTTCGCGGGCGCCGGTGGCGTTCTCCGTGATCGATCCCGAGATCTGGCGCGCCAGCGCCGACATCTCGCTGACGGTGCCGAGCACCTCCTTGGCGTCGGCGGCTTGCTCGTCCGCGGCCTTGGCCGCCTCGGCCACGAGCGACGATGTCTGCCCGATCGACTCGACGATGCCCGTCACCACGTGCTCCATGAGCGACACGGCGCGCTTGGTGTCCTTCTGGACGGTCTCGATCACCGCGCCGATCTCCTGCGTGGCGAGCACCGACCGCTCCGCCAGACGCCGCACCTCGTCAGCCACGACCGCGAACCCCTTCCCCGCGTCCCCCGCGCGCGCCGCCTCGATGGCGGCGTTGAGCGCCAGAAGATTCGTCTGGTCGGCGATGCCCTCGATCACCTTGACGATCTTGCCGATCTCATCCGAGCGCTGCCCGATCGAGGCGATCGACTCCTGCAACCGCTCTCCGTTATGCCTGGTATCCACGGCGGACTGCTGGCTCACCTGGTCCACCTGGTGCACGCGGGCCGCGATGGACCCGACGTTGTCGATCATCTCACCGAGGGTGGTGGTCGCCTGCTCGACGGCGCCAAGCAGGACCTCGCCGTTCTGCGCGGTGTGCGCCAGGGTCGCGCTCATCTCCTGGATCGACGCCGACGTCTGATCCACGTTGGCCGCGAGTGCCTCGGCCGTCCGGGCCAGATGCTGCATCTGGGATGCGATCTCGACCATCGTGGACGACGTCTCCTCGGTCGAGCTCGACTGCATCTCGGCGCCCTTGGCCATCTGGGTCGAGGAGGCGGAGATCTCTTCGGCCGACGTGGCGACCATACGGGACGAGACGGCGATCTGGCTCGCGATGTCGCGGAGGTTCTTGACCATCTGCCGCATCGAGTGCTCCAGCCACCCGATCTCGTCACGAGACTGGCTCCGGATGTCGGTCGTCAGGTCGCCCTTGGAGACCTGTTCCGCCAGGATGCCGAGACTCGTGAGCGGGTCGGCGATGATCCGGGCGAGCGCCATGGCCAGCGCGATCCCGATGCCGAGCGCGGCGCCGAGAAGCACCAGGATCATCGTCCGGGAATCGTTGAAGATCCGGCCGGCGGCCACGGCATCCCCGCCTGCGCGGTAGATCCCGTCGAGCGCGCGCATCGCCTGCCAGCCGACGATACCCGTCAGGGTCAGCACGAGGCCGAAACCCGTCAGAATCTTTCGCCGGATCGTCCAGTCCCTGACCACTTGTTCCACGCGACTTGGCATCGTAGCACCCACCCTTGAGTGTTCGAAGACGTTACCGGTTGAGCAGCAGCACGCGATCGAGGTCGAGAAGAATGATGAGCCGTGAGTCCCACCGGGCCACGCCGGTGAGGTAGTCCGCATCGGTGGACCGGACATCGTCAGGCACGGGCGCCACCGATTCGCCGGGGACCTTGGTCACGCGGGACACGCGGTCCACGAGCAGGCCGAGCACGCGGCCGTGCGCCTCGACAACGACGATTCGGGACGCGGGGGTAACGACGGCGGGCTCGAGACCCAGGCGGCTCCGGATCTCGACGACAGCCAGGATACGACCCCGCAGGTTGGTGACGCCGCGAACGTGCGGCGGCGCCTGCGGCACCCGCGTGATGTCCGTGACCCGGATGACTTCGCGGACCCGCGTGATCGGAAGGCCGTACTCCTCCCGCTCCAACTGGAACGTCAGCAGATGGAGCTCCGGCCCCAGTGCACTCACGTCGGCTTCAGCGGACTGCTCCAGCGTGTCGGCAAAGCCGAGAAGACGATCGCGGATCACGGGCCCGTCAGTTCGCATGGCCAGCTCCATCGAGAATGCGGACCACATCGAGAATGCAGGCGACGCGTCCGTCGCCGAGAATCGTGGTGCCCGACACGACGTCGGGGCGACCGAGTGAGGGGTCGAGACCCTTCACGACGATGTCCTGATGCCCGATCAGCCGATCGACCATGAGTCCACGTCGCTTGGCTCCCGCCGTCATCACCACGTAGAAGCGCCGGGGCGCGCCGGCGGACGAGCCGGTTCCGAGAATCGCTCCACCATCGGCGACGTGGATGAGGTCTCCCCGCCACTGCGTCACGCCCCGGTGATTGATCTCCCGAATCGCCTCGGGCTCCGCGCGCACCGTCTCGGCCACGTGGGTGAGTGGCACGGCGTAGCGCTCCCTGTCGACCTCCACGATGAGCGACCGCACGATGGCCAGCGTGACGGGGAGGCTGAGCGTGAATGCCGTGCCCACGCCTTCCTGGCTGGTGACGTCGATCGTCCCACCGAGACCGTGAATCGCGCCGGCCACGACGTCGAGGCCGACGCCCCGGCCGGCCAGCTTCGACACGCCCTCTGCCGTCGAGAGACCGGACACGAAGATGAGACTGTAGAGCTGTGCGCCATCTATCGCCTTCTCCTCGAGCCCGAGCGCTTCGGCTTTCGCGCGGATCGCGGCCTCGTTGAGTCCGCGGCCGTCATCCGCGACGCGGATCACGATGCGGCCGGAGACCGACGCCGCATCGAGCCGGAGAACCCCCTCGGCAGATTTGCCGGCGGCCTTCCGTTCCTCGGGCTGCTCAATGCCGTGGACCACGGCGTTGGTCACGAGATGGAGGAGCGGCTCGCCCAGCCGATCGAGCACCGCCTTGTCCAGGGCGGTCTCTCCTCCCGTCATCTCGACCCGCACGGTCTTGCCTTCGGCCTGCGCGATGTCGCGCACCATCCTGGGAAAGCGTCCGATAACCGTGGAGACCGGAAGAAGCCGCGTCTCCATCAGGGTCGCCTCGAGCCGCTTGAGCGTCTTCTCGAGCGTGACGACCGCGAGATCCAGCTCCCCGATCTCAGTGCACGGACCGACGCGCCGCAGAAGCCGCCGATAGAGATCGACGAGCGACGAGTGCTGGATCAGTCCCTCACCCAGCACCTCGAGGAGCGCATCGAGCCGCCGAAAATCCACCCGTACGACGCTGCTGGCCGTGTCGGCCGATTCCCGGCTGCGGCCCACGGTGCGGCGTTCGCCGTGCCGCCGGTCTTCCGCCGGTTTCGCCTCGCGTCCCGCGGCGGATGCCAGAAAGCGCCTGACCCGCTCGACGAATCGGCCTGCGGCGGAGCGATCGGTTCTGGTCGCCGCGTCACGAATCAGGTCCACCAGGAGACCGGCTCCACCCACCAGCAGCTCCGCGGCCTCCTTGTCCCGCGAGGCCGGCAGCCCGGAGAGAAGCGCGCAGGCGTCCTCGAGGGCGTGGGCGAGGTCCTGCATCGGCGTGAGCCCCATCATCGCCGAGTTGCCCTTGACGGTATGGAGCCGGCCCTTCACCGAGGCGAGGATCTCGTCGCCGGCCTCGCCCGCCCTCCACTGCCGCTCGAGCGCCACGAACGTGTCGGCGATCTGTTCCGCGAGCGGGAGGCACTCGACGATGTAGTCCTGCAGCAGCTCCCCGAAGGGATTCTCCGATTTGCTCATGCCCTGGCCGCGGCGTATGCCCGGGCGCGCTCGACCAGCCGCTGGATATCGGGGGGCTGAAACGGCTTCCGCAGATAGTCCCAGGCGCCGACCGCGCGCCCGCGGGCTTCGTCCTCCTCGCTGCCTTCCGTCGTGACCAGAGCGATCGGCACATGCGGATGGAGCTGCTCCGCCTGGCGACGCGCCAGAACCTCGAGACCGTTCATCTCCGGCATATTGAGATCGAGGAGCACCAGCGTGAGATCGGGATGGGCGGCGAGCAGGCCGTACCCGTCACGGCCGTTGGCCGCGAAGTGCACGGTGCTCCCCTTCAGCGTCCCCTGGGAGAAGATCACCTTGTACATCTGGTGGAGCAGTTTGGAATCGTCGATGACGAGAAAAGAGTCCGGCATGCGCTACCCTCGTGGTGAGTCGAGGACCCGCTGGACGACGTTCCTGAGCGCTTGAGGCGACCACGGCTTCTTGACCACGGCGGCGACGCCGAGCTGGCTTGCCTGCGCGAGGAGCGGCGACCCGTCGGCTTCGGCCGTGGTCAGAATGACCGGCGTGGTCCGGTGCACCGGGTGGCCCCGGAGACCCCGAATGAACTCGACCCCGTCCATGTCGGGCATGCGCAGGTCGAGCAACACCGCGTCGAACGGATCGTTGGATACCGCGAGGAGCTCCATCGCGATCCGGCCGTTCTCGGCGGGGTGCAGCTCGTTCGACTGATGTGGAAAGGCCAATCCGAACATCTTCCTGAGGAGCGGCGAATCCTCGACCACCAGCAGCCTCATGGGCCCATCTCCCGACGCGGACGCGGCTCGAATCCTGGAAAAGGCGATCCCCCTGGTGCAAGAGGTAGACCTACGTGGCTGATTGAGGTAAGGTTATTCGTCGCAACGGTTTCCGACACGGCGGCTCGTCCGGGGGTAGCCGCGTCTTGTTCGGAGTTTGGTGGATCTGCAAGAAATCGCGCGGGAGGCGAGTCGGTGGGAACGGCGTACGACCGGGTATGGCGGATCAAGACCCGCCTGCCGGAGCGGAAGGGGCAGGTGTGCCGTATCCTGGTCCGGAGCCGGCGGATGAACAGCTGCCTGGTGGAGTTCGAGGATGGTTACCGCGTCGTCACATCGCGACATGCCGTGCGGCGTGTTCGGACGTGAGCATCGGCCGAATTCTCCCGCCATTGCGCACATCGGACTCGCGATCGGGAGCTCGGGACTCGCGATTGGAAGCTCGGGACCTTACATCGCGGCCTTCAGAACATTCCTCTCGCCGATCTGACGGTTGATTCCGTCGTTCCTACAATCGGTCTCGCTCATCTGCCCGTCGATTCGGCCGGTAGGACTTTCCGATCGGCTCATTTCACAGGCTGATCCAGTCTTTGGACATAGGATTTCGTTCATCGTCCACGCGAATTCGTTCATCGGCCGCCCTCTTCGGTCCATCGGCCGAGCGATTGCGACGATCGGACGTTCCATCGCACGCATCGGCCGGCCACCCGCGCCCATGGGCCGCAGGATTGCGACGATCGGACACCCCATCGCGAGCCTCGGACTTCACTCAGGGGCGATCGTACGGTCGATAGCGTCGGCGCAGGTTGGGATTTGATCGACCGGCGGGAACTTTTGGTCGATCGAACGAAGGTTTGCAACGATCGGACACGCCGCAGCAACGATCGGACGGGCCACAGCAACGATCCGTGGTCTCCGTGCGCTCGTTCGCCTGGGCCGAGGGGTCGCCGGCCTCCTCCGAGCATTCTTTGGACTCCTCCGAGCACTCGTCGGACTCCGTCGAGCGCCGACCTGCCGGCCAGTTCCATTCACCGGCCGCGGCATCGGAACGATCTGAGACGGGATCGCCATCGAACGACATTGAGATGAGGGCACAAGAAAAAGCCCGGCTCCCGCGTTGCCGCAGGAGCCGGGCGATGAGGCGAGTGATGTCAGGGTTGGAACGCGACTTTCACAGGGCTCGATGAGGCCGTTGTGGTCCCGGTTCCGAGCTGTCCATACTCGTTGTCGCCCCAGCAGTAGGCAGTTCCGGTGGAGGTAACGCCGCAGGTCGAGAGATCTCCGGCTTTCAGGTAAGCGAACGTGAGCCCACCAGTCACGGCCACGGGCGCCGCGCTCGGTGTGTTGGTACCGTCGCCCAACTGACCGAACGTGTTCGCGCCCCAGCACCACGCGGCGCCGACGGTATCGAGAGCGCACGTGTGCCGGAATCCGGCGGTGATGCCGGCGAATGCGTGGTTGCCCGCGACGGTCGCAGGCGCATTGCGCTGCGTTGTCGTGCCATCGCCCACCTGGCCGTCCTGATTGAGACCCCAGCACACGCTCGTCCCACCGACGGTGATTCCACAGGTGTGGTCGTACCCGGCCGCGAGGAACGGGCCTGGAGGCAACGGGAAGTCGGGATCGGGCGACGGGAAGATGACAGCCGGATCGGTCCGGACGGTGATGCCCACAGGAAAGGGGTTGGCTCGAGAAGCCCCCGCAGTGCCATCGCCGAGCTGGCCGGTAGCGTTGTATCCCCAACAGAGCACGGCCCCGTTGATCGCGACGGCACAGGAGTGTTGGCCTCCGGTCACGACAGCCCTGGCAAGAGGGTCGCCCAAAACGCCCCCAGGAGTCGTCACTGACCCGGGAGCAAACCCTGGAACTCCAGTCTCACCATCTCCATCGTAGCCCCAGCACCAGATGTGCTGTGCCAGATCGACGCCGCAGGAATGAAGGCGGCCCGCTTGAATCGACTGAAATGTCGCCGAGGTGGTGACCAACGTAGGCTCTAGTCCATCGCCGTCGCCGCCCAAACGGCCATCGTGGTTGTTGCCCCAGCAATAGCCGACGCCCGCGAGCGTGACACCGCAGGCATGATACTGCCCGCCACTTACGAGGCGGAACCGTTGGCTGCCGGGAATCAGTTGGGGGAAGAGCGACGGCGAGGTCGAATTGATGCCGAGCTGCCCATCGGCACCATAGCCCCAGCACAGCAGCTGCTCGGTCGTCGTGATGCCGCAGGCGTGATAGCTGCCGGCATCGAGATATCGAAAGACAACGTCACCGGAGATCGGCGAAACCGTAGCCGAGAAAGTCACAGTTCCGATGCCCTGGACCACCGCGAAAACCGTATCAACACCCGGAGTCGCGGGGAGCGTCCAGGCCGCGCGCGCGCGGCCATCGTTGTCCGTCGTATCCTGAGTCAGAAGGGTGCCGCGGGCGACATGCCATGAAACCGGGACGGCTGGGGCGGGGTTGTTATCGGCGTCGGTGACGACGACCGTCAGTGGAGTCGTAACCAGTTGTCCGGTGCCGCCGCTGAAACTGGTGCCGCTTCCAGCGGTCAGGCTTGCGGGAGGACCGGCGACATCAATGGGGGTGATGTCATCCGAACAGGCAGTGATGACGGCAAAGCCGATGAGCCAGGCACGATTCATTGACTGCACCCCTCCACTGCGCCTGACGGCGCGGTCGTCGAAGCGTCCCCATCAACTTCGGAGCCGAGGCCAAACCACGTGTCGTCATCGGAGTAAACCCGGAGAACCCCGGCGGATGTCGTCTTCGCAATGCGCCAGCAGAGTTGCCCGGTGACACCGCCAATGTCAAACTGCTCGTTACCATGTCCTGTAACCGGGCCGAACCGATCGATCGCACCCGCCCAGCTCGTGTCGGATTCGACGTGAAGGGTCTTACCGCTACAAGCGGTGAGCATACCGAGCATCACCCAGAGTGCTGGCCGGGGCATCGGGACCTCTTAAGGATTTTGGACTAGGGATGTGGAGGCCGACTATTGCGGCAAGTTCGGGGCCGAGGCTAAGTGGTTGAGAATGAATGATTCAGGCTGCTGCCCCGACCCATTGCAGGAGGTTCGCCACAACAAACTCGGTGGCAGCTTCGGTCCACGAGTGGCAGTTCGACGAGGCTATCTGGTCGTCACGTCGCGGAATTCAGTACGTCGCGCAGGATACACGGGGCCATCGACGTCTCGCCGTACGGACTGACGCGGCGAGCTCCCTGGGGTTACCTTTACTCACAGATCCTCCAGCTACGCTCCTGCCAAGACCGGCCGTTCTCGCCGGGACCTAGAGACCTACAGTGTCGGCCCCACCAACGCCCCCCACCATCGGGGCGGACCGTATCGTTATCTGCGATTACAACGCCCTGCTCCTGTCGGTCACTGGCCTGCTGCGGATGAGCGGCTACTGTGTGTTTCAGGCCCACGACGGAGGCGCCGCAGCAGAGCTCTGCGTCCAGATGCCCGATATCTCCCTGCTCGTGCTCAACACCTACGGCACCGGCGTGGACACGCCGACGCTCGTTCGCGAGGTGCGCGAGCGCGCCCCTGATCTCCCGGTGCTGCACATTGGAAAGGCCCCCATCCCCGGCATGCCGGCGGATGTGGTCCACCTCGTCGAGTCATTCACCCCCGATCAGCTCCTCACCGTCGTCCGTGACCTCACCCGTCCAGCCCAAGCGCCTCGGTCGAGTCACCCACTTCTCGAGCGGAGAAAACGCCCCATCTCGCTGCCCAGCGCCGCGAACGAGTGACCTTCGAAGTGCGACTCGCGACCCGGACTAGTCGCCGCGCTGCCAGACGTAGAGGCCGAACAGGGCAAGGCCGGCGCCGCCGATAGCGATCAGGTTGCCGCCGTCGCCGCCGACCAGGAAGCCGGTAATGACCAAGGCGCCGCCCACGATCGCGGCGGCCTTTCCCTCGTTAGGGCCCATGCGCGCCGCGGAGGCGTTGACCGCGAGTGGCGCGCGATCGTCGGCCGAGAAGCCCAGGTGGGTAGCGGCCAGTGTGGGGGCCAATGAGTTCGTGGGGGCCGCCGCGACCGGGCTCGGTGCCTGAGCCTGAGCGGCTGCGCGAGGCGAGAGGGCCAGCATCAGGATCACAGCGCTGGCGGCGCAGGACCAAGGGGGCCGAAGCATCGTCGTTCTCCGTGTGAGCGTGGTCCCATCTTGCAAGCAGAGGCGTGTGTAAGCAAGACCGCAGCCCTCGCGTTCATACTGAGGCGGGTTGCGTGGGTGAGTGCCAAGCAGCGTGCTTGACAGATCAACACTTATTGATATATTGGTGTGCATGGCCACACGAACCAGTGCAGACTCTGCCCGCGCCACTGAGTTGTTCCACGCTCTGTCGGATCAGACGCGGCTTTCCATCCTTCAGCGTCTCCGCTTCGGGGAACGTTGCGTCTGTGACCTCACCGATGCACTCGATGCCGCCCAGTCCCGCTTATCGTTTCACCTCAAGGTGCTCAAGGAAGCCGGGCTGGTGGCGGACCGGCGGGAAGGTCGTTGGATGTACTACACGCTGAACACCGACGCCTTTTCGGAGCTGAGCGACTTGGTCGAGGCGATGTCGAGCGTCCCATCCGCCGCGGAGCGCCGGAGCGGCTGTTGCTAGCTAACTCTTTTTTTGATCGACACATCAACCTTTTTTGATGAGGATTGAAATGGACACCGAGGACATCAAGGCCACCGTCCGTGAGCGCTACGGAAAGGCCGCCTCACGGGTGGCGAGCGGGGCCAGGACCAGCTGTTGCGGCGGGGGCTCCTGCGCGACCACAACTGACGATCCA
>DATBSO010000014.1:0-3315 GCA_036559745.1 Gemmatimonadales bacterium | reverse complement strand
ATCTGGCCCGCCTGAAAAAGCAGAACGCCGCCCGAGAGGCGGCGTTCGTCATCTTAGTCCAGCCAGTCGCTCAGCTCTCGAAGTCCGCCAGCCGCCTGATTTGAGCAACAGCCTCCTTCGGCACGACCAGCTCTTTGCGATCGGTGCGAATGCCGTACTTCAGGCTGCGCCGGATGTACTCCTCCTTCGTCGACCCGTCTCCGTCGTGAATCCCCACGTCGAGCATCCGGACTCCTCGTTCGTCTTCCGAGTCGAAGCGCCCGACGAAGGTTTCGCGGCCGTTCGTCTCCAGGACTACCGTGATGCCGTGCAACTCGTGGTGCCCGGGATGAAAGACGTGACTCACACCGCCGCCCCGAAATGCCGGTCGAACGCCGCCGTGAGATCCGCCGAGATCGCCTGCGGCGATCGGCCCTCGATCTGGTGGCGGTGGACGAAGTGCACCACCTCGCCGTCCCGAATCAGCGCAATCGACGGACTGCTGGGCTGGTATTCGGCGAAGTACTGGCGCGCCCGCGCCGTGGCATCGAGGTCCTGGCCGGCGAAGACGGTGACGAGATGCTGGGGCTTCACGCCATGCTGAAGGGCGAGCCGCAGGGCCGGCCGGGCATTTCCGGCGGCGCACCCACAGACCGAATTTACGAACACCAGCATCGAGCCGCTCTGATCGCCCAGCGCGCCATCCACCTCGGCCACCGTCGTGAGCTCCCGGACACCCATGCGGGTCATCTCCTCGCGCATCGGAGCGACGAGAGAGGGATTGTAAGGCATGTGAACTGGACTCCTATAGGATTGATCGTTTAATGGCCCGCGGGCGCACCCATAGCTTCCCTCATGGCGTGCCAGCACAGCGTGGCGCACTTCACCCGGATCGGGAACTCCGATACCCCCGAGAACACAGCGAGCTTGCCCAGGGTTTCCGTCTCGCCTTCCCGAAGGCGACCGGTGACCAGGCGGTGAAACCGGTCGAAGAGCCGCTCGGCCTCCTCCCGGGTCTTGCCCTGAACCATGGCCGTCATCAGCGAGGCGGACGCCCGGGAGATGGCGCATCCCGAGCCCTGAAACGAGGCGTCCTGGATGACGCCGTCGTGCACCTTGAGCCATACGGTGATCCGGTCGCCGCACAAGGGATTGTTCCCCTCGGCGCGGCCGCTCGCATCGTCCATCGTCCGATAGTTCCGGGGCGAGCGGTTGTGCTCCAAGATCACGTTCTGGTACAGCTCGTCCATGTTCGGCATCAGCCGAATACCTTTCGCACCCGCTCGAGCCCGGTGCGCAACCGATCCACCTCTTCCATCGTGTTGTAGAAAGCGAAGGACGCCCGGACGGTGGCGGGCACAGCGAAGCGCTCCATCAACGGCTGGGCGCAGTGATGGCCCGCGCGGACCGCGATGCCTTCGTCATCGAGCACCGCGCTCACGTCGTGGGGATGGACGCCTTCCACGACGAACGAGAGGACCCCCACCCGCTCCGGCGGGCTCCCGATGATCCGGACGCCCGGTACCCCCGAGACCGTCTCGACCGCGTACGCCAGCAGCTCGGCCTCCCACGCGCCCACCTCCTCGATGCCGGCGGCCTCGAGGTAGTCGAGCGCCGCGCCAAGCCCCACGGCCTCGGCGATGGCAGGCGTTCCCGCCTCGAATCGCGCCGGCGGCGGCGCGAACGAGGAGCGCTCGAGGGTGACGGAGGTGATCATGCTTCCGCCCCCTTGCCATGGGGGCATGCGCTCCAGCAGCTCGCGCCTGCCGTAGAGCACCCCGATACCCGTCGGCCCGAAGACCTTGTGGCCGGAGAAGGCGAAAAAGTCACAGCCGAGGGCGCGGACATCGACCGCGAGGTGGGGAACCGACTGGGCTCCATCCACCACCGTGACCGTCCCCGTGTTCCGAGCCCGCGCTGCCAGCTCCGCGACCGGGTTGACCGTCCCCAGGACGTTGGACACGTGCGTGAAGGCAAAGATCCGTGGGTTGCGGCTGAGGTGGCGGTCGACCGCATCGAGGTCCAGCTCACCGGCGTCTGTCACCGGTACTGCCCGCAGCGTCGCGCCAGTGGCCTGACAGAGGAGCTGCCAGGGAACGAGGTTCGAGTGGTGCTCCATCCCCGTAACCAGCACCTCGTCGCCGGGGCCGAGCACGGACCTGCCCCAGGCATTGGCGACAAGGTTGACCGATTCCGTGGTTCCGCGGGTGAACACGATCTCGTCGGCGCCCGAGGCGCCCACGAAGCGCGCGACCTTCTCCCGGGCGCCTTCGTAAGCCAGCGTCGCGCGCTCGCCGAGAAGGTGCACGCCACGATGGATGTTCGCATTGGCCGAAGCGTAGAACTCCGAGACCGCATCGATCACCTGGCGCGGCTTCTGGCTCGTGGCGGCGCTGTCGAGGTAGGCGAGGGGCTTCCCGCGAACGGTCATTGACAGGATCGGAAAATCGGACCGCAGCCCCGCGGGCGCCGCCGAGGTCTTCATCCTGCCAGACGCTCCAGTACCAGTCGCTCGAGCTCCCGTCGGACCGGCTCGAGCGCCACCTCTTCGATCACCTCCGCCGCGAAGGCGTAGGTCAGCAGTCGCTCGGCCGCGGAGGCAGGCACGCCGCGGCTCCGGGTATAGAAGAGGGCGATTTCGTCCAGCCGCCCCACCGTAGCGCCGTGGGTGCACCTGACGTCATCCGCGAAGATCTCGAGCTGGGGCTTCGTGTCCACCCGGGCGCCGTCGCTCAGCAGCAGGTTGCGGTTGGTCTGCTTGGCGTCGGTCTTCTGGGCCTCGGGCCGCACGAGGACCTTGCCGTTGAAGACCGCGCGCGAGCGGTCCTCCAGCACCCCCTTGTACACCTCCCAGCTCCGGCAGTTGGGCTGGTCGTGATAGATGGCGGTGTGGTTGTCCGTGAGCTGCTCGCCCTGTGTGAGGTAGAGACCGTACATCAGGGTCTCGATGTTCTCCGCGTTGAGCCGCACGTGGAGGTTGTGCCGCGAGAGGGCGGCTCCCATTGCCATCGTGAAGGACCGGTAGTGACTGTCGCGATACTGGTTCACGTGGGTGAGCCCCACATGGTGGGCGCGCTCGCTCTCCCGCTGGATCCGGGTGTGCTCGAGCCACGACCCTTCGCTCGCGGCCACCTCGGTCACTGGATTGGTCCAATAGACCTCTCCTGGGGCCAGCGTCACGTAGCTCTCGATCACGGATGCACGGGCGCCCCGCCCGACCACGATGAGGTTGCGCGGGTGCGTAACGGTGCCCGCGGCCTCGGCGGTGGTCACATAGAGGAAGTGCACGGGGTGGGGCAGCTCAACCCCGGCGGGCACGTGCACCAGACCGCCGTC
>DATBSO010000013.1:0-18132 GCA_036559745.1 Gemmatimonadales bacterium | reverse complement strand
GTCGTGAGCGAAAAGACGGGGAACGGCGTGGGGCGGCAGCGGGCAGCGGTCACCGCGTCCGGGGCCGGCTCAGTCGGAGAGGGCGTGGAGTCTGTGCCGCACGCCGTAATCGCGAGCAGGCCGCATAAGGCAGCGAGAGTCAACCGACGCATAAGGGGGGTCTCCAGAAGATTCAGCCGCGCACGGCCCTAGCGGGGTTTCCGCGGGCGACGCGACACAGTTGACTCACGAGAACGCTTAGAGATGCAGCCTACCCAAGGGATGTCAAGGAAGTGCAAGAATTTGCACTCATCCATCCCCTTACCCCTCAACGCGTCCGCACCAGATCCTGAAACGCCGGATAGTCCTGCATCCCCCGAAACCACCACCCCGGATCGTCCGACAAGGTCGCCCGGCGGTCCGGGTTCGCGGTGAGATACAGCTTGAGCGCCTTGATCGCCCCGGGCTTGTCGTCCAGCAGTGTCCGGACGAACGCCTCGATGTAGGCGAGGTCGCGCGTGGGATCGACGTCCGAGTTGCCTCGCGCGCCATCCGCGACATGTGCGGCACTGTCGATCAGCCGCATCCTCGCCAGCACCGCGGCGACCGCCATCCTGGCCTTGAGCGTCTCGAACGGACGGTCCGATGCCGGGACGAGCTTCGGAATGCTGTCCGCCCACTTCCACGCCAGAGCTGCGTCCGGGTGCACCGCTTTCGTCGTCATCATCCAGAGCTGGCAGCTCACGAACTTCGCGTCCTTGGGGAATCGGCGCCGGCCCTCCTCGCAGGATCTCGTGGCATCAACGAACTGGCCCAAATCATACGAAGCGAGGAAGCGGCGGGAAAGAACCTGATCGGCGTTGCTGAGGTAGGCATCCTCCTCGTAGGCACGCCGTGCCGCGAGCGCGGCGTCGGTCTCTCCGCCGGTCTGATTGTAGAGGTGGCTCAGGATCGCCCACGCACCGGCCTGACCCGGCTTCACCCGCACGGCAGTCTCGAGGTCGGTCTGCGCGCTCGACAGCAGTGCCTTGGCGGCGACCGGGTCCGGCTCGAGGCCGAGCAACCAGTTCCAGTACCGGAGCGTGCCCCGTACCTCGAGGGCATCGGGGTTCTGCGGATCGCGGGCGAGCGCGCTATCGGCGAACTGCACTCCCCTCGTGACCCATGGCTTGGCCTTGAGCGGATCGTCCACGGCGATACGCGACCGCCGATACGCGATGCCGGCTCGGCCGACGAGCGGCTCCGTCCATCTGGGATCGAGGGCCTGCGCCTCGGCGTAGATTGAATCCGACCTGTCATATGCCCGCGCCGTAGCCTGGGTCGTATCACCGCCTGCGGCGAGTGCCTCGGCCTGTTTCCGCGCCGCCTCGGCCCGCTGGACTCGCACCCACGCCTCGGGACTGCTAGTGCCGGCCCGCTGCTCCCGAAGGCGGAACTCCGGGCCCAGGCGCTCCCGGATCAGGCCGGCGACCTTCTCCGCCAGAGTATCCCTGATGGCGAGCACGCTGCCGCCCTGCTGCTCGAAGCTCACCCGCTGAAAATCCACCCCGCTCCCACCCTCGATCAGTCGCACCGAGACCCTGAGTCGGTTGCCGCTCTGCTCGATATGGCCATCCACCAGCGTGCCGACCTTGAGGGCGCGCGCGACGCTGTCGGGCGGGATCGAGTCGCCCTTGAACGGGGCGACGCCATTGCTGGAGATCACGCTCAGTCCCGGCACCTCTCCGAGCCGGCTGATGAGGCCTTCGGTGAGCCCGCTGGCCACATATGCGAGTGAGTCTCCGCCACCCTCGCTCTCGAAATACCTGACCGCGATGCGATGAGGATCGAGACCGTCGGCCGAAGCTCTGGTCGCGGCACCCGCGGTGCCCGCACCCTTCTGCCGCCAGAATGCCCAGCCGCCCACCGCGAGCAGCGCCGCCACCACGGCGGCGGCGATCCAGCGGATCGTTTGCTTCGGGCGTGGCGGCGGCGCCACCGGGGTGACCACCGTTCCGGTCGGCACCCGGCGTGACGCGGTGGCGGCCCGGCGAGCGGCGGTGCGATGCATCGTGACGTCCGCTTCCGCCTCGCTCAGCGCGTCCACCATTTCCTGCATCGATTGGAAGCGGTCGGCGGGGGTCTTCTCCAGCGCGTGCATCACGATGTCTTCGACTTCGTCGGGCACGGCGCTCCGCACCACCTGGAGGCTGGGTACTCTCTCCATCGAGTGCCGCGCCATGATCGCGACGGCGTTGGGCCCCGTAAAGGGCGGCTGGCCGATGAGCAGCTCGTACAGCACGCAGCCCAGGCTGTAGACGTCGCTCCTCGCGTCGACCCGGTCGCTGCCCATCGCCTGCTCGGGGCTCATGTAATACGGCGTGCCGATCGCCATGCCCGTCTGGGTCAGCTTCTCGCCGCCGGCCTCGCTCACCGCCCGGGCGATGCCGAAGTCGGCGACGAGCGCGTGGCCGCCCAGGAGCAGGATGTTCTCCGGCTTGATGTCGCGGTGCACGATCCCGTGTTCGTGCGCGTACTGGAGCGCTTCGGCCGCCTCCCGGGTGATCCGGAGGGCGTCGTGCAGCGGCAGCGACTGCTCCCGGTCCAGCCGGTGTCGCAACGACTCGCCCTCGATGAAGGGCATCACATAGTACAGGAGGCCTTCGGTCTCTCCCGAATCGTACAGCCCGAGGATGTTGGGGTGCTGGAGCGTGGCGGCGAGACGGATTTCGCGGAGGAAGCGGTCACCGCCCAGGGAGGCGGAGAGTTCGGGGCGGAGCACCTTGATGGCGACCGATCGCTCGTGCTTGATGTCCTTGGCGAGGAAGACGGTCGCCATCCCTCCCTCGCCCGCCTGGCGCTCCAGGACGTAGCGATCCTGTAAGGCGGATCGGAGCCGGTCGATTGGTGCGGTCACTCAGGCGGCCTCGGAGCGGGGAGATACGATGCTCCAAGATAAGCCGCTACAGGGGCGGTCTCTAGGCGACGGGGGCTGGGGCGAGGGCGTCTCGCATCGCCGCCGCCGTCTCCCACCGGTCGCCCGGAGTCTTGGCCAGCGCGCGGGTGATCGCCCCTGCGATGACAGCCGGCACATCAGGTCGCAGCTCACGGATGTCCGGGGCCGGCTGGGTCAGGTGCATCTGGAGCACGACGGCCTCGTTCCGGTTGATGAACGGCGGCTGTCCGGCCAGACACTCGAAGAGGACACATCCCAAGGAATAGATATCGCTCCGGTGGTCGATCTCCTGGAGCGCGGAGATCTGTTCGGGACTCATGTAGGTCGAGGTCCCTACAGCGATGCCCGACCGGGTGAGCCGATCCTTCCCGGAAGCCGTCACCGCGCGCGCGATCCCGAAATCCAGGAGCACGGCGCCCTCGGGAGAGAGGACCACGTTTTCCGGCTTGACGTCCCGATGGATGAAGCCATGGCCATGGGCGTGGTCGAGCGCGCCGAGAAGCTCGCCCGCAACCTTGACGACGTCGGGGAGGGGGAGAGCCTTGTGCTGCGTCATGTATTCCCGAAGAGTCGGCCCTTCGGCGTAGGTCATGACGTAGAAGACCAGCCACTCCCGCTCTCCGGAATCGAGCAGCCGGGCGATGTGAGGATGGTTGAGCTGGGACGTGACGCGGATCTCCCGGAGGAACCGGTCGGCGGCGACGCTGACCAGAAGCTCCGGGTGGAGGATCTTGAGGGCGACCTGATGGCCGTCGGGATGCCGCGCAAGGAAGATCCGGGCATTCCCGCCTTTGCCGATCTCACGCTCGACCTCGTAGCGTCCTTGAAACGCCTGGCGCACGAGCGCCAGCATGTCCCGGGGCATCTTGCTGCCTTCGTGGAGGGAACACCTAATGGTTGCGGTGGGTCCTTTCCTGCGCAAGGTGGCGGCTAGAGCAGGATATCGCTCCGGATATGCCGTCGGAGGGACCACCAGAGCGACCCCCAAACGTTCGATTGCCTGAGAGTTACGCTTCCTTCGCCCGTCATGCCGGCGCGGACGTCCGGCCCCACCGGTAATGCCACCCGGGCCTCGACTGCGCCCGAGTTGCCAGTCGAGGCCGCGGCGACGCCGCCGACCCGGCCGATCACCCGTCTCCCTCCGGCGTGAAAGAAGATGCGGATGGGCTGACCGGGCCGGACCAGAGTGGACCCCGGGCCTGTCAGGGCGACCCGCACCTCGAGGGAGTCGGGGAGACCGAGGAGAATCAGCGGCTGGCCCCGGTCGACCCATCTTCCGGCCAAATCCTCGGGCCGGGGAGTGAGCACAGTTCCGCTTGCAACGGCCCGGACGGTCAGATTCTCATGATCCGCCCTGAATCCGGCGAGCCGGGCTTCTTCCACGGCACGCTCCGCCTCGAGACGCGCGACCTCCGCCGACCGGCCCGCCGCCCGCGCTGCGGCCACCCGTGCCGCCAGCGAATCCGACCTCCGGCCGGCGACGAGCTCGTTTCGCTCCAGATAAAAATCCCTGATCTCCATCAGCGGCATCCCGGCCGACACCTGCGTTCCCTGCCGGGCGTAGACCCGCTGTACGACGCCGCTGTCGGGGGACGTGAGTGGAACCGATCGCGCAGGGGTCGCGACGAACGGTCCAACGACCGTGAGTGGTCGCGGGATGACCGCGCCGAGCAGCGCGATAAGTGCGAGACCGATCCCGAGTCGGCGACGGAAGGACCAGCCGCGCCATGAAGCCCTTCGCCCGCGCCAGGCCAACCCCGCGGCCGACCCCCACTCACGGATCGCGCCGCGCATCGCCAGCCACAGCAAGGTGGCGAAGAAGGCGATACCCAACGCGCCGAATACTCGATCGAGCCATCCGTACAACATCGCTGCTACCATGAGGAAGATCGACCCGATGTAGACGCTGGCCAGCAGCCCGTAGACGAGAAAGATCCTCCGCTCCCGCTCATCCGCGGCCGGCTGCGGGATGTCGAGGTGGAGGACCTTGCTCTTGAGGAGCCACTTGAGATGCGCGAAGGCGCGCTGGCGGAGGTTGGCGACCTCGAGGTAGTCGCTGAGCGCGTAATACCCATCGAGCGGGATGAGTGGATTGGCGTTCATGAGCACCGTCGTGGCGCCGCCGACGATCACGGCCGCCAGCGCGATCTCCGAGACGAGCGACCCCGGCGTGGCCGACCACCACACGATCGATGCGATTCCTGCCATGACTAGCTGAATCCACGACCCCGCGGCGGTAACCCACAGCCGAGCTTTCAGATCCGGGAAGGTCCAGGCGTCGTTGACGTTGCAGAAGAATGCAAGCTCGAAGTAGAGCAGCATCGCACCGATCTCGTGAACCTGTCCACCGAAGTACTTGCAGGTGTAACCGTGCCCCAGCTCGTGGATGGCGATGATCACGGCACTGGTGAGCCAGAAGACGGCGAGCTCGGCGGCGCCAAGCCGGAACAGGTACAGGTCGGCGAGTGCGGTGGTGAACTCGGTCCAGCGGGCCGCGAGCACCAGGAAGTAGATCGCGAAGAGCGCCAGCGACGCGATGATGAATCCACGGGTGAAGAAAAACCGCAGATAGGGGATCGTCCGGTCCATGAAATTGTCGGGGTCGGCTACCGACCAGCGAAGCCGGAAGAGGTCTCCCCGCACCAACCCATTGCCGCCGAGCCTCGACCGTCGCTGTGCGCGCAGCCGCTCCATCAACAAGACCGATCGCTCGCCAAGCGTTCGCTCCAGTAATCCCATCGCCTTGAGCTTCGTCGCGAACTTCTCGACCGCCCCCGCCGAAACGCCTATGCCATCCTCTACGAGCGCAGCCGCCGATTCGGCACAGGTGCGCACACCATCCAGGGATTGCATCACGCGGATCTCGACTGGGCGGAACCGGAAATACTTGTGAGACTTGGGGTCCTTCACGATGAAGCTCTGCTCCCCGCGGTAGGTCTGCTCGACCACGACCAGATCGGCGCGGAGTAGTGGGGCCGCGCTCATGGGGCGGTGCTGACGACCTTCTCGCCGGGCGTGATCCCACTCACGACCTCGACGCGGTCGTTCCCGACGTCTCTGCCGAGCGTGATGGCGCGGAGCGAGGTGCGGTTGTCCTCCACCACGAGCGCGTATCCCTCTCGGGCGATCGCCGATTTCGGGATCGTGATCACCTGCCTGCGCTCGGCGCCGACCTGCACAGTGACCGCGCTCCCGGGCCGGAGACGGGATCCGCCACCGATCTCGAGCACCAGCTCGCGCGTACCGCTCGCCGCGTCGAGCACCGGCGACGCGCGGATGACTCGCGCCCGGGCGCTCGCCCCGCCGGCTCCGAGCACCTGCGCCTCCGCGCCGACCCGCAAGCCACTCGCCGCCGTCTCGGGGATCCGGATCGCGGCGAGCATCGGAGCGAGAGCGGTAACCCGGAACAACGAGTCCCCAGGGCCCACCATGCGCTGCACCCGCGCGGCCCGCGCGGTGACGATGCCCGCGAACGGCGCCACGATGCGGGTGAGGTCGAAGTCACGCTGCGCTTTCCTCACCGCCAGCTCCGCCTCGCGGTACTCGAACTCCACCTGCTCCGAGTCGGCCCGGGTCGCGACGCCCGCCATGGTGAGGGCCCGCTGGCGGTCGGCGTTCTGGATGGTGCGGGCCAGTTTTTCCTTGGCTTGAGCGAGCGCGATGTCCTGGTCGACGCTCTCGAGACGAGCCAGCTCCTGGCCGGCCTTCACGGTGGATCCGATGTCAGCCAGAATCACCTGCACCATACCCGACGACCGGGCGAGCACCGCCGCGTCGTGCTCAACATAGAGCTGCGAAGGCAATGTGAGCGGCAGGTCTACCGTGGTCGTTTCTGCCGTGACGATGGCCCCGGCCGGTCCCGCGGCGGCGCCGGTTTCGACCGTGCGGGCGGCTTCCGTCTTTGGCTTGCCTTCGCACGAAGTGACCGCTGCCCCCAACGCCGCCAGAACCGTGACGTGCCGCGTGACCCGAGCGATCATGACCACAGTCTCCACCAGATGAGGCGAATCCAGCGCGCCGGGCCGCGCAACACCCGGGTCGCCGCCGATTCCGGATCGGTAAGCACCCGGACGTACGCCGACTGGCTCGGCTTGAGGAGTCCGTCGGGGTTGGGCACGATGACCCGCACGGGGTACCCCGGCACATCGCCACTGTCGACCGCCTGGGGCGCGATTGAGGTCACGCGTCCAATGAAGGTCCGTTGAGGCATTGCGTCGGTGCGTAACCGGACTTCCTGACCGGAGCGCACCCGTCCGATATCACGCTGGTCCACGGTGAAGTCGAGCTCCAGGGAATCGGTGCGGCCAAGCGTCATGACGAGGTCGCCTTCCTCGACCGAGATGCCGGTACGCTCCTCCGGCCGTGGGGTGAGCACGGTGCCGCTCACCGGCGATCGAAGCACGGTGAGACCCAGCTCCTCCTCGATGAGTCCGAGTTCGCGACGTAACGCTTCCTGGCGCATGCGTTGCAACCGCTCCTCGGCCGCATCGCCACGGCTCGCGGCCAGGGAGGCGAGACGGTCTGCCGACGCCGCTTCGGCCGCCGTCGCCTCCCGGTCGGCGCGCAGCGCGTTGGCGCGCAGATAGGCGACCGGGGTTCCTCGCGAGACGGCCATTCCCTCGGTGACAGGTATTCGTTCCACCACGCCCGGGACCAGTGCGCGAACCGGGGCGAACGAGGTCGGTCTGAACGTCGCATCGGTGCCCGAAACCCGAAACGGCCACCGGATCAGCGTGAGCGCCGCGATCGCCATGATGGTGATCCCGGCGTAGGTGAGGAGCTTTCGCCGGGGCACCGCGGCGAGCGCCTGCTTCTTCGCCGCGAGTGCGCCGAGGGCATCGACCATCGGCACCTGGTGATAGAGCTGGGCATTACGAAGGGCGACCGCTGTCTGGTTGGCGAGGATCGCGGCGACCTCGCGCTGCGTGTCGGTCGCGAAGTCCGGCACGCGCGACTCGAACACGAGGACGCCGAGCACGCCTGCCTCGTCCTTGAGCGGCAGGTAGAGCCCGCTCCCGACGTCGTCCTTCTCGAGGTCGGGTCCGAAGATCGTGATGAACATCCGCTCCGCGTCCGAACCGGGGGCCGTCCGATCGCTCAGATACAGTGACTCGCCGCGGCCCGCCGCCCACTCGGCGCGCCCGACGAGATCCTGGAGCCGGGGGTCCTTCCGGTCGATCGCTTCTTCGCCCGAAACGGCGCGGATGTCGCAGCGGCCTTTCTCGTAGAGACCGACCGCTCCGCGATCGAATGACAGCGCCCGTGATGCCAAGTGGACGACGGACTGGAGCACCCGGTCGAGATCCAGTGTGGCGGTGATCTCGCGACTGATGTCGAGCAGCACCGCCAGCTCGTTGGCCCTGCGCTCAGCGCCATGCAGCCGGGCGTTCCGGAGGGAGACGGCCGCCAGGGCAGCCACGCCCTCCAGCAGCTCGCGGTCTCCGGGCTCGAACATCCCGTCTCGCGTGAGCTTGTTCGAGATCTGGATGGCGCCGACCGTGACCCCTTCGGTCACCATCGCCGTGGCCATGACATTGAGCGCCATATTCGCTTCGGCGCGGTCGATGTCCGGCTGGAAGCGGGGGTCCTCCTGGGCCCGGGTAACGACGGTCGTCTTCTGCTGTTGGGCCACGTCCCCCACGAAACCGGTGCCCACCGGCACCTCCGCGCCGATCAGACGCTCTCCGCGACCCCCCACCGCCAGGCGGCACTTGAGGACATCGCCCTCGGCGATCCAAATGGAACCGCCTTCGGCGCCGAGGGCGGCCAGGACCCGATGGAAGACCTTGGGGAGCAGCTCGTCGAAGTCGAGGGAGGTGCTGAACTCCAGGCTGATCGCATGGAGCAGGCGAAGACGCTCGACCTCGTTAGACGCACCGCCCACCGAGGCCGACGTTTCACTCATGATGTCGGGCATGAAACGATTATGGGCCGGTTACGCCGGTTCCGTAAGTAGGGACGGCAGAAAGCCGAAAGTGCCGGACCAACCCTGGCCGGCACCTCCGTGTGCTTCGCCCAACCATCAGCTGGAGCGAGTGTTCAATTGTGCTTGCCCGGCAACGCATGCCCGACAATGGTCGGGGCGATGCGGTCTTCGAGCTCTTCGACCGAAAGTTCCACAGCCTCGGCATTCTTCCCGGTGGCCTTGCGAACTTGCTCCTTCTGCGCGGCGGTCAACTCGATGCGAATCTGGTCCTTCGACATTGTATCCTCCTGGAGGGGCGAAGCGACATGGCCATCCGACATCAATCACGATGAGCAATCTGGGGCGGCACCGTGAAGCTACCGTGAATTCCTCGCTTGCCCTTCCGTGAATTGGGAGTAGGTTGGAGGGTACCCCCTTCCAAGGCACTCCCGTGGCCGGCCTGGTGCTTCGCCTGCTCGGTTCGCCGGTAGTGAGCCTCACGGACGGTCCCCCGCCATCCGCCCTTGGCGCCAAGACCGTTGCCCTCCTTGCATATCTTGCCGTTGAGCCTAACCCACGCTCCCGCGATGAGTTAGCCGCGCTTCTCTGGGGGGATTCTTCCGAGGCCGACGCGCGCGCCTCACTCCGGCAAACGCTCCGGGCCATCCGCACCGGATTGGGTGAGGTGATCCGGGCGGATCGCACCGCCGTCGAGCTGACCGATGTGCCCCACTGCGATGTGGCCGAGTTCCGCCTGACCCTCGCGCAGGATCCGTCGAAGGCGCTCACCCTCGACCCGCCACAATTCCTGTCGTGCTTTTTCGTACGCCACGCCCCGTTGTTCGAGGAATGGGCCGCCGGTATTCGATTCGCCCTGCTGCGCGACTACCACGGCGCGCTCGGCGCCCTTGCGCGTGAGTCAATGGCCAAGCGGCGGTGGCGGGAGGCGAGCGAGGCAGCCGGCAGGTGGCTCGCGAGCGATGAGCTGTCGGAGGAGGCCGCTCGGCTTGCGATGGAGGCGTTGTACATGTCGGGCAACCGAGGCGGCGCCCTCGCCTGCTTCACGCGGTATCGTGACGCCCTGTATCGCGAGACGGGTTGCGAGCCGGGTAGGGGATTCCGGGCGCTGATGCAGAGAGTGGAGGCCGATCGGTCGGAATCCGCCGAGTCGCCCCCCTCGGAAGACTGGGAGACGCCGATCCAATTGGAAGCCAGCTTGATCGGCCGTGAACTGGAGTGGCAGCGCCTCACGGCCACGTGGGCCGAGGTGTGCCGGGGCGAGGGGCGAATCCTGCTGATCGACGGCGAGGCCGGCGTGGGCAAGTCAAGGCTGACCGACGAGTTCCTCCGGTGGGCCGTGACGGAGGGGGGCGGGACGGTTCTGAGGGGACGGAGCTTCGACGGCCGGTCTGGACTGCCGTACGAGTCGGTCACCGACGCCCTCCGCGACGCCATCGGTGCCCCAGGGCTTGCGGGTGCCGCCGAGGAGTGGCTGATCGAGGTCGCGCGCCTCGTTCCGGAGCTCCGGCAGCGCTTCCCGTCACTTCCCGAGCCGGAGAAACCCGCCGACTCGACCGAGGGATGGCGTCTGTTCGAGGCCATCGCGCAGCTCCTGCTCGCCCTGGCCGGCGAGCGCCCGACCGTGATCGCGATCGACGATCTGCAATGGTGCGACGACGACACGTGTGACCTGCTCCGCTACCTCATGCGGCGGCTCGAGCGGGCACCCGTGCTCTGGCTCGGCGCGCTCACGCTCGGCGAGGTGGAGCGTGACGCGCCGGCGGCGCGACTGAGCCGCGTGCTCCGCGCCAAGTCCCATGCCGACACCATCGAGCTGAAGCCCTTGAGCGAAGAGCAGCTCTGGCGTCTGATCCGCGAGCTGGGTCACGTGAGCTCTCCGACAGGTGGCCGGCGCCTCGCCGCCCGCATTCACCGGATCTCCGGCGGCAATCCGTTCTATGCGATCGAGCTGCTGAAGGCGATGCTGGCGCAGGGGACGCTGGCCGCCGACCGGCAGAGCGGGGAATGGACCGTGACGCCCATCGGGGCCACGACGAGCCGGGAATACCCATTGTCCCGCACGCTTCAGGATCTCATCGCGGAACGGGTGGACCGGCTGCCGGCGGAGCTACGGGAATTGCTGATAACGGTCGCGGTGGCCGGAGGCGGGAGTCGGCCGGAGGTGTTCTCGCACGTGCACGGGATCTCGCGGCTCCGCGCTGCAGCGATGGCCGACGCGCTCGTCGAGCGTCGCCTCGTGGTCGAGGAGGGTGGTATCTACCGGTGCGCCCACCCGGTCATCGGTCACGTGGTGCGCGACGGACTTACCGCCCCGCGCCGGCGCGAGGTGCACCGTATGCTCGCCTTCGCGCTCCAGCTCGCATCACCGGGTGGCGAAACGTCGCCCGCCTCCGGTGAGATCGCGCTCCATGCGGACCGGGGTGGTGAGCCCGCGCTCGCATATCGCTACGCTCTTGCCGCGAGTGAGGCCGCGGTGCATCGGTATGCCTTCGAGGAAGCGCTGTCGTGGCTGGATCTGGCAGCCGCCGCGGCCCATGGGTCGGCCGAGGCCGCAGTCGTCAACACCCGCACCGCCGAGCTGCTCGAGGTCGCCGGCTGGAGCGCGGCACCTGAGCGCCGGCCGACTACCGTCACCCGGGAGATCGTGTCGGAAGATCTCGACCTCCCGGTTCGCGGGTGACCAATGACTCGCGGCGGACCGCGGACCCGCCGTAGCGCACCGCCGTCATCTCGGCGAGAATGGCCAGCGCGGTTTCTGCCGGATGGCGGCCGCCGAGATCCAGGCCGATCGGCCCGCGCACTCTCGTGACGGTCTCCTCACTCACTCCCTGCGAACGAAGCCACTCGCGCCGGGCGGTCTGCGTCCTCTTCGAACCGATCGCGCCGACGTACCTCGCCGGCGACCGCAAGGCGGCCAGAAGCGCGGGCTCATCGAACTTGGGGTCGTGGGAGAGCACGCAAACGAAGCAGCCCTGATCCAGCCCAATCCGCCCGAACACCTCCTCGGGCCAGCCGTGAATGAGCGCGTCGGCCTCGGGAAAACGCTCGCGGGTCAGGAATGCCGGGCGACCGTCCGTCACGATGGTGCGATATCCGAGCGCTTTCGCGAGCGGCACGAGGGCCACGGCGACGTGGGTGCCACCGCAGATGACCAGCCGAGGATCCCTGGGATACACCTCGAGGAACACGGTAGACCGACCGCCGGGAGACTCGACCGTGGCAGTGTCGCTCGCCTCTCGCGCGAGCGCGGCGAGGGCTGCATCTCGCAGGATGTCGTCAACTCCGCCTCCGACCCCGCCCTCGACCCGGCCGTCCTCGTAGATCCGCACGGCGGAGCCGAGTCCGGCACCCTCGATGACCGTGGCGACGACCTCGCCACCTGCGCCACGAGCGGCCGCGAGAATCTCCGGGCGCACGGCCGGCTCGACCAACACCGTGATGGTGCCACCGCACGCGAGTCCGACCTCCCAGGCGCATTCGTCGCTCACGCCGAACGTCAGCAGCGTGGGTGATCCGCGCTCGATCGTGTTGGCGATCTCCACCGCGACGGCGTTCTCGACGCAGCCACCCGACACCGAGCCCGCGATCGCGCCATCCACCGTCGCGAGCATGGAGGAACCCGGCCGACGGGGCGCCGATCCCCAGACCGCCGTCACGACAGCCCGTCCGAACGGCCTGCCCGCCGCGCTCAGCCGATCATAGTCGTCCAACAGGTCACGCATGCCTTCTCCTCGACGTCAACCCGAAGTGGCCCCGGCGCGCCGGGCGAAGTCCGTCCAGAAATCCTCCGTCAGTCGCCGAGCCGCGCCCTCGAGGAGTTTTCCGCCGATGTTGGCGAACGTGCCGCTCACCTCGCTCGTCGCGGACCACTCGAGCCGCACAGTGCCCGGCGTCGCGTCGGCGATCCGCAGTGACGAGACGACCTCGACCGCGGATCCCGGTGTTCTGCCGATCGCTCGCATCTTCAACGATCGCTGATCCACGATATCGAACAGCTCGACATCGAGGTTGAACCGGATCTTGACCGAGCCGATACCAAGTCCCGAAACGACCTTGAAATGGCTGGGGTCGAGCGTTTCCACCGTCTCGACGCCCGGTGCCGAGGCCGCCACGAAATCGGGATCGATGAGCCTGGACCAGACGTACTCGCGGGTGGCGCTGATCGCGGGCGAACCGGAGAACTCGAGCTTCATCGGCGAAGGTCTTTCAGTGCGAGAAGATCGGCGGGCGTGTCCACATCGGGATTGTCGCCCGGTACGTCCACCACAAGGACGCCTGGAGCGCCGGGGGCGAAGCGCGCACCGAACCCCCCGTCTCCCTCGCGCTGCGCCGCCAGAGGCCAAACATCGCGCGCCAGCAGAACCGGGTGGCCGGGCACGTCGGGTGCGGCCCCGTACCTCGGCCGTACCACGGAGGAGGTCCCCTGATGCCACGCGCGGACTACCGCGTCGATCACGTCGAGGCGAACCAGCGGCTGGTCGCCGAGGAAAACGAGCGCGGCGTCGAGATCGGCTGACATTGCGTTGAGGCCGATGGTCAACGAGCTGGAAAGGCCTCGGCCAGGGTCCGGGTTGACGACCGGCGTCGCGCCGTTTTCGCGGGCGAGCCTCTCGACCGGCTCGTCCCCTTCGGCCACGACGGCATGGATCGAGACCAGGAGTCCGCGGCTTCGCGCGGCGCCGGCCGTCGCCAGCACATGCGAGACGAGCGTGCCGCCCCGAAAGGCCGCGAGCAGCTTGGCGCCGCCGAACCGGTGCGCCCGGCCTGCGGCCAGTACGAGACCGCCGACCCGGGCAGGCCGTTGATCCGAGGTGGTCACGCGCATTTCCACTCGTTCTGACGGGATGATGACCGGGAGCGACACGCGGGAGTGATAAGTTTCCGCGCTATTGGACGATGGTCAAGTCTCGCGAATCGTCGGGAAACTCCGCTGCTCTTGACCCGGCCCTGCGAGACAAGGTAAAGTGTCTGTCCGCCGCAAATTACATCTGTGGGGTGTAGCTCAATCGGCAGAGCGCCCGGCTGTTAACCGGGAGGTTGCTGGTTCGACCCCAGCCGCCCCAGTTGTTGGAGTGGTACGCCCCCGATGCTCGCAGAGCATCGGGGGCTTATCGCGTTCAGTCGTCGGGGGGGCCCACCCTGGGAGGGCAGGCATCAAGCCATCGTTGCTCGGCGGCGTCGAAGACCCGCGAGCGTGTCAGGAAGCGGACCCCGAGCGGTGCTTCGAGGGAGAATCCGCCCCCACGCCCTTCCACCACGTCGATGAGCAGCTGAGTATGGCGCCAGACCTCGTATTGAAGGCCGCCGATGTAGACCGGGGAACCGGCCACCTCACCCAGCAACACGTCCCGCTGCCCGATGCGAAACTCCCGCGCCGGGTAGCACATCGGCGAGCTGCCGTCGCAGCAGCCCCCCGACTGGTGGAAGAGCAGCGGACCGTGCTCCGCCTGAAGGCGCTGGAGCACGGCGGCGGCCTCGGGCGTGATGTCCACGCGCAAGACCGCCTTGGGCTCAGAAGTAGCCAAGTGCCTTCGTGCTGTAGCTGACCAGCATGTTCTTGGTCTGCTGATAGTGGTTCAGCATCATCCGGTGGTTCTCCCTTCCGATGCCCGACTGCTTGTACCCGCCGAATGCGGCGTGCGCGGGATACATATGATAGCAGTTGGTCCAGACCCGCCCGGCCTTGATGGCGCGCCCCATCCGATAACAGGTATTCGCCTCGCGGCTCCAGACGCCGGCGCCCAGGCCGTAGAGGGTGTCGTTGGCGATCGCGAGGGCATCGTCCAGCGTCTTGAACTTGGTCACGGACACGACGGGCCCGAAGATCTCCTCCTGGAAGACACGCATCCGGTTGTGGCCCTCCAGGATGGTCGGCTGGACGTAGTAGCCGTCCTTGAGCTCGCCATCGTGGACCCGGCGAGCGCCACCGGCGAGAACCTTGGCCCCCTCTTTCTTCCCGATATCGATGTAGCTGAGAATCTTCTCGAGCTGGTCGTTGGACGCCTGTGCGCCGATCATGGTCGCGGAGTCCAGCGGATTTCCTTCCACGATGGCCTTGGTGCGCGCGACCGCGCGCTCCATGAAGCGATCGTAGATCGACTCCTGCACCAGCGCCCGCGACGGGCAGGTGCAGACCTCACCCTGGTTGAAGGCGAACATCGCGAAGCCCTCGAGCACCTTGTCGAAGTAGTCGTCGTCGGCTTCCATCACGTCGGCGAAGAAGATGTTGGGCGACTTGCCGCCAAGCTCGAGCGTCACCGGGATCAGGTTCTCCGAGGCGTACTGCATGATGAGGCGGCCGGTCGTGGTCTCACCCGTGAACGCGACCTTTGCGATCCGGTTGCTCGACGCGAGCGGCTTGCCCGCCTCGACCCCGAAGCCCTGCACGACGTTGACCACGCCGCTCGGCAGGATATCGGCGATTAGCTCCATGACGGCCATGATCGACACCGGCGTCTGCTCGGCCGGCTTGATGACGACCGCGTTTCCCGCGGCGAGAGCCGGGGCGAGCTTCCATGTCGCCATGAGGAGCGGAAAGTTCCACGGAATGATCTGGCCGACCACGCCGAGCGGCTCATGGAAGTGATACGCGACGGTGTCCTGGTCGAGCTCGGAGATTCCGCCCTCCTGCGCCCGAATCGCGCCCGCGAAATACCGGAAGTGATCGATCGCCAGCGGGAGATCCGCGGCCGTGGTCTCACGGATCGGCTTGCCATTGTCGATCGTCTCGATGAGCGCGATCGCCTCCAGGTTCTCCTCCAGGCGGTCCGCGATGCGATTGAGGATGTTCGCGCGATAGGTGGGTGACGTCGTGTTCCAGCTCAGGGCGGCGGCATGTGCGGCATCGATCGCGCGCTCGACATCCTCCTGGGTCGAGCGGGCAACCTCACAGAGCGGCTTGCCAGTGACAGGCGTGGGGTTGACGAAATACTGGCCCTTGACCGGAGGCGCGTACTCTCCGCCGATCCAGTTGTCGTAGCGGCCGCGGATGGGAATCCGCTTGGTGAACTTGGACGCGGCGCTGGGGAGCGTCGCATGCTCGGGGGGAGCTTTGATCGAGGTCATCGGGTGATCTCCTGCGGTGTGGAGGTGCGGTACAGTGTTGTTGAAGCGCGAGGCGCCACGTCGGGAGCGCCGTTACTGCGTCAGCCGCCGGTACGCGGCGAGCGTCAGGAATTCGGGGAACGAGTCGGCCGACACGAGGGCGTCGAGGAGCCCACCGGCTTCCTGCCAGCGTGCTCCGGTCCTGCCGGGGACCTCGAGCTCGCGTCGAAGCACATCGCGCACGCCCGCGAGGGTCACCGGGCCGGCCTCAGTCGTGGATCCGTGTTTGATCCATTGCCACAATTGTGCTCGTGCGATCTCCGCGGTGGCGGTGTCTTCCATCATGTTGTTGATCGCCACGGCGCCTGATCCGCAGAGCCAGGCCTCGAGATACTGGAGTGCCACGCTGACGTTGTTGTGCACGCCGGCTTCCGTCACCCGGCCGCCTGGAATGCGCACGTCCAGCAGCCGGTCGGCGGGTACGGTCGTCTCGGGTACCCTGTCCTTCTGGTGGGGATGCGCACCCAGCTTCTCGTCGAACACGCCGGCCACGACCGGCACCAGGTCGGGATGCGCCACCCAGGCGCCATCGAAGCCCAGCCTGGCCTCTCGTCGCTTATCCTCGCGCACGCGGTCGAGCGCCACGCGGTTCGCTTCGGGATCGCGGCGCGACGGAATGAAGGCCGCCATTCCGCCGATCGCGTGAGCCCGGCGCCGATGGCAGGTCCGCACCATCAGCTCGGCGTAGGCCTCCATGAACGGCACGCCCATCGTGACCTGGGCGCGATCGGGGAGCACGAAGTCCGGTCTCCTGCCGAGCTTCTTGATGATGCTGAAGATGTAGTCCCAGCGCCCGGCGTTCAGTCCGGCGGCGTGCGCGCGCAGCTCGTAGAGGATCTCGTCCATCTCGAACGCGGCGACGATGGTCTCGATCAATACGGTCGCGCGGATCGTTCCCCTGGGAAGTCCCAGTGCGTCCTGCGCGTCGTCGAAGATCTGGTTCCAGAGACGGGCTTCGAGGTGGCTCTCGAGCTTTGGCAGGTAGAAGTACGGGCCGCTCCCGCGGTCGAGGAGCTCCTGCGCGTTGTGATAGAAATAGAGACCGAAGTCGAACAGGCTCGCGGGCACCGGGCGGCCGTCCACCCTGAGGTGTACCTCTTCGAGGTGCCAGCCGCGCGGTCGGACGACGAGGGTGGAGAGGCGGTCGCCGAGGCGATACTGCTTGCCTTCCGGGCTGACGTACTCGAGGGTGCGGCGAACGGCGTGTCTGCAATTCACCTGGCCACCGATGACGTTGGCCCACGGCGGTGAGAGAGCATCCTCGAAGTCCGCCATGAATACCTGGGCCCCCGAGTTGAGGGCGTTGATCATCATCTTGGCTTCGGCGGGTCCGGTGATCTCGACTCGCCGGTTGTCGAGATCCGCCGGCGCGGGCGCAACGGTCCAGTCGGCGGAGCGCACCGAGGCTGTCTCGGGAAGGAAATCCGGAAGGTCGCCCGACTCGAAACGTTGCTGCCGCTCGTGACGCCGGGCCAGCAGTCGTTCACGCTCCAGCCGGAATCGCCGCGTGAGCCGCGCGACCAGCGCCAGCGCATCGGGCGTCAGCACGTGCTCCGAGCCCGGCACCGAACCACCGGTCACCACGATGTCTTGTGCCATGCGTACCGCCGTGGCTGTCACCGCGAAACTCCTGTGGCGGAGTATAGACGCCTAGGCAGGTACTGAGCCAGGTCCGTCGTTCGACGTTCCCGGCAACCGGATCCCGTTGGAGTCCTGAGGGTTAGAAGAGAGGATAGTGTGCGCGGCGCTCCATCCCGTAGCCGCTCCGGCGACGGACGTCGCGCGACATTTGTCCCATTCATCGGGACATTGTTCGCGTCTCTTGCCCGATGGTGGTCAGATCAGCAGAATTGTCAGTGAGACCTTCGGCGACCGCGTGATCGAAAGGCCTTGGCGAGTGCAGAAGAGCTACGAGATCGTCCCATTCGATATGCCCGCCCAGCGTGCCACCGAGCGACAGTGGCTGGCGGCCGTGCGCGACGGTACGACCGCGAAGACCGTGCGCGGTGTGGTCCGCGCTTCGTGGCAGCGTTGTCTCGGCGCGCATGTCGAGCCCGACCTGCCCCAGGCTCCTCAGGTCCTCGACGAGTCGACGCTGGAATGGACCCGCGAACGGACCGACTGGTTGACGGTGGCGCATCAGGCCGTGCGGCGGCACGACGGCTCGTTCGGCGGCCACGGTCACATC
>DATBSO010000012.1:0-2497 GCA_036559745.1 Gemmatimonadales bacterium | reverse complement strand
CCGGCGTGCGCATCCGGCTCGGTCTCGAGACCATTCCGGTCGCGGCGGCGACGATTGCGGAAGCGCGCCGACTCGAGATTCCGGTGCAGCAGTTCGCCGCGGAGGGCGGCGACGACTACGAGCTGCTGGTGGCCTTGCCGTCCGACTTCGGTGAGCCCGACACGCGCGCGTTCGAGTCCGCCACCGGGATCGCGCTCACCCGCATCGGCGCGGTCGAGCACGGCAGCGGCGTGCGCGCCGAGCTGCTCGGCCACGCACTCGAGCTGCAGGGGTACGACCACTTCCGTTGATTCGGAGCCGCGGCTAGGTTGCCCCTCCGTTCCCATTCCCGAGCGACCATGAGCACCATCATCGAGGTTCACGCCCGCGAGATCCTGGACAGTCGCGGGAATCCCACCGTCGAGGCCGAAGTCGTGCTGTCGAGCGGCGCGCAGGGCCGCGCGGCGGTGCCGAGCGGCGCGTCCACCGGCGAGCACGAGGCGGTCGAGCTGCGCGACGGCGACCCGAAGCGCTACGTCGGCAAGGGCGTGACGGAGGCGGTGCGCAACGTGAACGAGGTGCTCGGCCCCCGGCTCGAAGGGATGGCGGCCACTGACCAGATCGCGGTGGACGCCGAGATGATGGACGCCGACGGCACGCCCAACAAGAGCAAGCTGGGAGCCAACGCCATCCTCGCGGTGTCGCTCGCCGTGGCGCGGGCCGCGGCGCAGGACTGCGGCCTGCCGCTCTACCGTTATCTGGGCGGCCCGATGGCGCGCGTGCTGCCTGTGCCGATGATGAACATCCTCAACGGCGGGGCGCACGCCTCCAACAACGGCGACGCGCAGGAATTCATGGTGGTGCCGATCGGCGCCGAGACCTTCGCCGAGGGACTGCGGATCGGCGTTGAGGTCTTCCACGCGCTCAAGAAGGTCCTCGGCAAGATGGGGCTCTCCACCGCCGTGGGCGACGAGGGCGGGTTCGCCCCGATGCTTCCCTCCAACGAGGCGGCACTGGACGTGGTGATGCAGGCGATCCAGAGCGCGGGCTACGAGCCGGGACGCGACGTGGCGATCGCGCTCGACGTCGCCGCGTCGGAGCTCTTCCAGGATGGCGAGTACGTCTTCAAGAAGGGCGACAACAGCCGGCGGACCGCCGAAGGCATGGTGGATCTGTACGCCGGGTGGGTGGACCGGTATCCCATCGTCTCGATCGAGGACGGCCTCGCGGAGAACGACTGGGCCGGATGGGCCCGTCTCACCGAGCGGCTGCACGACCGGGTACAGCTCGTCGGCGACGACCTCTTCGTCACCAACGTGGATCGCCTGGGGAAGGGAATCGAGGAGGGGGTCGGCAACGCCGTGCTGGTGAAAGTCAACCAGATCGGCACGCTGACCGAGACGCTGCAGTGCATCGAGCTGGCGAAGGGAAGCGCGTACGGCGTCATCATCTCGCATCGCTCGGGCGAGACCGAGGACACGTTCATCGCCGACCTCGCGGTCGCCACCGGGGCCGGACAGATCAAGACGGGGAGCGCGAGCCGCACCGATCGAACCGCCAAGTACAACCAGCTGCTCCGCATCGCGGAGGAGCTGGGCGACCTGGCGCACTATCCCGGACGCGATCTGTACCCGCTGTGACACCGGCGCGATGGGCGGCGCTCGCGGCCCTCGCCTTCGCGTTCTACTTCGCCGTTCAGGGCGGGGAATACGGGACGACCGACCTGCTGCAGCTCAGGGACGAGGAGCGGCAGGAGCGCACCGAGGTGGCCCGGCTGCAGCACGTGGTGGACTCGCTCGCGCGGGCCGCCAAGGCGATAGAGAACGACCCGCGGACCCAGGAGCGCGTGGCCCGCGAATCGTTCGGGATGATCCGGAAGGGCGAGTTTCTGTTCCGGCTGGTGCCGGGGGACAGCCTCGATCGTTGAGCTCCGCTACTCCGGCTCGATCTGACCCCGGATCTCTCCGCTGGCCATGTCCCCTTGTCCGGTGTTGGGCGGTTCCACCCCGTTGTCGGTGTGCACATTGACGTAGGTGTTTCCGGCGCGAATCGCCGAAACCAGCGAGTCGAAGGTGATCGCCGGTGTGCCGACCGTGACGTTGTTCGCCCCCGTCGCGAGCACGCCCGTGCCGCTGGTGCAGGCGGGCAGCGGGTCACCTGTGCCGCACAGATTGAGACGGACCGGGCCGTTCACTCCCGGCGCAGCGATGTGGATGTGCGAGACGACGGCATTCTCCACGTTCGCCACGGTGACCGTGTAGGTGATCTGGTCTCCGCTGATGGAGAAAACGGCAGACCCTGTTGCCGTAGTAGTGACGGGCGGCACCTCTTCCGAGCCGCTCAGCGTGGCGACGAACTCAGTCGCCGGGCCGCTCGAATCGTCGTCGTCACACGCCCCGACCAGTGGAACCATCAGGCCGAGCATGGCGAGACTGCGTAACCAGTGCATGACGTCCTCCTTGGGTATCGGACCCTCGCATTCCCATTGGGGCAGGCTAGCATTCCAGGTCGGGGCGGT
>DATBSO010000011.1:0-7332 GCA_036559745.1 Gemmatimonadales bacterium | reverse complement strand
CGTCCCCGGCACGACCTATTCGAGCCTCCTGGCGTTCGTCCAGGACGTCGAATATCCGTGGCAGCCTGACGGCTACATCGTCTGGCGCGCGCTGTCGGGAATCTTCGCGAGTAACGCGGTGGGAAGCGTGTCGTTTCAGGTAGGATCGAGCATCACGGCGTCAAAGGTGTTCGCCGCCACGGAGGTCCCCGTCTTGCTGCGCAACCCCAACGTCGACTCAGTGACGAAGGACCTCCTCGCCTACTTTCAGCGGTGCATCAAGAGCCGCCAGCCACACGTCGATCTCGGGTTCATCTCTCGATAGACCGTCCGGCCGGCGGCGTCACGAGCCCTCAGAATCTCCGACCTATCGTCACCCCGCCGGCAAATCCGGTTGCCGACGTCGAGACATCGTCACTCCGGATCCTGCCGATTTGCCCACGCACGAATGGCTGCACCGAGAAGCCGCCCCCGATGTCCCGTGCAACGCCGAGCGTCACCGCCGCGCTCACCATCCTGGCGGTCGCGATCGTCTGGTCGGAGTCGAGTCCCGTCTGATGCCGGAAGTTGACGGCGGCCAGAATGCCTGTCGCCGGTCCTGATGCGATGACGCTCCGTATCCCGGCGTCGAGATAGTTTCCGCTGCTGTTGTCAACGGCGACGGTGGGACTGCCTGACGCACCTGTTCCGTAGTCGGTCCGGTAGCGATCGACGATGTAGAAGGTCAGCTCGCGAAACCGCGGCGCGGCGATGCGAAGCTGCCAATCCGCGGTCAGCACCGGCCCCAGCTGAGTCGTCACGAATCGGCCATCGCCGAAGGACGGATCCCTGATGCGATCCTGGTTCGGGTAGAAATCGGCGCTCAACCCCAGCGTCATGGCGTGCTGGCCCACCGGTCCGTCGACCCCCAGCGAGAATCGCAGCGCATCGCTGGGGCTGTAATCCGGATTGGAGAGCACGGCGAGAAGAGTTCCAGGATCATAGCTGCCGTGCAATTCGTACGACGCACCCAGCGCGCCGGCCCACATGCCGCCCAGCCGTTTCGACACCACGATTCCCGCCGTTCCCGAAAAGCCGTTGCCGAGCCGGGCCACTTGAAAACTCAATGCCGGAGCGGCAAGCACCCTGAACGCACCGTATTCCTCCGACGTCAACGACGTCGACCCGGTTGGCGCGTTGAGTCCGAGGGTCAGCGTAATGGCCGGGGACAACCGCCCCGTCGCGCGAAGTCTCGCGTCGGTGAGACCGCTCAGCGAATAGCGGCTCAGGCCGAGCTCGGGGTCAGTGCCATCCAGCGTGACCTTGCCCGTGGAATACGCGGTCGAGAGGTCGATGGTCCAGGCCTCGCCCACGGGTATGCTCACCCACAGTGGGAACGACACCTGGGACGCGCGGTCGATCACGACATCATTCTCGCCACTCTGCGTCGGCTGCCTGACGCCGTCCGAGAAGCTCCAGCTCTCGTATGCCACTCCGAGCGCGACGCTCCGTACGCCTATCAGCCGCGACTGGGCAGTGAGTTGGGAAGCCATCGCCGCGCCTATCAACCACGCAGCGAGCAGCCTCACGAATCCCCGGGGCTTCATCGGGGCCGCTCGACGATGATGGTGACGGTCGCGGGGAGCGCGAGATCACTACCGCCCGCTCCCGGAGCCGCGATGAGCTGGCTGCCGAGGGGAGAGAGGTAGGGGCCGTTGATTTCGCCCACCACCTTGCTCGCGAGACCATCGGTTCCGGACGCGACCTGCGTGGCGGGTGCCGCGGTGGCAGGCTCGCCGCCGGCGCCTTCGAGGCGTTCCTGCGCGCCCTGGAACCCCGGGTCGAGCTGGACCGCGCGCTGATATGCGTCTTTCGCCTCCGCGTATCGCCCTTCGGCCTCGAAGCGCACGCCACGGCTGTACGCGAGCAACGCCGTGACGTTCTTCGTCGGCACCTGCTCCACCTGCCCGCGCTCGGCAGGAGTGAGCGTGACGCCAAGCCGATCGAACAGACGGAAGGCGAGCTCCTTTTCCGCCTGGAGGATGTCGGCCAGGGGTGCCCCGGCGGACACGGCCTCGCGAATGTCGCCGCTCGCGACGTCCGCCACCCTGGCATCGATCGCCAGCCCCCCATCCGGCGTTCGTCTCAACTCGCCGAGGACGAGGCGTCGGGCCTGCACCAGCCGGCCGACTCGCGGCGCCGTTGACGTGTCGACGCGGCCGGACTCGACCAGCCGGATCTCGCGCAGGACCGCGTCGAGACGGAGCCGGTCCACCACCTGGAGCTGCCCGCTCCGGGCGAGGTCAGTGGTCAGCAGATCGGCGAGTCCGTAGCCGAGCGCGGCCAAGATCGTGTCCGATGCGGGAGACTCGAACGGAGGAATGCCGAGCGATCGCGGATCCATGGTGGTGAAATCGAGGGCCTGCTCGTTGGCGATGGCATCCCTCGCGGCCTGCTCGGCCGCGGCCTGGCGCTCGGGGGTCACCGGTCCGGGTTGAGGGCCACCACAGGCCCCGAGGAGGACGGTCGCTCCCACGAACACAGGCTGCCGGATGACGAGACTCATATGCATGGTGTCACTCGCTTACGCGCGACTGAGGTATCGTGCTAACGCCAATCCGGGTTGGATCCCTGGCCGACGCGCCGAGGATTCCCGCCATTGGCGTCCATGAGGATGAGATCATCGTTGCACGGACCATCGAAACCGCATTGAACGTCGACCAGGAGCCGCGAGGCATCTGGAGACCATGCGGCCGAATTGACCGGTCCGAGACGTCCGTTGGTCACATTCACGACATGGGCCCCGTCCGAGGAGTCCATCGTGTAGAGATCGGTCACGCAACCGGTATCGCACCGCTCGAGGACGAATGCGATTCTGAGACCGTCGGGAGACCAGGCCGGCGACGACATGGAGCCATCGAGCTTACCGGTCAGGTTGACGGGCTGGCTGCCGTCCCGTCGCATGACCCAAACATCCGTGCGGCACGACTCCCCGCACGTCTCCCGAACGAAGGCGATTCTCCCGCCGCCCGGCGACCACGACGGGGAGGTTCCCCCGCTATCGATCGTGACATTCACGGGATTCGATCCGTCGCGGTTCATCACCACGATCTCGTCTCCGCATTCACCACACTGGTCGTACCCGAATGCCAGGCTCAGACCGTCGGGAGACCAGGCCGGGTGGGACGAGCGGCCGCCGAGCGTGGGGGTCACGTTCACGATACCCGAGCCGTCCGCGTTCATGACGTAGATCGATCCATTTACCGTGAAGGCGATGCTCGAACCGTCGGGTGAGAACGCGGGATCGGTCTGATCACCCAGGTCGTGGGTGATGTTCACGGTGTCGGACCCATCCGGGCTCATGACGTAGACATCGTTCTCGAAGAAATCGCCGAGCACGAGCATGCGATCGAAGACCACACCTGCGCGCACTTCGATCGTCGCCCCTCGCGTCAGCGCGACGCCGTTGATCGTCGCGGAGAGGGTCTTGGTGCCGATGGCCCTCGAAGCGAACCGGCCTTGCGTGACTCCAGTACTGCTGGTGGTCGAATCGGGGCTCAGCACGATGTTCCGGTCGCCAGTGGCGGAGAGCGTGACGGCGCCACCTTGAATGGCGTTGCCGGCCGCGTCCCGTGCCGTGACGGTGACCAGCGCCGTATCGCAGCAGGTTCGCAGGTTCGTTCGCGAGAGCTCGATGGACGATCGGCTCGGCGATACGAGGCCCGGCACGACCGTGAACGTGTCGCTCTCCGCGGTGGGGAGGGGCTGGGCGCTGGCCGCGAGGACGTAGCCGCTCCCGGCGAGATCGACAATGACGTTGCCGAAGGTGGCTACCCCGCGCTCTGGTATCGCGGCCACCGTGCCGTGGAGCGTCGCGCCGGGCGTGCCGCCCTGCAGCGACAGCGTGACTTGGCCGGTGAAGCCGGGCACAAGCCGGTTTTCCGCGTCGCGAACTTCTACGGTGACCGCAGGCGAGATCGCGATGCCGGAGACGGCAGGTCCCGGTTGCCGAGTGAAGATGAGCCCGGCCGCCGGCGGTGCGGTGTAAGTGACGGTCACCGCCGTCACATGACCGGCACTCACTTCCACCGGCTGAGCCGGAGCAATCGTCGCATCGTACGGCTGGCCGGTGGGGCCCGTGACCGTCGCCGCGGTCACCTCGTACTCACCGGGCTCGAGGTTGGACGCCTGACCGCTGGTCGAGAAGGTTTGCCCGTTGGGCAGCCCTTCACCGATGGCGGTCACCTGCGCGCGGACATCATCCGGCAGACCCGTGATCGTGATGGCAAGCGTTCCGGTCGTGGGCGGGTTATAGGCGACCTGCGCGACGGCCCCTTCGCCCGCGACGACGGTGATGCGTTGTGATGCCGGCTCCGGCGTATAGGTCTGCTCCTGTGAAGTCACCGGTTCCGCGGTCACGGTGTAGTCCCCGGCCGGCAGAGCGGTCAGCGAGGTGCTCGCGGTCAATTGCCGGCTGAAGTTGCCGGGGCCATTCACGGTGACCTGCGCGGCGGCGCCGGAAGGGAGGCCCGCGATCTGAACCTCGAGATCTCCGGTCGTCGGTGGAATGCCGAACCGGACGATCGCAGCTCGGCGGCCATCCATGATCACCTCGCACCGGGCATCCGGGGCGGTCCCCGCGCAGTCGCCACTCCAGCTTTCGAGCGCAGCCCCTTTGGGGGCCGTGGGAACCAGCGTGATCACCGTGTGAAATGGATAGCGCGCATCACAACCGGTATCCGCCGCTTGTCCGTCGGTGATCGCACACTTCACCGCGGGCTCGCCGCCGGCGGCCGGAATGTCGATGGTCCCGCTTCCGGTGCCGTCGCCGCCGCCACTGATCGTGAGCTGATACTGCGGTATCAGCGTTACCGTGTCTGCCGGGGTCAGTTGATCGCCCTGATGGACCACACCGAGATCGATCGTGTCCGAGGCCAGCTCGCCCACGTCGTCGCTGAGGGTCAGGATGGCCGTGAGGCGGCATCCATCGGGGCAGTCGATGAGATTGACGATCACCGGCTGGACGGTGGCGTCGGCGGCGCTCAGGGGGAACGACTTGGGCTCGACGGTCAAGAACCGCAGACCCTCGTCGCCGACCGCTGCCACCTCGACTCCGACCGTGTAATCACCATCTGCACTGAGCCCGGCGATACTCGCGAGGAGACCAAGCCGGGCCGTCGAGCCGCTCCCCGGGCCGAGGGGCGGGTTGTCGACGCACGAGGTGCTGAGGAAGGCCAGCGAGAGGCTAAGCAGGCAAGGCAGCAGTGGGCCCGCCGCGACGCGCAGGCGATGGGTTCGGGGGTGTGAGACAAGCCCGGTCATGCGGCTCTCGACTGCGGCAGAGTCACCGGGAGGAAGGCCGAACGCACGCGGAGGTGCGCCAATGCAAAGCCTCGAGCGCGGCCACTGCGGGCCGCGGTGTGTCAAGACGGTGACAGGGGGTCTTGCGAGGTTACGGGCCGGAATCGAGGTTGTCAAGCAGACCAGCACACCAATCCGGGGGACGACCGATGGGCCTGCTCCGTACCGTTCTCGAGGGCCATGACGAGACGCTCGACTGGCGCGACTTTCAGGGCACGGCGCCCGCGAACCCCGCGGGTGACGCCGCCCAGACGGAGGCGCGATTCGACTTCCAGTACGACTACGAGTGGGACGACTCGAAGGGCGACCATCACGGTTATCGGGTCAACAACGTGCAGGTCAAGGTCATCCTGGACCGGGCCAGCATGTGGGTCGTGAAAGGCGCGCGTTCGGACGCCCTCCTCAAGCACGAGCAGGGCCACTACGATATCGTGGCGTTGATCGCGCGGGATCTGTTCAACGAGCTGACCGGGTGGGAAACGCCCAAAGCGCCGAAGCGCTTCAAGAAGCAGACCGACCTCAAGACGGCCGCGGACCGGCTGGGACGTCAGGCCAAGGCGCTGGCCGCGCGCCTCTCGGGCACCGCGTCGAGCGTGGGGGTGTACGACACACAGACCAAGCATGGCCAGGACACCCAGGCGCAGGACAAGTGGGACAAGGCGCTGGAGGCCGCGCGATCGAAGGGGTCGAGGGTGATGGCGGGGCTCAGTGTGCTGGGGGTGGGACCGTGATGTAGAGGAGAACGAGAACCCCGAGGTTCATCGTGGCTGGGGGAATCTCTCGAGGTCTGCGGGAGACCCGGTCCACTTCCCCGTGAATTTGCTTCTCAAGAAGAACTCCCATCGAGATTCCATATCGAGGCTTGCAAGTGCCTCGGCGGTCACTCCCTGACTTATGTCAAACCCTCGGCAGATTCGGGTGGCTCTGGCAAGCCGAGGTTTCAGCTTTCCCCAATGGTTGCGTGCAATTTCCGGATCCGGCAGCCGAACTTCCTCGAGAAACTCGGTCTCAAACTCGTCCGGCTCGTGTCCATCCTCAGGCGGCAACTTGGTTCTGGTCTTCGAATCGATGTCCGCGCCGGTCATCTTGGTGAACGCCGCCCCGGCCGCGCAGGCGGTTGCCGGATCGGGACTGGCTAGTTCGGCCAGGAGCAGATCTACCAACCCTGGATGACCGAAACACGCCAGGATGTGGAAGCGGACCGGCCCAAGGTCCTGTGCTTTTCCGATGTCCGTGATTCGAGGCAAGTCTTCAGGGGTGCCGAGAATACCGAGCAACTCCAGAGCTCCCATGTATTGCGCTGCCGTTTCGCGGCTGACGTCGCGTCCGATCGCCAGGGCGGCCGGTAGGGCGCTCCATGCAGCGGCGTGGACAGCCGCGGTCCGGATGTCGACCTCGTCGTCGCGCATGGCGGCCGCGTAGAGCTTCGGCCCGACAGGAAGGCCCAAGATTGCCACCACTCGCCAGCCGCTTCGGCGGACGGACGGATTCTCATCACCGAGGAGCTGCTCGATCGGTCGGAGTTCCGGAGGCACGAGCCGGTGGAAGGCCAGCACTTCTGCGGCTGCAGCCGAAAGCGAAGGCGCGGCAGAAAAGAAGGCAGCCTGGGCCGCCGCCCGGAGCGATTTGTCCATCGGAGCATGGCACAGCGCCTGAGCGAGTCCTCTACGTCGCGCGCCTTCGGCCGAGGTGAATGCGTCCATGACCAGCGTCCTGGCCTGCTCCGTGCCGAGACGAAGGAGGGGATACGACGCCGCAAACGTCGCGGCGGACTCGTCGGCTGTAAGCCCTTCCTCAAGTAACGGGATCACTCTGTCCCGGGCCACGAGCAATCCTTGAACGTGGCCCTCGATTCGTTCCTCGAGCGCCAAACACTGCCG
Source organism: Gemmatimonadales bacterium (assembly GCA_036559745.1). Classification (GTDB taxonomy): domain Bacteria; phylum Gemmatimonadota; class Gemmatimonadetes; order Gemmatimonadales; family GWC2-71-9; genus CAVVWJ01. Next base: position 133 of record DATBSO010000011.1, on the reverse strand, counting down.
CATGCTGACCACGGGTGATCGCAGAATGGACTGGCGTCGACCCCAGAGGAACTGGAGCTCCTCGAAGTGCATTTCGAGCAGTTCGGGAATGTAGGTCGTTCTGAGGCCGGCCATCACGCGTCTTCCTGTCAGT
>DATBSO010000010.1:0-13996 GCA_036559745.1 Gemmatimonadales bacterium | reverse complement strand
GTGGCCGTGTCGTTCAAGATCCCCGGTCTGCGGGAGGACGCGCAGGCCGCGGTTCGCGTCCGGCGGGATCGAGCCCGCACGCGGGGCAGCGACCGCACCCCATCCGTTACGGGTCATGACCCGAGCTACTTCCGTGGGGATCGGCTGTTCGCCTGGAGCCGGGGTGGCTACTACTTTGCGGCCGACGCGTCGTCTCCGGAGGCGCTCGACAGGTTCATGCAGGCCTTCCCATATTGATCGGCCGCCCCGCGCTGTGCCTCGCGCTCGGCCTCGCGATGTCCGCCCACCCGGTGCACGCCCAGGCAACGCGCTTCCCGAGCGACTCGATCGACGCGTTCGTCCGCTCGGAGATGGCGCGCCAGCAGATTCCGGGGATGTCGGTGGCCGTGCTCATCGGCGACAGCGTGATGCTGGCTCGGGGTTACGGGTACGCGAATCTCGAGCTCCGCGTGCCCGCGACCGACAGCACGGTCTACCAATCGGGATCGGTCGGTAAACAGTTCACGGCCGCGCTGGTCCTGATGCTCGTAGAGCAGGGGCGACTGCGACTCGACGATCCGATCGTTCGGTTCCTGCCTGAAGGCCGAGCCCGATGGGCGGGGGTGAGCATCCGCCACCTCCTCACTCATACCTCGGGCATCCCCGACTACACCGACGATGCGGTCGACCTGCACCGGGACTACACCGAGGATCGGCTCGTTCGCGTCGCTGCCACACTCCCCTTGTCGTTTCCGCCGGGCACACGCTGGAGCTACAGCAACACTGGGTACCTCCTGCTTGGGGCGTTGATCCATCGGGTGACCGGAAGCTTCTACGGGGACGTGCTTCGCGACTCGATCTTCAATCCATTGGGCATGCCCTCGGCGCGTGTGATCAGCGAGTCGGACATCGTTCCCAACCGCGCGGCGGGGTATCGGCTGGTCGCCGGCGCGATCGCCAACCAGGAGTGGGTGTCCCCTTCGCTGAATACGACGGCCGACGGTTCGCTCTACCTCTCCCTCCGCGACTACGTGCGGTGGGCCATCGCGCTCAACCATGAGGAGCGGCCGAGCCGCGCGGTGCTCGAGATGGCCTGGACTCCGGCGCCGATCACTGGCAGCGGGACCTACCCCTATGGAGCAGGGTGGTTCCTGATGCCGCAACGCCGACATCGCAAGGTGGGACACACCGGGTCGTGGCAAGGCTTCCAGACGAGCATTCAGCGTTACCCCGAGTACGATCTCACCGTCGTGGCTTTGTCCAACCTCGGCGGCTCCAGTCCCGGGCCCCTCTCCGAGGCGATCGCGGGAATCGTGGTCCCCGAGCTGGCGGAGCCGCACACCTTGCCCCCCGATCCGAGACCCGATTCGCTCGCGGCGCGGGCTCCGGCGGCCCTCCGATCCCTCGCCGCCGGCACGACCGACACCACCCTCACCACCCGAGCGTTGCGCCGATTCTCGGGGCGGATGTGGAGGGAAGAGCTCGCCGAGGAGATCCAACCAGTCTCTGCCTGGGAGGTCGTGACGTGCGACTCCCTGCCGCCGGGCCTCCTGATGTATCTGGGGAGCCCGGTTGTCCGTACGTGTTATCTCCGGGGAACGGGGCCGGGGGCGAGCGTCATTGCCACGATGTACTATTCCGCCGACCATCGCATCGCCGGTGTCGAGGTTACATCCTACTAGTCTTTGAGAGGGTCCATGGGTCCACGGCTGAGCCGGCTCGCATTACTGCTCCTCTCTCCATTTTCCCCGCCGAGTCTCGTCGCACAACAGACCGCCCCGCCTCCCAAGTTCGACGCCTACGTCGCGCAGGTGCTCCGGACCTTTCGCGTTCCGGGGGTCGCCGTCGCCATCGTGAAAGACGGGAAGGTGGTGTGGGCCAAGGGGTACGGCGTTCGGACGAAAGGCGACTCGACGCCGGTCGATGCGCGCACCCGATTCGGTATCGCGTCACCGTGTTGAATCGTCGGACGTTCGTCGGCATGGTGCCCGGCGTGCTCGGTGCCGCGGCGCTGTCTCCCACCGGCTCGGCCGCAGTCGTGCCCGACACGTGCGAGCTGCCTCCCTCCATTCGCGCGCTCAAACCGATGTCGGCGGGAGCGCAACCCATTTCGGCCCGTGAGCGGGAGGACCGGTGTGAACGCGCCCGCCGGCTCATGACCGAGCACAGGATCGACGCCATGCTGCTGGAGCCGGGCACGAGTCTCTCCTATTTCACCGGTGTGCAATGGGGACTCTCGGAGCGTCCTTTTCTGATGCTCATTACCCGGCAGGGAGAGCCGATCTGCATTTGCCCCGGGTTCGAGGAAGCCCGGGCGCGGGAGCGGCTGCCGTCGCCGGCCGAGGTGCGGGTGTGGCAGGAGGACGAGAGTCCGTACGAGCTGGTGGCCGGAGCTCTTCGTGATCGGGGCATGGCCGCCGGCAGGGTCGGGGTGGAGAGCGAGGTTCGGTTCTTCGTGCTCGACGGCGTCCGGTCCGCCGCCGCCACGACGGAGTACGTTCCGGCGAGTCGCGTCACCGTGGGGTGCCGGATGATCAAGACCGCGTCGGAGCTGGCGCTCATGCAGCGGGCGAGCGACATCACGATCGCGGCTTTTCGGGCCACCTTCGCGACGATGCGGCCGGCAATGACGCAAAACGAGCTCTCGACGAACATGCTCGCGGCGCAGCAGCGGCTCGGTGGTTCCGATCCGTGGGCACTCGTCGGGTTCGGCGCCGCATCGGCCTTCCCCCACGGCAGCATTAAGCCGCAGCACTTGCGCGAGGGCGACATCGTGCTGATGGACGCGGGATGCGCGTTCGAGGGTTACCAGTCGGACATCACGCGGACGACGGTGTTCGGCAAGCCGTCGGCCCGGCAGACCGAGATCTGGAACCTCGAGCGTCGCGCGCAGGATGCGGCGTTCGCGGCGGCGCGAATCGGGGCCACCTGCGAGTCCGTAGACGCCGCAGCCAGGAAGGTGATCACCGATGCCGGGTTCGGACCCGGCTACAAGGTGCCCGGTCTCCCGCACCGGACCGGACACGGCATCGGGATGGACGGTCACGAGTCGCCCAACTTCGTGCGCGGCAATACGACCGTGCTCGAGCCGGGAATGTGTTTCAGCGATGAGCCCACGATCGTGATCTATGGGGAGTTCGGTATCCGGCTCGAGGATTGTCTCTACCTGACCGCGGACGGCCCTCGCTTCTTCGCGACGCAGAGTCCTGCGATCGACCGTCCGTTGGCGTGACTCCCATGCTTCGACGACCGTTACGGTCACGGAAGGCCTCATGATTTTCCTCTTTCGGCTGGTCCACATTCTCGCCGGAGCGTTCTGGGTCGGCACGGCGCTCTTCACGGCCTGGTTTCTCATGCCCAGCGTTCGGGCCCTCGGCCCTGCGGGGGGGGCCATCATGGAGCAAATCGGCCAGGTGCGGCGCCTGCCGTTGTATTTGATGGGGGTGATGATCCTCACCATCCTGTCTGGCATCGCCCTCTACTGGCGAGATTCCAACGGGTTCAGTGGCGCGTGGGTGCGATCGGGGCCCGGGATGGTCTTCGGCGCGGGCGGCGTTCTGGGCATCATCGTCGCGGCGCTTGGAATGATCGTCATCACGCCGGCGGCGAAACGCTTGGGGGAGTTGGCAGCGGCCATGCGAAAAGGCGGCCCGCCCTCACCCGACCAAAAAGCGGAGATGGACAGGCTCCAGGATCGGATGGCCAGCACGACCAAGGTCGGGTCGTTTCTCCTGCTGATCGCGACGGCCGCAATGGCCGTTGCTCGCTACGTTCCCTGAGGAAGCCATGCCGATGATCGCGCGGACATGGCACGGGCGGGTCCCCGCCACACGGGCGGATGAGTACTACGACTACCTGTTGCGCACCGGGATACCGGGGTACCGGGCGACACCAGGCAACAGGGGCGTCTACGTCTTCCGCAGGCAGGAGGGCGATGTGGCGCACTTCCTGCTTACGAGCCTCTGGGACTCGATCGCGAGCATCCGGGCCTTCGCGGGAGACGACATCGAGCGGGCTCGCTACTATCCCGAGGACACCGGGTTTCTCCTGGAGCTCGAGGCGAAGGTTACCCATTACGAGGTGTTGAGCACGCCGGATGGCGATCGCCTGGCGTAGTTTCCTGCTTGCGTCGGGGATCACGTGGGCCGTCGCGTGCGCACCACACCCGGCGCAGTCTCCTGGTCCGGTCGCGGCGGCAGGCTTCCGGGTCCTGGGGAACGCCAGCCCGTCTGACACCGGTCCACCGACGCTGCTCCTGGCCAATCGAGTCATCACGATCCGCGGGATGGATCTCGAGCGCACCGATGGCGGCCTGTACGGAGACGTGGATTCCACCCAGCAGGGGACATTGCGGCTGACTCTCTTCGACTCGGTGCCGGGGAAGACGGTGCAGGATGTCTCTCCCGCTCCGGGATGGCGACAGGTTCTGTATGAGGCACAGTTCGGCCCGCTCCACCCAGGGCCGTATGAGATCTGGGTCGGACGCTGGGATCCCAGCAGCCATACCGTGGTCGTAACGACACAGCCCCTACGCGTCGAGGTGCCGTGACTCGTCCGATAGCGGTTTTCGCGACATTGGTGGCGCTTCCGTTATTTCACCAGCAGGGGGGAACGCTGGCCTCACGGCTGAGTGAGGGCGCGCAGCTCTTCTACTTCACCGACGGACGGGCACAGCCTCCATGGATCGTGGATTCGGTGCGGTCGGGCCAGGCGCTCCGTCCCAATGCCGATTGCGCGTCACTGACCATCCGGCGCAGCCCATCCGACCGAAGCCCCGAGCGCAGCAGGCTCTGCGTGTCGGGTGACACATTGTACCGTCTCCAGCCCGGCAAAGACTGGGCGCCGTCCCGCCCGGTCGGTCCCGACATGACCCTCACGATCGTCAAGCCGAACGGCGACAGCGTGCTCTATGAAACGGGCGCGATGGGGGAGGATTTGGTATCCGGTAATGCGATCCAGGTGGTCAGTACGACCATCACGACCGTAGATGCGAGAGGCAGACCTCGGTTTCGTGTCCGCGAACGGTACGCGGTGTCCCTCGCAACGGCCACGGGTGGTCTGATCGAGAATCCCGACCCCGGGGCCGCCGGCCAGTGGGTCACGAAACACAACTACAGTCTCAAGGAGTTGAAACCCGGCGTACCCTAGGCAGCCCGCGCCAGGCTCACGCTGGGAGGCGTGCGAAGCGTCTGCAGGACGACGCAATAGCGTTCGGTCAGGCGGAGCAGCGTGTCGAGCTGCTCCGCCGTTGCGTTGGTATCCAGCTCGAAGCGAAGCCGGATGGCTCCGAATCCCACAGGCACATCCTTCGCCACGCCCAGCGTCCCTCGAAAGTCGAGATCTCCCTCGGCCACGATGCGACCTCCTTCGATCGCGATGTCGAGCGAGGTCGCGACTGCTCGGAGCGTCACCCCTGCGCACGCCGCCAACGCCTCGAGCAGCATGTCGCCGGAACATGCTTGAAGTCCGGAGCCCCCCGTGGCCGGGTGGAGTCCTGCCTCGACCACCGCGCGTCCTGTTTCCACGGTGCAGCTGATCCCGGGGGCGTCGAGCCGGCTTTCGGCCCGCAGGGTGACGAGCGCGGCGCCAGGCTCGGCGCGGTAGCGCTCTTTGAGCGGCGCCTGGCGGGCGCGTAGCTGATCGGGCTGCATCGAGCGAATCCTTCCGGGGATGAATGCGAGCCGGGACCGGGTGTACTTTATTCGGCCATCGAAAGGTAGACACTGTTGACCCGGACCGACCACTTCTCCGCCGTCGCGGACGCGTACGCCTCGTATCGTCCGACGTATCCCGCGTCGCTCTTCGAGTTTCTCGCTTCGCTCCCGTCCCGCCGGCGTCGGGCGTGGGACTGCGGCGCCGGGAGCGGACAGGCCACCCACGGGCTGCTTCCCTACTTTTCGTCGGTCGTCGCCACGGACATCAGCCGGTCTCAGCTCGCCGCTGCGCGGGCGCCCGCCGGGCTGCACCGGATCGCGGCCGCGGCGGAGCGTGCTCCACTCGCGACAGGCAGTGTGGATCTGGTGATCGTGGCCCAGGCGCTCCACTGGATCGACCACGAGGCCTTTTACGCCGAAGTCCGCCGCGTACTCGGCCCTGGCGGTGCGATCTCGGTGTGGACTTACGGCCTCGTGGAATGCGGCGAGAGCAGACTCGACGCGATAGTGCGAAACTTCTACGACCGCGAGGTGGGAGACTACTGGCCGCCGCAACGCAGGCTGGTGGACGAGCGCTATCGCGGGATCCCGTTCCCGTTCGCCGACGTGGTGGTTCCCGAATTCTCGATGATCGCGGACTGGCCCCTTGAGGAGTTTCTCGGATACGTTGGAACCTGGTCGGCGGTCAGCCGGTATCGGGTCGCGAAGCAGGTGGACCCGGTCGCCGATCTGGCCGCGCGTCTCGGCGGCCTCTGGGGGCCGCGTCGCCTGATCGCCTGGCCGCTTAGCGTGCGCGCGGGACTCGTATCATAGAGTACGGCCGCAGTGTGGGATTCATGTCGTCATCCGGAGGGTGTATGCGAGCGCCGGCGATGGTCTGGACGATGTTCCTCGTGGGCTCCGCCGCCTGCGCGGGTCCCGGCCGGAAGGACGAGGGCCCTCGGCACGACTCCGACTCGGCAGTCGTGCCCGCGGCGGCCGGTGAATCGCCGGGGGCGCCACAAGGGCCGTTGCTCGTCGGTACGACCTGGCGGCTGACCCAGCTGGAGGGCAAACCCGCCCCGCTGGGGCAGGACGGGAAGGCGGCCACGCTCGAGCTGACACTCAACGGCAAGCGGGTCGTCGGCTTCGCTGGATGCAACCGGATGGCAGGCACCTACCAGCTCAACGGAGACAGTCTGCGTCTCGGTCCGCTCGCCCTCACCCGGATGGCATGCGTCAAGGGCATGGATCTCGAGCGCGGCTACGTCGCCGCCCTGGAGCATACCCGAGCCTATCGCCTCACTCCCCAGGGCCTCGAGCTCCTGGGCGAGGCCGGTTCGCTGGCGCAGCTCGAGGCCCAGTGAGGCGAGGAGGGTCGAAGCTCCTCGTCCTGTTGCTCGTGCTGACCGCGGTCGGGATTGCGATCGCGACCCGTGTCATCGCGCGCGGGCATGACGTCCAGGAGATGAGCGCGGAGCTCAAGAGCGTTCTCGCGGAGTGCCGCGGGAAGTATCAGGACGCCAGGAGTGCCGCGGACAGTGCGCGAGTGGACGCGTGGGTGCCGCGTCCGCCTTCGGGCGGCCACTCCGGTGATCCCTCGTGTGGCAACTACCGGAGGCGGAGCATGCTCGGGCGGGGGTGAGGCGTGGAATCACGACCATTGGAGAAACCGAACATGGCGGGTCTCGTGGAGGCGATCTGGGTCAAGCGCGCGCATCGTGGCCCGATGGATCAGGTGACCAGTGCGGAGCTGGTGGCCGGGCGAGGCGTGGCGGGCAGCGCCGACCAGGGCCGGCGGCGACAGGTGACGCTCATCGAGCGGGAAGTATGGGAAGGGCTCATGCGCGGCCTTGATGGACAGGTCTCTCCGAGCGCTCGTCGCGCCAACCTCATGGTCAGCAGATTCCCGCTCGCGCGGAGCACGAACCGCACCCTGCGCATCGGCGGATGCCGTCTCCGGATCCTCGGCGAGACCCGTCCGTGCGAACGGATGGACGAGGCCCTGGATGGTCTGCGCGAGGCGATGAAGAGCGATTGGGGCGGGGGCGCATTCGCGGAAATCCTCGAGGGTGGCGATATCGCGGTGGGAGCGCCGGTAGCATGGGAGAGCGCGGGGACCGAGCGTCCCGGGGTGGGGGAATATTCCGAGTACTACCAGCGTTACATCGATCAGGTCCCCGAGGGTATGGACATCGTCTCGGTGCTGGCGGAACAGCGGGAGCGCACGGCCGCGGTGCTCGCCGCGGTCTCCGATGAGCGGGCCTCGTTCCGGTACGCGCCCGGGAAGTGGAGCATCAAGGAAATCGTTGGGCACCTGAGTGACGTCGAGCGCATCATGGCGTATCGCGCGCTCCGGATCGCGCGGGGCGATGCCACGCCGCTCCCTGGTTTCGACGAGAACGCATACGTACCGGCCGCGCGATCCGACGACTTCGACATGGACGCGCTCGTCGAGGAGTGGGAAGCGGTTCGCGAGGCCAGCGTCGCGATGTTCGGCAACCTGCCCGCCGAATCCTGGATCAGACGGGGCACCGCGAATGGGACGGGCATCAGCGTGCGCGCGCTCGCGTATATCATCGCGGGACACGTGCGGCATCACCTGGAGACGCTGCGTACGCGGTACGGGATCTAGCCCGGATCGCCTTGACCGCCGCTGCGGGGCCGGCCGCCGCGGAACTCGAAGTGGTTCTCGTCCACCATGCGGGCGATGGACGCCGCCCCGCCATCGCTCGGCTCTCGGGCGAACTGCCGGGCGGACAACCAGGCGGCCTTGTACCACACGCCGGGCGTGAGACCCGGGTACAGGTGGGCGAATTCGGGCTTGAGGCGGGCTTCGCGTGTGGCGTTCATCGTAGAGACCGGACTGCGGGGGTCACTCGAAATACTAGGCGGCGCGGCCGCCGGCCGGGAGGGGCATGCTGATCTGCCAGTGGCATCTCGACGTTCCCTACGGGAAGCTGGGTGACGCGGTATCGGTGATGAAGGCGTGGGGCGCGGAGAAGTTCGCGAGCAGCGAATTCCGGCGAGCCCGAGGCGCCAGGCTGCTCTGCGGGATGCTCGGCGCCTCGGCCTCGCATGTCGTGGACGAATACGAGTTCGACTCGCTGGCGGACTTCGAGGCAGCGCTGGCAGGCATGTCGGCGCCGCAATTTCGGTCTCACTCCGAGGCGCTCGCCGCCTACGTCGTGCCCGGGTCCCAGCACTGGGTGGTGTATCGAGTCATGGACCAGCATCGCCCCGCCTGAGTCATCCATTCCGTCCGGAGAACGACGCATGCCTTCGCCGGTGCTCGACCTGTTCGCGTGGAACCTGCAGCCGGCCCCCGGCCAGCGGAACTGGCACGGTGGCCCCTCGCCGGTAACCGCGCTCCGCGTCGTCACCGCGGCGGAGGCAGCGTGGCGCCCGGGAACTCGGAGGAAGAGCATCTGGGCCCTCGTCCTCCACATCGCGTACTGGAAGTACACCGTGCGCCGGCATCTCGAGCCGGAGCCCATGTCTCGGTTTCCCCGTAGTCCCTCGAACTGGCCGACGCCGCCTGCGTCTGGTGACGAAAAGTCCTGGAGCCAGGATGTAGCGCTGCTCAAGGAGCAGCACGAGCGGCTGATCCAGGCTGCGCGCGAAGTGCCTGCGAGCGCGCTCGACCGGATCCCGCCGGCCGGCCGGCGGTGGACTTACGGCCAGCTCCTGCTCGGTATCGCCGCGCACGACGCCTATCACACGGGGCAGATCCAGCTCATGAAGAAGCTCTGGGCGGAACGGAAGGCGCTCTTCCGGTGATCACCGTTCGGGAGGCCACTCTCGAGGACGTCGGGCGGCTCGCGCCGCTGTTCGATGCCTATCGCCAGTTCTACGAGCGCCCGGGCGACCTCGAATTGTCCCGGCGATTTCTGTCCCAGCGAATCGAGCGGGCCGAGTCGGTGATCTACCTCGCCGAGGAAGACGGAGTGGCGCTCGGCTTCGTGCAGCTCTATCCGCTCTTCTCCTCCACGTCGCTTCGCCCGGGCCGGCTTTGGCTGCTCAACGATCTCTTCGTCACGCCGGCCGCCCGGGGCAAGGGCGTCGGCCGCCAGCTCATGGACCGCGCGCGCGAACTCGCGGAGGACACCGAGGCGTGCGGACTCGAGCTGGCGACGGCGCGGACCAATGTCGGCGCGCAAGCGCTCTACGAATCCCTCGGATACCGGCGCGACGACGACTTTTTCCGTTACGAGCTGGCTCTCTGATGCCGATTGATCAGGCCGACCTGCTCTCCGCCTTCGACAACACCATCGCTGCCGTCGGGCGTCTGGAAGCGGGTGGACTGCGCACGTCGACCGGAGCGGCCGCGCAGCCCTTGCTGGCCCGGCTGCGGGCGGATCTCGAGACCCGGCGGCGCGAGATCGCCGCCGGCGCGGCGCTCGACCGCGAGTGGGCGGGTGGGATCGTGCGGTGGGTGGCGGAGTGGATCCCGGAGCGGGAGTTGCCGCTCATCGCGCGGCTCGGACACATCGTTCGCCTGGGTACGGGTGGGTAGCATGCTCCTGCCGGCGCTTGCCTCGCTCCTCGATCGCGATCTTCGAGCGCTGACGCGCGAGGTCGAGGCCTATCCCGACGAGCGCCAGCTGTGGCAGCCTGTCCCCGGCATGGCCAATACGGCGGGCACGCTCGCCCTTCATCTGGCCGGCAACGTGCGACACTACGTGGGTGCCCGTCTGGGAGACACCGGGTACGTGCGCGACCGCGCCGCGGAATTTTCGCGGCGTGATGTGCCGCGGGAAGAGATCCTGGCGGAGATCGAAGCGGCGCGGTCGGAGGTTGCTCGAACGGTCGCAGCGGTCGAGGGGCGCAAGCTGCCGACCTGGTTCCCCGAGGTCGTCGTGGAGCTGCACGTCGGGACCGAGGAGTTTCTGCTCCACTTGCTGACCCACTTCGGGTATCACCTCGGACAGATCGATACCCATCGCCGAATCGTCACCGGCCACGCGTCCAACGTCGGCGCCATCCGCGTGGCGGAGCTCAAGAGTGCCCGCCCCGCGCGCTGAGACTCAGCAGGTCGTCATCGCTCCGCTTTGGAGCAACTCGAAGTCGGAGCCCCGCACCGGATTCGCCCGGAGCTGATCCAGGGCGTCCTCCCACGCGGGATCGGATGCACCCGTGACGTACCAGCCGCTGCCCTGATCCGCCAGGATCAATCCGTACTTCTTCATGGCCGTCAGGATCACGAGGGCATCGCCGGTGTATGGCGCCAGCGAAAAGCTCGCCTTGAGCCGGGCCCGGGTCCCGTAGGGCGGAAGCGCGGCATCGGAGTACTGGCCGCAGTGGCTGGCGGGGGCGACGTAGGCGCGCCGGACATGGGGGACGGTGAACCGGAGCGCGTGGTTGATCTCGCCCGAGGCCACCTCGCTGTGCTTGAGAAGGCCCGGCAGGATCGGAAGACCGGCGGCGTCCGCCGAGGTCCATCCGGCGGGTCGTGTCGCGTCCATCTTGAGATCCCAGGTCGCAGAGGAGCTCACCCGGAATCCGGTCGGCGTGCGCACCGCGTTGTACAGCTCGTAGAGGATGCACGCACCCTGCTGGATCACGAGGACGTGCCGGTCGCCGGACGACGGATCGGGGTCATCCGTGCTCCCGCCTTCGATCGGTGCGTCGAGAGGGATCGGCATCGGACCCGGATCGCTCTCATCGGAGTAGTCCGCTCCGTCGGTCCCAAAGTCGATCGTGACCTGCGGCTGATCCTCGGGAACAACCGACCAGGGGATTCCGTAGTACTCCTCGGTCGTGCCCAGGTCGAGATGGACGGCGTTGCCGGAGGACATCTGGCTCAAGAGCGCACCAGAGTTCGCAGCAACCGGGTCCGCGCTGACGTCGTGGTTCCAGGCATTGTCGGCGGGAAAGATGGTGCAGCCACCCAGTGTCGTTGCCGGCTTGGTCGGCGCTCCACCTGGACCGCCATCCGGTGGCGCAGCCGAATCGCCGCAGCCTGCAAGAAGTACGATCAGGGCCAACCCGAGTACGCGCATGGAAGTCTCCGTGCGGCTGGACGCTAGCCGAGAGTGCAATTCCTGTCGGGGGTAGTGATCGGGCAAAAGAGCAATAACCGTGCTCCCTCCGGCCCTGGCGGCCGATGGCGGGCTTCTGTCCCACGACATAAGTTGCGATGCCGCAGTCAGTGCCTCAGCGACCTTGATCCGCGGGGTGATATGGAGACCGAACGGCTGACGCCGGGCGTACTCATCGTGCGTTTCCTGACGGCGCTCTTGCTGGTCTACGCTACCTTCAACCCGGAAGGCTTCTCGTTCTTTCACTGGGTCGCGGCCCCCCTCATCTTCGGGAGCGGTATCCACTCCCTGGGACCCCTCAAGGTCGTCGCGGGTATCCTCCTGGTCATGAGCTGGCTCGTCTTTCTCCACGCCACCCGCCGCTCCCTCGGCGTGGTACGCACGGTGCTGTTGCTGGCCCTCACCTGTGAAATCCTCCTCATTCTGATCGACTGGAATCTCGTGGGCTCACAAACGGCCCGTGCCGTCACCCACCTCGCGTTGGTGGGGGTGAGCCTGGGGCTCACCCTCGGTCTCTCCTGGTTTCCCGTGATGCAATGGTTTACCGGGCGACCTGATCCGGATCGGGCGGTCTGATGGGCGGGCGGGAAACCAGGGCAAGGGGGCGGGCGTAGGGTAGCGTACCCCCCATGCCCAATTCCGGGACTTCGCCACAGCCTCACCTCGAGTCGGCTCCGCCACCCTCCCACCGTCGTGCGCTCCGATCCATCCTCCTCATCGTCTTCGCTGCCTGTCTCGGCACCTCACCCGACCCACTGCCGCCTGATGACGACCTGCACCTGCTTTTCATCGGCAACAGCCTGACCTATACCAACGATCTGCCCGGCATGGTGGAGCGGCTGGGTCTCGCTCTCGACGGGAAGGCTCCCGTGGTTGAGTCCATCACGGCGGGGGATTTCAGCCTCGAGGATCACTGGAATCAGGGACAGGCTCAGCAGAGGATCGCGGCAGGGCGGTGGGACCTGGTGATTCTGCAGCAGGGGCCATCTGCTCTTCCCGAGAGCCGGGTCAACCTCGTCGAGTACGCCGGCAAGTTCGCCGGGGAAGCGCGCAAGGTCGGCGGCCGTCCCGCCCTTTACATGGTGTGGCCCCCTGCCGACCGGGTGGCCGAATGGGACGACGTCTCGGAGTCGTACGCGACGGCGGCGCGGCAGGTCAACGGCGTTCTCTTCCCGGTGGGCGAGGCGTTCCGGGCGGCCCTCCGCCGCAAATCCGGACTCGTCCTCTTCGCCGGTGACGGATTCCATCCGAGCGTCGCGGGCACCTACCTCGCGGCGATGGTCATCTACGCGCAGGCATCGGGGCGATCGCCCATCGGGATCTCGAGCATCGCGCGGATCGTGAGCCTTTCACCCGGGGACATCGAAGCCCTCGAGGGAGGCGCCGCCGAGGCCATCCAGCAGTTCTCCTCTCCTTGACGGGATCGGGCCGGAGCACTCCCCACTTGCCCGACGGGCGGCGGGGAGGTTTCATCCAACTCTCCCATTCCCTTTTTCGAGGCTGTGATGCGGAATCTGTTTCTCCTGCTCGCCCTGATCGGGGTCGGTGGAATCGTGCTCGGCGTCCTGATCATTCTTCACTCGGCGCCGGGCCAGACGGGCACCCTCCCGTTCTCGAAGGAGAACACGGGCGGCCCCGGCCCGATTCTGGCGGGCGCGATCATGATCGCGGGCAGCCTGTATCTGCGATCGATCTGGCAGGGCAGGGAGTGACTCTCATCGAATTTCTCCGCGGCACCCTTCATGAGTTGAGTGGCCGGCATCGGCGCCGCCTCCCCTTCTTCGCGCCGGCGCTGGAGCGGCGTCGGCCCCGCATCGCGGCCGAGGACTATGCGGCGCGGCACTCGATCGAGCATACGCTCGATCGCAAGGCCGAGCTGAGAAGGCTGGCACCGACGCGCCCCGAGGCCGCGAACCGGTACCGTCAGCTTCTCGTCTGGGAGCTCGATGGACTCCGCGAGATGGTCGGGGTCCTCGGCAGCACGATCGGAGGTCGGGATCTGCAGGAGTGCATCGCTGAAGCGCGGGAGGAGATCGCTCGCCTGGAGGTCGAGGTCGGCTGGTGCGCAGCGTGGGTAGAGCGATGGCCGAGCGCGCCGACCGCGTGAGACGGGAGATCCTGATGCTCGTGGGGCTCGTCGTTCTGGTCGACGCGCTCTTCATCGGCGGCTATTTCGCCGCCGGAATCGTCCGTGCCTCCAGCGCCGCGAAGCTCGGTTTTACCGCGGCGTGGACCTTGATCACGATGGTCGTCGTGCTCCGCGGGCTCACCCGGATCCATGCCATTCGTTCAGGTCAACAATAGCCTCCACCCCGACTGCCTGAGCCGATTCCCGCCCCCACC
>DATBSO010000009.1:0-3095 GCA_036559745.1 Gemmatimonadales bacterium | reverse complement strand
GGTGAAGCTCGATGCAGTGCGTGAGGCCGCGCTCACCCGGCTCCGGCCTGTGCTCATGACCTCGGCGGCCACCGTGTTCGGCCATTTCCCGCTGGTTCTGGCGACTGGACCCGGCTCGGCGGCGCGCAACAGCATCGGTCTCGTGCTCGTGACGGGCATGGTTGTGGGGACGATGTTCACCCTCTTCGTCGTGCCGGTCTTTTACCTCCTCATGGCGGCCGAGCACGTGGCGGAGCCGGTGGCAGAAGAGGTGAGCGAGGAGCCGCCGCTCGCGGCGCATCATCCTGGTCTGGCGGAGGCATAGTCATGCCTCCGCTCCTCGATGTCCCGGTCTCGTCGCAGGACCACATCCTGGGCCCGGCGAGCGCCGCGGTCACGCTGGTGGAATACGGCGACTTCGAGTGCCCCAACTGTCTCGCCGCGTACCCGATCATCCGGGGGTTGCTCGAGACGTACAACGACCGCCTCCGGTTCGTATTCCGCCATTTCCCGATCGTTCTGAGCCACGACCACGCTCAGAAGGCGGCGGAAGCGGCCGAGGCGGCGGGGGCGCAAGGAAAGTTCTGGGAGATGCACGACCTGCTGTTCGAGCACCAGGATGCGCTCGACCCGGAATCACTGCTCGCCTATGCGCGGACGCTCGGCCTCGACGTCGAGCGATTCGGCCGCGAGCTGTCGGAGGGGACATATGCCGACCGGGTGTACGAGGACCGGGCTGGCGGAGAGGTGAGCGGCGTCTCGTGGACCCCGACGTTCTTCTTGAATGGCGACCGCTATCCGATCGCGCGTGACCTCGACGGGTTGGTCCGACAAGTCAATGAACGGGCGTTAGCTCCCTCCGTCCGCACGCGATAAGGCCGACCGATAGACCCACGCATACAGAAATGGTCCGATCGTACCCCATCCTGCCACAAACTCTCCATCGTTCGAACCCGATCGCCGCACCCTGAGCCTGTCCGGACCAGCCTCGATCTGTAGCTCGCCCGGAAAAGACCGATGCGGATCACCGCCCGCTTTGGCCGCGGCTTCCTTGAGCGCCCATGCGAGCGACGGACGTAGCTCGGTGTAGCGCGACAACGCCATCCATTCCCCATCGCTCAACACTGCCCTGGCGTGCCGCTCACCCACGCGCTCGACGGTAACGAGATCGACACCGACTCGGGCGCCGGCCGGGGCGAGCAGGGCGGCGCCCACACCGCAGGTGTGTGACCGCGACGTGACGGCCGACGCGGCACGACGTCCCGACGCATCCTCCACCTCGGCCAGCGCCCGGTCCGCGGCGACCCGGTCGAGCTTCAGTCGGAGGCGAGCCGGGACCCGAGCCCGTGGGACGAAGGTTCCCGCGATCCCGAGCCAGACGTCCTTGATCACCTCGCCGCAGTGCCTCATGTCTTCGCTCTCTCCTCCTCGGCGAATGCCCGCACGACCTCGGGTGTGATCGCGATCGAGAGATCGGCGCCGGCGAGCCGGGTCTCCAGAAATCGTTGCCAGCGGGTGTAGGGGATTCGCGTCTCCAGCGCTTCCTCCAGGCGAAACACCAGGTCCATGAAGTCGATCGACTCGGCCCCGAGGTCCCGGACCAGGGCCGCGTCCGGCGTGACCGCCTCGGGCGAGATGACGAGCACCTCCGCGACGATGTCGCGGACCAGCTCCTGCAGCCGACGGCCGTTCACCAGCGACGAATCGCCAGGCATGCGTTCTGTCCCCCAAATCCGAACGATGTGCTGAGCGCCGAGTCCACCGTTGCCCGCCGAGCGGTGTGAGGCACGTAGTCGAGGTCGCACTCGTCGTCCGCGGAGTCGAGGTTGATGGTGGGCGGCAGAAATCCCTCGTTGATGGCGGCCAGGGCCGCGACCAACTCGACGGCTCCCGCCGCCGCGAGCAGGTGACCGATCATCGACTTGGTCGAGCTCACGGGCACCGTGGCCGCGTGCGGTCCGAGGCTCTGTTTGAGGGCCTTGGTTTCGGTGATGTCGTTCATACGGGTCCCGGTACCATGGGCGTTGACATAGTCCACGTCCGCCGGCCCCATTTCCGCGTCGGCCAGACTCAGGGCGATGGCCCGGGCCGCGCCATCAGCGTCGGGCCGCTCATCGGTGATCCGGTAGGCGTCGCACGTCGCGCCATATCCCGCCAGCTCGGCCAGCACCCGCGCTCCTCTCGCCTCGGCGAACGCGGCACGCTCGAGCACCACGAAGCCGGCGCCCTCCCCGATGACGAAGCCGTCGCGGTCGCGATCGAACGGGCGGCTCGCGCGGGCCGGATCGTCGTTTCGGCGGGAGAGAGTTCCCAGCAGGCTGAAGCCGAGGACGGCCACCGGATTCACCGCGGCGTCGGTACCGCCCGCCAGCACGACGTCCGCGTCGCCTCGCTGAATGAGACGCAGTCCCTCGCCAATCGCCTGGGTCCCCGCACAACAAGCCGTGGTGATCGTAGCATTGGGGCCCTGGGCCTGATGTTGAATCGCCACGTGCGCGGCAGCGAGGTTGGGTAACCCACGTAACGTCGCAAGCGGGTTGGTCCGCTCGGCATAGAGTCGCGCGAAGGCTGGAACGTCCCAGCCTCCACTCCCGCCGCTGCGTGCCGAGTCGATGGCGACGCTCGCCTGGAGGGCGAGCAGGTCGAGGTCGGTGGGCCCCATGCCTCCGGCACCCATCACGACCGCGAGCCTCCGCGAATCGACCGCTCCCCGGTCCAGGCAGGCGTGGCGCCGCGCCATGGCGGCCGCGGCGACGGCGAAGAGCGCGGCGCGGCTCATCAGTTTGGTCGCCTTTCGTGGCTCGACCCAACTCGCGAGGTCGGTCGCGTCATCGAGCACCTGGGCCGCGATTCTGGTATCGAGACCGGAGCTATTGAAGGCGGTGATCGTTCCGACTCCGGATTTCCCTTTCCACAGTGCGTCGTGAAAGGGTTCGTAGCCGCTTCCGATGGGGGTGATCACTCCGGCACCGGTGATGGCGACACGCTCAGCCATCGTCGAGCTCCAAGTGCCGTCCGAGCCAGGTCTCCATCGATTGGTGCCAGAAGCCCTGATAGAGGTCGGGGATCAACTTGTCCGGCGGGACGAGCTTGAAGGTGAAGCGAGCGGATGCGAG
>DATBSO010000008.1:0-10878 GCA_036559745.1 Gemmatimonadales bacterium | reverse complement strand
TCGAAGCGGCGGCGCTGGTCGTCGGGATCATTGAGCTCGCTGAACGCATTGGCGAGCTCGCGGCCGTTGACGAACAGCTCGAAACGCTCGGTAAGCGCGGGATCGGCGCGGTGGGTCTTGGCGAGCGGAGAGAGGGCCCGCGGGTAATCCAGCACGAACGTGGGCTGGATCAATTCCGGTTCGAGGACCGTCTTGAACACTTCGTCCTGGAGCCGACCACCGGCCAACTCCTTCACCAGGTCGGCGTCGGCGCCACGCTCCCGCAGCACCCCCCGCATCTCCGCGTCGGTGGCGGTGCGTAGATCCAAACCGCAGCGCGACCGGACGCCCTCGATGAATCGCACCCTGGCGAACGGCGGGCTGAAGTCGAGGGTGACGCCGTTGCGCTCGATCACCCGGGTACCGAGACATTCATCGAGCACACCGAACACCAGCGATTCCGTCAGATCCATCATGTCGGTGTAGTCGGCGTAGGCCTGGTAGAGCTCGAGCATGGTGAATTCGGGGTTGTGCGTGCGATCCATGCCCTCGTTGCGGAAGTCATGGCCGATCTCGTAGACCCGCTCGAGCCCGCCGACCAGGAGACGCTTGAGATAGAGCTCGTCCGCGATGCGGAGGTAGAGCGGCATGTCGAGGGCGTTGTGATGAGTCACGAACGGCCGCGCGGCCGCGCCGCCGTAGAGCGGTTGAAGCACCGGCGTTTCCACTTCGAGAAAGCCCAGTGCGTCGAGCCGCCGCCGGAGATAACTGACCATCCTACTCCGAAGCTGGAAGACCGCGCGGACGTCGGCATGGACGGCCAGATCGGCATATCGCTGCCGGTAGCGGACCTCGGGATCGGTGAGTCCACCGAAGGTCGTCGTACCTTCCGCGCTCTCCTGTGTCTTCCCGCGGGGCAACGGCCGCAGCGACTTGGCCAGCAGCACGACCTCGGATGCCCGGGCCGTGACTTCCCCCGTGCGGGTGCGAAAAAGGACGCCCTTCACACCGATGTGATCGTCGAGATCCAGCAACTGAACGAGATCCCAGTGGGAGGCCAGGAGATCCCGCTTGAAGTAGACCTGGATCCTGCCGCTCGGGTCTTCGAGGTGCGCGAACGCCGTCTTGCCCTGCGACCGCAGGGCGACGATCCGCCCGGCCACCGCGACCGGCGGCCCGCTCTCCCCCATCTCGTCGTGATAGAGGGCGAGCGCCTCCGACGCCCGGTGGGTCCGCTCGTACCGGTAGGCAAAGGCCGGAATGCCGGCGGCCTCCAGCGCCGCGCGCTTCTCCCGGCGCGCGGCCTCGACATACGTGCGGTCCTCTACTGTGCTCACGCGGCCTTTCCTCCGAACCGCTTGAGGTACGCCTGAATGAAGGTGTCCAGATCTCCGTCCATTACCCGCTGGACATCGCCGACCTTCACCTCGGTGCGATGATCGTTGACCATCGTGTACGGCTGGAAGACGTACGAGCGGATCTGGTTACCCCACGAATTGTCGGTCTTGGTGGCCTCGACCACCGCGCGGGCGGCTTCCTGCTCTTCCAGCTTTCGCTGATACAGCGCGGCGCGAAGCATCTTCATGGCGGTGGCGCGGTTCTTGGTCTGACTCCGTTCCTGCTGGCAGGATACCACGACCCCGGTCGGAACGTGGGTGAGGCGGACCGCCGATGAGGTCTTGTTGACGTGCTGTCCACCCGCACCGGACGCGCGGAAGACGTCCATTTTGATATCCTCGTCGCGGATATCGATCTCGATGGTATCGTCGATGTCGGGGTAGACGAAGACGGACGCGAACGAGGTATGGCGCCGAGCCTGGCTGTCGTACGGGGAGATCCGCACCAGACGATGGACGCCCTTCTCCGCCTTGAGGTAGCCGTAGGCGTATTCGCCCTTGATCTGGATGGAGACCGATTTGATCCCGGCCTCTTCGCCGGGGAGCAGGTCCAGAATGGTTACCTCGAACCCGTGGCGCTCAGCCCAGCGGACGTACATTCGCATCAACATCTCCGCCCAGTCCTGGGACTCGGTGCCGCCGGCGCCAGGGTGAATCGTCAGCAGCGCATCGCGCCCGTCGTCAGGGCCCTGCAGCATCGCCTGGAGCTCGAACGCCTCGACGGCGGCCGAGAGATCGTCGGCCTCCTGGGCGACCTCGGCCTCCATGGACTGGTCGGGTTCCTGCTCGAGAAGCTGCGCCATCTCCACGGCCCCATCGAGCCGCTGACGCAAACCCTCATATGGGGTCACCCAGGCCTTGAGGCGCTTGAGCTCCTGAACGGAGACTCGGGCCGATTCGGGATTGTTCCAGAAGCCGGCTTCCGCCTGCTGAGACTCGAGAGTGCTCAGGCGGGCGGACTTGCCCGGCAGGTCAAAGGAAGTCTCGGAGCTCGAGGATTCGGTGCTGCAGCTCCGTCAGGCGTTCGACGAGATCGGCCATGTGGGGTGTCCGTGGGATCAGGGAAGCTGAAAGATAGACGCAGAGGACGCAGAGGATGCGTCCTCTCAGAAGATCTGGCGGCCGCCGGCGAGGATCTCGTTCAGCGCCTCTTTGAAGTACGGCGTCGAGTCGGCGACTTCGCGCCCGACCTGATCCGCGTACTCCTCCCAGCTCTTCTTGATCTCGTCCTCGAACAACTCCTTGAGCGTCCCGTCGCGAAGACCGTCCTGCCGTTTGGCGGGATGGTACACGACCATATCGGAGATGAGCGCGCGGGCGAGCCGGCGCGCCTTGAGCGACGGATCCTGGGACAGGAATGGGTTGACCGCGCGTCTCGGAGCTCCCGCCGGAGCGGGCCGTGGCGGAGCGACCGGCGCAGGTGGAGGAGGAGTCATGGTGGCCGGCGCGACTGCGGGTGACGGCGCCGCTGCGGGTGGTGCTGCCGCAGGGGGGGCGCCCACTCCGCCGCCCATCGCCGGCGCAAACGGTCGAGGCGGTGCGGCGGGACGGGCCGCGGGCATGGCAGGAGCAGCCGGAGCCGGGGGCGCCGGCACGGCCGGAGGAGCGGCTGGTCGAGGCGCTGGAGGTGCAGGCGCGGCTGGAGGCGGGGGCGACGCCATCGGCGCTGGGGCGGGCGGCGGCGCGTGCCTCGGGGGCTCGGCACGGGGATGCGGGTGCGTGACCGGAGCAGCAGCGGGCGCAGGCGCTGGAGCCGGCGCGGCTACGACCCTCGGCGCCGGCGCACCAGCGGCGGGGGCATCATGCCGCACCGCGAAGACCGCGCTGCACACGTTGCAACGAGCACGTACGCCCGACTCCGGCACTTTGGCCGGGTCGACCCGATAGATGGTCGCGCAGTTGGGACAGGTGACGTTCATCTCGTCCTCACGGCTGTTCGCGGAACGCCGAACCCGGCCGTTCCTCGCCGTTGACACCCTGCCGGCGGTCCACGACGAACACGGAGCCCGGTAGGGTCTTCGCATAGCTCTTCATTTCCGTCGCAAGCTCGCTCACCTGGGCTGGATGCGCAAACCGGCGGTGCCGGTTGGTGACGATCCCGATCGACAGCGTCATCAACGGGACCCGGTGCAACTGACCCCGGCGGTCCTTGCCGAAAAAATAACCCGCCCGGCGGTCCTGATCGTTGTACTGCAGCGGAATGAGCGTGTCGAACACGTCGAGGATCTCGCTGCACACCTGGCTGATCTCGGTGGCCGGGACTACGAAGATGAAGTCGTCGCCGCCGATGTGGCCGACGAACCCGCGCGCCCCCAGCAGTCCCTTCACCACGTCGTGCAGGATGCGCGAGAGGAGATAAATGACCCGGTCGCCATCATAGTAGCTGTACCGGTCGTTGAACTCCTTGAAGTGGTCGAGGTCCGCGTAACAAACGGCAAAGTCCTGATCGCTCTCGAGCCGGCGACGGATCTCCCGCTCGATCTCGGTCGTCCCCGGGAGCCGGGTGGACGGATGCACCGAGACGTCGCGCTCCGTGCGCACCAGCATCGCATCGAGCCGCGCGCGCTGCTCCGCCGGGGTGAAGAGTCCGGTGACGACTTCATCCGCGCCGGCCGCGAACCAGGCCTGCACCTGATCCGAGTGGTGATCGGGCGCGAGCGCGGTGACCGGAACGATCGCGGTGAACGCGTCGCTCTTGAGCCGCTTGACCAGCCCGATTGCATCCGCATGGGCGCCGTTGCCATCCACGAAGAGGAGGCAGGGATGCCCCCGCAGGACGATCGCCTCGACCTCGTCAGGCTGGGTAAAGACGAGCAGCGGAAAGGCGTTCGAGGATGCCCACTGGCGCACCAGCGGGGGCACCGGCGAGCCGTCCGGCGAAAAGAAGAGTATCGTCGGGCGAGTCCGCAACCCAATGCCTTTCGTAAGGGGTTATCACAAACTAGCTTGGCGACACATTAGGGCAAGCGGTCACAGGAAAAAGGCCCCCACCGCCACCATTCCATACACTGCAAGAAGTTGCACGCCCTCGAACCAATGGGTCTCCCCGTCCAACAAGATGATCGCAGTCAGGATCGTCGATAACCCCAGCGCGACCACCTCGAACGGACCGAACACCAGGTTCATATTGGTCCCGAGCGCCAACCCGGCGAACACCAGAATCGGTGCCACGAGAAGCGCGATCTGGGTGCTGGATCCCAGGGCGATCTGCAGGCCCAGCTCGATCTGCCCCTTCCTCGCCAGCATCACCGCCGCCGCATGCTCCGCTGCATTCCCGATGATCGGAATGACGATCAGCCCCAGGAAGATGGGAGACAGGCCCACTGCCTTGGTGGCTTCGCTCGCCGCGTGCACCAGCAGCTCCGACTCCACGGCCACACCGACCGTCGCCGCCCCGAGCACGAGCATCGCTTTCCCCACCCCCCAGACCGGCCCATCCGTCGGGTGCGCCTCCGCGCCGAAGAGACTCCGGTGGGTGCGCAGGGTGAAAAATAAAGAGAAGCCGTACGTAATCAGCAGGATCACGGCCACGGCCTCGGACATCCGCAGCTCCGAGAGCCGGGCGGCCCCGCCGGTGTGGAGGCCATGGAAGAGCGCCGGGAAGACGAGCGCGACCACGGCGCAGCACAGCATGCCGGCACTCATGCCCGCGTTGGTCCGGTTGAACTTGAGCTGCCGGCGATTTATTCCCCCGGCGACGATCGCTAAACCCATGATAAGCAAAAGGTTGCCGAGTATGCTCCCGGTAATCGATGCCTTGACCAGGTCCACCATCCCCGCCCGGAGCGCAACGATCGCGATGATCAGCTCGGCAGCGTTGCCGAACGTGGCGTTGAGCAGGCCACCGACCGTCGGGCCGGTGCGATGCGCCAGGTGCTCCGTGGCCTCGCCCATGGCCGCCGCGAGTGGCAGAACGCCCAGGCATGCCGTGATGAACACCCAGATCGCTGGAGCGTG
The DNA here is from genome assembly GCA_036559745.1 of Gemmatimonadales bacterium. Classification (GTDB taxonomy): domain Bacteria; phylum Gemmatimonadota; class Gemmatimonadetes; order Gemmatimonadales; family GWC2-71-9; genus CAVVWJ01. The sequence continues at coordinate 5,545 of DATBSO010000008.1, read as the reverse complement.
GAGGACGTAGCCGACGACGATACTGACGGGAACGGCGGTGAGGAGGACCAGCCGCCAAGGAATGCCCCGACGCGAGGAAGAAGTACCGGACCGGTTCGTCAGAGGGGTTTGGCCTCTTCAATCAGCATGATCGGGATCCCGTCTTCCACGGCGTACACCAGCCGGCACACGTGGCAGATCAAGGCCTCCGGAGCGGGACGGTACTCCAGATCTCCTTTGCATTTCGGGCACACCAGGATCTGTAAGAGCTCGGGGGCCAGCGTCACGAGACCTCCGTGTGAGTGGAATCGGGGAAACCGAACCGAGTGAGTGCGGCGGCATCGGCTCGCCAGTGCGGAAGCACTTTGACCCAGAGATCGAGGTAGACTGGGACGCCCAGGAGCGCTTCGATCTGCGCCCTCGCCTGCGCGCCGATGGCCTTGATGGTGCGGCCCCCTCCGCCGATGACGATGCGTTTCTGCGACTCGCGTTCGACGTACAAGTTGACACGAATGTATACGGGCCGCTCCGCTTCGCGAAACTCCTCGACCTCCGCCGTGACAGCGTACGGCACCTCATCCTGCAGCAGCGCGAACGCCGCCTCGCGTACGTACTCGCCGGCGAAGAAGCGCACCGGCTGGGTTCCCACATCCTCGGCATCGAACTGATGCTCCCCGGGAGGGAGATGCTGCGTGATGTGCGCCACCAGACGATCCACGCCCGCACCGGTGGCGGCGGAAACGACCAGCCCACCCTTCCCTTCCAGCTCCTGCAGCCGGGATGCACCGACGAGATCGCCTTTCGTATAGACGATCACCACCGGCGCGGCCGGCGGTCGATCCAGTCCCGCGATCGTCTCGAAGCGCGGGGCCGGAGCGTCGGGTGCCGGATGGAGATGAAGAATGAGGTCGGATCGGGAAAGGACGCCCATAGCCGCGCCCAGCATGCGCGCCTGCAGGAGGTACGCAGGATCGAGGAGACCGGGCAGGTCGTGGAACGCGATCTGGTGCCGCCCCTCGGTGCGTAACCCAACGACCGGGAGGCGGGTCGTCTGAGCCCGCGGACTCACGATCGCCAGACGCTGTCCGACCAGCGCGTTGAGGAGGGACGACTTGCCGGCGTTGGGCGCGCCGGCAAGCGCGACGTGCCCAAAATAGGTCGGGTCGGAAGTCGACATGGACAGTGGGTCGCTCAGCGAGCCTTCGTCGCGCCTGTGCTGGTCGCCTGGGCAACCAGTCGCGCCGCGTCCCGCGCCAGCGACTCGTCCGCCTCGTCCTCGGTCGTCGGCCCCTTGGCGAGCGACTCTGACAAGGCGCGGCTGCCCCGATCGTAGAGCCGGCGAGCCTCCTCCCGATGGAGGACCCGATCCGCCGAGCGTCCCGACCCGGCGAGGCGGGCGTGGAGACTGCTCGCGTGAAGGAGGTTGCGGGCGAGCTGCCGTTCCGCGGGAAAATTGCCTGGATTGGCCGTCAGGAATTCCTCGAGCAGGCTCGTGCTCCGACTCAATCCGACCAGCGCGGCCATCCACAGACCGCGCGCCTCGAGCACATCCGCAACCTCGCTCTCGGCGACCGCCAGATCGGTGAATCCCTGCGCGTTACCGGGGTCGGCGGCGTGCAGTCCGCGGTACAGCTCCAGCGCCTTGGCGCATTCTCGCGAGGCCGAGGTGACATCCTGACGAGCCATATAGACCTGGCAGAGGTTTTCCCGCGACACGGCCACGTCCCGCGTCGCATCGGCTGTCGTGAGATCCTCGCGGGACAGCTCCTCGCGCAGCGCGAGCGATCGTTCGAGCGCGCTCAGCGCTTCGTCGTACCGGCCATCCAGTTTGAGCATCATGCCGAGCCGCTCGTGACTCAGTGCGATGTGCCGCCGCCGGCGCCGCTCCGCGACGCTGTCGAGGCTCGGCGCGTCCAGGAGCGCGAGGGTGCGCCGGTATTGCAACTCCGCGCCTGCGCGGTCGCCCAGGTTGGGGAAGGCCGGATGCCCGAGGAGATCGCCCAGCTTCGTGGTGCTGATCGCCACGGCCAGCCGTGCGCCAGGGCTGGCGGGCTGAGCCCTGGCCAGGTACTCCCACTGGCGCAGGGCAGCGCGGGCGTCGGCCACGGCGCCCGACACGTCGCCGGTCCACGCCTTCACGTCCCCCAGCTTCTCATGCGCGAGGCCGAGCGAGCGGCGGGCCGTGAGGTTCGTGGAGTCGTCCTTGACCAACGCGCTCGACAGCATCAGGGCCTTGGTGAGACTCACGCGGGCGGCCGTCAGGTCTCCCAGGTTGGCACTCGTGGGATTTCCCTGGGCGGTGCCCAGCCGGATGTAGGCCTGCGCGATCTCCCCCTGTAGTCCCGGATCTCCGTGACTCTGGCTCGAGAGCCGGTTGAGGTACTCGAGTCCGCGGCGCATGAGAAGGGCCCTGGCCCGGGTTGCCCCTGGAAGATCGGCGACGGCGTCGTGGATCTCGAACAGCACGGTTGTCGCGAGAGACCGGACGTCGCGGAACCGCTCCTCCGCAACGGTTCGCTGCGCCTCCGCGCGTTGGGCCTGCCAGACCGTCGCGGCGATCCCCGCGAGCAGACTGATCAGCACGAGCGCCGCCGCGCCGACCCCGATCCAGTGGCGACGGAGAAACTTGCCCGTGCGGTACGCGGCTGTGTCCTTCCGGGCGAGCACCGGAAGACGATCGAGATGCCGCCTCAGGTCATCGGAGAGCTGCGCCGCGGAGAGGTAGCGCCGACCGGGCTCCTTGCTCAGCGCCTTCAGCACGATCGTGTCCAGGTCGCCTCGCAGGCGCCGCTGCAATCGCTCCGAGGTCGTTCCCCGCGAGGCGGCCACGTCGCCCCCGACAATCGCCGCCGACGGCCGGTCGGGCGTGGTCTCCGAGACCACCCGCTCGACCTCGGCCGGCGTGCGCGAAGCGAGCAGGTATGGCCGAGCGCCGGTGAGGAGCTGGTAGAGGACGATGCCGAGTGAGTAGACATCGCTCGCGGTCGTCACAGGCTCGCCCCGTACCTGCTCCGGGGAGGCGTACTCGGGCGTGAGCATCAGCAAGCCGGTTCGTGGCTCGGTGAGACCGGGCGAGGAATGATCCGCGAGCAGCTTGGCGATCCCGAAATCGAGGAGCTTTACCTGCCCATCGGTCGTGACGAGGATGTTCGAGGGCTTGAGATCGCGGTGAACGACGAGGCTCTGGTGCGCGTAGTGGACGGTCTGGCACACGGTCCGGAACAGATCGAGCCGTTCCGACACCGGGAGTTTGTGGTCGTCGCAGTAACGGTCGACCGGCGTGCCCTCGACATACTCCATGACCAGGTAGGGCACCCGAAGCTCGGTGACTCCGGCGTCGAGCAGGCGCGCGATGTTCGGATGCTCCAGCCGGGCGAGCACCCGGCGCTCGAGCAGGAACCGACGGACCCGGTCCGCCGAGGCCAGACCGCCCTCGCGCACGAGCTTGAGGGCGACCTGTTTCCCCACGTCCTCGCGCTCGGCGAGAAACACCACACCCATGCCGCCTGCCCCGAGCTCTCGAATGACTCGATATGGGCCGATTTGCTCACCCAGAACGAGCGGAGCCCTCGCATCGCGAATGAGCGGCGGAAACAGGTCGTCGGTATGCGCGTCATCGAGGAAGCGAAGCAACGACTCGACTTCCCGCCGCAGGTCTCGATCGTCCCCACAGGCGCTGTCGAGGAATGCCGCGCGCTGCTCCGGCGGGAGGTCCAGGGCGGCCTCGAACAGACCGTGCGCCGTCGTCGCCCGGTCCATCGTTACGAGGCCTCATCCAGCTCGCGACGGAGCCACGCCTTCGCGAAACTCCAGCGACGGCGAACTGTGGCCACGGACATGTCGAGCGCCTCGGCGGCTTCCTCGAGCGAGAGGCCCGCGAAATACCGGCATTCCACGGTCCGGCTGGCTTCGCGGTTGATCCCCTCGAGGCGGTTGAGCGCCTCGTCGAGTGCCAGGAGATGGCCGGCTCGGTCGTCGGAGAACACGGCCGTGGCATCGTCCAGCGCTATCGGTGTCACTCCGCTGCCGCGCTTGGCCGCGAGACGGGCACGGGCGTAATCGATCAGGATGGTCCGCATCGCCCGCGCAGCCACCGCGAAGAAGTGGGCCCGATTCTGACATTCGACCGGGGAATCCACCAGGCGGAGGTAGGCCTCGTTGACCAGGGCGACGGAATCGAGCGTATGGTCCGGGCGCTCATGAGAGAGTTGACCGTGTGCGACCCGCCGCAGCTCCCCGTAGACCAGGGGGAACAGGCGATCGAAGGCCGTGGCATCGCCATGGCTCAGGTTCTGGAGCAGTGTCGTGACATCCCCACGTGGAGGATGGGTCATTTCTAGGGTTGCAGTTGTGGGTGGAGGGCCGGTGAGCCCCGGCCGATTGAATATGGCGTCCGAACTCGATCCTGGGAACTCGGGGTGAGCAGGTTGGGGTCCGGAATCCGCATACATGTCAGATCCCGCTCGGATCCCCAGGCCAATAGAAACCCGTCCACCTGCACCAGGAGCCCCCTATGTCCAAGATCCGCATGCTGTTGCTGCTTTCGGCAGCCGCGATCGTCGGCGCGTGTTCGGACACCCAGACCCCTTCGGCGCCATCCGACGACACTCAGCTGACCCTCCAATTGGACCCGAGCTCGGCGGCCGTGACCGCCGATGACGAAGTGAGCGCCGAGCAGGCGGCCGGTGCGGGCCAGTTCGGAACCGGTGGCAAGGGGAAGCAGACTGGTCCCCGGGCCGAACTGGTGAGCTGCGTGCACAACGCCTGGCATGAGCTCTGTACCGACATCCGGAACGGCAGACTCCGGGCGGCGGACGGCGACGCCGTGGTGAAGAAGAGCTTTGTCAATTCGACTCGCGGCGAGCTCCGGATCAACGGCGTTCTCTGGGCGTGGACCAACACGTTCGGCCCGGTGTTCTTCGGTGATGACATCTTCTCCCGGTTCCGCGGCCTGAGCATCCGCGTCTTCCGTGGCGACAAGATCTGCTCCAAGTTCAAGAACAATCCCGCTCCGCAGGTCTGCGGCATCGTTCGGTAACAGTACGGCCGAGCATCGGCCGCGACAGCGACAAGACGCCGCCAGGGTTGGCGGCGTCTTTGTTCTCGTGTCCTGGAAAAGACGAAGCCCGCGCTCCAGAGAATGGAGCACGGGCTTCGTAAGAAAAGGCTGGCGACGGCCTACTCTCCCACCATCTCGCAATGGCAGTACCATCGGCGCTGCAGGGCTTAACTACCGTGTTCGGAATGGGAACGGGTGTGGCCCCTGCGCGCTAGTCGTCAGCCGTTTACTGCGGCTTAAGGCTGTGGGCAACAGGCTAGGGTGACTCGTATCGGAGACCTTTAGCCTTTAGCGTTGAGCCTTTAGCCAAAAAGAGAAGAACGGATGATTGGGGGTTCGTGGAATCGGAAGAGATCAAACTTCACGGGCGATTAGTAGCGCTCGACTAAAGGGGTTGCCCCCCGTGCATCTGCGCCCTATCAACCTGGTAGTCTCCCAGGGCCCTTCAGGGAGCTTACGCTCCAGGAGTGTTCATCTTGGGAAGAGTTTCCCACTTAGATGCTTTCA
>DATBSO010000007.1:0-33246 GCA_036559745.1 Gemmatimonadales bacterium | reverse complement strand
AAGGGCAAAGGCTAGAAGCTAGAAGCTAGAAGCTAGAAGCTAGAAGCACGGCGGGGATACACGCTGGGCGAGATGGATGCGAATGTTGCCGTTTGGTTGCGCCATCTTCATGGAAGATCAGGGAGATGGCATGGCTGATTTCCGGAAGCTCGTCGTTTGGGAAGCGGCACACCGATTGGCGCTCGATGTCTACCAGGCTTGTGCGGGGATGCCGGCGCGCGATCGCTACGAGTTAGCCAGCCAGATGCGCCGGGCTGCGATATCGATCGTGTCGAACATTGCCGAGGGGAACGGCAGGCGCGGCGATCCCGAGTTTGCTCGGTTTCTTCGGATGGCGCTCGGATCCGCCTCAGAGTTGGAATCGCAGATGGTGCTCGCGAAGGACTTTGGCATTTTCGATCAGGCTACCGCGGAGAGGCTTATCGAGTCGGTCGCTGAAGTGCGTCGGATGCTATTTGGACTGATTCGTCGAGTTGCGCCCAGGCTTCTCGCGAGACGGAACGCGAAATCTTCGACCGCGGGATGAGCTTCCAGCTTCCAGCTTCTAGCTTCCACCCGCCTTCTTCACCCTCAACCAGAGCCCCACGAGATAGCCCACCAGAATCACCGGCGTCACGATGTACGCCGCGATCATGTAGCCGCCGTTCTGCGGTACGTCAGCCATCCCGTGCCTCCTCCGCCGCCTCTTCGATCAGCGCCAGACCATACCGCAGCATGACCAATCCGAGGTACAGCAGTGTGAACACCACGAACGAGACGAGAAGGGTCCGCAGCATCTCGGGCGGCAGCGACGGCTTGCTCGGCTTGAGCACGATCGGCTGCGGGTGGAGCGTGCGGAACAGATAGACGCTCAGATGAATAAAGGGGACGAGCAGGAGTCCGAGGATCCCGACCACCGCGCTGAAGCGGGCCCGCTCACCCGGGTCGTGCAGCGCCGCTCGCAGCGCCAGATAGCCCACGAACAGAAAGAACAGGAACAACGTGAGCGTGAGCCGCGCGTCCCAGGTCCACCACGTGCCCCAGATCGGCTTGGCCCAGATCGGCCCCGTCGTGAGCATGACGGCACCGAACGCCACGCCGACCTCGGCCGAGGCGGCGCCGAAGCGGTCGAGGCGGGGATCGTGAAGCCAGAGATAGAGCGCGCCGCAGATGCCCACGAGCGAAAAGGCGAGCAGCGCAGACCACGCCGCGGGCACGTGCAGATAGAAGATCTTCTGCGCCAGGCCCTGGCGTGCCTCGATGGGGGTGTGGCTCAGTGCCAGGACGTAGACACCCGAGAGCGCCAGCATGGCCAGCACGCTGAGGACGAGCCCCCGGCGAGCGACGGCCACTCCCGCGCTTCTCCCCCCGGTCACTCGTCCACCACCGCGGGAAATACCATCGTACAGAGCGTCACGAAGACCACGTCATAGAGGGCGAGTAATCTGAGCCACCCAAGCATTTCGCTCAAGGGACGGTCGGCGAGGAGACGGGAGGTCACCTGCACCGCACCGACGAGCGGTGGGACCATAAAGGGCAGCAGCAGCACCGGCAGCATCAGCTCGGCGAACCGGGTACGCACCGCCATCGCGCTGAAGATCGTCCCTACCGACACGAAGCCGATCGTCGCCAGGAGCGTCACGCCGCAGATGCCGGGCAGCGCCGCGCCGAGGTCGACGTTGAAGAACAGCACGAAGAGCGGGAGCGTGACCGCCTCCACTGTTCCGACGAAGGCGAGATTGGCGAGCAGCTTGCCGCCGAAGAGCGCGCCGCGCGGAACCGGGGCGAGCAGCAGCCCGTCGAGCGCCCCATGCTCTCGCTCGACGTTGAACGCGCGGTTGAGCGCGACCATCGCCGCCAGCGCGAACGTGACCCAGAGGACACTCGGCGCCAGGACGGTCGCGGAGAGCGCGGTCGGATCCCGGGCGAAGTTGAACACCACGAGCACCAGGGCGGCGAAGACGACCGCGGAGAGCAGAGCCGTTCTGCTTCGCAGCTCGGCCCGGATGTCCTTGGCGGCGATCGCCAGCGCCAATCGGATCGATTCAGGCATCGGCCATCGCCTGGTACCTCGGGATGAACTCGGCGGCGGTCCCTCCAACTGCTTCGTCACACCGCCACTTTCCTCCGACCATCACGGCAACCCGGGTCGCGAGGTCCCACACTTCAGCCAGGTGATGAGTCACCAGCACCAGTGCCCCGCCCCCGGCGAGCACCGAGCGCAGCGTCTCCCGAAGACGCGCCGCAGAGGGCTCGTCGAGGGCCGTGAACGGCTCATCGAGCAGCAGGATTCGCGGCCGGTGCAGGAGCGCCCGGGCCAGCGCCGCCCGCTGGAGTAGACCCCGGCTGAGCCGGCCCGGCGAGTCTCCGGCGCGGGCCGACAGTCCGGCCGCGTCGAGCGCGGCGCGGGCTGCGTTGGCCGGGTGCGGGACGCCGTACAACCGTGCCGCGAACGTCAGATTCTCCAGCACCGTCAGGTCGTCGTAGAGCAGCGACTGATGAGAGAGGAATCCGATGTTGCGCCGGACGGAGTGGTCGCCCTGGAGGCGCTGGCCCAGGATGGTCACGTCACCCCGTGTGGGGCGAAGGAGACCGGCGAGGAGCCTGAGGAGTGTCGTCTTTCCGGCGCCGTTCGGGCCGGCCACCGCGACCGCCTCGCCGGGCGCGAGGGTGAGGTCGACGTCACGGAGCACCGTCACCCGGCCGAAGGCACGCGTGAGCCCGCGGGCGGCCAGGACGGCTACGGCGTCGCCCGAGTTCTCATAGGGCGGCATCGATCCGCGCGCCGAGCTCGTCGAGGCGGAACGGTTTGACGATATAGCCGGAGTGGGGGAGATCGAGGACCTTGAGTTGTGGCTCAATGCTCATGTAAGCGGTGGTGATGATGACGGGCAGCGTGGGTTTGCTTTGGCGGATGCGTCGCAACAACTCGACGCCGTCCGTATCCGGCAATCGCATATCCAGGACCGCGACGTCCGGTGCCCGCTGGTGGAGCAGTTCCATGGCTTCGGCACCAGTCGAGGCGAACAGCAGATCGTACCGGGGCTGGAATGCTCGTTGATAGCTGAGTCGGAGCGCGGGCTCGTCCTCCACGATCAGGACGCACCGTCGGCGCTTGTCCTGCGTCATGCCATATACTCCGGGACCCGGCAACCGAATGCGCCGGGAGAAGAGAGCGAGGCTGTGTGGGGGTAGACTAATCGGTCGGGGGGGAGTCGTCCATACCGGCTGCGCGGCATCCGGGAAAGACGCCCGCCGTCATTCATAGTCGGATTCGACGAGAAAGAGATCGTACAGCTTGGTGAGGGTGAGGAGGAAACGGATCTCCTCGCTCGGGTTGCGGAGCACGACGATGTGACGACGCTCGGCTGCCATGCGCTGGATGAGCATGAGGGCGCCGAGTCCGGCGGAGTCCACCTGCCGGGTGTGCGTCAGATCGATCACGAGTCGGCCCGTTCCCTCGGGCATCACCTCGAGCAGCTGGGCGGCCGCGTGTCGAATTTCGACGCGCGTCTCCAGGCCGAGTGTCTCGGGCGCGACCAAGCCGCGTTCCACGTCCTGCGCGGACATTCCATCCTCCTTCGGCACCGAGCTATCTCTCGCAGCCGGTGAAATGCTGCTCGAGACCTCAAGTTTTGCGGCCCCGGATCGCTCCGGGTGTGCTCTTATCGGGCGTATGGACGCCTCGCCACGTGCGACTACGCGACTTCGCCCACCGAAATGGCGAGAGTGATGCCAACCTTCCGAGTCTGATGTGAAGAAATGAGTTATGAGCGCCGTATCACGGCCCCATGCAAGGCTTTGCCGAGGCACTCCGCGGCATTCTACTGCAAAAGGGATCGGGGGGTAAGAGTGGCGGGACCGCGACAGCTACAGTTGGATCTGCGCACCGAGCTCCAGCACCCGGTTGGGGGGCAGATTGAAGAAGGCGGTGGCCGTTTGGGCGTTGCGGGCCATGAGGATAAAGAGCTTCTTCCGCCACTTGGACATGGGAGAGTTCCCATTTGGAATCAACGTCTCCCGGCCAAGATAGAAGCTGGCCTCCCGGGGCCGGACTCGAAGGCCTTTGGCCCCCAGGGCCTCCAAAAGAGCGGGTACATCGGGGGATTCGGTGAAGCCAAAATGACCCACCACCTGATAAAAGCCCTCCCCCAGGTCCTGTAACTCCACCCGGTCCTCCAACCTAACCTTCGGGATCTCTTCTCCTTCGATCGACATGAGGACCACCACCTCATGAAGCACCTTGTTGTGCTTGAGATGGTGAAGGAGAACGACCGGCGCTCCGCTCGGGTCGGAGGTCATGAAGACGGCGATTCCAGGGACTCGCGCCGGTTTGCGCCTCGCGATGTCCTGAAGGAAGAGGTCGATGGGCAGGGAATTGTCCCGGAGAATCTGTGAGAGCGCGACCCGGCCGCGCTTCCACGTGGTCATCAGAGTGTAGATGACGACCGCGACGAGCAGCGGGAACCAGCCGCCGTTCGTGATCTTCACGAGGTTCGCGCCGAGGAAGGGCAGATCCACCAGAAGGAAGAGGCCGCCAATGGCGAAAACCTTCCACCGCGGCCAGCCCCAGAGATCCCGCGCCACCCGGCAAAAGAGAAGCGTCGTGGCGGTCATCGTCCCCGTGACCGCGACGCCGTAGAGCGAGGCGAGATTGCTGCTCGACTGGAACGTGAGCACCAGCAGGATGCAGCACACGCCCAGGATCCGATTGACTTGGGGAAGGTAGATCTGGCCGATCGAAGTGGCCGACGTGTGCTGGATCGTCATCCGCGGGCTGTAGCCGAGTTGCATGGCTTGCCGCGTCAGCGAGAAGGCGCCGGAGATGAGCGCCTGTGAAGCGACGATCGCCGCGGCGGTGGCAATGGCCACCATCGGATAGAGCGCCCACGACGGCACCAGCGCATAGAACGGATTGGTCGTGGCGGAAGGGTCGCTCAACAGCAACCCGCCCTGCCCGAAATAGTTGAGCAGGAGCGACGGCAGCACGACCGCGAACCAGGCCCGCCGCATGGGCTGTGCGCCGAAGTGCCCCATGTCGGCGTACAGGGCCTCGCCTCCCGTGACGACCAGTACCACGGCGCCGAGGACGAGAAATCCGCGCAGCCCGTCGTTGATGAAGAACTCCACCGCGTACCAGGGATTGATCGCGCGCAGGACATCGGGGTGCATGAAGATTCCGTGCAACCCCAGCAGGGCGATCGAGATGAACCAGACGATCATTACTTTGCCGAACAGCGACCCTACCTTGGCCGTCCCCCGGCGCTGAAACAGGAACAACGCCACGAGAATGACCGAGGACACGGCGGGAACGCCCCAGTCGGGGAACCTCGGCGCGGCCACCCGCAGGCCCTCGACCGCCCCCAGCACCGATATGGCGGGCGTGATCACGCCGTCACCGTACAGCAGCGCCGATCCGAAGAGTCCGAGCATGAGGAGCACCCGACGGGTCTTCTGGTCGGCCCGGCGCGGATGAAGCAGGGCGAGGAGAGCCATGATGCCTCCCTCGCCCCGATTGTCGGCCCGCATGATGAAGATGAGATACTTGAGGGTGACGATGAAGTTGAGCGACCAGAAGACCAGCGAGAGCACGCCAAGGACGTTGTCGACAGTCGGAGTCAGCCCATACTCGGGGGCAAAACACGCCTTGATCGCGTACAGCGGACTGGTCCCGATGTCGCCGTAGACCACACCGAGCGCCGCGAGCGAGAGCGCGAGGAGCGGCCCTCCATGGGCGGAATCGGGATGCGCATGCCCCCCCTCGGATCCGACGGGCTCCGCCGCTACCGCACCGTGGGAGTCCACGACGCTAGGCCTCTCGCCGCGCCGGTGAACGAAGCGCCAGGAGCGCGACGGCCAGAATCGACACGATGATCGCGGCGGAGCCCACGCACCAACGGCAGATGGCGCGAATCACGAACAACTCGAGATAGGTGAGGTAACCGGTGAAGCAGACTCCGATCGCCGAGAGCCCCACCAGTATGATCACCGGCCACCGGCGCGCAGAGAGCGCGGGTTGGAGTGAGGCCAGACTCACGATCAGGAGTGTGGCATAGCCGAGGACGCCGATCAATGCCACCTCGATGCCACCGATACGGCTCCAGACGCTGGCCTGCACGGTCTCACAGGCACCGGTGCCGCATGCCAGAGTCCCGATGCGTCCGATCTTATAAAGGTAGAGGTAGGCGGAGACGAAGAGCCCCACGAGACTGAGGAGCGCCGCGCCCATGCGGAAGCTCATTTCGTGGCGCGAGGTGCGAGCGAGTCGACGAGGTGAACGATGGCGTCGGAGTCGAACCGTCCCTGGTACAGCCTGCCGCCGACCATCAGGGTGGGCGTAGAGGCAACGCCGAGGCGGGCTCCCTCCTCCTGGCTGGCCTGGATGCGACCGGCGTACTTCCCACTCGACATGCAGGCGTCGTAGCGCGGTACGTCGAGCCCGATGGCCTTGGCGTAGTTGCGGAAGGTGCCCGTCGCATCGCGCACGCCCGACCATTCCCCCTGGCCTTCATAAATCCGCTGATGCTGCTCCCAGAACTTTCCCTGCTCGTCCGCGCAGGCCGCGGAGTGGGCCGCCAATCGGGAGAAGGGATGCTGCTGGAGGGGAAAATCGCGATACCGCCACCGCAGCCGGCCGGTCTGGATGAGACGCGACTCGATCGTCGGCATCTGGAGGGTGGCGAAGGTTTGACAGAAAGGACACTGATAGTCGGCGAACTCGGTGATCTCGACCGGCGCCTCAGGCGACCCCTTCACGTAGCCGTGAAATCCCGCCGTGTCCGACGGCTGAATGGTGACATTCACCGGAATGCTCACGGTGGCCGGCTTGGCGATGAGATAGCCGAGGGCACCCAGACCGACCAGCGCCACGACCACGAAGACCGCGTAGAAGCGCTTCAGTCCGCCGGGCGACGTCGCCATGGCTCGTCATCCTCCGTGTCGTCGGGAAAGAGGCCGTCGGGCCGTTGGGCCTCCTCGACGATCCGCCGGCTCTCGGCGACGTCGGGAGTATCGTAGGTAGACCGGACTTCGTAGTGGAAGAGCTCACTCCGGATGTCACCGAGCAGGCGCAGAAGCTCCGCGGCCCCGCTCAGGAGTCGCCCCGACTGGTCGAGCTCGCGGATGCGCTCGGCGAGGGCGCGCAGCATCCCCGCCAGGCGATCGGCTCGCGCGTCGTCATACACTTCGTCATGCTCCGCCATGGCAACCTCGAGAGCGGCGCCCCGCCCTCGGTCAAGTTCATGTGTTTGCTGCTGATAAATGTAATCACTGGCGGCTGGGCCAGGAAAAAGGCCGGTTTGCACCAAAAGGTGCAACCGGATATATTCCGCCCCCAAGTTCCATGTTATTTCCGATGAAAGGAAGGTCAATGAGCAAGAAGAAAGGCCCGCGGGATACCGAAGATGTAGCTTTTGCGCAGGCAAGAGACGAGTTGTTCAGCCACGTGCTGCGGTGCGGCGTCATCGACGCCCTCCCAGAGCACCAGAAGGACTGGTTCGACGATACGATGCTGTACCTGGCCGACCGGTACGACACCCTGAGCGAAGAGGAGCTCGCGCAGCTCCGGACCCTCGGCGAGCGGTTCTGCCAGCCGGTGCAGCGGAAGACCGAGACCGCAGGCACCATCTCGGAGTAAGGCCTCCCGGGTCAGTAGGGCCACCCGGGCGGCAACCAACGGTGGCGGAATCCCGCCGCCAGGCGCGCTCCTCCCCCCACTCCCGCCTCCAGAAACCACCCCGACGGCGCTCCTGGTCGGCTCTCCACGCCCAGCGTGAGCACGACGTATCCCTCGTCCACCGGTCCACCGACGGCCGCGACACCACCGGCGGCATACGGGCCGATCCCGCGTTTACGGGTCGGGTTGAGGAGAAAATGCACGAGCATCTCTCCCCGCGGCGTTGCGACGCCGTCCGCCGAACCCAGCCCCGCGGCGACGGAGACGCGCATCCGCAGCGAGGCGCGAATCGCCGCGTACGCTCCTCCAAATATGGAGCCGGGATCGGCGGCCAGTGCCGTTGCCTGGACTCCGAGCTCCGTGATTCGCTGGGCGGCCACCGGCGGGGGGGCCGCGAGGGCCACCGCCACGGCGAGGCTACCCCAGCGTGAATCCATGGGTGATGGCGATGTCGGGGGCGAGCGAATGCAGAACGGAGCAATACTTGTTGACTGAAAGCTCGATGGCACGGGAGGCGCGGGCCTCGTCGAGCCCCTCGCCGCGGAGATGATAGTCGAGTCGAATCGATGTGTACCGGCGGGGCTCCTCCTCACGCCGCTCGCCGGCCACTTCGATGCGCACCTCCTGGACCGTCACCCGCATCTTCTCCAGGATGCTGACGACGTCCGAGCCCGTGCAGCTCGCCGCCGCCAAGAGCAGAGTGAGCATCGGACCGGGCGCGGCGATGTTGTCACCATCGACCACCGTTTGGGGACCGCCCGGCTCGCCACCCTTGAACACGAGCCCGCTCGACCACACTATGGTGGCGCGCTTGGTTTCCTTCATTCGTCTCCGCCGACCCGTCGCTGCGCCTTCGGTGCCACGTGGTAGTAGTCCCAGATCGCATAGATGGCGATGGCGGTCGTCGCCCAGGCCATCTCCCTGAGGTGGGGAGAGTCGAACAGGAACGCGAGCAGGGTGAGCACCTGCGCCACCGTTACCGCTTTGCCTCCGGCCCGGGCCGGAATGGCGCGCGGTCGATGGGAAAAGATCGTGGCCAGAAACGCGATGGTGGCCACGATGTCCCGAAGCAGCACGCCCACGATCTCGTATGGCTCGAGGCGGCCGCTGAAGGCGACCACGCCGAAGGCAGACGCCATGAAGAGCTTGTCGGCGACCGGATCGATTACTGGGCCGAAGCGCGAGCTCCCGAATCGGCGCGCGATCTGGCCATCCAGCAGATCCGATGCCGAAGCCACGGCGAGCACGACGATCCGCCAGGTATTCGAAGCGAAGGGAAATGCGATCGCCAGAGGAATCCTGACCGCGCTCAACACGTCGGCGAACGTGAGCGTGGGTCGGGCTTGCTCCCCCTCCAGGCGGCGGCTAGTTTCGGACACCTTGCTCCCAGTGCTGGACCGAGTGCTGCGACACCATTCGTGAGCTCGCTGCAAGATACTCTGGTCTATCCCGGTCGACCGACGCGCTGGCCCCCACGTGCATTCTGCCTTCAATCATCAGACCACTGAGCTTGCCGCCCTGCCCGGCGGCCTGCTGGCCGACGGCGCCGCGCTTTCGGCCATCGTCGTTGCCGCGGCCGGGGCTGTTGGCATGCCGGCTCACGGCCCGCCGGGGGTGCATCAGGGATCGGGGACACTCGTGGTCGCGATGCTCTGCCGGGAGGGACACATCGTGGTGCACACCTCGGCGAGCGAGGGGCTCTGCTTCGTGGATATCGCCGCGCGCGCACCGGCGGACGTGGGGAAGGGGATGGAGGTCATCGTGCGGCGGCTGCGCGGGAGCTAAGCCTTCGGCGCTCCGGTGCCGCGGACCACTCCCTCCACGCGGCGTGCGGCGTCCAGATAGCGCGCCGCCACACGGAGGATGTCAGCAGCCGTTACCACCCGGAAGCGGGCCGACGGATCGGCCATGTCAGCCAGCCCCGTCCCCGCGATCCACGCCTCGAGAATTTCCCCGGCGATCGCGCTCCCGCTCTGTCGGCTCACCTCCGCCTGGCCGGCGAGGTAGCTGGTTGCCTGCTTCAGCTCCGATTCGGTCACCGGCTCGCGGGTGAAGCGATCGAGCTCCTTCAACATCTCGCTCCGCGCCTCCTCCTCCCGATCGGGCGACGTCGCGATATAGGTCAGAAGCGCTCCCGCTCTGGCCTTTTCCCATGCCGTCGCCACGACGGTATACGCCAGCGAGCGCCTGTCGCGAAGCGCCTCGAAGAGACGTCCGCCGAGGCCGCTCGCCACCGCGGCCCATACTTGTGCGACGACATGATCGGGATCCCGGCGAGAGGGACCCGGGAAGGCCATCGCGAGCGCGGCCTGCGCCTTGTCTCTCGGCACCACCCGATTAGGTCCTCCGCCATTGCCTCCCACCCACGCCACTGGAGGCAGCGGGCCAACCGTCGCCAGATCTCCATGGCGGTCGAACGTGGCGGCGAGCTGCTCCGAGGCTCGCTCGGCGTCGACGTCACCGACGGCCACAACCGCGGGCCGCACGTCGAGAAACGCCCGTCGGTGCCAGGCGCGGACGTCGGCGCCCGAGATCCCCTTCAGCGTCTCCGGAAGCCCCGCGACCGGGAGTCCGTAGCCGGACTCACCGAACCCAGCGGCGAAGGCGAGCTGGAATGGATAGCGGAACATGTCATCGGATACCTGAGCCGCCTCGGCCTCCATCACGCCTCGTTCGAGCGCGACGGACGCATCGTCGAGCCGAGGGTCGGTCAGGACGCCGTCGAGCAGCTCTGCCGCCTCGGCCAGATGCTCGACCAGCACGGTCGTCCCGAAACCGAGCCAGTCGGAAGTGGCGCTGGTGCCCAGGCTGCCTCCGAGTCCCTCGAACGCAAAGGCGAGTCCGGCCGCATCGAGCCCGGCCGCACCCCTGACCGCGGCTCGCGCCGTCAGTGCGCCGAGCCCTGCTTGTGCGGGAGGATCGAGATGACGCCGGGGTGCGTAGACGCCGATCGAAACGAGGGGAACGCCGGTCTTCCGCCACACCAGAAGGTCCACCCCTGCAAGCGCCGTGTGGAGCACGCCCGACTCGCGGCGAGACCGCACGCGAACCGGAGCGGGCCGGGCCGGCCTGGGGGGTGAGGGTGCGCTGTCCGACTCCAGTGGCGTCACGGCGAACACCCGCGCCAGGGTCTCGCCGGTGAGATCGCTCCCCTCGCTCTGGGGAAGGTAGAGCACGCCGGATACGGCATCGGGCTGGAGATGCCGGGCGACGGTAGCGCGCACCTGTCCCGGCTCGACGGCAGCGAGTGCGGCGTATTCCCGGTCGAGGAAGTCGTAGCCGTCGAGCGCTTCCGCCGCCGCGAGCGATGATGCCCTTCCTTCCATCAACTCCATGCGACGTGCCCACCGCGCGAGCATGAGGGTCCGCGCGCGCTCCAGGTCCTCGGGCGTCGGCCCGAGCAGCGCCAGCCGGGTGACCTCCTCCGCGATGCCCGCGAGCGCCGCGTCTACCCGGCCCGGTGCCAGCTCGGCGGTCACGCTCATCACGCCAAGCTCGGTTGGCGCATAGTTGTGAGCGGACACCCAAGTCACCACGCCGGGCTCCCTCAATCGCCGATACAGCCGACTGCCTCGCCCCGATCCGAGCACAGCCGCGGCCAGATCGAGGGCCGGCGCTTCGGGATCGAGCGCCGGCACCGTGCGCCAACCCAGGGCCAGCTCGGCCTGGCTCACGTCGCCGCGAAGCGTGCGGGCCCGGACTCCCCGCCGCATCGGCTCCGCGGGCGAGAGATCGACCGCGCCGGGCGCGGCCGCCCAGTCGCCGTATGCCGCACGGGCCAGCTCGACTGCTTCATCCGGGTTCACGGCCCCGACGATCGCGACGACGGTGCGCTCGGGGACGTAGCGTGACGAGTAGTAGCCCCACAGATCGTCGCGGGTATACCCGGCAAGCTGCGCTTCCCGGCCGATCCGCCATCGCCGGATGCGGTGCTGATCGAACATCACCTCGTGCAGTGTCTCGTGGGCGAGCGCCGAGGGGGTGTCGAGCTTGCGCTTGGCTTCCTGGATGATGACCTGCAGCTCGCGGGCGAGCTCGCCGGCGTCGATGGCCGCGTTGCGGAGCGCGTCGGACTGGATGTCGAGAGCCGCGGCTAGACCGGAGGACGGCAGGACGGTGAAGTAGCTGGTGTGGTCATACGTCGTGCTGGCGTTGAGATAGCCGCCCGCGCTCTTGGTCTCCCGGGCGATCGCTCCGACCCCGCGCCGCGCAGTGCCCTTGAAGAACATGTGCTCGAGCACGTGAGACACACCCACCCAGCGATCCGGCTCGTCGAAGAATCCTGCCTTGACGTGGGTGACCACCGCGACCGCGGGCGCGGACCGGTCTTCCTGCACGAGCAGCGTCAATCCGTTGGGGAGCACTTCGCGCCGGACGCCGGCGGTCCAGGTCGGTAGAAGAGAAGAAGGCATGCCTAAAGGAGAAGGGAGAAGGGAGAAAGGAGAAGGGGCCCTTTCTCCCTTCTCCCTTCTTCCTTCTCCCTGTTCTTACTGCACGATTCTCAGGACGCCGGCCTCGGCGCTCCCCCGAATGAACGCCTCGGCGTCGGTTGTGGGAATCACCACCCCCGTTTCGGCCTGGCCGCGCCGCGCATGGCTCGCCATGAAGTCGATGAGCGAGCCCGTGGCCCACTCCCGGTCGGCTGCCTTCATCTGCAGCAGGATCTCGTCCCAGCTCCCGCGGATCGGATGTCCGGCCAGTGTCACGACCAGATGCACCTCGGCCTGTCCCGGCTTCTTCTGCATCGCGTGCAGCTCGCTGAGCAGCGTGCCGAACAGCTCGAGCTGGTGAGGGTCACGTACCGACCCGTCGGCCTGCTGCGCCTCGACCTCCGCGAGCAGCATGTCGATCGGATCGGGATCGCCGGCGACCTCGCCGAGCCGGGCGAGCCATGGCTGGAGCTCGGGATCGCCGTCGGGGAGACGATAGATCGACTTCTTCAGCTCGATGTGACGCCAGATGCCCAGCTCGTCGAAGTGATCCTCGGGCAGTGTCCGCTCGAGCTGATGGAGGGCGGCCTCGGTCTCGCCGCGATCGTAGAGGAGGTTGGCGAGGTAGATCCTGGCTTCGCTGTAGGTCGCGTCGATCTCGAGCGCGCGGCGCAGCCAGTAGAGCGAGCCGGCGTCGTTCCCCATCCGATGTGAGGCATAGCCCAGGCACGCCGCCGCATCGGCAGACTCGGGATGCGCCGAGGCCGCGAGATCGAAGAAGCGGTGAGCGGGCGGGATCAGACCCTCGCGGAAAAGCGCGCGGCCCACCTGCAGCATCAGCTCGTGGTCGTCCTGGAAACCGAGATAGAGAATGCGATCGAAGGCCTTCAACGCCCCGTTGCGGTCCCCGACCTTGAGCAGCGTTTCCCCGTGGCCCGCGAGACCATCCTCGTGGTCGGGATCGAGGGAAAGGGCATGCTCGAAGCTTCGCCGGGCCCAGGCAAACTCCTCCCGGGCGAGATGGGCGTAGGCACTGCCTATATGCAGTTCGACGGCGTTTGGATAGAGGGTAATGCCTTCCTTGAGGATACTCAGGGCTTCATCGTAGCGGCCTTCGTTGTAGAGGTGATGGGCTTGTTCGTCGAAGTCGTCGGAGCTCAAGAATGCATCCGACATCAGCTGGCCTCCGGCGGGTAGGTTGATGGAAGGTAAGGATTTCCGGAGTGGCGAGCAAGAGCGAACCGTCGGTGGTACATGGGGTTGACGCGGACGGACTTAGTAGTATCTTACTGACCAGTCAGTTATTAATGGAGCATTGAATGTCCGCCCCCTTCGAACCGCTATCCCCCGTCCCCACCGACGTCCCCGCGATAGCCGCGCCCCGCTGGCAACGCCGGCCGGAGGACCGGCCCGACGAGATCATCAATGCGGCCCAGCAGGTGTTCGGGGAAGTGGGATTCGCGCGGGCCAAGATCGATGACGTGGCCCGTCTCGCCGGCGTGAGCAAGGGCACCGTCTACCTCTATTTCGACTCCAAGGAATCGCTGTTCCGGGAGATGGTGCGCGCCAAGGTGGTGCCCAAGCTTGCCGAGGCCGAAGAATCGGTGCGCACCCATCACGGCTCGGCGCGCGATCTCCTGGTATCGATCGCGACCGGCATGTTTCGCCGGATGGGTGAGGTCGGACTCGCCCGCATCAGTCGCGTCGTGCAGGCGGAGATGGGGACGTTCCCGGAGCTGGCGCGGTTCTACTTCGACGAAGTGATTCTGCGCGCGCGTCATCTGGTGCAACGCGTGCTCGAGATCGGCGTCACATCCGGCGAGTTCCGCCCTGAATCCCTCGACTTCGCCGCGCGAGGACTTCCCTCGCTCCTGGTTCATACTGCGAACGTCCAATGCTTCTACCAGCAGTTCGATCCCGAAGCGCTTCACGACGACCAGGCGCTGGCCGGCATCATCGATCTCTATCTCTACGGAGTGCTCGCGCCTCCGCGGCCCGGAGCTGAGGCGTCCCATGCGTAGTCTATGGCTCGCCCTTGTCCTGGTCGCCGCGATGTCGGCCGGCGCCGCGGCCCAGCAGCCAGCCCTGCCCTCGGGCCCGATCACGCTGCTCCAGGCGATCTCCCTCGGGCGTCAACAGGCCGTCAGCGCGACGGTCGCGCGGCTCAACCAGCGGGCAGCCCAGGCACGGACCGCCCAGCGGCGGGCTGACCTCCTGCCCGACATCAGCGGCTCCGCGTCGGTTACCCGGCAGACGGTGAACCTCGACGAGTTCGGCATTCCCATCGCCACGGGCGTCACCGATCCCTTCAGCATCTGGCGGCTTCAGCTCCGTGCCTCACAGACGGTCTTCGACGCGAGCGCCATCGCCCGGCTCCGCGCCGCGCGCGATACCGCCGTGGCCGCTGGACTCGACGCGCAGGCGGTCGGTGAGATCGCCGGTGCGACCTCGGGTCTCGCCTACCTCCAGGTTCTGAGCGCACAGGAGACGGTGCGGGCCCGGCTCGCTGACAGCACCGTCGCGGCACAGCTCCTCGATGAGGCCCGTCAACGGGTGTCGGCCGGAGTGAGCCCCGCGATCGATGCGACCCGAAGCGAAGTGAGCTTCGGCGCGGTCCGGACCCAGCTCGAGGTCGCGCGCAACGCGGCCGATCGAGCCCGCCTCGAGCTGCTCCGCACCCTCGACCTACCGCCATCGACTCGGCTCACCCTCGCCGATTCGCTCGGACTCGGCGGGCTGAGCGTGCCGCTCGATCCCGCGCAGGCAGCGTCGTTCGCGCGGGAACACCGCGCGGAGCTGGCAGCGGAGCGCGCCCGGACGCTCGCTTCCCGGCGGACGCTCAAGGCGATCAAGTACGAGAACCTCCCGAGCCTCGATCTGGGCGGGATGTATCAGCAGACCGGCCAGCGCACCGGAAATCTCGAGGGGAGCTACGCCGTGCAGCTCCAGCTCACGGTGCCGATCCTCGATGGATTCCGCCGGCAGAATCGGAGTCGCGAGGAGAGCGAGCGGCTCCAGATCCAGCAATTGCGTGAGCGTGATCTCGGCAATCAGGTGGAGACCGAGGCCCGGGAGGCCGTGCTCGATCTGGCGTCGGCCCAGCAGCAGGTCACGATCGCGGGCGACCGGCTCCGGCTCGCCGAGCAGGAACTTTCCCAGGCAGGTGACCGGTTCCAGAGCGGAGTGGCCGGGAGCGTGGAGACCACCACCGCCCAGAGCTCGGTCATCGCGGCGCGAGATGCGCTCATTCAGGCCAGGCTCAACTATGGCACCGCCCGCGTGACCGCCTATCGCGCGCTGGGCGTGATCGATCAACTGCAGTGACCCGCGCAGGGAGACAGTGAGAGCGTTATGGCAACCGATGTCGCAATCGAGGTCCCAGTAGCCGCTCCAGCGGCGCGCACACGCCCGAAATGGATCCCCATCGCGATCGTGAGCATCCTGGTCGTCGCGGGGGCCGTCTGGGGCACTCTGCGCTACCTCTTCAGCCGCCACCACGTAACCACCGACAACGCCCAGGTGGACGGCCATATCACGGTGATCTCGCCCCGGATTTCGGGCTTCGTCGCCCGAGTCCTGGTGGACGACAATCAGCACGTGAAGGCCGGCGACACCCTCGTCGTCCTCGACGACCGTGATACCCGGGTGCGGCTCCAACAGGCGGAGGCCGATCTGCGGAGCGCGGAGGCCGCGACCACGTCGGGCGGTCGCGCCGGACAGGCGCAGGCCCAGCTCCAGGCCACTCGCGCCGAGGCCGCTTCAGCCGCGGCCGACGTCGAGGCAGCCGAGGCGGCGTATCGTCGCGCGACCGCGGACCTCGATCGGTACCGCGGCCTCGCCGCCAAGCAGATCATCTCGGCACAGCAGCTTGATGCCGCACAGGCCGAGGCCGAATCCGCGCGCGCCAATCTCCAGGCGGCGCAAAAGCGGGCCTCCGCCGCGGGCAGCCAGGTCTCGGCCTCCGGAGCGGCGCTTCGTGGCGCCGACGCGAGGTTGGCTTCGGCCGAGGCGGCGGCGGCCGACGCACGACTTCAGGAGAGCTACGCGGCGATCACCGCGCCGGTGGATGGAATCGTCGCACGGCGGAGCGCGGAGACGGGCGCATTGGTGCAGGTGGGCCAGAACCTGATTTCCATCGTACCCGATCGTGATGTCTGGGTGACCGCGAACCTCAAGGAGACCCAGCTCGCCACGATTCAGGTCGGCGATTCCGTGGAGTTTACCGTCGACGCGTATCCTGGAGAGAAGTTTCGCGGGATGGTGGAGAGCCTGAGCCCGGCGACGGGAGCCCGCTTCGCGCTGCTCCCTCCCGACAATGCGACGGGGAATTTCACCAAGGTGGTGCAGCGTCTGCCGGTCCGGATCGCGGTGGAGCAGCCCCCGTCGGGACCGACGCCGCTCAGACCGGGCATGTCGGTCGATGTGACGATCACCACCCGCTGAGTCATGGCGACACTCGCGCTTCCGGCTCGACCGCAGGTTCTCAACCCGGACCAGATCTTCAGGGCCCGGTACATCATCGCGTTCGCGGTGACGCTGGCCAGCATGCTCGAGCTGGTCGATACCAGCATCGTGAACGTCGCCATTCCGCACATGATGGGAAATCTCGGCGCGACGCTCGAAGAGGTCGCCTGGGTCAGCACCGGCTACATCGTCGCGAACGTGATCGTCCTTCCACTCACGAGCTGGCTGTCCGAGCGGCTCGGCCGTCGGAACTACTACACCGGATCGATCATCCTCTTCACCACCGCTTCGTTCTTCTGCGGAAGCGCACGCTCGTTGGAAGCGCTCGTCTTCTGGCGGGTAATGCAGGGCATCGGCGGCGGCGCGCTCATCAGCACGGCGCAAGCGATCCTCTTTGACGTGTTTCCCCTCCGGGAACGCGCCAAGGCAATGGCCATCTTCGGCATGGGCGTCATGGTCGGACCGACGCTGGGGCCGACGCTCGGCGGATGGATCACCGACAACTACTCGTGGCCGTGGATCTTCTACATCAATATCCCGCTCGGGCTTCTCGCCGGCGTCATGACGTGGCGCAACGTTCCCGAGCCCAATCACATCGTCAACGCCGACGCGCGCGTGGACTGGGCGGGGCTCGTGCTGCTGATTCTCGGTATCGGGGCGCTGCAGGTATTCCTCGAGCGCGGTGAGTCGAAGGACTGGTTCGAAGCCAGAGAGATCGTCATCGAGGCCATCATCGCCGGCGTAGCGCTCGTGCTGTTCGTGTGGCACGAGCTGCGCGCGAAAGCCCCGATGGTCAACCTCCGGATTCTCGGCAACCGGCAGCTGGCTGTGGGCGTCGTCTTCGCCGTGATCCTGGGATTTGCCCTGTACGCGAGTGTGTTCGCGCTGCCGGTCTTCCTCCAGAACCTGCTCGGGTACAGCGCGTGGGATACGGGCAAGGTGATTCTCCCCGGCGCCATCGCCAGTGCCTTCACCATGGCCGCGATGGGACGATTGGGGCAGAAGTACGATGCCCGGGCGCTCATCACGATCGGCGTTCTGCTGTTTCTGTGGGCGATGTGGCTCATGTACCACATCACGCTCGACGTCGGGACCCACGATCTGTTCTGGCCGATGGTTCTGCGCGGAGTCGGGCTCGGCTTCATCTTCGTGCCTCTGACCGGCGCCGCGGTGGCCGATCTGGAGCCGGCGCGAATGGCGCAGGGGACCGGCCTCTTCAATCTCTCACGCCAGCTGGGCGGCAGCTTCGGCATTGCGGTCACCGCCACCCTGCTCACGCGTTTCACGGAGCAGAGCCGCGGCGCCCTGCTGCCCCACCTGTCGGAGTCCGAGCCGACGACCCGCGCTTGGCTGGAGCACGCCACGGCCCGGATGGCGGGAGAGGGTGGCACGCTCGCCGAGGCGCAGTCGCGGGCCCACGCGCTCCTCGACCAGGTACTGCACCAGCAGGCCTCGGTGGTGGCGTTCGAGAAGGTGTTCCTCATCATGGGTGTCACGTTCGCCCTCGCCCTTCCGCTTCTTCTCCTCTTCCGGACCGGACGCGCCAGAGGCGGGGGCGGAGCGCACTAGGCCGGTTTGGCGTAGCTTTCCCGGGTGACCTTCCAGCGAAAACTCCTCTTTGGCTTCTCCCTGATGGTCCTCCCCGCACTGCTCGTCGGGGCCGAGGCCATCCGCAGTAACACGCTGGAGCGCCGCGCCCTGCAGGCTCTGGGCGAGAGCATGGCCCGCACCCGAACGTATGCGGAGCTCGAGACCGCGATGTTCGACCAGAGCGAGGTCGTCTGGCGCTATCTCAGCGGACTGGATCCCACCGCACGGCGCGAGTTCGAGCTCACCGGCGAGGTCGTCAACTACTGGCAGCAACGATGGCGGGCCGAGCTGCGGCCGGACGAGACCGCGCTCGCCGAGGGTGTCGCCGGGATTCAGCGGCAGATCGTCGCCGCCGCCGACAGCATCTTCGCCCTGTCTGACGCCGGCCACCGGGATTCCGCCTATTGGTACGCGCAGGCCTCGCTCAAGGGCCGGCTCCTGCCCGCGCTCACCCAGATGAACCGGGAGATCTATCGCCGCGCCCGTGAGTCGAGCGTGCGGGGCGCGTATGGGCGACTCGAGGAGATACTCGCGGCGGAAGGCAGGACCCTGACGGCCATCATCCTGCTCGCGCTCGTGGCGGGCGCCCTGGGAGCATGGCTCGTTTCCCGGGGATTGTCGCGCCCGCTTCAACGACTCAGCCAGGACATGGCGATCGTGGGGACCGGAAAGCTGGGGCACCGCATTGCCGTCGTCTCACGGGATGAAGTCGGCGAGCTCGCCCGGGCGTTCGCCTCGATGACGGAACGGCTCAACCAGTCGCGAGCACAGGTCGTTCAGTCGGAAAAGCTCGCGTCGATCGGGGAGATGTCGGCGGCGGTGGCACATGGCCTCCGGAATCCGCTGGCGAGTCTTCGCGCCGCAGCCCAGCTCGTCCGCCACCATCCGTCTTCTCCCTCCGCAGCCGAGCATCTTGACGCGATTCTCCAGGAGGTGGACCGATTGGATCGCCGGATCAGCCACTTGCTGAGCTTCAGCAGGCCCGCCCCGTTCAATCCGATGCCGGAGAGCCTCCCACGAATGCTCGACGACGTCCTGCCCGCGGTGACCCAACCCATCCGCTCGCAGAACGTCGAGCTCCAGATGGACATTCCCCAGGGTCTGCCGAACGTGAAGGTCGATCCGACCCAGATCGAGCAGGCGGTCCTCGAGATCGTCTCCAATGCCCTCGACGCGATGCCCAAGGGCGGCAAGCTGCGGATCGCCGCGCTGACTGTGGCCCGCGGCGCATCACCGGGCGAGGTGTTGCTGGAGGTGTCGGACACCGGCACCGGGATTCCCGACGCCGCGCTCGCCTCGGTGTTCGAGCCGTTCTTCACCACTCGCCAGGAAGGAACCGGACTCGGCCTGGCCATCGCCAAGCGGTACATCGAGCAGAACGGCGGCACCCTCGAGATCGAGAGCCGGCAGGGTCGCGGCACCACCGTTCGCATCCGCCTTCCCATGGCGGGACCCGAGGGCGAGGCCGCGCTGGCCACGCAGCGGAGGACGGCCGCATCATGAGTGGATCGACGGTGCTCATCGTGGACGACGAGCGGACCCTCGCCCGCGCGATCAAGGCCTTCCTTGCCGAAGCCGGGTACGAGGCGGAGGTCGCATCAGACGCGGAGCAGGCGCTGGGGATGCTCGAGACCCTGCGCCCGGACGTCGTCTTCAGCGATGTCCGCTTGCCCGGTATGAACGGGATCGAGTTCCTCAAGAAGGTCCGGGAGTTCGATGCGGGGATTCCCGTCATCGTCATGACCGCCCATGGGACGATCGAGGGTGCGGTCGAGGCCGTGAAGCTCGGCGCGTTCGACTACCTCAAGAAGCCGGTGGACCTCGAGGAGCTTCGGCTCCTGGCGGATCGGGCGCGGGAGACGACCCAACTTCGGCAGGAGCTGTCCTACTATCGGCGTCAGGCAGCGCGCGATGTGCCGAGCGCGGGAGTCGTGGGACGGTCGCCTGCCATCCGGGCGGTCCTCGAGCAGGCCCACGAAATCGCATTGCTCGACGAGACGCCCCCGGTCCTGATCACCGGCGAGACCGGCACGGGCAAGGGACTCATCGCGCGGACCATCCACGCACGAAGCACGAGAGTATCGAAGCCGTTCATCGAGGTGAACTGCACGGCGCTGCCGGGCACGTTGATGGAGTCCGAGCTCTTCGGCCACGAGCGCGGCGCCTTCACCGACGCCAAGGAATCCCGGATGGGACTCTTCGAGGCGGCCGAGGGTGGGTTCCTCTTTCTCGACGAGGTCGGCGACATCGAGCTGGCGCTCCAGGGGAAGTTGCTCAAGGCGGTCGAGGAGCGGACGGTGCGGCGAGTGGGCGGCACCCGCGACCGGCGCATCGACGTACGCATCCTCGCCGCCACCAACCGCGATCTCGAGCGGAACGCACAACAGGGAACGTTCCGAAGCGATCTCTACTTCCGGCTCGCCGTCATCATCCTCCATCTCCCCCCGCTGCGCGAGCGGGGCGAGGATGTGCTCATCCTGGCGGAAAAGTTCCTCGAGAGATTCAACGCCAAGTATGGAAAAGCGGTGCACCGGCTCGACCAGCGTGCGCGGGAGCTGTTGCTGGCATATCCGTGGCCCGGCAACGTGCGCGAGCTCAGTCATGTGATCGAGCGGGCGGTGCTGTGGAGCCGCGGGGATGTGCTCGATGTTCGCCATCTGGCGCTGACCCGCACCCCCAATGGCGACGAAACCGGTCCCCCGACTGCGGAGCGGCCTACGGCGGTGGCGGTCTCGCCCGCCACCGGCACGTCCCAGGCACCCTCGGTCCCTCCTCCCACGGGAACAGACCTCGAGAAGTGGGAGCGGACGCTCATCGAGCAGGCCATGCGGGAGAGCGACGGGAACCAGACTAAGGCGGCGGCGCGGCTGGGCATCACGCGGGATACGCTCCGATACCGCTTGAAGAAACACGGGCTGGCCTGAAAGCCGGTGGGTGAGATCACCCATGTTCGGGTTTCCTCACCCAGTCTCACCAACCTCACCACGACCACGAAAGCGAAAGAAGAAGGTGCCGTAAGTTATTGCCCCGCTTCCCTCTTCCCGCTTCCCTCTTCCCTCCATCTCTTCTCGGCACACCATCTGCATAGTGGAGGGCGTCGTCGGGTTCCAGGTGGACCTGACTGGGTTACAGCACCCACAAGCTTTCAGGGCCACCCGGCCCGCCCACCACACCGGAGGATTCAATGACCTGGACCAAGCCCGAAGCAGAAGTTGTCGCCGTAACGATGGAAGTGACCGCATACGTCGCGACGCTCTAAGTCACACGCACTGACCAGAGGGGCTCGCGAAAGCGGGCCCCTCAGTGTTTATAGGTAGGCGTGGAAGTCATTCTCCTGGGCACCGCGGCCGGTGGGGGGTTCCCCCAATGGAACTGTTGGTGCCCCTCGTGTCGCGTGGCCCGAGCCGAGCCGCACCGTGCCGCCCCGAGGAGTCAGTCCTCCGCGGCGGTGAGCGCCGATGGTCGCCGGTGGTTCCTGCTCAACGCCTCGCCGGATGTCCGCGACCAGCTCACCCGGCTGCCGACCCCGACGCCGGAAGGATCGCGTCACGTCCCGGTCGAGGGCATCGTCGTCACCGATGCCGAGCTCGATCACACCGTCGGGATCATGCTGCTGAGAGAGGGTCGCACGCTCCAGCTCTGCGCGACTCGCTCCGTGATCAGGGTGCTGGAGGAAGACTCGCGGATCCTGCCGGTGACCCGCGCGTTCGCCGAGGTCCGCGTCACCGAGATGGTACCGGACACGCGAGTCACGCTGTGCTATCGGGATGGAAGCGACAGCGGCCTCGAGGTCGAGTGCTTTCCGGTGCCGGCAGGACCGCCGCGGTTCGCCCGCGAGGATATTCCCGGACACACGGTCGGCCTCGTGGTCCGGGACGAGCGGAACGGCCGAAACTTCGCGTTCGTGCCCGGTTGTGGCGGGCTCGATCCGGCGTTGCTCGCACGACTGGCCGCAACCGACCTGGTGGTGTTCGACGGGACCTTCTGGACCGACGACGAGCTCATCCGCCTCGGCATCGGTGACCGGACGGCGCGGCAGATGGACCACCTGCCGATCTCCGGGCCCGACGGCAGCCTCGACCGGCTCGCCGGCCTTCCGAGCCGGTACAAAGTGTACAGCCACATCAACAACACCAATCCCATGCTGCTCGAGGACTCGCCGGAGCGGGAGCTGGTCGAGCGCAGGGGGCTCCGGATCGGGACCGACGGAATGCGTTTCACCCTCTAACTTTGATGCCATGACCGCGACCCTGTCCGCCTCGAAGCTGGCCACGTCGCCGCCACCACCGTTTCCCACCCTGGACCGGCCGCTGAGTCCTGCGCAGCTCGAGGAAGCCCTCCGCTCGTTCAACGGGTCGTACTACGTCGAGCACCCGTTCCATCAATTGATGTACGAGGGCCGGCTGAGCCAGAGACAGTTCCAGGGCTGGGTCACCAATCGCCTGGCGTATCAGCGGGTCGTCCCGCGCAAGGACGCGGCGATCCTCTCCAACTGTCCCGATCCCGAGGTGCGGCGGGAATGGATCCAGCGGATCATCGATCACGACGGCACCACGGCCGGCACCGGGGGGATCGAGCTGTGGATCAAGCTGGGTGTGAACCTCGGTGTCCCCCGTGAAGAGATGGACGACGAGCGTCACGTGCTGCCGGCCGTGCGCCTCATCTGCGAGTCGTACGTCACGTTTTGCCGGACGAAGCCATGGGTCCAGGCGGTGGCGTCGTCGCTCACGGAGCTCTTCGCCCCCAAGATCCACCAGCAGCGCATCGAGTCCTTCCCCAGGAACTATCCGTGGATCCCGCCCGCAGCCCTCGACTACTTCAAGAGCCGTCTGGTCCAGGCGCCGCGGGATGTGAAACACGGGTTGTCGATCGTGCAGACACACTGCACGACGGTCGAAACCCAGCGTCAGGCGTTCGAGGCGCTTGCCTTCAAGCTCGACATGCTGTGGGCCATGATCGACACCATCCATAACGCATACCGGGAGGAGTGAGGGTGACGCTCACCCTCACCTCGCGTCCCGCGCTTTGGCGCTTGGCCCGGCTCGACTACGACCCGGTGCGGAAACGCCCTGTCCTTCTCTACCCGGAAGGCGCCGTCCTGCTCAACGAGACCGGTGCCGCCATTCTCGAGCTGGTGGACGGTGCGCGAACCATCGCGGACATCGTCGAACTGCTTGGCCAGCGGTACGGCACCGACGTCACGACGGACGTGACCGAGTACCTCTCCGATCTGGCCCGAAGGGAGTTGATCCGTGACGTCTGACCGCCCAACCACACTGCTCGCGGAGCTGACACACCGCTGCCCGCTGCACTGTCCCTATTGCTCCAATCCGCTGGAAATGGTTCGGGCGGATGGTGAGCTGGCCACCGAGGATTGGAAACGCGTCTTCACCCAGGCGCGCGCGCTCGGCGTCCTCCAGCTCGGACTCTCGGGCGGCGAGCCGCTGATTCGAAAGGATCTGGAGGAGCTGGCCGCGCACGCGCGAGGACTCGGGCTCTACAGCACGCTCGTCACCTCGGGGCTGGGCCTCACCCGGCCGCGCGCCGAGCGGCTTCGCGACGCGGGGCTCGAGCATATCCAGATCTCCATTCAGGATTCGGATCCGGAGGTCGCGGAGAAGATCGCCGGAGTCAGCTCGGTCAAGCAGAAGCGGGCCGCGGCGGCGATCGTGAGGGAGCTGGGGTTTGCCTTCTCGATCAACGTGGTGCTCCACCGGGCCAATCTCGACCGCATCGGCCCCATCATCGATCTGGCGGCGAGCCTCGGCGCCGACCGCCTCGAGCTGGCCAACACGCAGTATTACGGCTGGGGACTCTCCAACCGATCGTGGCTGATGCCGACCCGCGATCAGATCGTGCGGGCGCAGGCCGTGGCGCAGGAGGCGATGCACCGTTATCGGGGCACGATGCAGATGATCTTCGTGCTCCCCGATTACTTCGAGCATTACCCGAAGGCATGTTATGGCGGGTGGGGCAAACTCTACATCGTCGTCTCGCCCGATGGCCGGGTCCTGCCCTGCCACGGCGCGACGCAGATCACGACGCTCTCGTTCGACAACGCGCGCGATCATTCCCTGGATTACATCTGGCACGAGTCGGCCGCATTCCAGGCATTTCGCGGCGACGCGTGGATGCGTGAGCCCTGCCGCAGCTGCCCGCGCAAGACGGTGGACTTCGGTGGGTGCCGCTGCCAGGCCTTCGCGCTCACTGGCGACGCCGCCAACACCGATCCGGTCTGTACCCTCTCGCCCGATCGCGGGATGATCGACGCCGCCATCGTCGAACAGACCGAGCCCGCGGAGTTCCGCTACCGGATCCTTTCCGCCGAGCCCCAGCGCGCGTGACCTCCCCGCCCCCCGCGATCGAGGCGGAAGGGCTGGGCCGCGACTACGACGCCGTGCGCGCGCTGGGAGCGCTCACGATTACCGTGCCTCCCGGAGCGATGGTGGGATTGCTCGGCCCGAACGGCGCCGGCAAGACCACGGCGATGCTCCTCCTCGCCACGCTCCTCCTCCCGACCCGTGGCAGCGCCCGCATCTTCGGATTCGATACCCGGACCCAGCGCTCGGCGATTCGACGGATGCTGGGCCTCGTTTTTCAGGAGACCAGCGTGGACGGGCTCCTCACCGTCGAGGAGAATCTGCTCTTCGCCGCCCGGCTCGCCGGCCTCGGTGGAGGCGCCGCCCGATCTGCCGTCGACCGCGCCATCGTGGGCGCGGGACTCGGCCCGCACGCACGACAACTCGCCCGGCAACTTTCCGGCGGATGGCGCCGCCTGGTCGACATCGCCCGGGCGACTCTCCACGGTCCGGCGCTGCTGATCCTCGACGAGCCGACCGTCGGACTCGACCCGGAACATCGCGAGCGGATCTGGTCGATTCTCGAGGGCCAGCGGCGTGACTCAGGCACCACGGTGCTCTTCTCGACGCACTACTTGGTCGAGGCCGAGCCGGCCGATCGCGCCATCCTTCTGGCGCGCGGAGAGGTAGTCGCCGATGGCGCTCCTGCCGAGCTTCGCGCGGCCGTGGGCGACGAGGTCGCCGACATCGAGGGCCCCGGTGCGTCGCGTCTGCTGGATGCGCTACGGGCGCGCGGGGCGGTGGTGAGCGTGCGGCGTACGGAGCGGGGCTTCCGGGTGGGTTTCGCGCGGGCTCGGGCGCATCCGTTGGAGCTGGCCGCCGGCGCGCGTGACATCGAGCGGCTTTCGCTCCGGCCCGCCACGCTGGAGGACGTCTACTTCGTCAAGACCGTTCCGGAGAGCGCATGAGCGGGGCCAGCGCCATCTACGGCATCGTAGCGCGGGACCTTCAACGCGCATCGCGACAGAGCGGCCGGCTCCTCGGCGGACTGGCGAGGCCCTTCATGTGGCTCCTGCTGGTGGGCACGGGCTACAACGCCATCGCGCGGGTCGAGGGCGGGATGCCGTATCACGCGTACGTGCTGCCTGGTATCGTGGTCATGGCGGCGCTGTTCGGCGGCATGCTCACCGCGATCTCCACCGTGTACGACCGCGAGTTCGGCATTCTCCGCCTGATGCTGGCCAGTCCGGCCGGGGTTCCCGCCGTGCTGGCCGGGCGGGCACTGGCAGCGGCGCTCGTGGCGGTGCTCCAGGGTGGCATCGTGCTCGCCTGCGCCCCCCTGATCGTACCGATGACCCTCGCGGCCGTTCCCGCCGCCATCGGCGCGCTCGCGCTCGGCGCGGTGGTGAGCGCGACCCTCGGACTGCTGGTGGCGGCGAGACTACGGTCGGTGGAGAATTTCGCGGGTGTGATCAACGTCGTGCTGTTCCCGCTGCTCTTCGTGAGCGGCGCGCTCTATCCAACCGGCGGCATGCCGGCGGCGCTCCGGGCCATCGCGAGGGTCAACCCGGTGACGTATGCGGTCGATCTCATGAGGCATGCGCTGGGACAGCCGGCGGAGTTTACGGCGGGGCGGGACATCCTCGTGCTGCTTTGTGCGAGCGTCGTCGCGTTCGCGCTCACCGCGCTCCTGTTCGACCCGGAGCAGCGGCTCGTCGGGCGGGCTACGACTCGAGCATGAACGGGTAGCGATAGTCCTTGGGCGGGGCGAAGGTCTCCTTGATGCTCCGGGGCGAGACCCAACGCAGCAGGTTGAGGACAGACCCTGCCTTGTCGTTGGTTCCGCTGGCCCGGGCACCCCCGAATGGCTGCTGGCCCACGACGGCGCCCGTGGGCTTGTCGTTGATGTAGAAGTTGCCGGCTGCCTGTCTCAATGCCGTGGTCGCCTGGATGACCGCCCCACGATCCTGGGAGAAGATCGCTCCGGTGAGGGCGTAGGGGCTGGTGGAGTCCACCAGCGCCAGCGTCTCGGTCCATCGTGCATCGGGATAGACGTGCACCGTCAGGACCGGCCCGAAGATCTCCTCGCACATGAGACGGTAGGAGGGGTCTTCCGCCTGGAGCAGCGTGGGCTCGACGAACCAGCCGACGCTGTCGTCGGTTCCTCCGCCGGCCAGAATCGTCACGCCCTTCTCACCGCGCGCGCGAGTCAGGTGATCACGGAGACGGTCGAAGCTGCGGCGGTCGATCACCGCACCCATGAAGTTCCGGAAGTCCGCCACATCGCCCATCCGGATGTCGCCGATCATCGCCACGACACGGTCCCGCACGGCAGGCCAGATGCTGCGGGGGATGTAGGCGCGCGAGGCGGCGCTGCACTTCTGCCCCTGATACTCGTACGCGCCACGCACCATCCCGACCGCGAGGGCGTCCACATCGGCGCTGGGGTGGGCAAGGATGAAGTCCTTGCCTCCGGTCTCGCCCACGATGCGGGGGTAGGAGAGGTAGCGATCGAGATTGCCGGCGCACGTGTGCCAGAGCTTGCGAAAGACCTCGGTCGAGCCGGTGAAGTGGATGCCGGCCAGGTGGCGATCCGAGAGTACCGCATCGCTCACCGCGATGGGGTCCCCCGGAAGGAAATTGATGACGCCGGGTGGAAGCCCCGCCTCGACGAGCAGCCGATAGAAGTGCCAGTTGCTGAGCGCGGCGGATGCAGCAGGCTTCCAGACCACCGTGTTGCCCATGAGCGCGGGCGCGGTCGGGAGATTTCCCCCGATCGCGGTGAAGTTGAACGGCGTGATGGCGTAGACGAAGCCTTCGAGCGGCCGATGATCCATGCGGTTCCACGCGCCGGCCGCCGATTCCGGCTGCTCCCGGTAAATCCGTTCGGCGAAGTGCACGTTGAACCGGAGGAAATCGATCAGCTCGCAGGCGCTGTCGATCTCCGCCTGCAAGGCCGTCTTGCTCTGGCCGAGCATCGTGGACGCGTTGAGACGCTGACGATAGGTGGTGGCAAGGAGATCGGCAGCCTTGAGAAACACGGCCGCCCGCGCCTCGAACGGCCATGCACCCCACTCCTGTTGAGCCTCGACCGCCGACGTGACGGCCTTGGCGATCGTGGCCTGGTCGGCCTGGTGAAGCCTCGCGAGCACTCGGCCGTGGCAGTGGGGCGAGACCACGTCCCGGGTGTTCCCGCTCAGGATCTCCTTGCCCCCCACGACGGCGGGAATGTCGAGACGCTCGCCGCCGACGGCTCCGAGGGCAGTCTTGAGGACCGCGCGTTCGGGCGCGCCCGGTGCATAGGAGAGCACCGGTTCGTTGCGGGGAACTGGGATGTTCGGAAAGGGAGCGGGCATGGGTTGAAGCTAAAGGCTAAAGGCTGGAGGCTAAAGGCTAGAAGCGGGAAGCGGGAAGCGGGAAGCGGGAAGCGGGAAGCGGGAAGCGGGAATCTAGGACTCCGCGCCACTTCTAGCCTCCAGCCTCTAGCCGTTTTTCAGAACTCGCCCTTCCAGCCGAACGTGAGACCGCCGCCCGGGGAGGCCAGCACCGATGGCGGCCGCAACCCGAAAATCCGCCACTTCCCGGAGACGAGCTTGGCGGAGGCGATCCCGACCAGCGCACCGGCGGTGACGTCGGTAAACCAGTGGCGATTGTCGTTGACTCTGGACCAGGCCGTTGCCGTCGCCAACCCGTAGAGCCCGACCGATGCCCACGGGTTGTGAATCTCGTCCGACAACGAGGTCGCGAGCGCGAAGGCGGCGGCACTGTGGCCGGAAGGCATGGCGGCCTGTCCGGAGAACGGCGCGAACCCATCTGCATCGAGGCTCGATTCAGGTCGCGGCCGGCCGAAGGCGAATTTGCCGGCGAACGCCGTACCCCCTGCGAGGAGGAGCGACGAGCCGACCAGCTTGGCCGTTCTGAGAATGCGCGGATTTCCGGTGGCAAGGCCCGCGGCGGCGAGACCGAGCGTGACGGTCGCGTACACCTCGGGCTGACCCATGTGCCGGACCACGGATGCGACGTTGTCCGCTCCCGCTCCACTGTTGTGCTCCGCGAAGCGCTGGACCGGCCGGTCGAGCAGCATGAGTGCCGTGAGTCCGCCGACCGCGACGGCGCCATGCCACCATTGAATGGTGTGGCCGCCATCGTCCTGGGCCGCGAGTGCAGGGGCCACGAGGACGGCGTTGGCAGCGACCAGAACGGTGAGCAGCCAGCGTATGCACGCCGGTCGGGCGTGGCAAAACGCGCGGGAGTAGTTAGCTTCGGGCGTAGCGACGCTCCGCGATCTTCGCCGACGAGGAATGGATGAACCGACGCTTGAGTATGTTGGTGCCGGTGTTGCTGGTGGTCGCCTGCCGCAACTACGACTTCGAGAGTCCCCTCAACGATCAGCGCGGGCTCCTGCCCGCCGATCAGTACGCCCAATATGGCAAAGAACAGGCCCAGGCCGTCGCGATCGCCCGTGAATTCGGCCGGGCCGCGCAGGGACACACACCGGAGGCGTACACCAAGCAGGCCGACGCCGCCATTGCCTACGCGAAGACGCTCCCCGACGTGAAAGAAATCGTCGCCGATCCTCTCGGGCACCGGCTGACGATCAGGTTCGCGAGCGGGTGGCGGGTAGCCGTGAATCCCGTGTCTGACGGGAAGAGCGGCGCCGAGACTCCGGGGATCGCCGCCGCGTCTCCTTCCCGGTAGGCGTCAAATATAGCCGGACAGGCCTCCAATGGACGGCCCGGCCCGGCCTCCCCTTGTTGCCTCATGACGGTTCTGCCTCACAGCATCGCCGGCGCGATCCGGAGGTCCGATGCCGACACTGCCCGCTCCACCGTCGCCTGAGCTACTCTACCTGCTGGCCGGCGACGAGGAAGACCTCCTTGCCGCCTGCGAAAACCTCCGTCCCGCCGACGTCGCCGAGGCGCTAAACCAGCTCCCGGTCGAGGCGGCGGCACGGGTCGTGTCGGCACTGCCGTTCGACCTCGCGGTCCAGCTCCTCGACGAGCCCGAGCTCGATCGCCGGGGCGACATTTTCGAGCTGCTCGACGAGCGCCGCGCCGTCCCGCTCATCGAGGCGTTGTCCTCCGATCAGCAAGTCGAGCTCTATCGCGAGCTGAAAGAAGCGGACCGGAGCCGCCTGCTCCACGTTCTCCACGCGCCGACCCGCGACGTCCTCAAGCTCCTGCTGGCGTACCCGCCGACCAGCGCCGGCGGCATCATGACGACGGAGTTCGTCTCGGTACCATCCACCTGGACCGTGGAACAGGTGAAGCGGCACATCGGCGAGGTCGGCCGGGCCAAGGAAACGGTCTACGCCATCTATGTGCTGCACCCGTCAGACCAGAGACTCGAGACCGTCGTCTCGCTCCGTGAGATCATGCTGAGTAAGCCCGAGTATCGCGTCTCGGCTATCGGGGACGGGCGCCGGCCGGTCACGGTGAGTCCGATGACCGACCGGGAGGACGTCGCCCGCCTCATCTCGAAGTACAACCTCCTGGCCCTCCCCGTCGTGGACGACGCGAACCGGGTGCTCGGCATCGTGACGGTGGATGACGTTATCGACGCGCTGATCCGGGAGCAGACCGAGGATGTGCAGAAGTTCGGCGGCATGGCGGCGGTGGACGAGTCGTACATGCAGATCGGCCTGCGCGCCATGGTGCGGAAACGCGGCGGGTGGCTGTGCGCGCTCTTCATCGGCGAGATGCTGACGGCATCGGCCATGGGTCATTTCGAAGGCGAGATTGGCCGGGCGGTGGTCCTCGCCCTCTTCATTCCGCTCATCATCAGTTCCGGCGGCAACTCGGGTTCGCAGGCTACCTCGCTCATCATCCGGGCGATGGCGCTGGGGGAAGTGCAGCTCCGCGACTGGTGGCGCGTCGCCCTCCGCGAGCTGCCGGCCGGCCTCGCCCTCGGGGCGATCCTTGGCGTCATCGGCGCGATTCGCATTCTCCTCTGGCAGCTCTTCGGCTTCTACGATTACGGCCCCCACTTCGGGAAGGTCGCCGAGACCGTCGCGCTCGCGCTGGTCGGCGTGGTGCTGTTCGGCTCGCTGGCGGGATCGATGCTTCCCTTTGTCCTCCGGCGCGTCGGGTTCGATCCGGCCAGCGCGTCGGCGCCCTTCGTCGCCACCCTGGTCGACGTCACCGGGCTCGTCATCTACTTCACGGTCGCGCTTCTGGTCCTGAGGGGAACCCTGCTATGACGTCTCGTGTCCGCTTGCTCACCATCGTCGTTCTGGCGGGATTCGTCGCCTTCCTGCTCTGGTCCACGCTCTCCTCGCAGCGGGTCGAGTGCGCGGTGGCCGTCGAGTTCCAGGGCCGCTCCGGCTCGGGCACCGCTTCGGCCGCATCGGAAGCCGACGCGGTTCGCGAGGCCCAGACCGCCGCGTGCGGGCCGATCACGGGCTCCATGAACGAGACCATCGCCTGCGGCAACCGTCCGCCGGTCAGCCGACGCTGCCGGTCGTTGTAGCGGCATGGCGCGATTCCGATTCCCCCACTCACTGACATTGCTTGTCGGCTGTGTTTTTCTCGCCGCCCTGCTCACCTATATCCTCCCGGCTGGTGAGTTTCAGCGCCACGAAGATCCCGCCACGGGTCGGACCGTCGTCACCGCCGGAACCTATGCCCGGGTCGAGGCGAGGCCTGTCGGTCCGTTCGAGACACTCATCGCGATCCCCAAGGGCATCACGGATGCCGCGTCGGTCGTCGTCCTGATCTTTCTGGTGGGCGGCGCGTTTGCCGTCGTGGAGCGGGCCGGGACACTTGGGCGTCTCGTCGAATGGCTGGTCGAGCGGCTGGCTCACCGCGAGGCGCTTGTCATTCCCATCGCAAGCGTGGTGTTCGCGCTCGGCGGCATTACCGAGCACATGTCGGAAGAGTTGATCGCGTTCGTTCCCGCGCTCCTCCTTCTGTCACGCCGGCTGGGATATACACCCCTCACGATCGTAGCGATCGCCTTGGGGAGCTCGGCGATCGGCTTCACGTTCGGTCCGGTGGACCCGTTCAGCGTTCTCATCGCGCAGCGGCTCGCCCAATTGAAACCCGGTTCGGGGCTGGCCTTCCGCGTGGCCTTTCTGATTCCCGCGCTGGCCATCTGGATCTGGGGAACCATGCGATATGCCGCACGGACCCGGACCAAGCCGCCGGCCGAGAACACTGCGACGAACGCATCCCGACTCCAGCCACGCGATGTCGTGATCGTGATCGCGATCGTCGCCGCGCTGGCTGTCTACATATATGGAGCGCAGCGGCTCGACTGGGAGTTCGACCAACTTTCCGCACTGCTCTTCGCGGTCGGGGTGCTTGCGGGCCTTCTCGGACGTCTGGGGGTCGACGGCACTGCTGAAGCCTTCGTGGACGGATTCAAATCGATGGCGTATGCCGGACTGCTGGTCGGATTTGCCCGCGCTATTTTTGTGGTGCTGAACGAGGGCCGGATCGTCGACACCATCGTGAACGGACTCTTTGCGCCGATAGCCGGACTTCCACCAGCCATCTCAGCCATCGGCATGATGGTGGCGCATATCGCGATCCATTTCCCCGTCCCGAGCTCGAGCGGCCAGGCGGTCCTGACGCTTCCCCTCCTGGTTCCGCTCTCCGACCTGATCGGGCTTTCCCGCCAGGTCACGGTCCTCGCGTATCAGTACGGCTCCGGCTTGTCAGACCTGTTGACGCCAACCAATGGCTCCTTGATGGCCATGCTAGCGGCGGCGGGCGTCCGGTTTGAAGATTGGTTGCGGTTCGTGCTGCCCCTTTGGCTCATTCTGGGGGCATTCGGGGCCGTGACGATCGGTGCGGCGGTGGCCTTAGGGCTCCACTGAGCCGCGCGCCAATCCCCGTGACTGCAAGACCTTGCTCGCATGACTCAGGAGAAGTGAGTAGGGACTCGGCAGGCCGAAAGGATTGGCATTACTGTTGCGATATCCTCGTCCGGCCCTTCGCTACGAGGTCGTGAATACCATGAGCGAGCTCACAATTCGAGAGATGGGACAGGACGAGGACTTCGCGGCCTGGTTCTCCGAGCTGCTCGAGCAGGAGGAGGACCCGACGGTATGGACCGGCGGCCTCGACGAACACTACCTCATACTCAGCAATGAGATCGGCGATTGGGTCGGGGGGCTGCGCTACTGGCTCCGGGGCGGGGTGGCCCATCTGGTTGATGTTGTGATCCTGCCGCAGGAGCGGCATCAGGGCCACGCCCACCGGCTGCTGGCCGCTTTCGAGGAGCGGGCTGCCGAGGCCGGCGCTCACCTGGCTGAATTCTGGACCGACGACAGCCGGTCGGAAGGGCTGCTGGCAGCCCTGGGGTGGCAGCGCATCTATCAGCGCAGCGACTACATAGGCCACCGCAGCTGGGCCCTGATGGAGAAGCGTCTGGAGGTCGAGCCGAAGTAGTTTGAAGGGGCCGCCCGGGCGGGGCGAGGATGGCATTCACGGGACCAGTCACGCTATTTTACGTGGCTGGTCCTGACCGTTTGTCCCACCCCGGCCGACGAAAGAGTCCCATGGATACCGCCCATGATTCGGCGCATGAGATCGCCGCGAAGGTCGAAGTATTGAACGACCTCGAGGGGGAGGTGCTGGTACTCATGGACGCCCACGAGCGCAAGCGCGATCTGTGGTTCCCATCCGACCTGCTCGGCCCCGCATCGGACAAGTGCCCCGACGAATTTCTTCAGAACCTGCGGGAGCAGGCAGCCGGGATCCCCGACCATGTCCGCGCGGCCCTGGCGCTCAACATGCTGACCGAAGAAGGCCTCCCGCACTTCCATCGACTCCTCGCCGTCTATCTCGGGGACGACAGTCACTGA
>DATBSO010000006.1:0-59940 GCA_036559745.1 Gemmatimonadales bacterium | reverse complement strand
GATGCCGCCGGTGGCTCCGATGCCGAAGAGGGTCTGGTCGGTCAGGATGTTCTGGCGGTTGAAGAGCCCAATTTCGCGGCCGGCAAGGATCTGACCCCACGTCCCGCCGACTGTCAGGAACACCTGACGCATGTCGATCTGGGCGCCGAAGCAATCGTGGGCCTGCCCACCGCATTGGATCTGCGGGGCGAAGCCGAAGTGAATGCCCAGATCCGTCTCACCTTCCTTGCCCTTCGCATCGAAGACGGCGAACGCCGGCAGCAAGCCGGTGCGGATATTGAAGCCTTTCCCACCGACGGCAACGAGCCCGCCTGGCGTTGCCGTCGTGCCGTTGTCGCTCTGCGACTCATAAATGGCAAAGGCATTAACGTTGCCGGCGAAGGTAAAGCTCCAGCCGTTGCTCATTTGCATCGTGAGCTGGGCTTCGGCAGCCGAGGCCGCGCCTAACGCCAGACCCAAGCACAACAGTGCGACTCGCTTCATAGGTGCTTCTCCCTCAGAGTAAGGATGACCGCCAACGACAGCCAAACTTCGGGACGAGTACCTGCACCAACAACGTGACCACGATCAACGCGTGGAGTCAGTCATCGGACCAGTGAGTGATGTGTTCACCTCCCAGAAAGCGTACCAGAGGGGGAGCGGACGGTGGTTCTCCCACCAGTAGTAGTCGTTGATCCGGCTGACGTAGACATTCGCGCCATAGGGAAGCCGGAACCGTCCGTCATGACGCAATTGTGCGAGTGCTTGTGTCAACCCGGCGGAATCCTTGGCGGCCGCCGCCGCCTGCCCGAACGCCGACCCAGCGAGAAAGCCCTCGGTGTACGCGGTCTGCGCCGCGGGGCTCAGCGCCCGCCAGTCGTCGCCGTTGCGCGTGACCCAATGACCATCGGGACCGGCCTCGGTCCAGGCACGTCCCGCCGCGAACGAAACGGCTCCCAGGGCCACCCACCACCATCGTACCGTCACGTCGGCATCCAAACGAAGCGGCCGGCAGAGCATCCCGAGAACGGGACCTCCACCGGCCGACTCGAGTTCTCAGTTCTTCGGTGCGCCGCCCTTGCCGGGTAGCCCGAATACCATGACCGCATTACCGAGGGGGTAGCTGAGCTGGAAATTGCCCCCGCACGCGACGGCGATGAATTGCTCGC
This sequence comes from Gemmatimonadales bacterium, assembly GCA_036559745.1. Lineage (GTDB taxonomy): Bacteria > Gemmatimonadota > Gemmatimonadetes > Gemmatimonadales > GWC2-71-9 > CAVVWJ01. Next base: position 58,792 of record DATBSO010000006.1, on the reverse strand, counting down.
CGCCGTGGGTGAACGTCATCGGCGCCGAGTTGCAGCCTGCGCCGGCATTGAACTGCCAGAGCAGCTTGCCGCTCTTGGAATCGTATGCGTTGAAGTTGCCGTTGCCTTCGCCGGTGAACGTGAGCCCGCCCGCCGTGGCGAGGGAGCCGCCCATCATCGGCTGGGGGACCTTGTTCTGCCAGGCGATCTTGCCGGTCTTCAGATCGACCGCCGAGAAGAGCCCGTACTGCTCCTCACCCGGGATCGCGACGAACGCCGACCCCAGCCAGAGCCGCCCCTTTTCGAGCGCGGCGTTGTGCGTGATGTAGTTCATCGGCTGGTGCAGCGCGGCGACGAAGGCGTAGTTGAGCGACGGATCGACCGAGATCGGCGACCACTCCGACCCGCCGTTGGCGCCCGGCAGCATGCGGGTGCCTTTCTCCGTCGGCAGCGCGAACATGTTCTCCTGCGGCACGAAGGCGTCGCTCCGGCGGACTAGCTTGCCCGACTCGGCGTCGAGCACGTAGAGCCAGCCGGTCTTGCCGGCGTGAACCACGACCTTCTTGCCACCCATTGTCGCCACGACCGGCGGCGATGTGGCATCGAGGTCCCAGACGTCGTGCGGGACGGTCTGGTAGTACCATTTGGTCTTCCCGTTGGAGGCGTCGATGGCCACGATGCAATCGGTGTAGAGATTGTCTCCCGGGCGCACGCTGCCGTCGAGGTCGGGCGACGGGTTGCCGACCGAAACGAAAATCGTATTCGACGCTTTGTCGTAGGCCGGGGTCGTCCACACGCCGCCGCCGCCGGTCTTCCAGCCGTCGGCGTACTTGGCGCTGTCGCCCTTCTCCTTGGTCACATCCCGGTGGAGGTCGGCGCCGTCCGGCGTGCTGCCCGCCCAAGTGCCGAACCAGCCGTTGGGGGCCTTGTCGTCGAACGTGGGATCGCCGTTGGGCGCCGGTATCGAGTACCAGCGCCAGGCCTGCTCGCCGGTCATGGCGTTGTACGCGGTCACATGCCCGCGGATACCGTACTCGCCGCCGGATACGCCCACGATCACGTTGTCGCCGACGATGAGAGGAGCGTGGGTGATGGAGTAGCCGTAGGTGGGGTCGGCGACTTCTTTGTCCCACAGAACTTTGCCGGATTTCGCGTCGAGAGCTACCAGGTGGGCATCGAGGGTGCCCATATAGACGTGGGCGCCGCCGTGGATCGCGAAACCACGATTATTGGGACCGCAACAGAAGATCGTCGTGCCCAGCTTGTGCTCGTAACGCCAGAGTTCCTTGCGCGTATTCAGATCGTACGCCATCGCGGTATTGTAGGGCGTGGTGACGTACATGACCCCGCCCGTGACGATCGGGGTATTCTCGAACGAGCCGAGCTTCGTGATCCCCGTCTGGAAAATCATGCGGGGGACGAGCTTCGAGACGTTGGAGGTCGTGATGGTCTTGAGGGCGGAGTAGCGCTGGTTCCAATCGTTTCCGCCATAGGTCGTCCAATCGCCACCCTGAGCCGCGGCGGTTGCGGTCAGGCCCAGAAACGCCGGGACCACCAGCCAACGCACGCCATTCTTCATAGGCACTCTCCCCTCCGGAAGGATCGGTGCATCTAGGCCGGACGCGTGGCGACCGGCGAGGGCTAGCATGAGGGTGGTCGAGGCGGCCTCGAGGCCGCGGAGGCAACGCCCAAGACCGGGCGTCATCATTTGTCGGGGTAAAAGACCTAAGTGCTGAACCGGATACAATCTGTGTCGGCCGTCCGGTACGTCAAGACCCAACTTCGTGACAGTCATGGAGATCCGCGACGTGAGGCGGAGGCAACTCCTGCAAGTGCAAAGACTTGCGCTGGTAGCCTTTCGAAACGAATCCCCGGCCCCGACCGCTACTTAAAGAGCGCTGAAGCCTTGAGTAGGGTGTTCCAGACGCCCCAGAGAAGCGGGATCCCGACCAGGGCCCAGGATACCGCCACCAGCCCCCACTGCCCTCCCGACCGGCCCCCGCCATCAGGTTCTGCCATCGGCACCTCCGAAACAATATTCAGGGGCGATAGAAATTATGCAATCCGGATTTATGCGGTTCCCCGTTCCGCCGCCAGCTCCTGATCGCTCATGTAGTACCGTTCCGCCACCGGCCCCAGCGCCAGATTGCAGAAGAATCCCGCCGCCAGAAGCCCCGCGAGTACGTACATCGTCACGTTATAGGCATCGGCTGCCGGCACGCCGCGGTCGAGCTGGTATTCGCGGATATAGTTGACCAGCACCGGCCCGAGGATCCCTGCCGCCGACCACGCGGTCAGGATCCGGCCGTGGATGGCTCCCACGAACTGGGTCCCGAAAATGTCCGCCAGGTAGGCCGGGATGGTCGCGAAGCCGCCCCCGTACATCGTGAGGATCAGACAGAACAGCACGACGAACAATCCCACGTGTCCCGCTCGCCCCGCCGCCGGCGCCGATGCGTACAGGACCGCGCCCAGGGCGAAGAAGATGAAGTAGGTGCGCTTCCGACCGACATAATCGGACAGCGAGGCCCAGCTGATGCGCCCCGCGATGTTGAAGAGGCTGAGCAGTGCCGCGAAGGCGGCTCCCATCGTCGCCAGCCGACCTTTCTGGGTCGCATCGAGCGCGGCGAAGGCCGTCCCCGGCAGGTCGATCAGACGCCCGCCGAAGACTTCCTGGATCATCGGCGATGACATGCCGATGACGCCGATGCCCGCGCTCACGTTGAGGCACAGAACCCCCCACAACAGCCAGAACTGCGGCGTCTTCCATGCCTGATCCACATGGACGTGACGCGTCGTGATCATGGCGCCTTGCTGCGTGGGCGGAACCCATCCCGCGGGCTTCCAATTTGGCGGCGGCACCCGGTACCCGAAGGCGCCCGCCAGCATCGCCACGAAATAGATCACACCCATGGTGAGAAACGTTTCTTTCACCCCGACCGAGGTCGCCGTGGCGTAGTGCTTCATGAGGATGTCCGCCAGCGGCGCCCCGATCATCGCACCGCCGCCGAATCCCATGATCGCCATCCCGGTGGCCATGCCGCGACGATCGGGAAACCATTTGATGAGCGTCGAGACGGGCGAGATATAGCCGAGCCCCAGTCCGCAGCCTCCAATGACGCCCGACCCCAGCCACATGAGCCAGATCTGATGGAGGTGCACGCCCAGTGCCGAGAGGAGAAAGCCGCCGCCCCAGCAGAACGCGGCCACGACGCCCGCCTTGCGCGGCCCTGCGTGCTCCAGCCATAGCCCGAAGACAGCGGCCGAAGACCCGAGAAAGACGAAGAAAAGCGTGTACATCCACCCGAGCATGCTGACCTTCCAGTCGCAATTGGTGGCGACCATTCGCTGGAAGAAACCCATGGTGTCGGGACAGGGTACCGGGGCCGTGATGCCGATCGCCTTGCTCAGCGGAAGCCAGAAGACGCTGAACCCGTAGGCCATGCCGATCGAGAGATGGATAGCGAGCGCCGCCGGAGGAACGAGCCAGCGATTGAATCCGGGTCCGGCGACGATTCGTTCTCTCGAGAGTAATCCCGCCATCACGATTCTCCTCGATTAAATTGCGGCGCCATCCCGCAGGTTCGGGCCACTCAAGCTACCGACGCGCGTTTCAGGGAGCTAGACCAAGAGCCATGACCATCCAGCTCCACACCGTCGGCATCGCCCTCGCGGCGCTCCTCATCTCCGGCACGGTCGCGGTCGAACAGACACCGTCGGCGTCGCCCGAAACCGTTTCCTGGCTTACCTCGGACAGCGCATCGAAGACCGTCACCCTCCGCCTCGAGGTGACCAGGCCGACCGGCTCCCCCTCGGCGACCATAAACGAGCTGCGCAGCGGCGGTGCCCAGGTGATCGTCCCGCTCAACTGGACCGTTCGGTGGGAATGGCGGTCGGCGGATTCCACCGCCTCCCATAGTCTCGTCGTGATGGCCGAGCGGGAAAAGCTTCCGACCGAGGGAGGGCGACCCGCGCTCGACAACGCGATGACGAGAATGGTCACCGCCGGTCTTCCCGCCGGCCAGGCCGACCAGACCACGTTCACCGCCGATCAGGCCGGGTGGTACTGGATGCTCTGTGGCGTGCCGGGCCACGCGATCGCGGGAGAGTACATCGGCCTGCGGGTCAGCCCCGAGGCGACGGTCGGTGAGGTCAAGCTCAAGAAGTAAGCAGGCGCTCGATTTCCTTCGCGAACTCTTCCATCAGCCGCTGATGCTGCGCGCCCGTGGCCGGGCCATAGAATCCCGCGTGCACTCGGCGCACTTTCCCGTCCCGCCCCAGAAATACCGTCGTGGGGAATGAAGTGAAGCCCCGCAACTGGGGGAGTGTCTGGGCAGCGGCCTCTACGTCGTTGACGCCGGCGAGCAGGAGCGGGAAGGGGATGTGGAACTTGTCCCGATACCTCCTCACCTGACGTCCGTCCACCGCCGTATCACCCGTGACCTCGTAGGCCAACCCCACGATCTCGAGCCCGCGCGCGTGGTACTTCTCGTAAAGGCGCACGAGCAGTGGCGCGGAGTCGTGGCAGGTCGGGCACCAGCTGCCGAAGATGTCCACCAGCACGACCTTCCCCCGAAAACGCGGATCTCGTTCGGTGACGACTCGGCCGTTGAGGTCGGGCGCGGCGAATCGGAACGGCGAGGTCGTGTCGGCCCCGGTGACGTCCGTCGGCGCCTTGAGATGGGGCACTCCCGTGCTCCGCACCGCCTCGAACGGCGTTTCGGTCCTGATTCCCGCGTGAAACACGCCGCGTAGGGTGTCTGCTCGGATTGCGCCGGTGATGAGATAGACGAACGACCCATCGAAGTGGTGGAGGGCGAAACTGTCGCCCTTCACGCTGCCCGCGAAGTGGCCGTAGTCGCCGGTGTTGGAGATGAGCGTCCCCTCGAGTCCGGCGGACCCATTGCGCAATTCGATTACACGGGGGCTCGTTCCCATTTCCTGAAAGAACGTGGCGTCCCAGCGCCCGACGAGACTGCGTCCGCCCGCCTGTACCGGCCATCGGCCGCGCGCGGCGTGAAACGGGATGGTGCGCGGACCCCGGTTGCCGACATTGCGGAAGCTGCCCTCGAGCGAATCTCCCTCGATTCTAGCCGCAATGGTGGCGGCGTAATCCGCGATTTCGAACATCACGCTGTCCTGGACGACGCGGACGCCGGAGAGCGGCTGGCACAGCGATCCATTGCAGAGGCGGCCCCGCCACCCGCCGGGTCCGCCCTCGACTTCGAGGCCGAAGCGTAGCGACCCTCCGGCCAGGTCGAGCACGCCGCGCCACGGCCCCTTCGGTGAGGGTGAGGTCACCCACCCGAGCGTGACGAGGACGAGGAGCACGCATGCCTTCAGCACCAGAAGCAGTCTCCGCGGTTCGAGTCGATCGCGATCATCGCGATGCGGGCACGTTCTCGAGCCCGCCACCGGCGTAGCGTTCTCCCGCCCTGACGGCCGTGGCGATCGTGTTCCCTTGCCATGGGGCCGGACAGGGATATGCCGCGCTGTACGCGCAGAACGGATTCCGCGCCCGGTTGAAATCGAGACGATAGCGACTGTTGCCGACAGGGATCAGTGGAACGAAACGACCTGCCGGATAGGTGCCGTTCCCATTGGTTGCATCGCGAAAGTAGATCTCGAGATCCGACTCCTCGCCGCCCGTCGGCAGCCACCGCACCCGCAATCGGGTCGGCCCATTTCCCAGGGGCACGACCACGCTTCCCGCCTCGGTCGCATCCACCTCGACCCCATCGAGTCCGAGAAGCCTAACCGTGCCGGGACGATCCGGTGGGAGCAACCGCCCGACGAAGACCGCGTCGGCGTCATAGGGGAAATACTGCGCTGGGTGGCGGGGGTGCGTCGGGCCGAACACCGTGACGGCGACTCTCCCGGTCGGCCCGTCGACCGTGAGCGTGAATTCTCCCAGTCGAAAGGGGACACCGCGCCGCACCTGGCGCTGGCCATCGGGACCGCTGAGCGTGATGCGGTCGTTCTGCACATCGAGCTGGGATCTCGGCACACCGGTCAGCGGGAGATCCGCATCATCCGGACCGAGCGACAACGACGCACCGATCGGCTGGCGCGCGATCGCGCCCAAGGGTGACGTGGGCGCAGACTCGAGCCAGGCGGCGAAGTCGGCTCGTTCCCGGGCCACTACGTCCGCGTTTTGTCCGTGGAGCACGCGGGGCGCCAACAGGAGAGCCCATGTCAGGAGAAAGACATGGGCTCCGAGAAGCGCGCGGTGCGCGCGGAGAGAGGTGATCAGGACTTCTTGAGCTCTCCCACCATGAGAATCGGCGATGTGGGTTGTGGCGATCCGCCGGCCGGCTCGACCGTCACGGCCGCCGCGCTGAGCGCACCGTCGCGGGGAACCTGGATCTCCTCTACTCGTACATGACCCGTCGACTCCGGTGTGAAGGTCACCGACGGAACCGGCTTGCCGTCCTTGATGAACCAGAGCTGGTACTCCTTTCCGCTCGGCACCGGCTTGATCTGATAGCCGTGGATGATCGCCGTGTTCCGTTTCTCGTCCCAGAATAGCTGGATGCCCGGCTCCGGATCGCCGCTCGCCGTGAGCTGATACAGCCGGACGCTGGGCGCGAAGAGTTTGTCGAGCGTACTCTCACGGCTCGCGAGGCTCTCGCGCGTTTCGGCCAGAGCTGCCCCGGCGGCCGCGAGCGCTCCCTTCAAGCCTGTCAGCTCCGTACGGGTCTTCCCGAGTGACAGAGTCAGTCCCAAGGACAGGAGCACGCTCGCGGCCAGCGCGCCCCAGTAGAGCGGCGGGACTCTTCCGCGAGATGGGCGCTGCGCGGCACTCAGCGGTGTGACCTTCGACTCGCCGATGCGGGCGAGCACCCGATCGCGCAGGTCTGCGCTGGGCGTTGCCTCGCTCTGGCCGAGGGCGAGCAGGGCGGCGACGTCCCGCAGCTCGGCCACCTCGCGCTGCGCTGCCGGTGACGTCGCCAGGAACGCCTCGAAGCGCTGGACCTCTTCGGCCGAGAGTGCGCCGAGCGCGTAGGCGGCGGCCAGGTCGTGCACCGAGTCCTGCCCTGGGCCGGTCATGTGCCGGGCTCCAAGTAGAAGGTGCGCAAACACTCTCGAAGTTTCTGCATGCCGAGGCGGACCCGCGTCTTGATCGTGCCCAGCGGTTCCTGGAGACGCTCCGCGATCTCCGACTGGGACAATCCCTCGAAGTACGCCAGCTCGATCGCCTGTCGCTGAGGAGGTGACAAGGTGTCGAGTGCCTCGCGGATCCGTGAGCGCCGTTCGGCGTCATCGAGGGCACGGACCGCGTCGGGACGCCAGGCGCTCATACCGGGGGAATCGCCCGGCTGGTCGGCCGCCGCGCTGGAAGTGATCCGCTCCCGGCGGGTGCGGGCTCTCACCATGTCGAGCGCGCGGCTGCGGGCGATCATCGCGAGCCATCCCGCCACCGATCCGCGCGAGGGCTCGAACCGCGCGGCCTCACGCCACACCTGCGCGAACGCCTCGATCACGACCTCTTCCGCGTCGGCGCGCTGTCCGACGATCCGATAGGCGACGGCGTACAACACTCCACCGAACCGGTCGTAGAGCGAGGCGATCGCGCGCTCGTCTCCCGCCGCCGCCTTGGCGATCAGGTCGCTGTCGGCGGGGGCGGGAGGTGATGGTGCGCGGTCAGGCATGAGCCATTGGCGGAAGGAACTCCTCGATGGAGCGGTGCGTCCCTGTCGGTCGACAGAGATTCTACACGCCGGTTGGAGGGCGCCACAAGCGGCGAGACCGGTCATGGCAGGGGCTTGGCGCCGTCGCCGTGCGTGAACAGTAGCGTGGCGGGCCGCACACCACACGTCGCACGGACGATGTTGATCTGATCGGGGAACCGCTCGAAGAGAAAGGCGCTCGCGATGCGCGCGCCTGACTGTGGAGCGGCCGCTGGCACCGTGAGCTGCAACAGGACGACGTCGCCTTCTCGGTGCGCGCCCGCCCACCGGAGCACGACCGGCCGCCCGTGCGGGTCGGCCAGAGCGAAGTGTCCGCGGACGTACCGGGACGACGCAGAGTCTCCCGCCAAGGTTCCGAGAGAGTCCGCGATCGCGGTACCGAAGTCGTCGGCGAAGACCCTGATGCTGACGGCGGCGGTCGTGCCGCCCGGAGCGCAGGTGATCTCCGTGATGGCGGTGTGCATGGGGTGACGGGCGCCGGCGAGCAGCAGCGCCATGCCGGCCCCCATCGTCCGGAGCAGCCGGCGCGCGGGCACGTTACCAGGGCCGCCGAGCGGCCGCCATGCCGGTGGCGACGACCACGACCGCCAGAGAGACGGCGACGACGCGTACCCGATACGGTGAAAGAAGAGGCCAGACGCTCTTCAGGAGTCCGAACAGGCGATCGAGTCCAGCGAGCCCGAAGCCTGCGATGATCAGCACGACGATCTGTCCGATCTCGATCCCCGCGTTGAAGCCGAAGAGCGGCACGGCAATGGACTCGGTGAACAGGCTCCGGAGGTAGTTGGCGAACCCTGCGCCGTGCACCAGCCCGAACACGCCGGCGAAGACCGGCCGGTAGCGTCCGCCAAATGGAGCCCGCGCTCGATTCCTGACGATCAGATTCTCCAGGCCGGTCGCCACGATCGTGACGGGAATGAGAAACTCGATCAGTGGGGTCGGCAGCCGGATGGCGCCGGTCACCGCGAGCGCAAGCGTGATTGAGTGGCCGACGGTGAACGCCGTGACCACCCAGAGGCTGTCTCGCCAGTCTCGACCCCGGTAGATGGCGGCCAGCGCGACCAGGAACAGGATGTGATCCATCGCTTCCAGGTCGGTGATATGACGGAAGCCCAGCTGAATGAAGGTCAGCAGCTCCGACATGACATCTCCGGTCGTTCAGCGGTGGGCCAGCGAGTCGAGCACCGCGCGAGCTTCCGCGGGATGAAATGGATCCCAGTAGGGATTCGTCGAGAGCGCGGCCTCCAGGTATCGCCGCGCCGCGTCGTCGTGGCCCAGCGAGCGCTCGATCATCCCCGCATGATGGAAGAGCATGGCGTCGCGGGTGCCGAGCGCGAGTGCCCGTTGCATCGGCGCTCGGGCTTCCCCGTCGCGGCCCGAGCGATGGAGCGCCCAGGCCAGCATGTCGTACCCGTAAATGTCCTGTCTCGACTTCAGCTCCTCGCGTACCTTGGCCAGCACCGTCGGGACTTCTCGATCATGGTCCAGGAGGAAGAGGCTCCAGGCCCGGTGAAATGGTCCCGGCTGCCGGAGCACCGCCAGCGCCATAGCCCGGTAGTACTCGGCCGCCTTCGTGCTGTCGCCCAAGACTCGAGAGGCGTCGTGAAGCAGGCCCAGGGTCGCCGGGTCGAGCGTCGTGGCGATCGCCTGCTCGCCGACGTCGGCCGCCGCCTGCCACTCGCCGCGTACCGCATAGAGCCGTGCCCTCGCCGCGAGGAGTCGCGCATCCCGAGGCTCGATCGCGAGCCCCGCCTCGAGCTCTCGTTTCGCTTCTCCCAGATGACCGTACCGGAAAGCCAGGTCGCCGAGCCTCAGGTGAAACCAGGCGAGCTGTTCCTTCGGCATTCCGTGACGGCGTTCCGCTTCGTCCGCGGCTTCGCGCATCAGGCGCCGCGCCTCCTCCGGCTTTCCGGTAAGCTCTGCCCAGCGTGCCAGCCTCGGCGCGATGCCGGGATCGTTCCGGTACATGGCGAGGGTGCCAAGCACCGTGCCGGCCTCCTCGTAGCGTCCGAGCTCGAAGAGGTTTTCGCCCAGGAGTCCGCGCGCGGCCACCGACGTCGTGTCGTCCGCCAGGAGGCGGCGGGACACCTCCAGCGCCTCGGCGAACCGGTGCTGGGAGAGCAGGCTCGAGGCCAGCACGCCGAATGCCTCGCTGTTCCGGGCGTCTCGCAGCGCGAGCGAATGCCGCGCGTTGGTCTCCGCCTGGACGAGATCCGCGTTGTCGCCGGTCTCCCGCGCCCGCTGGAGGTTCAGCCTGCCGAGCTGGGCGAAGTCTCGCGCGCTCAACGGATCACGGACGACGCGTGCCCGAAAGAACGCGATGTCCTGATTGCCGATCTCCGCCTCGCTCGGCGCGGCGCGGGCGGTCACCCGCCCCGGCCGCTCCATCGATCGGACCATCGACACGCCCGCCACTGCCGTGCCTACGGCCACGGCGGCCCCGACGATGACTTGTCTCAGTGCTCCCATTTCGCGGTGCTCCATGACGAAACCGGCCGCTCGGTTCGAGCGGCCGGCTGCGCGCAGTTAGTTCGGTGTTGCCAGATAGGGGAAGGTGCCGGTCACGCCCGGCGAATCGAACGCCAAGTTGTCGGTCGTGAGCTGAGGCGTCGCATGCGCCGCGTCTCCCAGGGCGTCTCCGAATACGGCCGTGAGCGCCAGGTCTACTACGTCGTCCTGCAACTTCCGCCCGCCCCATCCCGCCGCGAGCGTCGTCGAGAGCCAGCTCGACGTCGAAGGATCCTTGCTGGTATCCACCACGAGCACATCGGGAATGAGCGCGGGCGCGATCGCCTGGATGTACGCCGGATCCCTGCCGGCGACCGTGGTCAGAAAATCCACGACCTCGGGCGCCACGAGTGTCGCGTCCTGGTCCGGGCCGATGGAGCCGTGAGTAGGATGGCTCCGCTTGGAGAGCAGGACTTCGCTCACCAGTGGATTTCCGAGACGCTGGACCTGGTCGTACATCCGCGGCGTTTGTGGTTCGGTGCTGCCGTTGTTGTCGTCGCTGCACGCGCCGGCCGCCAATGTCACCGCGGCCGCGCCTGACGCCAGCGCAAGACGACGCGCGGCGAGCATGAAGGAACCGATCTGCATATGTGACGTCCTTTCGTTCCGATCGCGGGTGATTACTGGCTGATGGTGCCCCAGATGCCGAGCTTGCCGGGTGAGCCGTTCTCGAGGAGCGAGCTGGGAAGCTCGAGCACGATCGAGTTCACATTGAAGCCCGCCACATAGTCGACGCCGGGGTTGCGGAAGTAGAACGGCGCCTGGCCATTCGGCTGGAGCGCGCAGGGAGTCGAGAGCGGTCCACCGACCGGACGGCGGTCGGGCAGGATACAGAACGCCGCCTCGAGATCGATGAAGAAGGGATCGTCGCGTGGACCCGCGAAGGCCTGGATGTCGGTCGGGCTGCCCAGGTTGGTGGCGAGTGCGCCCGTCACCACGGGGGTGACGTCGGCGATCTGGTTCTGCATCGCGCCCTGCACCGGCGGGGCCACGGGCCCGCGCACCTCGACCTGCTGGTTCGCGCCTTCGCCGGTGAACGTGACCTGGATGACCTTGTCCTCTTTGGCGTCGCCGTTGTTATCGACCTTGAACTGATAGAGAAGGTTGTGGTCGAACGAGGCCTGCGCCGGATCCGTAGCTCCGGCAGGCGTCAGGAAGGCGCGTGTATCCATGACCAGGACGATCCGCCCCGCCGAGGAACCCGGGAACGCGTAGACGTCTGTCATGTCGGACTTGGGATTCAGCTCGACGAACGGAGTGTCCTGGTGATCGGAGCCCGTGGCGAGGCGCGCCCCGGCGGCGACGCCCGCGAGGGCGACGGCGGCGGCGACGAGCGCCCAGCGGCGCGTAGTCGGTCTGCCTAGCATGGCGGTGCTTCTCCTTGCCGGTTGGGGAATCGGGAGCAAACCGGATGGTTCCCTCCTTGTGCCGGCGATACGCGCGCCAGCCGCGTTCGGATTGGTTCGCGCCTTCGGCCCATCCAGCGGCGGGTTTCCCGCGTACCTGTGTCGTTGATCAACCACTCACACAGGAGAACAGCGATGCACTACGGCAGGCAGATCCTCTCGGCACTCGCCCTCACGCTCGCGACAGCGACGGGCGCGTCGGCGCAGGGTATGGCGAAGGGTGACATGGCGATGGAGAAGGGCACCACGATGGTGGGCGGGCAGGCGATGTACCGGACGAAAGACATCGTGGACAACGCGGTCAACTCAGCCGATCACACGACGCTGGTCGCCGCGGTGAAGGCGGCGGGCCTGGTCGAGACGCTGAAGGGCAAGGGGCCCTTCACGGTCTTCGCGCCCACCAATGCGGCGTTTGCGCTACTTCCGGAGGGAACGGTCTCGACGCTGCTCAAACCCGAGAACAAGGAGCAGCTCACGCAGGTGCTCACCTATCACGTCGTCGGCGGCTCGTACGACGCGGAGGCGCTCGCGAAGGCCATCAAGAATGGGCATGGGGAAGCCACGCTCAAGACCGTGAACGGCGGCTGGCTCACGTTCATGATGAACGGCGATCGCAACATCGTGGTGCGCGACGCCAAGGGCGGGGTCGCCAACATCTCCACCTACGACGTGCGTCAGTCGAACGGGGTCATCCAGGTGGTCGACAAGGTGCTGCTTCCGAGCTGAAGCATCGCCAGGCAGCCGACAGTCTGTCGTCGCCGGCTATCCGTGTGCAGAGGGTGCAGGTTTCGTTCTACTGCTCTACTGACCCCTGCAGGCGGGTAGTCGGCGTCCGCACGGAGGCGTGATCGTCACCACCGCCAGAACCTGTCCGGAAGGAACGACTGCAGATTTTCTCCGGGAGACTCGCCCGACAGCAGTTGTCTCACGATGACGCCGGTGATCCCGGCGAGCAGGATGCCGTTGCGGCCGTGGCCGGTCGCGTACCAGAGTCCGTGAAGCCGCGGCTCCCCGCCGATGATGGGGTGCCCGTCGGGCGTCATCGGGCGGAGTCCCGCCCACGTGCGATGGACCTGGGCGCGGTCGAGCATGGGACACAGGTCCGTGACGCTCGTGAAGATCCGGGCGAGACCGGCCGGACTCACCTCGGAACGGAACCCCACGTATTCCATGGTGGACCCGACGATCGCCTCGTCTCCCCGGGCCATCATGTAGCAGCCGCGGCCGTAGACGATTGCCGGTCGCGCGCCGGCCGGCCAGGGCAGGGCCGCCATCTGCCCCCGAACCGGGGCGATGGCCACTGGACGGGGAATCCCTTCCAGCAGCGCAGACCACGCGCCCGCCGCGATCACCACGTCGCCTGCGGCATACCTGTCTCGCTGTCCGATCACGCCGACGGCACGATCGCCTCGCTGCTCCACACCGATCGCGGTATCCTCGATGATGCGCGTTCCCGCGCGGACCGCGTCGGCCCGCAGCGCCTGCACGAGCTTCTCGGGATCCAGGGCTCCCTCGAGCGGCGCCCATAGTGCTCCGGCGGTCGGGGCCAGCCAGGGCCAGCGTGCTCTGACCTCATCCGCGTCCAGCCAATCGGAGAGGTGGCTTTGCTGACGCTGCCACGCGACCCTGGATTTCAGATCACCCGCTTCTTCCTCGTCCGCCGCGATCCGCGCGATACCTTCCCGCCAGAGTCCGATGTCGATGCCGGTCGTCTCCAGCAGTGCCGCGGCCAGTCCGGGGTAGTGCTCCCTGCCGGCGAGCCCGAACTCCAGAGTAGGATCATCCGGGTCGGCCTCGATCTGGGGCGCGAGCATCCCCGCGGCGGCGCGCCATGCCTGGCCGCGGTCTCCCCCTTGCTCCAGGAGGACGACCCGTCGACCGGCTAGGGCCAGCTCGCGGGCGCAGGCGGCGCCGACCGGCCCGCCGCCGATGATCGCAACATCAAAGGGTGAAGTCACTTATATTTGAACGAAACTTTTTGAAACGTCCCACCGTCGTGTACAGCGACCACGTTCCCACGAGGGAAATGACATGATCCGCAACCTGCTGGGTTTCGCAATCTTCGCGGTCCTCGCGATCTTCCTGCTCAAGGTGTTCTTTGGCCTGTTCGGGTTGCTGCTGGGGCTTCTCAGCACGGTACTCTTCTTCGCTTTCATTGGCTTTCTCATCTATATGGTGCTGAAGGTCATCGCGCCGGAGACTGCCGCACGGGTGAGGGAGACGATCGCGGGACCCGCGGCGTAAACTCGGTGGCTGAAGCTGGAGGCCGGTCATTCCACCGTCTCCAGCCTCTAGCTTTCAGCCTTCCAGCTGTTCCACCACCCCCCACACCAGCAGCGGAATCATGATCTCGTGGTGGCCGGTGAGCATGTAGCCGGCGCCGCCGCCAAGGGTGGGGCGGCGCACCACGTTCATCGCGGGTCGGTAGTGTCGCTGCATGTCGAAGTCGGCCGCCAGGAAATGGGTGGGTCGGCCAGCTTCGAGATTTCGCGCGATGGCCAGCGCTTTGAGAAAGACCTCCGGTAACACCACCGCGCTGCCCCAGTTGAGAACGGCGCCTCCCTGATCCATAGATGGAAGAGAGCCGGCCAGCCGGCGAAAGTCCCGGTGGCTGGTGGCGCCAAGGGCGGCGCCGTCGGCGGTCGGGTGTTGATGTATGATCTCGGCGCCGATCGCCGCGTGAACGGTCACGGGAATGTCGAGCTCGAGCGCGCGAAGCAGGACGGACGCATCTCCCCCTGGCAGCGAGGAATGGCCGGCGAGTCCTCGCGCGAGCCCCTCACCCATGCCATGTCCTGCCACCGCGGCGTCAGCGATCGCCGCGTTCATCTCCCGGCCGGTTTCCTCTGCCATGCCGAATGTGCCGTCTCCCAGTCCGCTTTCGACGTCTTCGCTCGTGCCGCCATAGGCCGCCAGCTCGAAATCATGGATGGCGGCCGCGCCGTTGAGGGCCAGGTGTGTCACCACGCCGCGCTCGAGCCAGACGCGGATCAGGGGACCCAGCCCGACCTTGATCACGTGTCCTCCGATCAGGAGGACGACGCCCCTGCGCGCCTTGGCGGCCGACGCGACGCCGTCGATGACCGCTCGGAGATCGCGGGCGGCGAGGACGTCCGGGAGACTCGAGAGGAAGGCGGAGAGGGAATGTCCGGGAGCGGGCGTCGAGGCCAGGAGTGAGCGCTCGACCTTGTTGCGCCGGCCGGAGACCGGGATCGTCTTCAGACGACTGAGGTCCGCCTCGCGATAGGGCACGGTCAGTTGCTCGACGCGGAGGTCGAGGCAGCCGATCCGGGTAGGACCATCTCTTTGAGTCGAAGGGTGATGGTGCCGAAGGGAAATTTCGTGCGGATCTGGACCGGAAGCCGGCGCTGATCGTCGGTGAGCCAGATCCGGGTATCCGACCGCTTGGAGAACATGCCTTTCGTATCGATGATCGGGTGTAGCACGAGGCAGTCGACGTCGTTACCGTCGGGGAGCTCCAGCTTCTCCTTCTTGGTGACCTCGATGGTCACGGGATTCTTGTCTTTTCGAAAGTATCTCGGGTAGACGTACTTCTTGCCCACTTCGAGCGGCGTGATTCTCACGAAGTAGAAAAAGGCCGCATCATCGAGCGCGGTCGCCGGCGTGGGCTCGGTCGTGTCCTTGCCGGCTTCTCGGAAGAACCCCGAGTCGGGGTGGATCTCGAACGTTCGATGCTTGGGCTTGTTGTTCTCGACGAAGTCCTGCACGAATCGCCGGGAGACAAAATCCCGGGTACCCACCCATGACTCCAGCACGTCATCGAGCGAGTAGAAGACGGTCTTTCCTACGAGCCGGAACTTGAACCGGAAGGTTTCCTCGCTGCGAACCGTGTCCAGCGCGGCCACCTCGAGCGTGCCGGAGCCGAGCGTCAGCATGCCAAGCTTGGCGGTATACGTGAGCTTTTCACCCACGACGAATGGATACGACGTCGTGTCCTTGGGCACGCTACCACCCTGAAGAGCGAGCAAGGCCAGCGCGAGGGACTTCATCACGTGACCGCCTCCGCCCGCCGCTCTGCCTCACGACGGGGATTTGGAGGCTCAGGGGCAGCCGGCGCGATGGGCGAGGCACGCAATAAGGCGCGCGAAGCCCAAAGCTCGGCGGCGGTTTCTCTCACACTCACCCGCGTGGGTCGTCCTCGCAGATCGTGACGTTCGGACGATGGGACCGCTTCCACTCGCCGCGCATAGCGGCTGGTGCGCCAGTACAGCTCGGCGTTGGCCGCCCAGCCTTGCGACACCAGCAGCTCACGCTGCTGGCTGCGGATCGCGTTTCGGAGGGCCACGAGCCGGAAGATCGCGAAGCCGGAGACGAGGTCCTTCACGCCGGGCACGCTGACCACGCCGCGCAGCACCAACGGCGCGTAGCGCCGAAGCCAGCGGTGCGCCATCGACGGCTCCCCTTCGATCTTGCCTTCGGCGACCACGACATCGGCGCCGCTGTCTACCCGTCGCACCAGGTCGGGGAGAGTCTGGGGGTTGTGGGCAAAATCCGCGTGCATGAGTATCGCCGCGTCCCGCTTGGGCCGATCGGTCAGCTCGACGGCACGCCGCAACAGCGCCTCGGTCGAGGCGGCATAGCCTCGCCGCTCCGGATGGCGCAGCACGGTGAGCGGGAGCACCCGACTGTACGGCTCGAGCACTTCCGCGGTGGCGTCGGTGGACCCGTCATCCATTACCAGGAGGTGGTACTCCCGGGGGAAGGCGGCGAAGACCTGCCGGATCTTCCACAGGAGGAGCCCAACCGTCGACGCTTCGTTGTAACTCGGTATGCAAACGTAAATCATGACCGATCAAGGAAATGAGGCGCAGGAACGATACACCGATACCGATTCCTCTGCCATGCGCCTCGAGGTGAAGCGCTGCACCGCGACGTGCGCGCGAGTGATCAGCGCCGATCTCAATGCCGAATCGTTCAGGATTCGCTGAACCGCTTCCGCCAATGCGACGAAGTCACCCGGCGGAACCAGGAGGCCGCCACCGTCCGACAGCAAGTCGGGGAGGCCCCCGGCGGCAGTAGACGCAACCGGGATGCCACGTGCCATCGCGTCCAGAACCGACGTCCCCAGGCCCTCTTGGCTCGAGCTCATGACGAAAACATCAGCGTCGGCAATGAGCCCAACCGGGTCCGGGATGTGACCCAGTAAGTGGACGCAACCCGTGAGTGACAGATCCTTCGTCAGGCGCTCGATCTCCCCGCGGAGCGGTCCCTCGCCCGCTACGACCCAGTGTAGGGTGGGGAATGTCTCGCGAAGGGCGCCCGCTGCTCGCATCAGCGTCGCATGGTCTTTGTGGCCGACCAGAGAGGCGACGTTGACCGCTAGCATGGCATCGGGCGCGAGCCCAAGTCTGTGACGAATGCCCAAAGGCTCCGTGGCGCGAGCCTCGTCGACAGAGATACCGGAGGGGATGATCACGATTCGATCGGGGGGAATACCAGCGGCGACCAGCACATCGGCCACCGCGCTGGAGATGGCGATGACCTTGCGCGCCCGTTTCCACATCGCGGGATGGCGGAGAGGAAAGTCCACCCGGCGAGTTGTGATGAAAGGCGTGCCGGTGAGCCAGGAAGCCGCCCCGGCGAGCGTGGTCGCATGGGCGTCGTGCGCGTGAAGCACCACCCCGTTCGACCGGGCCTCCGACAGGATGGCCGGGATGACCCGTGGGTCGAGGCCGGCCGTCCATACAACCCCGCGCACGGGAACTCCATCGCGCGCGAGCCGCTCGGCCAGCTCGGTCCGCCTGCCGGTGACGACGACCTGCTCCACGGCACCGAGCCGAGCAAGCTCACGAGCGAGCAGCCACACCTGTCGTTGTCCGCCGCGCCACTCCCGGCCCGACGCGACGTGCACCACCCGGATCGTCACGTCCCGGGCACGGCCTCCACGACGCCGCCGTCCGCCGGTCGCCCGAATACCGGGGCAGCACCCTTGCGCGCCACCTCGCTGAGCAGGGTGCGGAGCTCGGCGAGGCTGAACGGCTTGTGGAGATAGGGACGATCGAGCGTCTCGAGGAACGCCAGCGTGTCGCCCCGCACGGTATCACCGGTAGCGAATACGAAGCGGTCCGCCATCGTCGGGTGACGCCGGTTGACCTCTTCATATAATTCGCGACCGCCGAACTTGGGCATGCGAAGATCGGAGATGACCAGATCGAAGGGCTCGTCCTCGAGGCGCGCGAGGCCCTCGAGGCCGTCGCTCGCGACGACGGGGATGTGACCCCACGCCTCGAGCGTTGCGCGCATGTAGTGAAGGATGTGGGGCTCGTCGTCCACGACCAGGACGCGGAGGCGTCGCGATGGAGTCCGGTCCCTGGCGTCGGGCGGCGGCGCGGGTGGCTGGGTGGCGAGCGGGAGCTGCACCGTGAACGTCGATCCCCGGCCTTCCTCCGTCGTGAGCAGGATGCGGCCTCCATGCTCCCGTACGATGCCCTGGCTGATGGAGAGTCCGAGCCCGGTTCCCTCACCCTCGGGCTTCGTCGTGAAGAAGGGCTCGAAGACCTGGCTCGACAACGACTCCGACATGCCTGGTCCATCATCGACGACATCCACCGAGACTCCGTCGAGCCATGCCCGGGCGCGCACCAGGATGGTGCCCGGTCTTCCCGAGGAGGCGATGGCCTGCGAGGCATTGTTGATCAGGTTGACGAAGACCTGTTGAATCTGATTGGCGTCGATATCGGGCATCGGGAGTCCCGGATCCACCTCGATCCGCGCCTCGACCCGATGGGCCATGAGCTGGTTGCGGAGCAGGACAAAGGTGTTATCGAGGAGCGGTCCCAATGCGGTCGGCCGGCGCTGATGCTCCTGCTTTCTCGCGAAGCTCAGCAGGTTCTTCACGATGTTCGAGGCGCGCTCGGCTTCCTCCTGGATGACGGCCAGGGGCTCCTTCAACGCCAGCGGCACCTGAGGGACCTCGCCGAGGTAATCGGCGAACCCGACGACCGAGGCGAGAGGATTGTTGAGATCGTGGGCGATCCCCGCGATGAGCTGACCGATGGCCGACAATTTTTCCGACTGGATGAGCTGGTCCTGCAGCCGTCGCCGCTCGGTCTGGTCGTCGAAGAGCAGGACCAGCGTCGATCTGTCGTTGCTTGTAATCGGCACGGCTGTAACGGCATACGTGCGGTCGCCCGTGCGGAGGTCGACCTCGCGGCCCGCTCCTTGCTGATCCAAGGCCCGTTGCAGATCAGCCGTCCACTCGGGGGGAATGAATGCCTGCCACGGCCGGCCGATGAGGCTTGCGGGTGGCGCGTTGACCAGGTCGGCAAAGGCCCGGTTGGCCCGGCGAATCCTCCCCCCGCGATCCACGATACAGATGGCCGGCGAAATGGCATCCACCACTTCCTGCCAGGTCCGCCGGCCGTCGTCGTGGAGATCGACCAGACGCGCGCTCTCGAGTGCGATGCTGGCCTGGCCGACGAGGCCTTCGAGCAGCATCAGGGAGCCCTGGTCGTAGCGGCCGACTTCGGCACGGACCGCAAGCGCGCCGGTGACCAGTCCCTTGGCTGAAAAGGGAGCGAGGAGCCAGGAGCCGTGTCCGTCGGCATCAGGCGACAGCAGTCCTCGCTCAACCAGAGTCGTCAGTCCGTCCGTCAGCAGCATCGCCCCTTCGCGCTCGGCCACGGCCAGGAGGGGCTGGCGGTCGGGTCGGCCGGCCGGCCAGTGGTGGACCAGGTCCTGAATGTCGGGACCGCGCTGGAACAACGCGAGGGCGATCTCGGTGGGGCTGTGACTGCGCTGGATGTGCCGGACCAGGAGATCGACGATGGACGCGCGGCGAAGCGTGCCGGCCAGCTCCTGAGCGAACGACGTCAGGTGCTCCACGGCGCTGACCGCGGTAGCTTCCGAAAAGACTGAGGGAGGCGATTCGGCCATGATTCGGGCCAATACGCGGGGCCGCCTGACCGCGGCGGACCTGCAGCTGGTGATCCTGCTAGTGAGCCGGGGGAGCGCGCATCGACGTGCTTACCTCGAGCGTCGGCTGGCAGCGGAGGGGCCGGATCCGCTGCTGGATTCGCCCGATCTTCTCGAGCGCCTGCTGACCGTCCGCACGATGCTGGTGCCTTCCGAGCCGCTCTTCTTCTACGTGGTCGCGCGTCAGGCGCTCCGCGGCGCCGGCGTGGATGATCGCGATCTCGCCGACTATCTCGCGGCCCTCCTGCTCGAGTTCGGGCAGCACGACCGCGCGTGGCGGGTGGACTGGAACGACGACCAACGGCACCGCTACCTGGTGGATATTCTGGTGGATCTCGAGTCCAGTGCGGGAGAGCGTCGCTTTCGAGTCATGCTCCATCTCGGCAACTACGCGCTGTGGCTCGCCGGTCTCTTTCCCGATTATATCGCCGCCCGACAGCTGCGCAAAGGCGGACCCACGGTCGCCTACTATGATGCGCTCGGCCGCCGCGGCTTCGGCATGGCGTCCGATCACTCGCTCGCGACCCAGTATGGTCTCGCTACGCTTTTGCGTACGGCCGCCGACCGGTTCCCGTCCGTGCGGAGCGCGCTCAACGGGGTGAGCGACCGGCTGCTGTTTCCGAACGCCCAGACGGCGGATCGAATCCTTCGAGATCTCGGCGCTCATTAGTCGCCGGCACTTCCGCTCTCCGCAGGGCCGATTCCTCCACGAGTGCCCGAAACAATCCCCGCTCCGGCGCGGCCCCATCGGCGAACATCTCCTCCGGATGCCACTGCACCGCCAATAGCCACGGCGAACCGGGCACACCTTCGACCGCTTCGATGAGATCGTCGTCAGACCATCCGCTGGCCACCAGTCCCTTGGCGAGGTCGAGGATCGCCTGGTGGTGAAACGAGTTCACCCTGAGATGCCCGGACGCCCCGCCGAGCGCCGCGGCCGCACGGCTTCCCGGGGCGAGACGGATCCCGTGGGTCCGCGCATCACGCGGGCTCGACGTGTTGTGGTCGATCGGTCCCGGCCGCTCCGAGGCGAGGTCCTGAAACAGCGTGCCCCCCAAGGCGACGTTGATGAGCTGGATGCCCCGGCAGATGCCGAGAATCGGCAGCTCCATCTGACGGGCGGCGGCAAACAGGGCGAGCTCGAAGAGGTCCCGCTCCCGGCTCGGGGGATAGATATGCGGTGAGCGTTCCGCCTGATACCACGCCGGATCGATGTCCTCGCCTCCGGTGAAAAGAAGACCGTCCGCACCGGCCAGCGCCCTCGCGGCGAGCGAGGGTCCGAGGAGAGGAGAGAGGATCAGCGGCACGCCACCGGCGGCGATCACCGATTTGACGTACGAGGCATTGATGCCCGTCCGCTCCGCGTCATCCCACTGGCGGACGACCCCACCAACGGCGATGAGGGGGGCGCTCACGAGAGAACCGAGTCAGGGAAGAAGGGACAGCGCGGGTCTTCGATCTTCGCCGGATCGACCTGGATACCGATCAACGGCAGCGAGATGGCCCCGACGTTCACGGTCCCGATGGTGGGGGCTCCTTCCACGGGCAAACCCTCGTACAGCACCAGACCCCGGGCCTTCTCCGACTGGTCGAGAACGAGGACGCCGTAGCCCGGCTTGATGGCCGGAGGGATCGTGCCTTCGACGCCGATGACGAGCAGGGTGTCCGCGCGGCCCACCAGCGCCACGAGCGCCGGACCGGCGACGACGCGCGCAACCATACGTTCGGGGAGTCGCGCCGGAGCCCGGCTCAGCGTCTGCCGCGGCACGCCGAACTGGGTGAGCAGCGCGGTCGGGCCGGCCAGGGCGGCGAGTCCGCACGCGGCACCCCCGCCTTGAGCCGGAGGCTTGCCGCAGGCCGGGACCAGCGCGAGGAGAAGAAGCAGGCGTGAGCGCATGATGCCACCAAGATAACCCGACGCCCGGCCCCCCATGGCGATCACTCCCACGTTCCCAGCTCCTCCCACGTCTCTCTCGTCACGGTTACGCCAGTGGGGAATCGTTGCTGGAACCGGCCCCTCATCTCGGGGGCGTGCTCCGCCAGATAACGATTGAGGTCGGCGGCCGTTGCCGCATGATAGGTCGTACGAAATCGAGTCTCGGAGGCGCGATCGAACCGGATGCGAAGGAAGCACCCGGTCGCGCCCATCTCGGGGATATGGGTCCGGCGCATCCATCCCTCGAGCTTTTCGGCGAGGCCGGGGCCGGCGTCCAGCGTCACTTCGTATCGCAGCATGGATCCTCCGACGGCGCGTACGACCGTCAGTCGGCGAGCGCGGACAGCGCCCGCTGGAGATTCTCGCGAGCCGCGTCCTCATAGCGGTCGTGAAAGTAGTCGGTCAGAAAGATCCGCTCACGGCCGAGGAATGCCGACAGGATCCGGGCGCGGGCGGCCCGAAACAAGGGTTCGGGGACCCAGGCGTATTCCTCGCGAATCCGCCGCTGATACTCATCGAACGCCCGCGCATCCCGCCCGAGGATGGACAGGTCCAGGTCGCAGAGGAGCGCGCCTTGCCGGTCGCGGGCCGGCTCGGCGTGCGCGGTCATGCGAATCAGACCGGCGACCCGCTCGACGACGACCGGTGGGGCACCCGCGGCAGCGAGCGTCCGTTGCGCCCACTCCGCGCTCCGGGCCTCATTGTCGGCGCGGTGCGGATCGTACACGACATCGTGGAACCAGATTGCGGCTTCTACCAGGTCGTGGTCTTCGGGGGGAGTACCGGATTCGTCGAGCCGGACCAGGCAATCGAGCACGTGGTCGAGTGTGTGGTATCGCCTGCCCGACGTCCCGTGGGCGGTCACCAGCTCATCGAATGCGCGATCGCTGTCGCCTCGGGCGCCGAGTCGCCGCCACAGGCCCGCAAACCTCAGGCGGGGAGTCGACGCCACACATCCTCGTCGCGGATCCGTTGCGCCGCCTGGGCCCGCGCCTCCGTCGTGGGGTTGCGGGCGATCCTCCAACCCCGGAAAAGACCCCGGACGCGGCGGAAGAGATCGGAGGTCACGTGCCCCGACGGCATGGCGCTGGTTCGGGGCAAGAGAAAGAAGTGGACGTGCCGTACCCGCTCGTTGAAGGATGCGACGTAGACCCGCTCCGGACGAACGACACGCTCGATCGCGACGATCCCCGCCCGGAGGATAGGGCCGAGCGCCGCCGTTTCGGCGTCGGTGAGGCGGGCCAGCGACTCCTCGTGGCGGCGGAGCATCACGAGGAGCTCGCCAGGGTCGGTCGTCGGCCCCGGATGGTGAACGACGAGCCATAGCCCGTCGTCGTGGATCACGCCGCCCGGCGTGTTGCTCCGGCCGGCGGCGACGTCACATCGCGGACAGGAATCGGTCATCGTACTAGGCTACCCAAGCCGACTTACGCCCGGTAGGGCGCCTCGCTTGACGACCCTCGGAGTGGGTCCTACCATTGGACTTCCCTTATGCATCGGTCGCCGTCCGGTGGCCGCCGCCGGTATCCCGCCGGTGGACTCCCTCCAGAGGTGCCAGCCATGAGCGCTGTGCGCGGGCCGTGCTCGACGGCCTGAAGGCACGACTCGATCAACTGCTCCGGGAGCATGCCGGCTCCGATCCTCGCGCCTATGCCGCCGGCATGCGGGATGCCCTCATTGAGGCGAAGGTCGGCCTCACCCGCATGAGCGAGGCGATCGTGGTCACCGAGCGGGAGCTCGCCGCCGAGCGCAAGCAGCTCGAGGACGCCGAGCGACGGGCCCGACTGGCCGCCGGTGTGGCGGATCAGGAGACCGTCGCAATCGCGGAACGATTCGCCGTGCGGCATCGGGGAAGAATCGAGGTGCTGGTCCGGAAGATCGGGGTGCAGCGGGACGAGCTTGCGCTGGCGCAGCGGGAGATCGAGGAGATGGCGGCCGAGGTCCGGAAGAAATCGGGCCCCGAGGCATCGGAATCGGTGCGCGCGG
Source organism: Gemmatimonadales bacterium (assembly GCA_036559745.1). Lineage (GTDB taxonomy): Bacteria > Gemmatimonadota > Gemmatimonadetes > Gemmatimonadales > GWC2-71-9 > CAVVWJ01. The sequence goes on along the minus strand of DATBSO010000006.1, from coordinate 35,351 downwards.
CCTGGCGCGATCTCGAAGCGGCCGGAGCGACCAGACCAGACGAGGACGAGCGATCACACGTCGAGGCGGAGCAACGGCGGCTCAACGAGGCAATCGAGGCGCAGCTCGCGTACCTGAAGAAGAAGCTCGGAAAGCAACCGTGACGCGCACGCCTTCGATCTTCGCCCTCAGCGTCATCGTTTCGTTCAGCATTCATTTCCCTCTGGCAGCACAACAGCCTACCGCCGCTCCGGCACATTTCCTGAAGCTGGCCCATACCTACAGCATCGTGGCCTGGGACTCGGCCACGGGCGACCTCGGCGTCGCGGTCCAGTCGAAGTTCCCCAACGTCGGCGGTATCGTGCCCTGGGCCAAGGCGGGCATCGGTGCGGTGGCGACGCAGAGCCTCAGCAACACCGCGTACGGCGAGCGTGGCCTCGAGCTCCTGGGCGAAGGCGCGACCGCCGAGGAAGCGCTCCGCATCGTCATGCGCGGCGACTCGATGCTGCAGGATCGTCAGGTCGGGATCGTGGATGCCCGCGGGAACGCGGCCAGCTTCAGCGGCAAAACCACGTTCGACTGGTCCGGCGGCCGCGTGGGATCACACTCCGGTCGCGGAAACGTGGCGGGCGGCAAGGGAGCGGTGATCGTCGGACGAGGCTTTGCCGCGCAGGCGAACATCATGGTCTCCGATCAGACGGTGAAGAATCTGGCGGAGACCTTCGAGGGCTCCCGGGGGAATCTGGCGGACCGGCTGGTCACTGCGCTCAAGGCAGGACAGGCGGGAGGGGGCGACAAGCGGGGCATGTAGTCGGCCGCGCTGCTGGTAGTCCGGAAGAATGGCGGTTACCTGGGGGCCAACGACCGCTTCATCGACATCCGCGTATACGACGCCCCCGACCCGATCGCGGAGCTGGAACGACTGCTCGCGTTGCACAAGCTGCATTTCTTCCCGAGCCAGCCGTCCGATCTGATGCCGATCACCCCGGCCATCGTGGCCCAGCTCGAGCCGATTCTGCTCGCGGAGCCGCGTGGTCAGCCCGAGAAGTGGCTCAAGACGAAGCAGGCCAGCGCGACGCCGGCGTTCCTCGAGGCCCTCAGGAACTTCATGTATTGGGAGAACTACGACGTGCGCGTCCGGATGGACGGAAAGATCGACCGCGTCGTGCTCGAGGATATCATGCAGAAGCGCCATATCAACGCGAAATAGGCTCACCGCCCCACACGGAGCACCCTTGGCCACGATCACGCAACCAACGGGCACCGAAGCCCCACGCAGGGACACCAGCTTCTTCGGGCACCCTCGCGGGCTCTCCACGCTCTTCTTCACCGAGATGTGGGAGCGATTCAGTTACTACGGAATGCGCGCGCTGCTCATTCTGTTCATGACGGCCTCGGTGGCGAGCGGCGGGCTGGGGTTCGACACCGCGACGGCCGGCGCCATCTACGGCACGTATGTCTCGCTGGTCTACATCACGTCGCTGCCGGGGGGCTGGCTCGCCGACCGTTTCCTGGGCCAGCGACGCGCGACGCTGTACGGCGGCGTTCTCATCATGCTGGGTCATATCAGCCTTGCCATCCCGTCGCTGGCGACCTTCTACACGGGGCTTGGCCTCGTGACTCTCGGGACCGGCCTGCTCAAGCCGAACATCAGCACGATGGTGGGCGCTCTCTACACTCCGGAGGACGAACGACGCGACGCCGGCTTCTCGCTCTACTACATGGGCATCAACACCGGCGCCTTCATCGCGCCGTTGGTGTGCGGCTGGTTCGCCCAGAGCGAGCAATTCCGCGGCATCCTCGGCGCGATGGGCATCAGGCCCGAGAGCGCCTGGCACTGGGGCTTCGCGATGGCCGCGATCGGCATGTTCCTGGGCCTGCTGCAGTACCTGTCGGGGTGGAAGCATCTGGGCACCGCCGGCATGTATCCCGCGGCCCCCGAGTCGCCGGAGGCGGCCGCCTCGCAGCGGCGACTGCTCCGGATGGGACTCACGGGGTTCTTCGGCGGTGCGATCGCACTGTGGCTCCTCTCGAGGGCCGGCATCGTCACCATCACCGCTCAGGGCGTCAGCAACGTGCTGGGTATCGTGCTCGTGCTGACCTCGGTGGCCTTCTTTCTCTGGATGTTTCTCGCGGGCCACTGGACGCCGGAAGAGCGCAAGCGACTGGTGGTGGTTCTCGTGCTGTTCGTCGCCGCGACGATCTTCTGGTCCGTCTTCGAGCAGGCAGGGTCGACCCTCAATCTCTTCGCGCAGCGGGCCACCCGAACCGAAGCGTTCGGCATCTCGTTCCCTCCCAGCTGGCTCCAGGCTGTCCCGCCGTTCTCCCTGGTCGTCCTGGCGCCGGTCTTCGCCTGGATCTGGATCCGTCTCGGACCGCGCGATCCCTCGAGTCCGACGAAGTTCACGATCGGTCTGATATGCGTTTCTCTGGGGTTTGCGATTCTCGTCATCCCCGCGAGGCTGGCCATGCAGGGTATTCGCGTCAGCCCGCTCTGGTTGGTCGCGACCTATCTGCTCCACACCATCGGTGAGCTCTGTCTGAGCCCGGTGGGCCTCAGCGCCATGACGCGGCTCGCGCCGGCCAGAATCGTGGGACTGACGATGGGAGTGTGGTTCGTCGCGCTTTCGGCGGGCAACTACCTGGGCGGGCGCGTCGGGGGGCTGTACGAGTCCTTCTCACTGCCGCAGCTGTTCGGCGCCGTGGCGATCTTCGCGGCGGGAGCGGCCGTAGTGCTCGCGCTTCTGATCAGGCCGATCCGACGGATGCTGGAGCGGTGACGGAGTAGACCAGCACTTCGCCGACGTCATCATCCTCGTCCGCGGCCACCGGGTGCATGCCGACGTTCTCCGCCACCCGGAGGGCGGGTGTGTTCCACACCGGCGCGAGGGTCCGCACGACTTTGACGCCGGGCTGGTGAAATGCCCAGTCGATCATGGCGCGCACGGCCTCCGTAGCCAGGCCATGGCCCTCGAATTCCGGATACATCGCGTACCCGATGAGCACCGCGCCGGCGACATCGGGTCGCCCTCCGAAAGCGACCGATCCCACTGCCCGGCGTGTCTCCCGCTCCACGATCAGCCAATTCCACCAGACCGTCTCGTCCGGATGGGCGCGGAGCCGTTCGCGAACGACCGGAAGCGTCTCGGTCATGTAAGGCGGGGGCGCGGCCGGCCGTGGAAAGATCGCGCCGGTGAGCCGCTCCAGCTCGGCGGCATTGCCCGCAACGATCGCCTCGATCGCCGGCAGCTCGAACGGGGCGATGTTGAGCCGGTCGGTCCGCACCAGGGGCTCTCGCATGACTATCCTCCTCGCGCCGCGCGACCGGCCTGGTCGACGGGCGCGCTCTTGAAGACGCGGAACAAATAGATCAGCGACGGCAGCAGCACCAGAGAGCCGGTCGCGAGGACGAGCGCAACGAGCCGAAGAGTGATCGGCGGCGCCGCCGAGGCTGCAATCGTCAGGTCGGGCGGGATGATGTACGGATACTGCGCGGTCGCCCACCCTCCGACGATACAGAGAACTTGCACCCCCACCGCGATTCGGGCCAGACGGTATCGCCGGAACCACAGCGCGGCGAGGACCACCAGCGACGCGACCCCGGTCAGCACGTGGAAGGGCAGGGCCCACGGCGAGTCGAGCAGCCCGGCCTGCATGAGCGGGGCGTGCCGGGGGGAAAGCGCGAGGGCCAGGAACGCGGCGGCGAACATGGCGACTCCCGCCCCGAGCCCCCGACGACGGAAATCCCCGGCGAGCGCCAGGTCGGTCGTTTCCAGCGTGAGGAAGACGGCGGCGAGCAGAGCGAACATCGCGAGCGTCATCGCTCCCACCGCCAGGGAGAACGGGGTCAGCCACGGCTCGACGAAGCGGGCCGCGAACGTGCCGTGAGTCTGCTCCACGACTCGTCCCGATGCCACGGCCCCGATGCACAGGCCCAGGAGAACGGGCGTCAGGAGACTCGCGACCGCGAACACCCTCCCCCAACGGAGCTGAGAGGCCCGCTCCGTGTTGTGACTACGGAAGATGAAGGCCGACCCACGAAGAACGACGCCTACCAGCATGAGGCTGAGCGGGATGTGAAGCACAATGCCCAGACGGGCGAAGACCGCCGGAAAGCAGGTGAAGGTCAGGACGATCGCGAGGATCAGCCACACGTGGTTGGCTTCCCAGATCGGCGCGATGGCGTGCGCGATCAGGTCCCGCTGCCGATCCCGACGCGGCCCAGACGCCAGCAGGTCCCACACGCCTCCGCCGAAGTCGGCGCCGCCGAACAGCACGTACGCGGCCAGCGACACCGCCAGAATGCCCGCGAGAAGGAGCGCGAGCGATGGGTCATGCACGGCGGGCGGCCTCCGGGACGTATCGCCTGGTCCACTCGGAATGGCTCGGGCTACGGATGATCTGGTCGTACAGGAGCCAGACGACGATCGCGCCGAGGAAGCAGTAGAGCAGGGTGAAGCCGAGGAAGGGTACGATGAGTCCCGGCATGGGGGTCACCGCATCCGCGGTGCGCAGGACGCCGTAGACGATCCACGGCTGGCGGCCGACTTCGGTCACCGTCCAGCCGGCTTCGATCGCGATGAATCCCATTGGTGCGGCCAGGGCGACGGCGCGCAGAAACCATCGGTGGCTCGCGTGGTCTTCCCGCCGCGCGGCCAACCAGATTCCCCAGAGTCCCACGAGCGCCATGTAGGTACCGAGCGCGACCATGAGCTGAAAGGCCAGATGCACAATCGGGACATGGGGCCAGTCCGCTCGGGGAAATTCTTCCAGGCCCTTGACCTCGGCGCCGGGATCGCCGAACGCGAGAAACGAAAGGCCCCCCGGAACGGGAATCGCGAAGCGCGTCGTTTGCGCGTCCATGTCGGGCCACCCGCCGAGCTGAAGCGGCGCCCTTCGACTGGTCTCGAAATGCGCCTCCATCGCCGCCAGCTTGGCCGGTTGGGTCTCGGCAACCACCTGGGCGCTGTGGTGGCCGGACAACGGCTGGGCGATGGCGGCCGGAGCGCCCACCAGAAGTCCGATGGCGAGCGCCCGGCGGTGGAAGGCGTTGTCGTTATCGAAGAGCAGGAGAAACGCGTGAATCCCCGCCACCACGAAGCCGGTCGCCGCGTACGAGGCGAGCGTCATGTGCAGGGTCTGTTGGAAGGCCATGGGGTTCATCATCCCGGCCACGGGATCGATCTGCACGGCCTTGCCGTTCAGCATGTGGAACCCGGTCGGCGCGTTCATCCAGGCATTTGCGATGACCACGAAGATCCCCGATGCGGCTCCGCTTACGGCGACCATCACCCCGGCCAGAAGGTGCGCGCGCTGGGAGATGCGGTCCCACCCATAGAGATAAATCCCCAGGAAGATGGCCTCCATGAAGAAGGCGAAACCTTCCAGCGAGAAGGGCATGCCGATGATCGGACCGGCGAATTTCATGAATGTCGGCCAGAGGAGCCCCAACTCGAACGACAGCACGGTGCCGGAGACGGCCCCGACCGCAAACAGGATCGCAGTGCCCTTGGCCCAGCGTTTCGCGAGATCGAGGTAGACGCGGTCCCCGGTCTTCTGAAAGCGGCGCTCCGCCGCCACCATCAGCGTCGGCATCCCGATGCCGACCACGGCGAAGACGATATGGAATCCGAGGGAGACCGCCATCTGGGAACGGGCGGCGAAGAGATCGGACATCTTACTCGTGCTCGCCGAGAGCGAGGAGGTACCGGCGCACTGAGTAATGGATCGCCTGCTTGCCGGCCTCCAGAATGTTCTGCCCGGACCACGCGCCGTAGACCTGCTCGAATTCGAAGGGCTCGACCGCTGCGGCAATGGCGCGGACCGCCGCGGCCCGGAGCGGGATGTAGTTCGGGTAGCTGTACATGAAACCAGCCGTCCGCCGGTCCTGCCCCACCATGATGACGTCGCCGCTCAGGAGAGCACCCAGCCCGTCGGCCCCATCGGCCCAGTGGAGAACGGTCGCGCCCGGAAAGTGCCCGCCACAACGGATCAGGGTGACGCCACCGGCGATCTCACGGGTCTCACCGTCCCAGAAGACGATGGCCCGATCGTGCCTCACGACCCACGGGCTGTCGGCCGTGTGGAGGTAGACCGGGACGCCGCCGAGGGCACGGCTCCACTCGATCATCGACGAGTAGTAGTGGGGATGGGATATGGCGATCGCGGAGACCCCGCCGGCAGCGCGGAGTTTCCCGATGGTCACGTCATCGACCAGACTGATGCAATCCCACAGGATGCCGCCATCGCGAGTGCGCAGGTGCAGCGCGCGCTGGCCGATGGCGAACTTGGGGTCGGTCCCGATGCCGGTGAGTCCCTGGCCTTCCGGCGCCATGCGGTTGCGGTGACTCTTCCGCAACTCGTCCAGGGTGGTCCAGGTCTGTCCACTCCAGCCGATGTACTGGCGCTCGTCATTGCAGATCAGACAATCCTGCGGAGGTGCGAAGCTCTCGGGATACTGGGTACCGCAGGTGACGCAGATGAATGCCGGCATGACCGCTGCGTTCAGGCTCCGGCCTGCATCCAGAGTCGGATCGCAAGGATGGCCACGAAGATGGCGAACAGCCGCTGCAGCGCGAGCGGGGGGGTCACCTGAGCGAGCCGCGCGCCGGCCCATGCGCCGAACAGGATCCCGAGCCCGATGAGGAGCGAGGCGCGGACGTCCAGGTTGCCGTTGTGGTAGTACTCGTACGCCCCCAGGATTCCGACAGGCAGGAGCAGCGCACCGAGCGACGTGCCGAGCGCCTCCTTCGTGGGGAAACCGGCGAAGAAGACGAGGGCTGGAACGATGACGATTCCTCCGCCGATGCCGAAGAGTCCGGCAAACACCCCCGCGGCGAGCCCGATCCCCAGAAAGACAAGTACCATAGGGCCGTGATCCTTGGTGAAAGGTGATCGAACGGAACGAATAGTAAGACGCGAGGGTCCTCTCGTCGATGTGGTGTGACCGGCATCACAGCAAACCTGTCGCGTGGCAGGCACGATCAACGACATGAAATCTTCGACAATCGGATCGCGCGCTCCGCGAGACCACGTCCCCTCCAGACGGTGGGACGATGCCGGCGTCAACGTAGGCGAGATCGAGCGTTGGATTTCGGCGATCGCGGGCGTGGGGTTGCTCGCGGTGGGACTGCGGAAGCGTCGCTTGAGGCGGGTCCTGTGGCCCCTGGGCAGCTCGCTCATCGGTCGGGCGGTGACCGGCCGATCCACCCTCAATTATGTCCTTGGCTGTAACACGGCACGGGAACGACGGACGAGCCCCGTCGCAAGCCTCGCGGCGGGCACTGGAAAGCGGATCGAGCGATCGGTCATCGTCGCGCGGTCTCCGGAAGAGCTTTTCCACTTCTGGCGCGACTTCACCAACCTCCCCCGCTTCATGGACAACCTGGAGTCGGTCCAGGTGCTCGACGAGGATCGCTCCCACTGGGTCGCGAGGGGGCCCGCCGGCACGCGGGTCGAGTGGGACGCGGCCATTCACAACGAGATCGAAGGCGAGCTGATCGCGTGGCGGTCGTTGCCCGGCGCGGACGTCGACCAGGCCGGATCAGTGCACTTCGTCCCTGCGGGCGATGGGTTGACCGAAGTGCGGGTCGTGATGCGCTACCGACCGAAGGCGGGAAAGGTCGGCGACCTCGTCGCCAAGCTGCTGGGGGACGATCCTGATCGCCAGGTGGGCGACGACCTGCGCCGCTTCAAGCAGGTCGTCGAGGCCGCGAACGACTAGAAGAGAAACTCCACGCCGAAGCGCACCAGCCTCGGCGTTCCATAGGCAAAGATCGGAGTGGTGACATCCCGCGCCGCGGCGACGTAGAGTGGGAAGAGCTCATCGCGGCCTTCGATCACACCGTTCCCGTCCAGGTCTCCGGACGCCCGATAGCGGGGTGACTCGAACGTGATCGGCTCCGGATGCGCCGCATACGCCGCCTCGGCCATCAGGCTGATCGCCCGGTCGTCCGGCCCCGGCTCTCCGGTATCCTTTCGCACGGCGACGATGTTCTGCCGATTGAGCAGGTTCCGCACGTCGAGGTAGAGACCCCCTTCCATCTGTCCGATTCTGAGCGCCCGCCTGATCAGAAGATCCAGACTGCTGTTGTACGGCAGCCGGGAGCCGTTGGGAAGGCCGACGAGCGAGTCGCCGGTGCTGTCGGTGCGCGAAAACGGCAGGCCGCTGGTCACGCGGAAGATGACCGACCCTTCGAGCCCGGCGACCGGTCGGACGCCGGCGATGCGAGGGCCGAATCCGTCGGGAACCTTGCCGCGCCCGATGACCGTGAGTGTGTGACGCCGGTCGAAATCGAGCGGAAACTCGGTCTTGGCGGGCCGGATCGTATCCCCAACCGAGTTCACGGTGATCAGACGCGTGAGGAGGAATGGATCGGTGGAGGTGGCGTCGGCTTTCTGGAAGGTGTACGCCACGCGGAACCCGAAATAGTCCTTGAATTCCCGCTCCGCCAGCAGCTCCAGGCCTTTCACCGATCCCGCATCGGCATTGCCGAAGATGGTCGAATCGGGATTGACGCCGAGGGGGACGGAGGCGACCAGGCCGTCGAGGCGCTTGACGTAGACTCCGGCACGCAGCGAGATCGCTTCGCGCGGACGGAATCGCACGCTGAGCTCGTACTGGCTGGCCTTCTCGTAGCCGAGATCCGCGTTGCCGCGGCGGAACCGTCCCGTGCGCGTGCTGTCGTCGAAGGCAGCGTCCACCAGAAACTGATAGTCCGGCGCCTGGGTAAAGCGGCCGTAGCTCACCACCACGGTCGCGCCGCTCAGCACGCTCGAGACCGCGAAGCGCGGGCTCAGCGTCTTCTGGGAGCCTCGCGCCTGGGCCGCCTCGAGCGTCCCAGCGCTGAACTGGTCGTAGCGGATGCCGGCGGTGATGGCGATGTCGGCGATCCTGGCCTGACCCTCGAGGTAAGCCGCGCCGCTCGTCGGCGAAAACCTCGCAGCCGCCGGTGGCGGCACGGTGTCGCCGGTGGGGAGATAACCGAGCACCCGCTGCCAGGTGCTGACCTGCTGCGACGAATACTCGCCGCCGGCGTACAGGTCGAGCTGACGGATGCCGCCGTAGGTCAAATCGAGCTGGAAACGGGTCTCGCCGAAGCGGTTCCAGGCCAGGTCTCCCTGCGACGCACCACCGAGGAAGAATGCCGGTACGCCCCATGGCGTGGCGAAGCTCTGGTCCGGTGGATTGAAGCCCGGAATGGGGTCGGTCGAAGTGGACTGCGACCGCGCGATGTCTTCGCCGACGAAGTGGAAGCGCGAGCCGGTGATCCCACCGATGGCATAGTCCACCGAGTCTATCAGCTGGCCGCGGAGAAACTCCCGCACGAAGCGGCTTGCCCGAGCGTCCACGATGACCGGAAACGCGGACCGAGGGTCGGTCTTGTACTGAACGTGCCCGCTGACCAGATCACCCCGCAGGCGCTGCGCCGGCGCGAACGCGGGATCGTACTTGTAAAGCGGATCGAAGAGCAGGCGCTGGTCTTCCGAATGCACGCCGAGCACGCGCACGGTAGCGCGGGACGTGATTGGGACCACCAATTTGGCCGCGCCGTTCCATTGCTCGCCGCTGTTGTGGGGCAGGGGAGACGGCGTCGAGGTGCGGGGGTCTCTCTGGTTCGTCGGCGACGGTGCGTTGACTGGATCGTCGTCCAACCGTCCGGCAACGTCCACTGCGGCGACGAATCCCACGCCGCCGGCGATCGGGCCGCCCGCTCTCGCGCTGAGCCGGTCCAGTCCGCGGTCGAGACTCCCACCCGCTGGACGGTCGGTCTCGTACGCCAGCCGGCCACGCCACTCGTCGTCGGGGTCACGTGTCACCACGTTGACCAGCCCGGAAAGCGCCTGGCCGTATCGCGCGGAAAATCCGTTGGTCACGAGCGAGGCCTCGCCGAGAAAATCCGGCGGTAGTCTGAGGCCAAGCCCGCCGCTCGCCGCGTCGAGCTGATTCTTGATGCCGAGTCCGTCGAGGATGAACGACTCCTCTCCGACACGGCCGCCTCGGTAACTCGTGCCCACACTTCCCGCCGAGAGCGCGACGGCCTCCTCGAGTGAGCTGACGGGCAGGTTGTGGAGGTCCGCGGCGGTGATCTTCTGCTCGCTTGCCGTGGCGAGCGGATCCAGGAGCTCGTCGATTGGGGCGGTGACCACGATCGGCTCCAGCTCCAGCGGGCTGGCCTCGAGGGCAAAGTCGGCATTGACGGTCGTACCCGCACGCACCAGCACACTGTCGAGTACGACACCGCGATATCCGATGAGGCGGGCCGCCACTCGGTGCCAGCCGGGTCGAACGCCGCGGATCCGGTACTGTCCCGTCGTATCGGTCACCGCGCCGACGACCTGGTCCAGGAGGACCTGAACGTCGCTGAGCGATCGGTTGTCACGAGCGTCCTTCACCCGGCCGCCGACCGCTCCCTCGGACTGCGCGAGCAATCGCGGGCTTGCGCACACGGCCAGCATAGCCGCGACCGCCACGGTCCCTCGTCTGGCGGCGATCATGGCGCACCGAGGAGGTAGAGGTCGCCACTCTTCCCGACCGTCGTGTCGGCAGAAGCGCCGTTGTCAAAAATGAAGAGCGGGTACCCCTCCGCCACCACATGGGTGCCGTCGGGAGAAAGCGCTGGACCACGGAAGAGCAGGCCGGCCTGGTCGAGCGCTTGGTCGGCGCCGGTGCCAAGCTGAACGACGTGGACGACTCCGCCGCTGTCCCGCTGTGTCGGCCCGAGGACCGGATCGAGGCCGAAGGCTACGCGACCGCCCACGACTGCCGTCATCTTTGCCCCCCCAACGACCTGCACGTCGCGAGCGATTCCCAGTGCTCCGAAGTCATGGGCCACCGTGACGGCGCCGGTGGACAACGTGCGGCGAAAAACCCGGCTGTCGCCGCCGATGGTGTAGTAGATCTCGTCTCCGGTGCTTCCCGCAGATACGCTCGACGCGAAGTCGGTCCCCGCAATGGCGACTGGTGAACTCCCTGCAGTCGCATCGAGCGTCACGACCTTGAGTCCGGCAAACAGGGTGTCAATCGGACACCCGGGGCAGACTCCGCGAAATCCGATGACTCCGCCGAGGAACGCGAGCTTGTCCGTGCCGAGCCAATGCAGGCCGGCCACGTGATTGTGGAGGGGCTCTCCAGGAATGGTGTACGGAAGGGTTCGAACCCTCGCGGCACCACGGGGGTCCACGGTTGGAGCGATCTCGATGGCTTCGCTCAAGGGCGCTGGCGCCATGGGAGGGCCGCTCGCCGAGATGAACGCCAGACGTCCGTCGGCTGACACTGTGGGAGATTCGAACGCGTTGACCGAATCTCCCCCAGCCGGAGATCGATCACACGTCAGTGACAGCTGACGTCCGCCGGTCGGGGGAAGCAGGGCCAGGCAGACGTCATGGTCCGCCCGTCCGATCTGCTGGGCCGAGTAGAGAATGCCGGAGCCATCCGCCAGCCACGACGCGCCTCGATCGGCCAGTGAATTCAGGGTCAGCCGGACCGGCGGGGTCGGATCGAAGGGCTGGTCGGTGCCGAGCGGCGGCGATGAGAAAGGATCGGAATGGCCGCAAGCGACGACCACGACGATCAGCCCCAGGCTCCTGATCGGAGCCCAGGCGGGCGGGAACGGCCTGACACGAGGATTCATCGGACTCCGACTCGGAGGTTCATCGGATTCCATCGGATTGCGGCGGGATTTCGATGGAGACGAGCCCAGGTCCGGCGGTCGCACATGGGTTCCCCAGTGTTCGATCATGGGATTGGCCGGTCCCGCTTCCGAACGCTTTCATCGCAGCCGCCACCTGGTGGCCGACGCGAAGTGGTTACGAGACAGGGCGTTGACTCGGCATCGTCGAATGGCACACCTCTTTCCTAAGAGACGATCGTTCCGCCGCGAGATTGGCGCGGCTTCGCAACTCTCAGAAGGATGTGCTGTGGACATTCCGCGGGCCCCGGCCAAGCGCGGCCGGAAGCAACTCATCTATGGCGGCATCGCCCTCGCCGTGGTGGTGCTCGCGACCCTTGGTCTCCGCGGTCTCAAGCCGGCCGCGCCGCGCGTCGACCGTTCCGCCGTCTGGATCGACTCGGTGCAGAAGGGCCCGTTGGTGATCGAGGTCAGGGGTCCCGGCACACTGGTGCCCGAGCGTATCCGCTACATCTCGGCGGTCACCGCCGGGCGGGTGGAGCATCGGCTCGCCGAGGCGGGCCAACAGGTCAAGGCGGAGACGGTGCTGCTCGAGTTGAGCAATCCGGACGTGCAGCTGGAGGCGCTGGAGTCTGAGCGCCAGCTCACCGCCGCGCAAGCCGATCGAGTCAACCTCCGTGCGAACCTGATCGGGCAGCGCCTCAACCAGGAAGCAGGCGTCGCCGCGGCCAAGGCGGGATTTCTCGACGCCAAGCGCAACGCCGAAGCGGCCGAAACCCTGATGGCGAAACAGCTGATCTCGGCGAACGACGCCAGCCGGGCCCAGGAGCACATGGACGAGCTGTCGACTCGCTACAAGGTCGAGGAAGAGCGGCTGAATGTCATGGTCCAGGCCGCCGATTCCCAGCTCGCGCTTCAGGACGCGCAGGTCACCCGGCTGCGCGATGTGACCAACTTCCAGCGCGGCCGCATCCGCTCGATGGAAGTGAAGGCCGGCGCCGACGGCATCCTTCAGGAGCTGAGCCTCGAGGTCGGGCAGTGGGCCCAATCGGGAGCGCAGCTGGCTCGGATCGTCGAACCCGGGCGCCTCAAGGCCGTCCTCCGTATCCCCGAGACACAGGCCAAGGATGTCACGATCGGCCAACCCGCCGCCGTCGACACACGCAACGGAATCGTCAAAGGACGTGTCTCACGTATCGATCCGGCCGTGCTCAATGGAACCGTCACCGTGGACGTCTCGCTCGAAGGCGAGATGCCGCGTGGGGCGAGGCCCGATCTCTCCGTGGATGGGACCATTCAGGTCGAGCGGCTCGACAACGTGCTTCACGTGGGCCGGCCCGCGTATGGCCAGGCTGGAAGCACGGTGGGTCTCTTCAAGCTGGTCGAGGGAGGCCGCGCGGCGGTCCGGGCCAACGTCCGCCTCGGGCGGACCTCGGTCAATACGGTCGAGGTGCTGGGCGGTCTCCAGGCGGGCGACCGTGTCATCATCTCCGACATGTCGCGCTGGGATGGTTTCGACCGGGTACGGGTGGAATGAAAACACGGCTGAAGGCCAAAGGGCTGGAGGCTAAAGGCTGCAGGCCTTTCCTGTACACAACCGACGTGACCACTGAGTGACCAATGCAGTTCTCGACGCCGTCAGCCTTTAGCCTCTAGCCTTTTCGCCTTCAGCCTTTAGCCGAGACGAGCCATGACCGAACCCCTCATCGCGCTGCAGGGCATCAAGAAAGTCTTCTACACCGACGAGGTCGAGACCCACGCCCTGTCCGATATCCATCTGGAGATCAGGCCCGGGGAGTACGTGGCCATTGCCGGCCCATCGGGGTGCGGGAAGACGACGCTGCTCTCGATTCTCGGGCTCCTCGATTCGCCGACGGAGGGCTCGTACACGCTCGATGGTCAGCCGGTCTCGAAGCTCACGGCCTCCGAGCGCGCGCGGGTCCGCAACAGGCAGATCGGGTTCATCTTCCAGGCCTTCAATCTGATCGGCGACCTGACGGTGTACGAGAACGTCGAGCTGCCGCTCACTTATCGCGGCATGGCTTCGGACGAGCGCAAGCGCCGGGTGCAGTCGGCGCTCGAGCGCGTCGGCATGTCGCACCGCATGAAGCACTTCCCCGCGCAGCTCTCGGGCGGCCAGCAGCAGCGCGTCGCCGTGGCCCGTGCCGTCGCGGGCGACCCGGCGATCCTTCTGGCGGACGAGCCCACCGGCAATCTCGATTCGACCAACGGCGAAGCGGTGATGGAGCTGCTGCGTGAGCTGCACCAGGGCGGCGCCACCATCTGCATGGTGACGCACGACGCGCGCTACGCGCGTCATGCGGGGCGCTCGATCCATCTCTTCGACGGCAAGGTGGTCGAGGAGCGCCAGCTCTCGGCGGTGAGCTGAGCCGGGGATGGGCAACCTCCCCGGTGAGATCCGCTACGCCATCCGGACCCTTCTCAGGAGTCCCGGCTTCTCCCTCGCGGCTATTCTGACGCTCGCCCTCGGGATCGGCGCAACCACCGCGATCTTCACCGTCGTCAATGGCGTGCTGGTGCACCCGCTACCCTATCCGAATCCCCACCGCCTCGTGATGGTCTGGGGTCATCACCCCACCATCGGCCGGGAAACTGCCTCGCTGCCCGACTTCCTCGACTGGCGCCGGGAAAACCGGTCGTTCGACCGGCTCGCCGCATGGGCCAACGCCGGATACAACATGACCGGCGCGGGGGAACCCGAGGTCGTGCGCGGTGCTCAGGTGACCGCGGACTTCTTTCCCGTGCTCGGCGCCGCCATCCCGCTCGGGCGCGGGTTCGAGGCCGCCGAAGAGCTCGGCGGCGCTCCACGCGTGGTCGTCATCGGACACGATTTCTGGCGTCGCCGCTTCGGCGGCAGCCCGGACGTGATCGGGCGGACGATCGTACTGAGCGGCGTTCCGCACACGATCGTCGGAGTCGCCGGCCGTTCGCTCGGACTTCCCGAAGAGCGGGACATCCTCACGCCGATGGTGACCGACACGGTCATGGGCCGGCGCAACGACTTTCTCCACGTGATCGGGCGGCTCCGCCCAGGCATCGAGCTGCGGCGAGCGCAGGACGAGATGGCCACGATCGCCCGCCGCCTCGAGACCCAGTATCCGGCGAGCAACGCCGGCTGGGGCACCGAGCTCGTAGGTCTTCAGGAGGAGATCGTCGGGCCCGTGCGGCCGGCCCTGTGGACGTTTATGGGTGCCGTCCTGCTGGTGCTGCTCATCGCCTGCGCCAACGTCGCGAACCTGATGCTCGCCCGCTCGGCAGCGCGCGAGCGCGAGGCGACGATCCGTACCGCGCTCGGCGCATCCCGCCGGCGGCTCGTGCGACAACTGCTGGTCGAATGCCTCGTGCTCTCGCTTGCTGGAGGTGTGCTGGGAATCGCAGTCGCCGCCTGGGGAGTGGACGCCCTCCGGCTGCTCGAGACGGGCACCATTCCGCGATTGAACGAGACTCGGCTGGATGGTTCGGCCCTCGGGTTCGCCCTCGCGCTGTCGCTGCTCACGGGGCTGCTGTTCGGTCTCGCTCCGGCGCTGCGGCTGGGGCGCGACGACCTGCGCGAGGGTCTCCAGCGCGGTGGGCGGGCCCAGACCGGCTCGAGGGGTGCCGGACGGACCAGGAGTTTCCTCGTTCAGCTCGAGGTGGCGATCGCCTTCGTGCTGCTCGTCGGCGCCGCGCTGCTACTGCGCAGCTTCGATCGGTTGCAGCGGATCGATCCGGGATTTCGCGGCGCGGGCGTCCTGACCGCACGCGTCACGCTCCCCCGGCTTCGCTACGGCGAGCCCAAACAGCAGGTCGCGTTCGTGGCCGCCCTTCGTGAACGACTCGATGCACTGCCGGGCGTCACATCCGCCGCGCTGGCCTCTGACGGCCCGATGGGCGATGGGCTCCCCTATTGGGGATTCGCCATCGCTGGTCAGGAGCCGCTCGCGCCGGAGGCGGTGCAGGACGCTGCCGTCTTCCGCACCTCGCCCAGGTATTTCACGACGCTCGGCATCCCGCTCGTGCGTGGCCGCGCATACGACGACGGCGATCGAGAGGGAGCGAACGCGGTCGCAGTCATCAGCCGCTCGATGGCCGAGCGGTACTGGCCTGGGCGGGACCCGCTCGGATCGCGCATCACGCTGGAAGATCCCGCGGATCCGGCGGCCACCTGGATGACCATCGTCGGCGTCGTGGGCGACGTGCACGAGGAATCACCCGGCCGCATTCCGTACCCGCAACTGTACCTGCCGATCGCGCAGGTCTCCTCACGGTCACTCCTGATCGTCGCGCGCACCGCGGGGAATCCAACCGCGCTGGTGCCGGCCCTGCGCGGCGCGGTCCAGGCCATCGACCGCGACCTGCCGCTGTCGCAGATCGCCACGATGGACGATCGGATCGCCAATACGATCGACCGGCCTCGGGTGAATGCGCTCATGCTCGGCGGCTTTGCCCTGTCCGCGCTGGCGCTCGCGGCCATCGGCATCTACGGCGTCATCGCGTACGGCGTCGTGCAGCGGACTCGCGAGCTGGGCATCCGGCTGGCACTCGGCGCGGGCGCGGGGTGGGTGATCAGGCTGGTGATCCGGCAGGGCATGGCGCCGGTATTCGTGGGGATCGCGTTCGGCTTGGCTGGTGCGCTGGCTGGTGGCCGGGTGCTTCGCAGCCTGCTCTTCGGTGTGGGCGCGACCGATCCGATCGCCTTCGGCGCGGTGACGGTCTTCCTCGTGCTCGTGGCCTTCGCCGCCACCTGGCTGCCCGCGAGGCGGGCCGCACGCTCGGACCCGATGACGGCGCTCCGCGCCGATTGATGACGACGAGGTACCGAAATGGGCACCCTATTTCAGAATATCCGCTTCGCCTGCCGCTCCCTGCTCAAGGCGCCCACGCTCGCGCTGCGGGCGGAGTGACGATGGCGCTCGCGATCGATCCCCTGATCCGCCTTAGCGGCGTCTCCAAGATCTTCCACACACCGGAAGTCGAGACGCACGCCCTCGCCAGTATCGACCTGGAAATCCGGGCCGGCGAGTACGTCGCCATCAGCGGGCCGTCGGGCTGCGGCAAGACGACGCTGCTCTCGCTGCTCGGTCTGCTGGACTCGCCGAGCGAGGGGAGCTACGTGCTGGCCGGCGAGCCCGTCGCCACGCTGAGCCAGGCACAGCGGGCCCGCGTCCGCTCCCGCGCCATCGGTTTCATTTTCCAGGCCTTCAATCTGATCGGCGATCTCACCGTGTTCCGTAACGTCGAGCTGCCGCTGGTCTATCGCGGCATGCCGGCGGGCGAGCGCAAGCGCGCCGTCCACGAGGCGCTCGAGCGTGTCGGCCTGCTCCACCGGATTCATCACTATCCCGCGCAGTTGTCGGGCGGTCAGCAACAGCGGGTGGCCGTCGCACGCGCCGTTGCCGGGCGGCCGCTCGTCCTTCTGGCGGACGAGCCGACCGGAAATCTCGATTCCCGGAACGGCGCCGACGTAATGGCGCTGCTCTCCGAGCTCAACCGCGAAGGCGCGACCCTCTGCGTCGTGAGTCACGATCCGAGGTACGCCGTTCAGGCGCGCCGCACCGTCCGGCTCTTCGACGGCCGCCTGGTGGCGCACGACCCATTCGACCGCGAGGTGGCGTGATGGATACCCTCTGGCGAGACCTTCGATTCGCGATCCGGGGACTGGTGCGAAGCCCCGGCTTCACCATCATCGCCGTGCTGACGCTGGCGCTCGGCATCGGTGCGAACACCGCGATCTTCAGCGTGGTCAACGCCGTGCTCCTCCGGCCGCTGTCGTACGACCGTCCCGACCAGCTGATCTCGGTCCGCGCGCGTCTCGCCGGCCGGAACCGCTCTGACGTCCCAATGGCCCAGCCGGAATATCAGGACATCCGTGCCGGAGTTCCGGGCATCCGCGAGCTCGCTGCGGTCTGGCCGATCAACATCAACCTCACCGGGCTGGGTGAGCCCGAGCGGATCCAGGCCGCCGTGGTGAGCTACAACTATTTCTCGCTCCTCGGCGCCGCCCCCATCCTGGGGCGGGACTTCACCAAGGCCGACGACCAGGGGAAGATAGGGTACGTCGCGCTCATCTCGTACGACCTCTGGCAGCATCGTTTCGGCGGCGACCGGGGCGTGATCGGGAAATCCGTGCGGCTGGATGACGACCCCATCACGATCGTCGGCGTGATGCCTCGAGGCTTCCGTCATCCCGTCGAGAGCGGAGCCTCGCCGATGGAGCTGTGGGCGCCGATCGCGCTCGACAATCCCGATACCAACTTCGTCAACACCCGCGGCGCCCGGGTCTTCGATCTCATCGGGCGTACCGAGCCGGGGACGACCCTCGACGGGGTGCGCTCCCAGCTCACGGCCCTCACGAGCCGGCTGGCTCGCGAATATCCCGACGCGTACCCCGCGACCCTCGGTTGGCAGGCTGACGCGGTGCCGCTCGCCGAGCGCGTAGTCGGCAACGTGCGGCCCGCGCTCCTCGTGCTCCTCGGCGCCGTGGGCTTCGTGCTCCTGATCGGCTGCTCCAATGTCGCCAATCTGCTGCTCGCGCGGGCGACAACCCGCGACCGCGAGATCGCCATTCGGACCGCGCTGGGCGGCAGCCGCATGCGTCTCATCCGCCAGCTTCTCACCGAGAGCATCGTCCTCGCCACCGCCGGTGGGCTGCTCGGGCTGTTGATCGCGCTCTGGGGCACCAGCGCGCTCGGACATCTCGCGTCCCAGTACCTGCCACGGGCCCGAGAGATCGGGATCGATACGACGGTGCTGGGCTTCACCGCGTTTCTCATACTCCTCACCGGAGTCGGCTTCGGGCTGGTCCCGGCGATTCAAGCCTCGCGCCCTGATCTCCAGGGGGCGCTCAAGGACTCCGGCCGGGGCGCGAGCGCCGGCGCCCCACGCACGCGCGTGCGGGGCGCATTGGTCATCATCGAGGTCGCCGTCGCCTTGATGCTGCTCGCTGGCGCCGGTCTCCTGCTCCGCAGCTTTCAGCGGCTGATCTCGATCGAGCCGGGGTTCAACCCCGAGAATCTGCTGACGATGCAGGTGTGGCTGCCGGTGCAGAATGATCCCTCGAAGGGACGCTATTTCACCAACGAGCAGCGCCGCGCCTTCTTCTCCCGCGCACAGGAAGCAGTACAGCGGACCCCGGGCGTTCGCGATGCCGCCCTCGTATCGCGGCTGGCATTCCGCGGCCGGGGCGACGTCCGGTTCGAGATCGAGGGTCACCCGACTCCGCCGGCCCAGCTCCCGCCGGCGTCCGATCTGCGCTTCGTGACCCCGAACTACTTCTCGACGATGGAAATCCCGCTGCTCCAGGGACGGTCGCTCTCGGCCGTCGCAGACTCGCTGGGTCCGAAGGAAGCGGTGATCAACCACACACTCGCGGAGAAGTACTGGCACGGGGACGACCCGGTCGGCCGCAGGGTCCAGGTGTTCGGTCCCAAGGGACCGTGGGTCACGATCGTGGGAGTCGCCGGAGATGTGCGGCAAGTCGCGCCCGACCAACCTGCCCGGGAAGAGATCTTCCTCTCGAGCGAGCTCTATCCAAACCAGGAGATGAGCTTCGTGGTCCGCACGGCGGGCCCCCCGGATCGGCTCGGCGTCGCGGTGACCAAGGCCATCCGTGAGGCCGATCCCGAGCAGCCCGTGTTCGGTATCAAGCCGATGGAGCGGGTCATCGCCGATGCGAGCGCGGAGCGCCGGTTCTCGCTGCTGTTGCTCACGCTCTTCGCGAGCATCGCGCTGGTGCTCTCCGCGATCGGTATCTACGGGGTCATGGCGTACACCACGACCCAGCGCCGCCACGAAATCGGTATCCGCGTCGCGCTTGGTGCGGGAGCACGGGACGTGCTCGAGCTGGTGGTGGGGCAGGGGATGCGCCTCGTCGGCATCGGCTTGCTGATCGGCGTGGTCGGTGCCTGGCTGCTGAGCCGGGTGCTCACCAGCCAGCTCTTCGGCATCACAGCGCGCGATCCGGTGACGTACGTGACGGTCGCGGCCCTGCTGGCGGTCGTGGCGCTGACCGCGAGCTATCTCCCGGCGCGCCGTGCTTTGCGGGTCGACCCCATGACCGCGCTGAGGTCCGAATGATCGACGCCCTGTTGCAGGACTTCCGGTACGGGCTCCGGCAGCTGTGGCGGAGTCCGGCATTCACGGCCACGGCCGTGCTCACGCTCGCGCTCGGCATCGGCGCTACCAGCGCGATTTTCAGCGTAATCAACGGCGTGTTGCTGCGGCCGCTCCCGTACGAGCGTCCCGACCGGCTCGCGATGATCAACGGACACTGGGCGCTCAAGGACCGCGCGGAGCTGTCCGAAGCGGAATTCTGGGACATGCGCGAACAGGCCCGGTCGTTCGAGGGGGTCGCGGCCTACGCGGATGGATCGGTCAATCTCACGGGCTCGGGCACGCCGGAGCGGTTGCTGATGGGTGTGCTGACCGCGAATGGCCTTCCACTGCTCGGCGTCACGCCGGCCCTCGGGCGACCGTTCACCGCCGAGGAGGACCGGCCCGGACAGGCGCCGGTGGTGCTCCTCAGCGACGGGCTCTGGCGCCGTCGGTTCGGCGGCGACCCAAAGATCATCGGCCGACAGGTCATGCTCGACGACACGCCCACCACGGTGATCGGCGTCATGCCCGCCGGCTTCCAGCTTCCCAGTCATTACTCCGGGCGGAGGATGGAGGCGTGGGCTCCCCTTACGCTCGATCCCGCGGCGGATCGGGGGGAGCGGGGCTTTCACTATCTCGAGACGATCGCTCGCCTCCGCGACGGCACCTCGCTCGAAATGGCCGACCGGGAAGTGTCGGCCCTCATGGCCCGGATGAAGGAGACGTACGCTGGGAAGTATGCCGCGGAGTTTGCCGGCAGCGCTTCAGGAGTGCCTGGAGTCGTCACTGGGTCGGTCAAGCCCGCGATGCTCGTGCTCCTCGGAGCTGTTGGATTGCTGCTCCTCATCGCGTGCGCGAACGTGGCGGCGCTGTTGCTCGTCCGATCCGAAGAGCGGGCCAGGGAAGTCGCACTCCGCACCGCGCTGGGCGCGGGCCGGGGCCGCCTCGTCCGCCAGCTGCTGACCGAGAGCACCACGCTCGCACTCGTGGGAGGCGTGCTGGCCCTGATGCTGGCGACGTGGGGCGTGCGCGCCCTGGTGCTCGTCGCACCCGCATCCATCCCCCGTCTCGACGCCATACAGCTCGACGGTCAGGTCCTTGCCTTCACTGCCGCCATCGCGCTCCTCACGGGACTTCTCTTCGGAATGGCGCCGGCGCTCCATGCGCTCCGGGGAAACCTGAGCAGCGTCGTCTCCGAAGGCGGGCGGGCGGGGACCGTCGGCAGGTCGAGACAACGTTTCCGGCGTGCGCTGGTGGTCGGCCAGATCGCCCTCGCCCTGATGCTGCTGACCGGCGCCGGCCTCCTGGTGCGCAGCTTCCTCCGCCTCACGCACGTCGATCCCGGCTTCGACGCCGAGCACCTGCTGACCGCGCGGGTGGATCTCACGGCAGCGCGTTACGCCGAGAACAAGCAGATCTGGGGTTTCTTCCGTGACCTGATCGATCGCGTGTCAGGGCTGCCGGGTGTCCAATCAGCCGGCGCCGCACGCGCACTCCCGATGACGGGCCGACTGGAGATCGGGGACTGGTCGTTCGTCATGGAAGGCCGCTACTCACTGCCCATCAAGCCTGAAGAGCGCCGGCACGCGGACTGGCAGGTCGTCACGCCACAATACTTCCGGACGATGCGCATTCCATTGCGACAGGGGCGGGCCTTCGATGATCACGACGCCCTTGGCGCGCCCGGCGCGTTGATCGTGAACGAGACGCTCGCCAGACAAGTGTGGCCCGATGGCAATGCTCTCGGTCAACGGGTCCTCATGGGTGGCGGAGACATCGACTCGATCTGGCGTACCGTGGTCGGAATCGTCGGCGATGTGAAGCACCGCGGCCTCGACGCGACACCCCGGCCCGAGATGTACTTCCCCGAAGCCCAATGGCCCGCCGGGACGGGGACGGCCTGGCGAAGCCTCTATCTCGTGATCCGCACCTCCGGCGATCCGGAGGCGTTGAGCAGTCCGCTTCGCGCGACGCTCGCCTCGATCGATCCGAATGTGCCGCTCGCCGAAGTGCAGACGATGCACGATGCGCTGGGTGCGTGGGCAGCTCAGCGCCGGCTGACAATGCTGATCGTGACGTTGTTCGCGGGGCTCGCGCTCACGCTCGGCGCGGTCGGGATCTACGGCGTCATGGCCCATCTGGTTCTCCAGCGCTCCCGCGAGATCGGCATTCGAATCGCGCTGGGCGCCGTGCCCCGGGAGATCCTCCGCATGATCGCCGGACAGGGCGCCGCCATCGCCGGAGCCGGCATTCTGCTCGGCTCCATCGGCTCGTTCATCGCCGCGCGATGGATCGCCGGGATGCTCTACGGAGTGCAGCCGACCGACCCGCTCACCTTCGCGGGCACCGCCGCCGCGCTCGCTGCGGTCGCCGCTATCGCGACGCTCGTGCCCGCTGTTCGCGCCACGAGAGTCGATCCGATCGATACCCTTCGGAGCGAATGATGGATTCTCTGCTGCAGGACCTGCGGTACGGACTCAGGTCTCTCGCCAAGGCACCCGGCTTTACGCTCGTGACCCTTCTCACCCTCGCACTCGGCATCGGCGCCAACACCGCGATCTTCAGCGTGGTGAACGCAGTGCTGCTCCGCGCGCTTCCTTACCGGAATGCCGGCGAGCTGGTGGTAGTGCGGGAGGTCTATGGCGGCTCGGAGCAGGGAAGCGTCAGCGGCCCGAACTTCCTCGACTGGAAGAAGCGCAACCACTCGTTCGCGGGCATGACGACGTCACGCGGGCTCAACCTCGCGTTGGTCGGAGCCGGAGAGCCGGAGGAAGTCGTCGCGGCGGTGACCGATGCCGACTTCTTCCGTGTTCTGGGGATCGATCCCATCCTCGGGCGAGGCTTTCTCCCGGGCGAGGACCAGGGGCAGGCGACGGTCGTGGTGCTGAGCGAGAACCTCTGGCGGAGCCGCTTCGGGGGGGATTCTACCATCCTGGGTCGGACCCTCTCACTCAGCGGCCAGCCGTATACCGTGGTAGGTGTGGCACCGGCCAGCGCTGGCTATCCCGGCACCGTCCAGGCTTGGGTTCCGCTGGGCTACGGTCTTGGGCGGTCGGCCATGCGTGACAGCCATTCATACGACGTCCTCGCGCGACTGAAGCCTGGGATCACGCTCGCACAGGCGCAGGACGACGTAACCGGCCTCGCGAGGGCACTCGAGAAGGAATTCCCCGAGAGCAACACCGGTCGCGGCGCCATCGTGATACCGTTGACCGATGACACGGTGGGAACGGTCCGGTCGGCCCTGCTGTTGCTGACCGGCGCGGTGGCGCTGGTGCTGCTGATCGCGTGCGCCAACGTCGCCAATCTCTTTCTGGCTCGCGCGGCCACACGCCAGCGGGAGCTGGCCGTGCGCGCGGCGCTCGGCGCTGGTCGCTGGCGGCTGGTCCGCCAGGTGCTGGTCGAAGCCATGACGGTATCGGTGCTCGGTGGCCTGCTCGGTCTCCTGCTCGCCAGCTGGGCCATCGATCTCCTGCTGGCCTTGCAGCCTCGGGGTATTCCCCGCCTCGCGGAGATCGGCATCGACCCCACCGTCCTGGTGTTCACCCTGGTGGTGTCGCTCGTCGTCGGCATCGGATTCGGACTCGCGCCTGCGCTGTCGTTGTCGCGCCAGGACCCGGCGGAATCGTTCAGGGGTGAAGGGCGGGCGGCCAGCGCGGGGAGGCACCGGACACGTTTCCGCTCCGCGCTGGCGGTGGCTCAGGTGTCGCTCGCCCTCATTCTCCTGGTCGGCGCGGCGCTGCTCATCGTGAGCGTGCGGCAGCTCAGCAACGTCGTTCTCGGGTTCCAGCCGCAGGGCGCGATGACGTTCCAGATGAGCATTTCCGGCGCCAAGTACGCCGACGGCGCCGCGCAGCAGCGTTACATCGATCGGGTGATCGAGCGCCTCGACGACATCCCGGGGGTGGAGCGGGCGGGTGCCGTGTTCTTCCTGCCGCTCGGCAACGGATTCGCGAGTGGCGACATCTCGGTCGAAGGCCGTCCGGCGCCGGCGCCCGGCCACGAACAGTATGCGGGATACCGGATCGTGTCGGGGGACTTCCTCGGATCGATCGGGGTAACTCTCCGCCAGGGCCGTCTGCTGACCGCGGATGATCGCGCCGGCTCGACTCTCGTCACGGTGGTGAACGAGGCACTCGCCCGGAAGCTCTTCCCCGGGCAGAATCCCATCGGCCAGCGGCTCACCTTTGGAACGGCGGATTCCGCCGAATGGCGGCAGATCGTCGGCGTTATCGCCGACGTGCGGCAGACCGGTCTGACCGATGCGCCGACGCCCGAGCTGTACGTCCCGACCGACCAACTGTCGGCCGACTCGTGGGGCATCTTCATGACGATCCCCCTCTCGTTCGTCATCCGAAGCCAGGTCGCGGCCGGCGTGCTCGTACCCGCGATCAAGTCGGCGGTCCACGAAATCGACCCGGATCAGCCGATCTCACGGCTCCGAGAGGCGGGCGAATTGCTCCAAAACGCGACTGCGCGCCAGCGCTTCAACATGTCGCTCCTCACCCTGTTCGGTTTCCTCGCCCTCGTGCTGGCCACGGTCGGCGTCTATGGCGTGATGGCCTACGGCGTCACCCAACGAACTCGGGAGCTTGGCATTCGGCTGGCGCTCGGCGCGCGGGCCAGGTCGGTCCAGGCGATGGTTCTGCGGCAAGGCCTCGGACTCACGCTGGCGGGATTGGGACTGGGACTGGCGGGTGCCCTCGCGCTGAGCCGCCTCCTGACGACGTTGCTCTACGGCGTGAGCCCGAGCGACCCGCGTGTGCTCGGTGCTGCCGTGCTCGTACTCGCGGGCGTATCCGTCGTGGCATGCCTCATTCCAGCCATCCGCGCCACCAAGGTGGACCCGATCGACGCACTGAGGAGCGAATGATGAGCTCGCTGCGACAGGACTTCCGGTACGCCGTTCGTGGACTGCAGCGCACCCCGGGGTTCACGCTGGCCGCGATCGTGACGCTCGCGCTCGGCATCGGCGCGACGACCGCGATCTTCACGGTCGTGAACAGCGTCCTGCTCCGGCCGCTCCCATACGAGAACTCGGGCAGGCTCGTGAACATCTGGAACGACCTCGGTGAAGGCGCCCAATCGCTTCCTGCGGTTTCGCCCGCTGACTTCCGGGATTATCAGCGGCGTTCGCGAACCTTCGAGTCGTTCGCCGCCGCCTCCGAATCGGACGTCGTCAACCTGCGTGGCAACCTCACCGGAAGCGGCGAGCCGGAACGGGTGACGATGAACACGATCACCTGGAACTTCTTTCCGCTCCTTGGCGTGAGGCCGGCATACGGCCGCAATTTCCTCCCCGAAGAAGAGGTCCTGAACGGCCCGCACGTCGTGATGATCACCGATGGCTTGTGGAAGCGTCGCTACGGCGGGGACAAGTCGCTGGTGGGCAAGACCATTCAGGTGGACGGGATCGCGCACACCGTGGTCGGGATCCTTCCCGAGGGATTCCATCTTCTGCTGCCCGCCGAGGCATTCGTCGTCACCGACGCCGAGGTGTGGGCGCCGATGCAGTTCGACTATTCGTATCCCTTGCCGAGAAATCTGACGTTCTTCACCGTGTTCGGCCGCCTCAAGCCCGGTGTCACCTACGCGCAGGCGCAGGATGACATGAATCGGATCGCGGCCGAATTCCGGGCGGAGTTCCCGGAGCACAAGGCATCCAACGTCCGCATTCGTGCCGTGCCGCTGCACGAAGACATCGTCAAGCACGCCAGGCCATCGCTGCTCATTCTCTTTGGGGCGGTTGGGCTGACGCTCCTCGTCGCGTGTGCCAACGTCGCCCATCTCCTCCTCGTCCGAGCGACGGTGCGTGAGGGCGAGTTCGCTCTCCGTGCCGCACTCGGCGCGAGCCGGTGGGCGGTCGTGCGACAGCTTCTCACCGAGAGCTTCGTCCTGGCGGTCGCGGGAGGCGTGCTCGGTCTCGCCGTGGCGATGGGCGCCATCGGGTTCCTTCGCGCGCTGCACCCGGCGAACCTGCCCCGGCTGGGCGAAGTGAGCATCGACTTCGGCGTGCTGGCCTTCACCGCGGCGGTGTGCATGGTGACCGCCGTCGGATTCGGGCTCGTGCCCGCGATCCAGGCTTCCCGCGCCGATCAGCGGTCCACGCTCCAGTCAGTGAGCCGTGGCGCCGGGGGACGCCGCCAGCGTATCCGGGACCTCCTGATCATCGGAGAGGTGGCGCTCTCGGTGGTGCTCCTGGTCGGCGCGGGGTTGCTCATCAGGAGCTTCATCGCGCTCCAGCAGGTTCGTCCGGGGTTCGACCCATCGGATCTGCTCACCTTCCAGATTTCCTTCCCCTCGAACACGTACCAGAAGGGGGCGGATCGGCGCACGTTTCTGAAGGAGCTGGAGACAACACTTGCGGCGATCCCGGGCGTGAAGAGCGTGGGGGAGATCACCCAACTGCCTCTCACCGGCAGCGGGCCGCTCCAGCCGTTCGCCTACAATGAGGAAACGGCGCGCAACTTCGAGAGCGTGACCGCCGATGGTCGAAACATCTCGACCGGCTACTTCACGACGATGAACACCCGCCTACTCGCCGGCAGGAACTTCACCGACGACGACAAACCCGGCACGCCGCCAGTGATCATCATCGATGAGACGCTCGCCAACCTGGCCTGGCCGGGTCAGAGCG
This sequence comes from Gemmatimonadales bacterium, assembly GCA_036559745.1. GTDB lineage: Bacteria > Gemmatimonadota > Gemmatimonadetes > Gemmatimonadales > GWC2-71-9 > CAVVWJ01. The sequence goes on along the minus strand of DATBSO010000006.1, from coordinate 9,011 downwards.
CCGTGGGCAAGCGGCTGCAGGTCAATCCGACCGGCGATGAGAACATGTACTCCGAGGTGGTCGGGGTCGTGGAGCACCAGCGGATGCACGATCTCGGACGGACCACGCTGCCGCTCATCTTCCGGCCGCTGGCACAGGGTACCGCGACCAGCATCTCGTTCGCCGTCGAAACCGCGGTCGCTCCCGCTGCACTGACCACCGCCGTGCGACAGGCGGTGGCCTCGATGGACAAGGATCTTCCGGTCGACCGGCTGGTGCCGATGGAGGCGTATGTCGGCGAGCAGATGGCCCAGGCACGGTTCAGCCTGGTTCTCATGGGAGTGCTGGGAGCGATCGCCCTGGTGCTCGCGGCGGTTGGGATCTTCGGAGTCATCTCCTACTCCGTTACCCAGCGAACCCGTGAGTTCGGTATCCGGCTCGCCCTCGGCGAGGACCCCGGAGCCACACAGCGGAGCGTGATTCTCGGCGGCATGCGTCTGGTGGGCGCCAGCATCGCGATCGGTCTGCTGGCATCGCTGGCTCTGGCACAGCTCCTCGCCGGACTGCTCTATCAGGTCCGGCCCGCGGATCCCCCGACCTTCGTGGGCATCAGCATCCTGCTGGCGTTCGTCGCGCTGGCCGCGTGCTACCTTCCCGCGCGCCGTGCGACCCGGGTCGACCCGGCCATGGCGCTCCGCAGCGAATGACCGTTACCCACAACCCCATCGTCCCGTGATATCGCTGACGAACGTCGAGCGCTTCTATCCGACCGGCCCCTCGCGGACCTACGTCCTCCGCCAGATCACCCTCGACATCCGTGAGGGCGAGTTCGTGACCATCATGGGGCCATCCGGGGCGGGGAAGTCCACCCTGCTCAGCGTGCTGGGCATGCTGGATCACGGATGGGCCGGCGAGTTCCGATTCTTCGGCGAGGCGGTACACACGCTGCCGCCCAAGAAGCGAGTCGAGCTCAACAAGCGATACATCGGTTTCGTCTTTCAGAAGTACCACCTGCTGGACGATCTCACGGTGTATGAGAATCTGGAGATTCCTCTTTCCTACCGTGACGTCAAACCCAAGGAACGCGCGGCCATCGTCGGGGAGACCCTCGACCGGTTCCAGATGGTCGGAAAGAAGGATCTCTATCCGGCGCAGCTCTCCGGCGGGCAGCAGCAGCTCGTGGGCGTGGCCCGTGCGGTCATCGCCAATCCGAAGCTGCTCCTCGCCGACGAGCCGACCGGAAACCTGCACAGCGCCCAGGGCGAAGAGATCATGGCGCTGTTCACTCGGCTCAATCAACAGGGAATGACGATCGTGCAGGTGACGCATTCGGAGCGGAATGCTTCGTACTCGCACCGGACGATCCAGCTGCGGGACGGGTGGATCGTGGAGCCGGAGCGGGAGCCAGCCTCCAGCCTCTAGCCTCGCGCCCCAACGAGCTACATTTCCGCCCGACCCAGCCAACCAGGTACTGTGCCGAGTTCCGCGCCGCCTCCCCATATCCTCGTCGCGGATGACCAGCCCGATGTCCGCGAGGCGCTTCGACTGCTCCTCAAGGGCGAGGGCTACGCGATCGAGACGGTCGGTTCCCCGGCCGCCGTGCTCGCGGCCGTCCAGCGGTCCGACTTCGACGCCGTCCTCCTCGACCTCAACTACGCTCGCGACACCACCACCGGCCGCGAGGGGCTCGAGCTGGTGTCCGAGCTCCAGGGGCTCGATGCCACGTTGCCCACCATCGTCATGACCGCGTGGGGGAGCGTGGAAAAGGCGGTCGACGCGGTGCGGCGAGGCGCGCGGGATTTCATCGAAAAACCCTGGGACAACACCCGGCTCCTCTCCACGCTCCGCGTCCAGGTCGAGCTCGGCCGCGCGCTTCGCAGGACCCGCCGGCTCGAGAGCGAGAATCGCATTCTCCGCCGCGACGGCGCACCCGAGATGATCGCGGAATCGGCGGCGATGCGGCCGATCGTGCAGCTCATGAGCCGCGTCGCCCCCTCGGACGCCAACGTGCTCATCACGGGAGAGCATGGCACCGGGAAAGAGGTCGTGGCGCACTGGATGCACGCCGCCTCCGGCCGCGCCAGCCGCCCCTTCGTCGCCGTCAATCTCGGCGGCCTCTCCGAAGGCCTCTTCGAGAGCGAGATGTTCGGACACGTGAAGGGGGCGTTCACCGACGCACGCACCGACCGGATCGGGCGGTTCGAGCTGGCCGACGGGGGGACGTTGCTGCTCGATGAGATCGGTACCCTGGCCCCGCGGCAGCAGGCCAAGCTCCTACGGGTGCTCGAAACGGGCGAAGTCGAAAGGGTGGGCGCTTCCCGGCCACGAAAGGTGGATGTCCGCATCTTGTCGGCCACCAATGCGGATCTCGGAGGCGAGGTGGCGGCCGGCCGTTTCCGGGAGGACCTGCTGTTCCGCCTCAACACGATCGAGATCCGTCTTCCGCCGCTTCGCGATCGGAGCGAGGATATTCACGTCCTCGCGGCCCATTTTCTCGCCCGCCACGCCACGAGATATCGCAAGACGATCACCGGCTTCGAGCCCGAGGCGGCGCGCATCCTCGAGTCGCATCCGTGGCCCGGCAACGTCCGCGAGCTCGACCACACGATCGAGCGGGCGGTCCTCATGGCGCAGGAGCCGCTGCTCCGGAGCGGCGACCTCGGCCTTCGCGGTGGCGGGCCCGCACCCCGCCTCGAGGACCTTCCGCTCGAGGAAGTCGAACGGCTGCTGATCCAGAAGGCGCTCGAGCGGCACGAGGGGAACGTGAGCCACGCGGCCAAGGCGCTCGGCCTGAGCCGGAGCGCCCTCTACCGGCGACTCCAGTATCATGGCCTCTGACCGGGGGCACCGTCCCACCGGTCACGAGTCACGGGTATTCCGTGTGGCGCTCGCGGCGGGGTTGCCCGCCGTGGCGCTCTCGTGCTGGCTGTTGTGGGCCGGTGACCATCCGCTGCGGGTCCGGCTGACTTTCGGACTCATCGCCGTCGGCGCGTGGCTCGTCGGGGCGCTGATGGTGCGCGAGCGAGTCATCCGGCCGCTCCAGACCATCTCCAACCTTCTCGCGGCCCTGCGGGAGGGCGACTACTCGATCCGTGCGCGTGGCGCGAGCGCGGACGGGGGACTCGGCTTGGCGCTGCTGGAGGTGAACGCGCTAAGCGAGACGCTGCGCTCCCAGCGTCTGCGCGCGCTCGAGGCCACGGCGCTGCTCCGCCGCGTCATCGAGGAGATGGACGCCGCGGTCTTCGCGTTCGATAGCGATCGCAGGCTACGACTCGTCAATCGCGGAGGCGAACGGTTGCTGGGACAACCGAGCGAGCGACTCCTCGGGCTCGATGCCGCGAGCGTCGGTCTGGCGGCGTGTCTCGAGGGAGAGTGGCCCCGGACGCTCGAAGCGGTGTTTCCGGGTGGCGCAGGCCGTTGGGAGGTTCGAGGCGGTACTTTTCGCCAGGACGGACTGCCCCACCAGCTCCTGGTGCTGACTGACCTGAGCCGGGTCTTACGAGCGGAAGAGCGGTCGGCCTGGCAGCGCATCGTCCGGGTGCTGGGCCACGAGATCAACAACTCGCTCGCGCCGATCAAGTCGATCGCCGGCAGCCTCAAGAGCATCGCGGCGCGAGATGCCCGGCCGGAGGATTGGGAGCAGGACCTGCGCTCGGGTCTTCAGGTGATCGAGACCCGTTCCGAGGCCCTCGGCCGGTTCATGAGTGCGTACGCGCGACTTGCACGTCTCCCGCCGCCAAAATTTGCGCCGGTCGACGTCGCCGCGTGGGTGCACCGGGTGGTCGCGTTGGAGACGAGAGTCGCGGTGGTGACCAAGGACGGACCATCACTCATGCTCACCGCCGACGGAGATCAGCTCGATCAGCTGCTCATCAATCTCGTGCGGAACGCGGCCGATGCCGCCCTGGAGACGAAGGGTGGTGTGCGGGTCGCGTGGACGACGAAGGCGGGGGTGTTGGAGGTGACCATCGAAGACGACGGGCCGGGCCTCCCCGATCCCGGCAACCTGTTCGTACCCTTCTTCACTACCAAGGCGACCGGATCGGGAATCGGGCTGGTGCTCTGCCGCCAGATCGCGGAAGCTCATGGAGGGGCGCTCTCGCTCGAGCCTCGCGAGGGTACCCGGGGGGCGCGCGGCGCCAGGGCGCGGCTGCGACTGCCGCTCGGCCCGCTCATGCCGAGTACGGAGACCTGACGACACATGTTCCTGAGACTGCTCTACGACGACACGCTTGCACAGGCCAGCTACCTCATCGGGTGCGACGGCTCCGGGGAAGCGCTGGTCGTGGACCCCAATCGCGACATCGGACGCTACCTCGACCTCGCCCGCCGTGAGGGGTTTCGCGTCACCCACGTGACCGAAACCCACATCCACGCCGATTTCGTGTCCGGCTCCCGCGAGCTGGCCCAGCGCACGGGCGCCCGGCTCTACCTCTCGGGTATGGGAGGGCCGGACTGGCGGTACCGCTTCGCGGAGGAAGCCCACGCGGTGGTACTCGAGGATGGCGCGCGCTTTCGAGTGGGAGCGATCGAGGTGTCGGTGCGCCATACGCCGGGGCACACACCCGAGCATCTGATGTTTCTCGTGACCGACACGAAGTCAGGACGCGATCCCATGGGCGCACTCACGGGAGATTTCATCTTCGTGGGTGACGTCGGGCGTCCCGATCTGCTCGAACGGGCGGCGAGGCAACAAGGCACGATGGACGCGAGCGCGCGCCAGCTCTTCGCGTCGCTCCGGCGATGCCGGGACTTGCCCGACTATCTCCAGATCTGGCCCGGCCACGGTGCCGGCTCGTCCTGTGGGAAGTCGCTCGGTGCCGTGCCGCAGTCGACGCTGGGCTACGAGCGGCGGACCAACTGGGCGTTCGCGATCGAGGATGAGGACGAGTTCGTCCGCCGGGTGCTCGAGGGTCAGCCCGACCCGCCGCGATACTTCGCCAACATGAAGCGAATCAACCGGGATGGGCCGCCGCTCCGTTCTGCATCCCCGAGCATCCAGAGGCTCCCACCAGACCAACTCGCGTCGGCGCTGGCCGAGGGTGCGGTCGTCGATACACGGACGGCCCAGGAATACGGACGTGGCGCGGTTCGGGGGACGATCAACATTCCAGCCAATCGCGCGTTCACATCCTGGGCCGGATGGCTGCTTCCCTATGACAAGGACATCTACCTGATCACTGGGACGAATGGCGAAGAGTCTGCCGCTGAGATCGCCAAGGATTTGTCCGGTATCGGGCTCGACCGGGTGGTGGGGTTCTTCGATGCCGCCGGCTTGAACGGCCGATCCACGGACGGCACGCTCCAGACGATCCCAAGCATCGACGCCGCATCCATCGAGAAGGCGGCCGCCGAGGGCGGGCTGGCGGTAGTCGACGTCCGCACGCCCGGCGAGTGGAAGACGGGGCATCTGCCGTGGGCTCGGCACGTCCCATTGGGCGATCTCCCGGACCGGGTCGGCGACCTCCCGAAGGATCGCCCGATCGTCGTCCACTGCCAGGCTGGAGGCCGCGCGGCGATCGCCGCGAGCCTGCTTCTGGCGCGGGGCTTCAGCGACGTCCGGATCTTCTCCGGCGGGTTCTCCGAATGGAAATCGGCCGGAAAGGCCGTGAGTCACGATCCATGAGGATCGAGTCCTGAGCGCATAGCACCGGTCCGCTCCCGCTGGAACCCCAGGCCTCCTCCCCGCGTTACCCCCCGCATCCAGCCGTACAATTCTTTCCGCGTGCGGCGTCGTTCGCTTCCCGTTTCGAGGTGACCGCCCCCTATGCGCGTGCTGATGTTCGGTTGGGAGTTTCCCCCGTTTCAGGCCGGTGGTCTCGCGACGGCGACTCTCGGCCTCGTCAAGGGACTTCTCCATCGAGGCATCGAGGTCACGCTGGTGGTTCCGTTCGCCGCCGTCGGCACACCGGTTCCCAATCTCCGCATCATCAGCGCCGCGGACGAGCGTCCCGGACTCCGTTCCATCCGCGTCGACTCGCCCCTCATGCCGTATGTCCGGGCCGAGGAGTATCTCGCGCTCTCGGGTGGCGTGCGCGCCGGGGCTGGCGAGGCCGTGTACGGCGCGAGCCTGTTCGATGAGGTCGAGCGCTACGCCGACATCGCTGAATTGATCGCGCGCGAGGAGCCGCACGACCTCATCGACACGCACGACTGGCTCACCTTCGAGGCTGGACGCCGGGCGCGGGCGATATCGGGGAAGCCGTTGGTCGCTCATATCCACGCGACGGAGTACGACCGGTGTGGCGGTCCGGGCAATCCCGAGATCCACCGGCGCGAAGGTCAGGGGATGTCGGCCGCGGACCGGGTGATCAGCAACAGCCACGCGCTCAAGCGCCAGGTGGTCGGGCGCTATGGCATCCCTTCTCAGAAGATCGACGTCGTCCATTTCGGCATCGACATCCCATCCGACGACGAGGAACTGGAGGATCTCCCCGTCGTACGCGATCGGCCCACCGTCCTGTTTCTCGGCCGGGTGACGCGACAAAAGGGCCCGGAATACTTCGTCGAGCTTGCGGCGCGCGTCTCGGATCAAGTCCCGGAGGCACACTTCATCCTCGCCGGCACCGGGGACCTCCTGCCGGCGGTCATCGAGCGCACCGTCGAGCTCGGACTCACGGGGAAGGTCCACTTCGCCGGTGCGGTCAAGGGAGCTGAAGTCGACCGGCTGTACCGTGCGGCCGACGTCTGTGTGATGCCGTCGGTCAGCGAGCCGCTCGGGCTGGTAGCGCTCGAGAGCCTGCGCAACGGGACTCCCTGCGTGATTCCCCAGGAGTCCGGAGTCGCCGAGGTTCTCCGGCACGCCCTGCGTGTGGATTTCTGGGACGTCGAGGAGATGGCGAACAAAGTTGCCAGTCTGCTTCGATATCCCGTGCTCTGGGAGGAACTGAGCGAGGCCGGGTACCGCGAGGTGACGAGTAGGAGGCTCGGACTCGACAACGCGGCCAGACGAACAGCCGACTGCTATGCTATGGTCACGAGCAATCGGCTCGCCGTCGCCACCTGACTGACCACGGTTTCACCGATAGGAGGATTCTTCCCGTGCCCGATTTCTGCATGTACTGCCAGGTCCACCAGCCCTTCCGGCTCCGGCCCTTCAGGATTTTCGACATCGGCACGGGGGCACCATACTTCGATAACGGTGGGAATCGCGAGATCCTCAGGCGAGTGGCCGACAAGTGCTATCTCCCGACGAATCGCCTGCTCAAGAAGGCGATCGAGCGCTCCGGCGGCAGATTCAAGCTCGCGCTCAGTCTGAGCGGGGTGCTCCTCGACCAGCTCGAGGTCGAGGCCCCCGATGCGCTGGCGAGCTTTCAGGAGCTCGTCGCTACGGGAGGAGTGGAGTTGCTCGGCGAGACGTTCTATCACAGTCTCGCATCGCTGCGTGACCCGGAAGAATTCGAGCTACAGGTCGAGCTTCATCGCCAGGCGATCCACCGGCATTTCGGCGTGCGTCCGACCGTCTTCCGCAACACGGAGCTCATCTACGACGATGCCATTGCGCCCATGGTGTCGCGTCTGGGATTTCGGGGCATGCTCGTCGAAGGCGCTGAGCGAGTGCTCGGCTGGCGGTCACCCAACTTCGTATACGAGTCGGCGTCCGCGCCGGGACTCCGGCTGCTCCCGCGTAACTACCGGATCACCGATGATCTCGGATTCCGGTTCTCCAACCGTGACTGGGACGGCTGGCCGCTTACGGCGGACAAGTGGACCGACTGGATCGCAGCCGCCGCGGAGTCCAGTGTTCATGTGTTCATGGACTACGAGACGTTCGGCGAGCACCAGTGGGCCGAAACTGGGATCTTCGAGTTCCTGGACCGCCTGCCGGACGCGCTGGCCCATCGGAACATCACCTGCGTCCACCCTTCCACGCTCGCGGCGCGACCGCCGGTCGGCGTACTGAGCTTCCCAACAACGGTCTCCTGGGCCGATGTCGAGCGCGACACCAGCGCCTGGCTCGGAAATCGGATGCAGCGCGCCGCGTTCGACCGGTTGTACAACCTCGGTCCGGCGCTCCGCGCGCTGGGCGACCCGTGGAGGCTCGAAGTCTGGCGCCGGCTCACCACCAGCGATCACTGCTACTACATGTGCACGAAGTGGTTTGCCGATGGGGACGTCCACAAGTACTTCAATCCCCATCCTTCGCCGTACGACGCGTTCGTGGTGTTCATGAATGTCCTCACCGACCTCGAGCGGGCGACCACGGAAATTCGCGTCGTTCGACCTGAGGCGGTCGGCGAGATGGCGGTCGCGGGCTGACACAACCGCCCTGTTGGGGCTCTTTTGGCCCGCCGGCCCTACCGAGCCGGCGGGTTTTTCTTTATATCCTCCGGGAAGGACCCCCGCTCGCTTCCCTCCACCATGGCGGAGACAATGTTCAAGGAATTCAAAGAGTTCGTGATGCGCGGGAATGTGCTCGATCTCGCGGTCGGCATCATCATCGGCGCGGCCTTCGGTGCCATCGTGAAATCCTTGGTGGACGATGTGCTCATGCCGCCGCTCGGGCTCGCGCTCGGTAACGTGGACTTCACCAACCTGTTCGTCGTCTTGAAGGAAGGTGCGAAAGCCGCAGCCCCCTACACGACTCTAGCCGAGGCGAAGGCGGCGGGCGCGGTGACGCTCAACTTCGGTCTCTTCCTCAACAGCATCGTTACGTTTCTCATCGTCGCTTTCGCGATCTTCATGGTCGTCCGGGCGGCCAACCGGCTGCAGCCCAAGCCGGCCGCTGCCGTAACGACGAAGGACTGTCCCTACTGCAAGATGCCGATCCCGGTCGGGGCAACGAGATGTCCACAGTGCACGTCCGAGCTCAGGGCGGCCTGACCCATGCAACACGCGTTGACGACCACGACCTTCGAGCTGGACGGCTATCGAATCGTCCAGACTCTGGGTGTCGTGCGAGGCATCACCGTTCGCTCCCGCTCGATATTCGGGACGATCGGTGGATCCCTGCAGACGATCTTTGGGGGCAACATCACGCTCTTCTCGGAGCTGTGCGAACGGACGCGCGCGGAGGCGTTCGAGCTGATGGT
>DATBSO010000005.1:0-2678 GCA_036559745.1 Gemmatimonadales bacterium | reverse complement strand
CGTGAGATCACCGCGCGAAGCGACATCTACGCCCTGGGCTGCGTGCTCTACGAGATGCTGACGGCGGAGCCGCCGTTCGAGGGCGCGACGGCGCAGGCGATCGTGGCGCGCGTGCTCACCGAAACGCCCCGCTCCCTGCGGCCGCAGCGGAAGAGCATCCCGCCGCACGTAGAGGCTGCGGTCTTCACCGCGCTGGAGAAGCTGCCGGCCGACCGATTCGAGAGCGCCAGGGCATTCGCCGAGGCGTTGGGCGACACCGCATACGCCGGCACGTCGACGACTGCGACTCGGGTGGTCCCGTCGCAAACGGGATACGGCCCCGTTGCCCGCGCGAGGAAGTGGCCGGTGATGGCGGCGGCCATTGCCGTCGTATCGGCCATCGCGGGCCTTGCCGCAGGATGGATCGTCTGGCGCGGGCGGCCACCGGCGTTCCCGCCGACGGTGCTGCGGTACGCGATGGTCCTGCCGGACAGCGCGGTGTTCACCGACGCCCTCGGGACGCCGATGGCCTATGCGCGCGATGGCTCGGTCTTCGCCTATTCCTCGCGCATCGGCCTGATGTTGCGCTACGCCGACCGGCTCGATGTCGTGCCGGTGGCCGGTGGGCGGCGAGGCGTCGGGCCGTTCTTCTCGCCCGACGGACGCTGGCTCGGCTTCGAGATAGGCCCCAACCTGACCAAGGTGCCGCTTGCGGGCGGTGCGCCGGTCACCATCTGCGATTCGTGCCCCGGCTTCGGCTTCACGTGGGGCAGCGACGACACCGTCCGCTACCATACGGCCCCACCCGACAACGGGAGCTCGCGGGTGCTGATGGCGGTCTCGGCCCAGGGCGGACGGGCGCACGAATTCGCCCGGCCCGACAGTGGGTCGGGTGAGGCGTTTCGTACACCGATCCTTCTGCCGGGCCGTCGCACGGTCCTGTTCTCGATCTACAAGGGGCCGGCCAGCACTCTGGGGGCGATGGACCTCCGCACACACACCATCACCCGATTGGATCAGCCCGGCTTCGCGCCGCAGTGGGTGGACGCAGGGTTCCTGGTTCTGGGCAATCCGGACGGGACGGTGATCGCGATCCCGTTCGACCCCGACAAGGTGCGGCCGACCGGTCCACCGGTGACGATCGCGCGCGACGCCTCGCAGCCGGACGCCTATTCGACACGAGCCGCGGTATCGGCTGGCGGATCGATCGTGTATCCGCGGTCGGGCGGCGGGGCGCCGCGACGATTGATGCTGGTCTCACGCTCGGGACAAGCCACACCCTTGCTGCCGGACCCGAGAGGGTACTCCAACCCGCGCTTCTCCCCCGACGGCCGGCGTGTCGCGGTCCACATCGCCGACCCGGTCATTTCGAGCCGCGACGTGTGGGTGCTCGATGTCGGCCAGCGGGTGTGGTCGCGTCTCACGACCAACGGCATCAGCGACAAGCCACTCTGGACGCCGGACGGGCGGCGCGTGGTGTACTCGAGCAACGATGACTTGTGGTGGATCGCAGCCGACGGGAGCGCCCGCCCCGAGAGCTTGCTGGTGTCCGTGGGGAGCCACTTTGCCGGGAGCATCACGCCCGACGGCCGCACGGTCGTGTTTCAGGAGACGGGCAGCGCCACGAGCGGCATCCGTACCCTCGCCTTCGACTCGGCGCCGGCGGCCCGGACCATCATCCCCGCGGCCTTCGGAGAATCGGCGCCTGTTGTCTCTCCCGACGGACACTGGCTGGCGTACCAATCCGACCAAACGGGACAGATGGAGGTCTACGTCCGGTCCTATCCGGAGCCGGGTGCGCGGGTCCCGGTCTCGCTGCAGGGCGGCAGCGAGCCGGTGTGGGCCCACAACGGCCGCGAGCTGTTCTATCGCGCGGGAGACAGTCTGATGGTCGCCTCGGTGACGCGGTCACCCGCGTTCGCAGTCGCCGGACGCCGTCGCCTGTTCACGGGCACGTTCCTCAACGGCGGCGCATTCCGCGAGTACGACGTCGCGCCGGATGATCAGCATTTCGTCATGATCACCGGTGAGGTGGGGCAGTCCACCCTCCTGGGCGTGCAGAACATGTTCGAGCGATTGAAGTACGAGCGACGCGCGACGCGCTGACCTAGACCAGCCGTGGGGGCTTCGCTTGACGCAACGCGACCCGAGCCCTAGTGTGGGTCTCATGACCTTCGTCACGAGCGTGCGTTGCATCTGCTGTTGTCGCGTCCAGCGGAGTTGGACGGGTTCGAGCGCGCGCGGAGGTGACGACAGGCGATAGCAGGCGTTCCGTTGCGGCGGCTCGAGGCCCGGACCAGCTCATTGTGGTCCGGGCCTTTTCGTTGTGTCCCGCCGCCCTTCTCGACAGGAGGACGTATGACCGTCATCGATGAGCTGCTACAGGCGAACGAAGCGTATGCCAGGACGTTCGACCGGGGCGATCTCCCACTCCCACCCGCCCGGCGCGTCACGGTTCTCACGTGCATGGACGCGCGCATCCTCCCCTCCCGGGCGCTCGGGCTCGCAGAGGGAGACGCCCACGTGATCCGCAACGCCGGCGGCCGGGCCCGGGACGCGTTGCGCTCGATCATCATCTCGCAACGTCTCCTCGGCACCCGCGAGCTGGCCGTGATCCATCATACGGACTGCGGCATGCTCACGTTCAGCAACAGCGATCTGCGCGCCAAGGTCAAAGAGGACCTGGGCCAGGACACCGG
>DATBSO010000004.1:0-4613 GCA_036559745.1 Gemmatimonadales bacterium | reverse complement strand
ACCAGCTCGAGACGGGCGATACGCCCGTCATGCACGGTCAGACGCTGCTCCACGACCGGCATCCCGGGCCGCAGCATGAAGTCCCGCCCGAACCCGTCCAGCGGCCGCTGCGCCGCCTCTCCGATGGCGCCGAGGAGGTCGCGCCAGTCGGCGTTGCCGTAGGCATAGCGCTCGAGGAAGTGTTGAACGCCGCTCTGGAACGCGGTGTCACTCACCAGGTACTCGAGCTGCTTCAGCACCGACGGCGCCTTGTTATAGACGATCGCGCCGTAGTTGCTCTTGGCCTGATCGAGATTGTCCAGCTCCTGCCAGAGGGGCCGCGTGCCCTTGGTCTGGTCCACCGCGTACGCCGACGGCTTGTTGCCGAGATAGAACGTCTTCCAGGCGCCGGCTTCGGGCTCCAGGGTCGCAAGGGCCTTGGACGCCATGAAGGTCGCGAATCCCTCCTTGAGCCAGAGGTCGTCGAACCAGCGCATCGTCACGAGGTCGCCGAACCACTGGTGCGCCGCTTCGTGCAGGATGGTGGAGAGGCGGCCGAGCCGGCGGGGCAGGGTGGGCCGCTCGCGGAAGATGAACCCGTCCTCGCTGTAGAAGACGGCGCCGGGGTGCTCCATTCCGCCAAAGGGGAACGCGGGGGCGAGCACGAAGTCGAACTTCTCGAACGGGTACGGCCGGCCGAAGTACCGCTCCATCCAGTCGAGCGCGCGGCGGTTGAGCGAGAGCAGCGAGTCGAGGTCCGCCTCGCGCGCGCGGGATCGGCGGACGTAGGCGTTGATCGTGCGGCCGTTCTCAGTCGAGCTCGCGCGATGCCAGGGGCCCGCCGCGAAGGCGATGAGGTAGGTGCTGATCGGCCGAGTCTCGGCGAACCGCGTCGTGATCCGGCCCCGGGTCGTGTCGGCCGAAGCCGCGGGCCCGTTGGCGACGGTGAGCCACGAGTCTGGCGCTGTCAGCGAGAGACGCACCCGCGCCTTGAGGTCCGGCTGGTCGAAGCAGGGAAAGAGCTGGCTCGCGTCGGCGGGGACGAGCAGGGTGTAGAGGTAGTCGCTGCCGTCGGTCGGGTCGTGGCTCCGGATGACGCTCGCGCCGGCGGGCGCGATGTCGGCGACGAAGCGGAACTCCAGCTCGTTCTCACCCCGCCGGAGCATCCGGCCGGGGATGGTGGGATGACCATTCGAGACGGTAGGCCGGTCGATCGCCGTACCGTTGGCGGCGGCGCCCACGATCCGGCGGCCGCGGAAGTCGAGGGCCACATCGCCGGTGCTGTCGTAGCGAAATCGCACTCGCACCCGGCCTGTGGCGCTGTCGAGCGCGGTGAGATCGAGGTGGAGGTCGTAGCGGACGTCGGCGATGGTCGCGGCGCGGTGCCGCGCGAGTGCGAGTGAGACGCCGCGGGTGACCGGCGGAGATCCGGTCCCCGTGGCTTGAAGGAGGGCCGCTGTCAGCAGGGCGAGCATCACGCCACAATCTAGGCGGGAGCCTGCTTCCCCCGCTTGCGGGACGACACTCTCTCCGCGTATTCGTTCCCATCCCCCACGCACATCTCCACCACAACCCCGGCCGGTCGATGCTGAACTACATCTGGGCAGGCCTGATCGTATCCAGCTTCCTCTTCGCGATCGGCTATGATGTCCGCGACATCAGCGCCGACAGGTATCGAAACGGAAGACCGCTGCCCGTCGTGCTGAGCTTTCCGGACGGCTACGATCCGGCGGCCCGGAAGGTCCCCGTGGCGATCCGGATCGAGCCCGCGCAGTACGCGAGCTTCTATGGAGTGGATCAAGCCCCCGACTCGAGCTATTCCGGCTACCTGCTCCAGACGAAAGAGGGGGCGCAGCTCAGGTTCGCCGCCGGGTCGAAGCTCCCCGAGCCGCTCGCCAGCATCGCCAAGGTCTCGCGTTCGCGCGACGAGGAGCTGCAAGGACGGTTGGTCGAGGTTCCCGCGGTCGGCGGCCCGGCAAGCGTCGTATTCGAGCCCGTGCGGTTCGTGAAGCTCAACGCGATCGCGTCCGCGGCGATCGATTTCGCCAAGACCGGAGCCGAGATCGCGCTCGGCCTGGTGGGGGTGCTGGCCCTGTTTCTCGGTCTGCTCAAGATCGCCGAGGACTCGGGGATCGTGTACGCGCTGGTGAAGCTGGTGCGGCCGATTCTCCGTCCGCTCTTTCCCGACGTGCCTCCCGACCATCCGGCGCTCGGGATGATCGCGCTCAATCTCACGGCCACCCTGTTCGGCCTCGGCAACGCGGCGACGCCCTTCGGGATCAAGGCCATGGAGGAGCTACAGAAGCTCAATCCGACGGAGGATACGGCCACCAACGCCATGGTGATGCTGATGGCCATCAACACGGCCGGCATCCAGCTCGTTCCCCCGGTCCTGCTGTTGGCCCTCATGGGGACCCAGATCAACACGCTCATCTTCCCGATTCTCATCACGACGGGGCTGGGCCTGATCGTCGCCATCTTCGCCGCCCGATTCCTCGGGCGGCTCCCGGGCTATCGCGCGTCCGACCCCAACCGGAAGGTCTGAGGTCGCCATGGAAACCGCGCGCACGGTCATCAGCGTCCTCTCGTTCTTCGTCCTACCGCTCATCCTCGTAGGGTTCCCGCTCTATGGGCTCTACAAGCGGGTGCCGGTCTACGAGAGCTTCGTGGAGGGTGCCAAGGAGGGCTTTCTGGTCGCCGTCCGTATCATCCCGTATCTGGTGGCGATTCTCTTCGCCATCGCGATGTTCCGCGCCAGCGGCGCGATGGAGGCGCTGACCAGGGGACTCAATCCCGTGCTGGGGCTGATCGGGTTTCCGGCGGAGCTGCTCCCGATGGCGATCATCCGCTCGCTGTCGGGCTCGGGGTCGGCCGCGCTGGTGGTGGACATGATCAACCAGTACGGCGAGGACTCGATCCTGGTGAAGATGGCGGCGGTGATGTACGGCTCGAGTGAGACGACGTTCTACGTCATCGCGGTGTACTTCGGGGCGATCGGCATTAAGAAGACGCGGCACGCGGTGCCCGCCGGGCTGATCGCGGATGCGGCGGCGATGATCCTCGCGGTGTGGACGGTGCGGCTGCTGTTTGGGTGAGTGTGAGCGGTAGGTGGGGGTCGCTCGGTAGGCTGATCTTCGCCAAGCCACCCCCCCCTCACCGCTCACGCTTTCCCCTCCCGCTCACCTCCGCACCCGCGCCCGACTACTGTACCACCACCCTCCCCGTCATCTGCGACGCGTGCACCGAGCAATCGTACTCGTAGGTGCCCGGGGTATCGAACGTGACCGCGTACGTCTGTCCCGCACCGGTGAGAACGTCGCTGCTCGGGAAGCTGGTGGCTCCTTGGGACCGAACGCTGTGCGACGTCGTGCCGGTCCAGGTCCAGGTGACGGTGGCGCCGGCCGCGACGGTGTCGACGGCGGTATTGCAGGTCCCGTTGTGATCGCTCCGGAAGAAGTTGTTGCCCACCGTCACGCTCCCCACGGGTCCGCCGCCGCTGCCGGAACAGTCGTTGGACGGGGTGTTCGAGTCGTCCGAGCAGGCCAACGCTGCCATCACGCCGACCAGCACCGGTATCAGCGACAGGGCTCGCATCGATTCTCCTCTGGTCAGGCGTACCGCTTCGCCGCCCGCGCCTTGGCCTTCGCGGCCTCGACCTCACGGCTCTTGGGCACGGCGTTGGTCACCAGCGAATCGAGCAGCCGGTGGACTGCCGCCGATACCTCCGCCACGCCCCGGTCGAAGGCCTCCTGGTTGGCCGCGGACGGCTTGGTGAACCCGCTCACCTTGCGGACGAATTGCAGTGAGGCGGCATTCACTTCGTCGCGGGTGACGGGCGGCTCGAAGTTGTAGAGGGGGCGGATGTTACGGCACATGCTGAACTCCTGTTCGGGATGCGCTCTCCCCGGAAAATGGGGTGGTCGAGCGCGGAGGGCCAGGGCGGTTGAAGGGTAGGTGCGTGATGTGTCTCACCGCGGGCGACCCACGAGAAGGCCATTCCTACATCGGCTCCTGGAAGGAGGTACTCACGTGAAGTCGAGAGCGCAGCGAACCTACGAGCCCACGATCGTCTACGTGATGGCTCAGGAAGCTCGATCGAGCGGGGTGAATCTCGCGTCGGCGCCGGGCCCGTGGCGGGCGTCCCAGCGCCGGATACGGCGCCCCGGGCGCAGCAGCCTCACCATGATTCCGGTCATCACCAACGAGCACACGGTTGTGGTGGTCGACACCCCGGAGCGGGCAGAAGACGTGGCAGGCCTGCTGAACTGGTGCGGCGTCCACGACCTCAATCCGATACCGGATCTGACGCCTCCCGCGCAGTCCGCCTGAACCCTGCATCAACCGCATGCGACGGCTTCCCCTCACGGGGAAACCGTCGTTTGCTCCACGCGGTCGGTCGCCGCGTCGGGCTTCTCACCGAGATATTCCACCCACTGCTTCTTGAGGGCGGGGTAGTGCTTCGACGCCTCGACGAGGTCGAGGAAGCACTCGATGGTGCGCTCGAAGCGGGTCATGAGCTCGGTATCCGCGATCCGGCCGTCCCCGCCGAACGCCTGATGCGCCTGCGCCAGCGAGAACATGTCCGGGTACACCCGCGCGCCGAGGTGCTCCAGCGGAACGCGGAGGGCCCAGAG
>DATBSO010000003.1:0-20650 GCA_036559745.1 Gemmatimonadales bacterium | reverse complement strand
CCCAACCCCGACGGTCCCGGACGCCCGCTCCGCCAGCAGTTTGGGACTCGTCTCGACACTCTTCCCGTGTTGCCGGCGGGGCATTCTTCGAGATCGCTCGGCAAAACGCCAACTCGGGTTCCTGGAACCTTCGTCCGAGTGCTTGAATTGGCACCGGAGGGTCACGAAATGGAGAGCCTCGCGGCGGAGCCCAGGAGATGCCAGATTGTGCGTGTGCATCTCGTAACCCGCGCGATTTCCGTCGCTGCCTTTATATCGATCGCTGCGCTGCTCACCGGCGGATGGGTGGCATTCCCTCGTGTCGGCCGCCCGCCAGGCGGGGTTCTCTCCCGCTATGACCTGGGCCGTCCACCCGCCGACCGGTGGGAATTACCCCACCAGCTGACCGAGATCAGCGGCCTGGCCATGGATTCGGCGGGCCACCTGTTCGCGCATGGCGACGAGCGGGCGGAGATCTTCGAGATCGATCCGGACGGTCAGCGGATACTGGCGCGTTTCAGCTTCGGTGAGCCGGCCATTCAGGGAGATTTCGAAGGGATCGCCGTTGCGGGAGACCGGATCTTTCTGGTCACGAGCGACGGCGTGCTCTACGCGGGCCGTCCCGGCGCCAACGGCGAGCACGTTCAGTTCGTCACGTACGCGACCGGGCTCGGGAAGTTCTGCGAGATCGAGAGCCTGGCCTATGATGCCGCGAACCCATCGCTGCTCCTCGGCTGCAAGGAGCCGAGAAGCAGTCAGCTCCGCCACCGATTGGCGATCTACCGGTGGTCGATCGATCGCCGAGCGCTCTTTCCGAAACCCGCGATCCTCATGAGTCTGGCGCCGATCACGGGTCCGATCGGAGAGAAGAGCTTCCATCCCTCCGACCTCACGATTGATGCGGCGACCGGCCATCTCCTCGTGCTGGCTGGACGACAGGCCGCGATCGCGGAGATGACATCGTCGGGCGAGGTCGTCAAAGTCGCTCGACTCCAGCGACGGCTCCACCCACAGGCTGAGGGAATCGCGATCACGCGAGCGGGCTCGCTGGTTATCGCGGACGAGGGTGGCCGGAAGCGCGGGACGCTCACCACGTACGACCGGGTTCGCGAGTGAACCCGCGAGAAACTGCCTGATGTGCTCCCCACGAGGCGTACCATGCACCTGAGACAGTGGGTCGTATTCGCCGCCGCGGTCGTCCTTGCCCGACCGCTCGTTGCCCAAACGGTCACGGAGCCGGCGGGCGCGCAGTATGGCGCCGGGTGGCTGCACCGGTTCTTCCTCGGAAGCCATTACCGTGATCTCTGGACGACGCCTGTCTCGGCTGAAGTGCTGGATCTCGACACCATTGGCGGCGGCCTCCGCGCGACGAAGCGGGGTGGCGGACAGCAGACCAAATCGCTGCGGTTCAAAGGCGCGGACGGGCGGGAGTACGCCTTCCGCTCCGTCGATAAGGATCCGGCGGCCATCCTTCCACCCGAGCTTCGTGGGACGGTCGTCGCCAGCGTGGTCCGCGACCAGATCAGCGCCGGGCACCCCGGCGCGCCGTTTGTTGTCGCACCGATCCTGGAAGCGACCGGTGTTCTGCACTCCGAGCCCCGGCTCGTGGTGCTCCCGCAACATGACGCCCGTCTGGGCGCGTTCGAGGCCGACTTCGGCGGACTTCTCGGTATCCTGGAGGAGCGTCCCGAGGGGAGTGACGATGCCGACAGCGCGTTCGCCGGCGCCTCCGAGGTGATCAATAGCGACAAGCTCGAGAAGCAGATGCGGAAGGGACCTGGCGACCTCGTGAATGCGCGGGCGTTCCTCGCGGCCCGCCTGGTGGACGTGTTCCTGGGTGATTGGGACCGTCACCGCGATCAATGGCGCTGGGCCAGGTTCGGTGACGACAAACCCGCGATGTGGGTGCCCATCCCTCGCGACCGGGATCAGGCGTTTGCGAAGTACGACGGACTGCTGCTCGTTGTCGCCCGGGGGACCGCGCCGCAGCTCGTGAAGTTCGGATCGGGGTATCCGGGTATGCTTGGCCTCACGTGGAACGGACGAGATCTCGATCGCCACTTTCTGGTCGGGCTCGAGTGGCCGACCTGGGACTCGATTGCGACCGCCTTGCAGTCCCGTTTGACCGACAAGGTCATCGAGTCAGCAGTGGGACAGCTCCCGGCAGCGTACCTCCCTCTCGATTCCGCCCGGCTCGCCGGCGCGCTCAAATCGCGGCGCGACCATCTTCCCGAGGCCGCGCGGAGCTACTACCGGCACCTCGCCGGCGAGGTGGATATCCAGGCCACGGACGCTCCGGAGGAAATCGTCGTCGAACGGCGGGACGGCGGTCTCACCGAGATCACGGTTGCCGCGAACGATGCGCGGGAGACGCCGTATTTTCGGAGAGCGTTCGATGGGCGCGAGACGAAAGAAGTCCGGGTGTACCTCCACGGCGGCGATGACCAAGTTGTCATTCGAGGCGGGTCCGGCGGACCGAGAATCCGGCTGATCGGTGGCGGCGGGGAGGACGTTGTCGCCGATTCGGCCAGTGGCGGCGCGATCGACTTCTACGCCACTGGGGATGGAGACCGCGCGCTTCCCGGGAGCCACATCTCGGTCAGCCGGAAGCCGTACGCGCCGCCGGACACCGCGCAGCGTGACTGGGGCCACCGTTGGCTTTCGCAGCTCTGGGTGTCGAGCGGACCGGACATCGGTTTCTTCATGGGCACCGGCGTCTCCTATACGCGATATGGCTTCCGGAATGACCCGTTTGCCCATCGCTACCGTCTCAGAGCAGGCTACGCCACAGGGGCCTCGACCGGGCGGGCCGACTTCACTGGTGAATGGCATCGGGTGAATTCCCCGGTCACATTTCGGCTGCTCGCGCGCGCGTCGGGACTCGACGTCGTCCGCTTCCATGGGTTCGGCAACGAAACGCCCGCCGCGGGGTCGAACGAGTTCTTCCGGGTCAACGAGACGGATTTCCGCCTGGCGCCATCGATCGAGTTTCCTCTTGCCCCTCACGTTTCGTTTCTGGTGGGACCTCGGCTTCGCTATTCGGACACTCACTTCGATCAGAATCGCTTCATCACGATCGCCCGTCCCTACGGCTCCGGTGAATTCGGCTCGGTGTCGGTCGGCGGCGATCTGCAGTTCGACAGCCGCGACCGTCAGAACGCCGCGACTCGCGGTGTCCTGCTGACTGCGGGCGGAAGCTATTTCCCCGAGGTGTTCGATGTCGAGCGGAACTTCGGCGAGGTGCATGGCGAGGCCTCGACATATCTGACGGCCGCGTCGCTGCCGCTCGACCCGACCCTCGCGTTCCGAGTCGGCGCCAAGCGGGTGTGGGGTACCTTCCCCTACCAGGAGTCGGCGTTCATCGGCGGTAACTCCACCGTCCGGCTCGGACGGGAGAACCGCTACGCGGGTGACGCGTCGGTTTACGCCGGCGCCGAGCTTCGGCTCTTTCTCACCAAGTTCTTCCTGTTGTTGCCGGGAGACTTCGGGGTCTTCGGTCTGGGCGATGTGGGGCGAGTGTACCTGGAGGGCGAGTCGAGCGACAAATGGCATGGCGCGGCGGGTGGCGGCATCTGGTTCGCGTTCCTCGACCGGGCCAATACCCTGA
This sequence comes from Gemmatimonadales bacterium, assembly GCA_036559745.1. Taxonomy (GTDB): domain Bacteria; phylum Gemmatimonadota; class Gemmatimonadetes; order Gemmatimonadales; family GWC2-71-9; genus CAVVWJ01. The sequence continues at coordinate 17,064 of DATBSO010000003.1, read as the reverse complement.
GCATGGCGCTCGCGCGGGGCGAAGAGCGCACCGGATTCTATCTGAGGGCCGGATTTGGGTTCTGAGCCGCCCCACGCGGTTGCGGGAGATTCGTCAGTAGATCGTCAGGCTTGGCTCCGGACCCTCGCGCAGCGTGGCGGCGAGGTGCTGCAATCCCTCTTCCAGCCGAGCCCGGTTGGCGCCCGCGCCCAGGGAAATCCGGACGGCGTGCGGCGCGCTCTCGCGGCCCACCACGAATTCTTCCGATGGGCTCACGATCACACCACGACCGCGAGCCTGCGCTACGAACTCCTCGGTCCGCCAGGGCTCCGGCAGGGGCAACCAGAGGTTGATGCCCCGTTCGGGTGTGTCGGGGAGCCACGGGGCCAGCACCCGATGGGCGAGTGCCTGACGCTCCGCCGTCTCCACGCGCTTCCACGTTACCAACTCGTCCGCTTCGCCACTCTCTATCCAGAGCGTCGCCAGCTCCGCGAGCAGAGGCGAGGTGAGCCACGTGCTCGCCCGGATGATGCCGGCGACCCGCTCCACTTTCGCGGTGGGTGCGACCACGTAGCCGACTCGAAGTCCTGGAACGAGGCTCTTCGAGGTGCTGGTGATGTAATACGAGATCGTGGGAGCGAGAGCGGTGAGGGGAGGAAGAGGTGCGTCGGGGAGGAAGCCATAGACGTCGTCTTCTACCAGCGGGACATCGTGCTTCAGAGCAACTTCGATGAGCTCCCGGCGCCGGGCGAGCGACATCGTTCGGCCCGTTGGGTTCTGCAGCGTGGGCATGCAGTAGAGCGCTCGGGGCGCACCGGCACGGCATGCGGCCGCGAACGCGTCCGGTCGCACGCCCTCGGCATCGAAGGCGAGGGGTTGGAGCTGGAGATGGAGAAGACTCGCGATGGCCTTGACCCCGGTATACGTCAGCTGCTCGGTGAGCACGATGTCACCGGGCCGCGTGAGAGATGCGAGTACCATCGCGGCCCCGTGCTGGGCCCCGCTCGTGACGACGACCCGCCCGGGCTCCGCCTCGAGCCCGGCACGACGCACCCACGCTGCGCCGGTAGCTCGGTGCCGGGCCATCCCCGCCGCCGGCTGATAGAGGTCCGCAAGCCGATCGAGATCGGAGCGCCGAGCCAGGGTCTCCAGTGCGCGGCGGAGCACCTGGTCGTCGGGGCTACGGGCCAGCCGGCTCTTGCTGAAGTCGATGAGCGAGGGATCCTCGTCCTCGGCAACGACCTCGTCGGGCTGCTCGCCCCGACGAACGAATGTTCCGCGACCCACCTCGCCGCTCACCAGTCCCCGCCGTTCCGCCGTGCCGTAGGCGCGACTCACCGTGCCGAGGGCAAGCCCGAGGCGGTCGGCGAGCTGACGGTGGGTGGGGAGGCGATCACCGGGCTTGAGACGTCCCGTTTCGATGTCGCGCTCGAGGGCGTCAACGAGCGCGAGGTACTTGGGCTCGCTTTCGGCGGGGAGGGATGGGGACCACATTGTCATAGTTACAATCTATGATTGACAACGATTGTGTCAATAGTATTATTGGTCCGATTCTTCGGCGGCAATGTCATTGTACTAGGGGTGCGTCATGGCGCGTGGTGTCGTCTCGGTGGCTGGTAAGTGGCTCCCGCTCGGCGCCTGGATCGGCCTCTGTCTGATCTGGGGATCCACCTGGCTGGCGATCAAGGTCGGGCTCCGGGATCTCCCGCCCATCACCTTTGCCGGGATCCGGTTCGCGATCGCCGCGATCCTGCTCTTTGCCATCATCGCGGCGCAGCGACTGCCGTTGCCACGGAGTGCCGCCGACTGGCGACTCCTCGCCTGGACCGGCTTCCTCAACATCACCGCCAACTATGCCCTGGTGTTCTGGGGAGAGCAGTATCTCGCCTCCGGCCTCGCCGCACTGCTCAACGCGACGATCCCGCTCTTCGGGTTGCCGCTGGCACACCGCTACGTCGCTGGAGAGCAACTGACGCCGACGAAAGTGTCCGGTGTGCTGCTGGGCATCGCAGGAGTCGCCATCGTGTGCTCGGCCGAGCTGGGCGGGAACGGAACGCACGCGTTCTGGGCGAGTGTCGCGATCATTGTGGCGTCCCTGGCCGGCGCGCAGGGGAGTGTGTTGGTGAAGGCGCAGGGCGGCCACATCGAGCCGGCGATGCTGGCGGGCGTGCAGATGGCGACCGGCTGTCTCCCGCTTCTGGCCGGCGGGATGCTGCTCGAGGGAAGCCCCATGGGGTACCACTGGACGCTCCGGGCCGTGCTGGCGCTCGTGTATCTGGCCGTGGTCGGATCGGTCGTCGCATTCCTGGCGTACTACTGGCTGATCCGGCACACCGAGGTGACCCGGGTGCTGCTGATCCCTCTGGTCACTCCGCTGATCGCGGTTCTGCTGGGCGTGGGTCTTCTGGGCGAGGCGCTCAGCTGGGGAACATTGCTGGGCGGTTCAGCGATCCTGATCGGGGTTGGTCTGGTGGTGTTTGGGAGGGGAACAAAGGCAGCGAGGAGTGCCGGGGCGAGCCTCGACCCGAGACCCTCTACAGCAGCGAGATGAGCGGGGACCCGGAAGTGCCCCGCTCACTCATCCGTCTGGTCTTTCTTGTATAACCAGTATTCCGGACCGGCTAGATTTTCCGGCCAGTCATCGCAGTGGATGTCGCCGCGCCACGCCTCGGTGTCGGCGGGCTCCCACCCTCCGTCGTCCGGCGTATCCCACGGAAGATCACCTTCATCCTCCCAGGGTCGCCCGTCGTCCTGGCTCATCTTGCTCTCCTCCTGCGTCGCCCAGGGGGGGCTCCGTGCCCTTCAGTATTAAGCAAATGCCGGGCCGAAGCCGCCGTGCGCCATGCAACACGGTGGAACGGGCGCTGGGTGAAAGCGCTAGAAGCCACGCCAGGAGGCCGGGATTGGGCACTTCCGCAGGATGGAGCCATGGGGTAGAATTCCGCTCCTCGACCTCCGGGACGTAGCGCAGTCCGGTAGCGCACTGCAATGGGGTTGCAGGGGTCGCGGGTTCAAATCCCGCCGTCCCGATTGAGGCATGGCCGACCTTCGGGTCGGCCTTGTCGTTCCAACCCACCCGGAATTCTCTTCATTCCTTTTCGAGGCCTCCATGCGATCACTCAGCGGTCTGCCTCTTCTCCTCACGCTCGCGGCCTGCAGTCCCGGAGCCGATCACCCACCGGCAACGGGGGGTTTCAGCTCCGCGCTCGCGATCGATACGACGGCGCTCACCCGAACGGCGTCCGGATTGCGTTACGTGGACGTGTCGAAGGGGCAGGGGGAGGAGGCGTCGCCCGGCCGAAGCGCCACGGTCCACTACACCGGGTGGCTGACCGACGGGAAGAAGTTCGACAGCAGCCGCGATCGGAACGAGCCGTTCACCTTCACGATCGGCGCGCAGCAGGTCATCGCGGGATGGGACGAAGGCGTGGCGGGGATGCGGATTGGAGGCCGGCGGAAGCTAGTAATCCCGCCAGAGCTCGGCTATGGCGCGGGGGGTGCTCCGCCCGACATTCCTCCCAATGCGGTGCTGGTCTTCGATGTGGAGCTGATGGACGTGAAGTAGTGCGGAGCTCCGGGGCCGTCTAGTTGCGCAGGTACTGGACGACGACGGCTACCGGCGGGCCATCGCCACCAGACGAAGAGACCCGTGCGGCGCCGGCGGACGGGGTGTCTGCCATCTCGAGGCGCACCCGTGCGAGACCGAGACTGATCCCTTCAGTGCCCTCGGCGACCGTAGTCGTCGCGAATTCGTGCGCCAGCCGCTGCGCCGCCGTGAGTCCATTCCAGGCCGCGTCCGCCCGGGTGACCTCTGCGGTCACTTGCATCGTGCCAATCCCCTGGGCGTGAGCCCTCTCGGGGCGAATCAATCCGAGGGCACACAGTACCGTCACCGTTCCCGACAGTTTGATCGTGAGCGCAAGACAAGAACGGCGGCTGGAGGCCGCTGGAGGGAGAGGTGTCAGAGTGTGATGCATGCGTGTTACCCGGTTGGCTCGAAACATCCACTGCCACCCTAAGTTACGCGTTTCCAGAGCGTTCGCCAGACATCCCTAAATCGTCAAACTTCCGGACGACAACTCGCCATCTCCTCCCCGGTTGGTCTGTAAGGGGATGTGGGCTCTGGCCTTCCGAACTACCGTCGACAATCAATACAGCGGCAATCGCTGGCATGCGCATTGCCCCTCCCCACCGACCGACGGGGAGCGCGAACTCCCCTGCACCGCGAAGCGGGACCAATCCACTTCAACGATCGGGGAGAGAGGCAATGCGCACCGCAACACTATTCTCGGCTTTTACTGCCGTGACCTTAAGTCTCGGCACCGCTTCGCTGCACGCACAGAGCGCTACCATCCAGGCCACCGCAACCGTGCTCTCGGCGATCACCGTCACCGGCACCAACCTCGCCTTCGGCAACGTGACGCCGGGCCTGACCAAGACGGTGGCCATCACCGACGCCGGCGCGGGCCAGTTCACCGTCACCAAGGCTGCCGCCACTTCGGTCGCCCTCACGTTCACCCTGCCGGCGACCCTCGCGGGTCCGGCGGCGAGCACGATGCCGATCGGCACGTGGACCGGTGGCTGGAACAACACCGCCAACAACGCCGCCGCCGCGACCGCGTTCACGCCGAGCGCGGCCGCCACGACCGTTCCGTCGGGTGGCGCGAGCCTCTGGGTCTGGGTCGGCGGCACCGTGACGCCTGCGGCCGCGCAGACTGCCGGAGCCTACACCGGCAACGTGTCGATGCAGGTGGCCTACCTCTGAGCTAGGCAGACCTCCCGTCGAAGGGCAGGGTCGCGCCGGTCGGGGGTGATATCTTGCTCCCTCGACCGGCGCACTCGTGACCGGTCTCCCCGGGAGAAACTCAGATGAGACTGTCTTCGCTCGCCGCCGCGTGCGCGCTGCTGGCTGCTGCCTCGCCGGCCGCCGCCCAGATCACCGTGACCGGGATCCGGAACCTCGCGTTCGGTCCGGTGATTCGCGGAGTCGCCACGCACGTTTTCCCGAACGACGCGGTGAAGAGCGGACAGTTCAGGTTCGTCACGGCGATCGGCAACACCGTACGGTTGAACTTCACGTTGCCAAACCGACTCAATGGGCCGTCGGGGGCGACGATGCCGATCAGCTTCGGGACGACTGACGCGTTCGCCCTCGGGAGCGGGCCGACCAGCGTGCCGGTCACGTTCAATCCGAACAACACGCAGACCTTCAACATCGTGACGAGTACGACCATCAATGTCTTCATCGGTGCAACGGTAACCCCGGCAGCGGCCCAGACACTCGGGGCCTACTCCAACACCATCACGTTTACGGTGATTGTCCTGTGAATCGAGTCCTGCTTCCGTTCCTGGTCCTCGCGACCCTGATCGCGCCTTCCGCCGCCAAGGCGCAGGGGGTGCTCGTGGCGCCACACGCAGTGATCATGGATCATCGGACGCGGAGTGGCTCGCTGACGCTGTACAATCCCGGCGACGAGCCTGCCGAGGTGACCCTCTCCGCCATCTTCGGATATCCGGTCACCGATTCGACGGGCAACTTCGAGCTCAAGACGGTCGATCAGCCCGATCCGGACTATCCCTCGGCCGCCAAGTGGGTCGATGCCTTTCCCAAGCGTGTTCTGCTCGAGCCCAAGACGCGTCAGACGGTGCGACTCCTTGCCCGTCCCCCCGCGAACCTGCAGGACGGCGAGTACTGGGCCCGCCTCGTCATCAGCGCCAAAGGGGGCACGGTTCCCGTCACCGGCATCGCCGACAGCTCTGGCGTGCGCGTCGCGTTGTCGCTCGAGATCCGGACGATCATTCCCCTCCAGTATCGCAAGGGCAAGGTGGCGACGGGGATAAGGACATCGGGACTCGCGGCCGCCGTCGAGAAGGATTCGCTTGCGGTGCGGGTGCGGCTCGATCGCACCGGGAACGCCGCCTTCCTCGGCACGCTCCGCGGCGCCCTGATCGACTCCACGGGCCGGCTGGTGGCTTCGGTGAGCAGTCCGCTCGCCGTCTACTACGACATGGAGCCCCGGCTGACAGCGCCACTGCCGGTGGCCGGGCTGCCGGCGGGGCGCTATCGCCTGAAGGTGGATGTCGCGGCGCAGCGTGAGGACCTCGCGCCCGAGTTGGTGCTGGCCACGCCCGCCATCCGCGATTCGCTCGAGGTTCGTCTGCCGTGAGCCCGCCCAGCGGGCGCGCGACGATGGTGCTCGCCGCCGCGGCGATGCTCGCCTCGACGGGTCTCGAGGCACAAGCCGTGGCCGACACCGCCGCCGTCCGCGCTCCCGATCCGGTCATCGTCGAACTTGCGCTCGGGCGATACGTATCCCGCACGGTGCCCGCCTACCGAGCCGGTAACGAAGCGCTGATTCCCGTCTCCCAGCTCGCCGATCTCGCCGAAATCGCGATGCAGCCGCTGCCCGGTGGTGGCGTCGAGCTGGTCATCCAGCCGGGCGGGCGCCGGGTGGCAATCGATCCTGCCAGCGCCGAGATCCGATGGACCGGCCCGGCGCTGACGCTCGGCTCGGGAGACCGGGTGATCAAGTCAGGCGACCAGTACTTGAGCACTCGAGTCCTGTCGGCTCTGCTGCACACCACGTTCAACGTCAACTGGAGTGACCTGAGCGTCGCCCTGATGGACGCCGACAGCCTGCCGCTCGGTCGAAGGATCGCGAGGGAGAAGGCGCGCGCGGCCTATCGGGCTCAGCGTGAAGGGCAGACCCCCGATCTCGCATTGGGGACCGACCGTCCCCGCTGGGACGGCGTCGTCCTCGACTACTCTCTCCTCGCGCCCAGTCAGGACCTGCTGGGCGGAGCGTATTCGACCGGCCTCGGGCTCAACTTCATGGGCGGGTCGCTCGAGGCGAGCATCGCCAGCGCCGGCGCTCCGCGCGATGGCAATGTGCGCTTCGACGGCTCCTGGACCAGCGTGTGGCGCACCAATCCCCTCGTCACCCAGCTTCGCATCGGAGATGGTCTTTCCAGCGGGCCGCGGCCGCGAACCGTCCGGGGATTCTCGGTGTCCAACGCACCGTTTCTTCGCCCCGCGTTCTTCTCGGATATTCCGTTCCAGGGCGGTCTCGGGCCGGGATGGCAGATCGAGGCGTACCGCGGCGGCCGCCTCCTCGCGATCGACTCGGTCAACGCCCTCGGACGGTTCTCGCTCGATGTGCCGGTGGAGTACGGAGAGAACCCGGTGGATTTCATCGCGTACGGCCCGTTCGGCGAAGTGCGGCGGTTCAACCAGACGTATCGGGTGGTGAGCGATGTGATCCCCGCACGACGGTTCGAGTACGGACTCTCCGTCGGGGGATGCCGCAGCACGATCTGCCGCGCCAACGGCAACCTGGACCTGCGCTATGGCATCACCCCGAGGTGGACCGTCCGGGGTGGCATGGACCAGTTCTGGCGCGATACTCTTCCGGCGCTCTCGCACCCCTACCTCGCGCTCGCGGGAGCCATCGGGAACGCATGGGCGCTCGAGCTCGAGGGGGTGGCTGCCGCGGTCGTGCGCGGGGCCGCGCGCTACGAGCCCACGACCAATCTTCGCGTGAGCACCGAATTCAACCGGTTCGCTACCAGCCCGGTCCAGCCGATCCTCACGGCCCAAGGACGCCGGACCCAATGGACAACCAACATCACGGCGCGACCGGTGCGAAGCCGGGAAGACCTCTACGTCGAGGGAAGTCTCGACCGCATCACCGCCAGCACCGGCGACGTCACCAGCGGGCGGATGGGAGTGTCGCTTTATACCAACCGCCTGCACCTGGCTCCGGCGATCCGGTTCACCCGATTCGGCGATCCGGCCGGGAACGTCACCAGCCAGACCTTCGCCTCGCTCAATGTCTTCGCGATGCAGTTCCCCGAGCTGGGGCCGTTCTTCGGCCGAGTATCGGGCCGGGCCGCATGGGAGGTCGATACCCGCGGCGGGACCACCACCATGGCCGCGTACCTCTCGCGCCAGCTCGGCAACGCCATCAATCTCGAGGCCGGTGCCGGCTGGAGCCGCGGTCTTGGCACCACCCTCTCGCTGTTCATCTCGACCCAGCTCCAGGCGGTCCGCGCGACCACGAGCGTGAGCGTGCCGCTTCACGGGGCCGCCGTCGCCAATCAGTTCGTTCAGGGCTCGGTGCTATATGATCCGGCCAGCCGACGCATGGGATTCGCCCCTGGGCCGTCGCTCGAGCGCGCGGGTGTAAGCGGGCGAGTGTTCCTCGATGAGAACGGAGACGGACGGCGGCAGGCCGGCGAACAGTTGCTGCCCGACGTACGGGTCCAGGCAGGATTCACATCGGCGCTCTCGGATTCGGCGGGGCGGTATCGGGTGTGGGACCTGCCGTCGTTCGAACCGGTGCTGGTGACAATCGACTCCACGTCGCTCGCGTCCCCCCTCTGGGTGCCGGCGTACGGCGTGGTGAGCGTGGAGACGGGGCCCAATCGGTTCCGGACCCTCGACATTCCCGTCGTTCCGGGCGGCGTGATCGAAGGACGTTTGACGCGAGCGACGCCGGACGGCGAGGCGCCGGTGGCGGGAGTGAAGCTCCTGCTGCAGCGGCGGGGAGCGCGCGAGCCGCAGACCCTCGTCACCTTTTCGGACGGTGACTTCTATCTGATCGGGGTGAAGCCGGGCGACTACGAGCTCTCGGTGGATGCCGAGGCGCTGGGGCGGTTGGGGCTCTCGGGGGAGCCGCTCTCGTTCACGATGCCGGCGTCCGCCGACGGTGCCAGTGTGGATGGCCTGGAGCTGCGGGTCCAGTAGCGGGCTCACTCATCGTTAGGGGTGGGTGTCGCGGTCGTCGTCATTGTCGTGATCCTGCCGTGACGCGGCGGTCCCCGGCCTCACCAGGCGAATGGTGCCCTGGAACGACTCCAGCTCGACCTGAGCGCCGCCCCTGCCGAGAGTAAAGTCGAAGCGTTTGCCCTTCTTTTGGTTCTTGATGGTCACCGGGAAATCCGACTCGAAATCGCCGCTGAAGGTGGACACCGCGACCGTGGCGTTCGTCGTTGGGGTCATGCCGATCGTGATGTCCCCGTTGTGGCTGGAGAGCGCGTAGCGGCCTCCGTCGTGAATCGGACCGTCGTACGCGACATCGCCGTTCACCGTATTCGCGTCGAGATTGGTGGCATCCACCTTCTCCAGCTCGATCTCTCCGTTCACCGTTTCCGCCTTGATCTCGCCCGTTGTATTCATCACGCGCACGTCCTCGTTGACCGAGTGGACTCCGATCCGGCCCTTGGCTCCTCGCAGCGTCACCGAGCCCTGAACCGAGCTGAGCGACACCTGGCCTTCCCCACCGGTCACCTCCACATCGCCCTGAACCGTCTCGACCTCCAACGAGGCCCGGACGCCGTCGATCGTGACGTCGGTATACACACCGGAGAGATCGAGCGCCATCCAGACGGGAACGGTGAGATTGAGGTCCACCGCGGAGGCCGGTCCCCGGCGTCCTTCGCTCCGGACGATGATGGTCGAGCCGACGCTCGAGATCGTGACCTCGGTGCGCGACGATGGGTCGGCCTGGAGGCGGACGGCGTTGCGAGCCCAGGTCTTCACGATGATCTCGCCGCCGAAGACGTTGGCCTCGAGCCGTTGGCCTCGCTCGGCAGGAACGGTCGTGTCGATCGGCGCCGCCAGGGTCATGACCGAGAAAACTGTGGAGACGAGGGTCGGGAACACGTTGGATCCTTTCAGCTCACCGCGGTGACGAGATTCGCCGCCTGCCGGAGAAGCTCGAGCTTGCGCCGTCTGGTGTCGGCGAGATGGGAGTTCAGATAGACGTTGGCCGAATCGGCAGCGACGGCGCGCTGGGCCTGCGCGATGGCGCTGTCGATGGCGGCGAGATTCCGTTCGAGGACGCGGACGGTGGCGGTGTCGAGACGTCCGCGCCCTTCTGCCAGCACCCGCTCGAGGTCGGATACGGCGCCATCATATCCGCGAGGCCGTGTGCGGCTGGATGCCGGAGCCACGATCGCCGGGGCGGGTGGCTTCGCGGCCACGCCGACGTTGGTCCGCGCAGAGGGGTGAAGCCACCACGCCGCGCCCCCGGAGAGGACCATCAAAGCAATTCCGGCGGCGGCAAGCTCGGGCATCGTGAAGCTCCACTGGCGTCCCGGGTGGCCGCCACGCCGCGCAGCCGGAACACCCGTGCTCGGCGTCGTCGCGCCGATGTCTGCCGCGATCCCGGGCCAGAGATCGGCGGCCGGCTCCCGGTCGGTGAGCGCCCGGGCTCTGATGGCGACCCGCTTGAGGTCGGCCAGAACGGCGGCGCATTCGGCGCAGTCGCGGAGGTGCGCATCGAGGCCGGCTCGCTCCTCGTCCTGCAGCTCGCCGTCGAGGTACTCCGAGAGTCGCTCGGTCCATTGGTCGCTCATCGTTCCTCCTTCGTCCTCCTCAGCGGTCCAGATGGCGGCGGAGCGTCATCCTGGCCCGGTGCAACTGGGACTTCGACGTTCCCGCGGCCAGGCCCAGCATGTCCGCGATCTCTTCGTGCCGGTAGCCTTCGACATCGTGCAGCACGAAGACCTGGCGCGCCCCATCCGGAAGGAGTTCGATCGCGGCCTCGAAGTCCATCGTCATCTCGACCGGCGCCCGCCGGCCGGCGACCGTCTCGAGCATCGCATCGTCCTCGTGGTAGCGCCTGCGATGGATGCCGAGCCTCTCCCGTTGGCCGAGGATGACGTTGATCGCAAGGCGGTGGAGCCAGGTCCCGAAGGCAGCCTCACCTCGAAACGTGCCGAGCTTCTGCCATGCCCTCACGAAGACATCCTGGGCCACTTCGTCCGGGTCTTGGTCGTTCAGCATCCGCCGGACGAGGCTGTGAATTCGCCCAACATGCGTTCGGTAGAGGCGCTCGAACGCACTCGCGTCCCCGCTGGCAGCCAGCTCGGCATCCACCGCATCCGTATCCGCTCGTCCGGCTTGCTCTTGACGCAGCGTCGCCACTCCGGGGGCTGATGGTGTCATCGCGGGGAATTGGATGCCGCGACGGGGCAAAAGGTTGGAAGTCGGGTGGAGGCTAAAGGCTGGAGGCCAAAGGCTAAAGGCTGATGGATGGGGGCCGAAGGCTGCCGACCGATGCGGAAGGTATCGCGAAGCGTTCACAGCCTCTAGCTTCCAGCCTTGGCCTTTCGCCTTCAGCCTTCAGCCGTTAGCCCTTAGCCCCCAGTCTCCACCAATGGCTACCACTGTGTCCCACACCCCCATCACGGCCCCGACCGGGACCGCCCTCTCCTGCAAGGGGTGGCACCAGGAGGCGGCGCTCCGGATGCTGATGAACAACCTCGATCCGGCCGTCGCGGAGCGGCCCGAGGAGCTCATCGTTTACGGCGGCGGTGGCAAGGCGGCGCGAAACTGGGAGTGCTACGAGCGGATCGTCGCCACGCTGCGCCGTCTCGAGAACGACGAGACGCTTCTGGTCCAGAGCGGGAAGCCGGTCGGCGTCTTCCGCACCCACGACGAGGCGCCACGGGTCCTGATCGCCAATGCGCATCTGGTGCCCCGCTGGGCAACCTGGGATGAGTTCCGCCGACTCGACGCGCTGGGTCTCACCATGTACGGGCAGATGACGGCCGGGTCGTGGATCTACATCGGCACCCAGGGCATTCTCCAGGGAACATACGAGACGTTCGCCGAATGCGCCCGGCAACATTTCGGCGGAACACTCGAGGGGCGCCTTGTCGTCACCGGCGGTCTCGGCGGCATGGGTGGCGCCCAGCCGCTCGCCGCGACCATGAACGGCGCCGCCTTTCTCGGCGTGGACGTGGACGAGTCCCGGATCCGGCGGCGGGTCGAGACCGGGTACTGCGATCGGATCGAGCATGACCTCGACTCCGCGTTGCGGCTGGTCTCCGAGGCGCAATCGCGCCGCGAGGCGCTCTCGGTCGGATTGGTGGGGAACATTGCCGAGGTGCTGCCGGCGCTGGCCAAGCGGGGAATCGTTCCGGATGTCGTCACCGATCAGACCTCCGCCCACGACCTGCGCGTAGGGTACATCCCGATCGGACTGACGCTGGAGGCGGCCGGAAGCCTCCGCGACGCCGACCCGCAGGGATACGAGTCACGCGTTCTCGACTCGATGGTCATTCATGTCCGCGCGATGCTCGATCTGCAGCGGAAGGGTGCCATCACCTTCGACTACGGGAACAACCTGCGCGGCCAGGTGGCCGACCGGCGCGGGATGCCGGAGGCCTTCACCATCCCGGGATTCGTGCCCGAATTCATCCGGCCGCTCTTCTGCAAGGGGGCCGGTCCGTTCCGCTGGGCGGCGTTGTCGGGCGATCCAGCCGACATCGCCGAGACCGATCGGGCGGTGCTGGAGACGTTTCCCAAGAAGGACTCGCTGGCGCGGTGGATCAGACAGGCACAACAGCGGGTGCATTTCCAGGGGCTGCCCGCGCGGATCTGCTGGCTCGAATACGGCGAGCGGTCCGAGATGGGACTTCGCTTCAACTGGCTGGTGCGCAAGGGCAAGGTGCGGGCACCGATCGTCATCGGGCGGGATCATCTGGATACCGGTTCGGTCGCGTCCCCCAACCGCGAAACCGAAGCGATGAAGGACGGGTCGGACGCGATCGCGGATTGGCCCCTGCTCAACGCCCTGCTCAATACCGCCTGTGGCGCCAGCTGGGTGTCCCTCCACCATGGCGGCGGCGTCGGGATCGGGTACTCGATCCATGCCGGGATGGTCGCCGTTGCCGACGGCACGGAGAGCGCCGACCGGCGTCTCGAGCGCGTGCTGACCGCCGATCCCGGAACCGGTGTCATGCGCCATGCCGACGCGGGCTACGAGATCGCGATCGAGACGGCGAAGCAGCGGGGCATCGACCTTCCGATGAGACGTTGAGAATCCTTCGAAACATCGGCCAGCTCGCCACTTGTCGTGCCGAGGGCGGACAGGGAGACGTCCATCCCATCGAACACGCAGCGGTCGCGTGGGAAGGCGATACGCTTCGATGGGTTGGTCCCGAACGCGACGTGCCCGCCGAACTGCGGAACGCGGACGCCGTGGACGCCGGCGGCGCCCTCGTAGTACCTGGACTGATCGACTGTCACACCCATCTGGCCTTCGCCGGATGGCGTGCGGAGGAGTTCGAGCAGCGCATCCGGGGGCGGAGCTATCTGGAGATCGCGCGCGCGGGGGGAGGGATCGCCCGCACCGTAGGGCTCACCCGTGCGGCGAGCGAAGACGCGCTCACGAATCGCGCGGCCGGATTTCTCCGGGAGATTCTCTCGCTCGGCATCACCACCGTCGAGTGCAAGAGCGGCTACGGCCTCGACCGGGAAAACGAGCTCAAGCTGCTCCGGGTCTACCGCATCCTTGCAGGGCGCCAGCCGGTCCGACTGGTCCCAACGTTTCTCGGCGCCCATACGGTGCCCCCGGAGCATCGCGACGATCGCGATCGCTACGTCGCTCTCCTGATCGACGAGCTGATTCCCGAGGTAGGCGCGGCGGGACTGGCCACGTTCTGCGACGTGTTCGTCGAGTCGTCGGCGTTCAGCGTGGACGAGGCGCGCCGGATCTTCTCCGCGGCCACGGCTGCCGGTCTCCGGCCCAAGCTCCACGCGGACCAGCTGACTTCCGGCGGGGGGGCGGAGCTCGCTGCGGAAGTGCGGGCGGCATCGGCCGACCATCTCGAGCACGCATCGGACGCCGGAATCGCGGCGATGGCGCGGGCCGGGGTCGTGGCGGTGAGTCTGCCACTTGCCTCGCTGTATCTTGGCCAGCCGCCGATGCCGGCGAGGAAGTTCATCGACGCCGGGGTGGCCGTCGCCGTGGCGACCGACTTCAACCCCGGCTCGGCGCCCAGCTATCACCTGCCGATGGCCCTCACCCTCGCGTGCACCACGCAACGGATGACTCCGGCCGAGTCGCTCAAGGGGGCGACGATCTATGCGGCCCGGGCCGTGGGTCTCGAGTCCCGGACGGGATCACTGGAGGTTGGGAAACTCGCCGATCTGTGCCTGATCGACGCGTCCGATGTGAATCATTGGCTGTACCACTTCCCCCCCAACGCCTGCCGTGCCGTTGTTGCATCTGGAACCCTGTTTCACAATCAGCAACGCGACTCCTGACGAACCCCGACCCGTCAGGTCGCAATGCCCTGACGCGTTTGTGCCAGCTTGCGCTTTCGATACGTCAGTTGCAGTGTAGTTAACTCTTCTTCACGATCCCGTAGCGACCCGGAGGCGCCATGGCAAAGCGCGAGTTCGGTCTATTTCTCATCCTTGCCGTCGGTCTACCCGGTGCGCCGAGCGTCTCGGCACAGGTCCGGCAGATCGCTGGCCAGGTCACCAACACTCAGACGGGCTCGGGGGTCGCCGAGGCGACTATCGCCGTCCAGGGAACACGCATTGTCGCGCAGGCCGGGGCGGATGGGCGGTACGAGCTCAACGCGCCGAGCGGGGACGCGATCCTCGTGTTCCGCGCGATCGGATACAAGGGCGTGACCGACACGGTTCCGGCCGATCAGGTTACCGTTAACGCCGCGCTCGAGCCCGACCCGTTCCACCTGCAGGAAGTGGTCGTCACCGGCCAGTCCACCGGAATCGAGAAGACCAATCTTCCGAATGCCGTCGCGACGGTCAGCTCAGATGAGTTGACCCGAGCGCCAACCGGCACCCTCGAGAGCGCGCTCCAGGGCAAGATCCCCGGGGCGCTGATTCAGGCGAACTCGGGAGCGCCGGGTGGCGGCATCCAGGTGAATCTGCGAGGCGTCTCGACGATCAACGCCGGCGTGGACCCGCTCTGGGTGGTGGACGGCGTCGCGGTGAGCGATGACGCCATCCCCAACGGGGCCAACGCGGTGACGGCGGCCCAGGCCGGCGGCAACCCGCGCAACCAGGACAATCCAGTCAACCGTATCGCCGACCTGAATCCCGAGGACATCGAGCGGATCGAAGTTCTGAAGGGCGGCTCAGCTGCGGCGATCTACGGCGCTAAAGCCACCAACGGCGTGATCATCATCACGACCAAGCACGGCCAGACCGGTAAGCCGCAGTTCAACATCACCCAGCGGTTCGGCACCTCGTGGCGCGCCAACGAACTCGGCTCCCGCACCTTCGGCACCCTCGCCGAAGCGCTCGGCGCCTTCGGCGGCAGTGCCATCAAGGACTCAATTGTCTCGTCAGTCTACCAGCAGGGCCGGACGTTCGATTTCGAGAAGGAGATGTTCGGGCGGCACGCACTCGGGAGCGAAACGAACGCGAGCGTGAGCGGCGGCAACGATCAGACAAAGTATTTCATCTCGGGTCTCGTGAAGACCGAGCCGGGCATCGCGACCAACACCGGATACAAGAAGCAGTCGCTGCGGGTGAATGTGGACCAGGAGCTCGCCGACTGGCTCTACCTGAGCGCCAACACCAACGTCATTCACAGCCGGTCGAAGCGCGGGCTCTCCAACAACGACAACGCCGGGACGAGCCCCTTCCTGGTGTTCCCATTCACGCCCAACTTCATTGACCTCCAGCCCACCCTGACGGGCGATACACTGATCGCTTCCGACTTTCCGCAGAATCCATTCGAGCGCAGCAACCCGCTCCAGACCTTCCAGTTCCTGAAGAACGACGAAGACACCTGGCGCGCGCTCGGCACGCTGACCGCGAAAATCGGTGTGGTTTCCAACGCGCACAACACCGTCCAACTCATCGCTATCGGCGGGGCGGACTACTTCGAGCAGGACAACAACTTTGTCTCGCCGGCAGGTCTCCAGTTCGAGCCGAATGACGGCCAACCGGGGACGGTGGTGCTGGGGAAGGGGTCGAACCTGAACCTCAGCCTCGCCGTCAACGGCAACTACACCTACGTCCCGGAATCACAAAGTTTCCAGAATACCTTCTCGACCGGTATTCAATACGAGGACCGAAAGCTCAACTCGACCTCGATTCTCGGGCGCACGCTGCTCGAGGGCCAGGAGAACCCCGACCAGGCCGCGAGCGTGACGGTGTTCCAGGACGTCCGGCCGGTTCGTGATCTCGGGATCTACGGCCAGGAAGAGCTGCTGCTTGCGAACCGGCGCCTTCTCCTCACCGCCGGCGTCCGGGCCGATCGCAGTAGCAGCAACGGCGACACCAAAAAGTTCTTCTTCTACCCGAAGGCGGCGGCGTCGTACCGCATCGTCAAGCCGTTTGGCGGGCTCGACGAGTTCAAGTTGCGCGGCGCGTTCGGCCAGACGGGCAACCAGCCACTCTTCGGGACCAAGTTCTCGCCGGACACGAGCGGCACTATCGGCGGGATTTTCGGAACCTTCCCCGGTCCCCGGGCTGGCGACCCGACCATCCAGCCCGAGAAGCAGACTGAGTTCGAGACCGGGTTCGACGCTACCCTGGCGGGCGGCCGCTCCGTTCTGAGCCTGTCCCTCTACCAGCGCACCATCAGCAAGCTGCTGCTCGAGCAGACCTTGGCGCCAAGCTCCGGCCAGCAGACCCGCATCTTCAGCTCCGACAGCAAGCTCAGGAACCGCGGAGTAGAGGCATCCCTCGCCATCACCCCGGTGCGGACCCGGGACGTCAATTGGATCTTTACGACGACCTTCTTCAAGAACAAGAGCAAGGTGACCAAGCTGACAGTCCCGACTTTCCAGACTGGCGGCTTCGGTACGTCGCTCGGTGCCTTCCAGATCGAGCAGGACAGCTCGGCCACCCAGATCATCGGCACCGAGGGGAAGGTCGGCGACGCAACCCCCGATTTCCAGATGTCGTTCTCGAGCGATCTCCAGTACAGGCGCCTGAGCTTCGGGTTCCTATTGGACTGGAAGCAGGGCGGCGACATCGTCAACCTGACCGAGTTCCTCTACGACATCGCCAAAAACAGCAAGGACTATGTGGCGGTTGGCCAAGACCGCTTTGCTTTCTTCAACAGCGGACATACCGCGGCCTACGTACAGGACGGCTCGTACCTCAAGCTTCGTGAGGTGACCCTGGCATACAACATCCCCGAAAACCTCACGCGGGGTCTCTTTGGCTCGTCTGTGCGCTATGCCAGGCTCTCGCTGTCCGGGCGCAATCTGCTCCGGTTCACCGGCTATCGCGGGCTCGATCCCGAAGTCAGCAACTTCGGCGCCCAAGCCATCGTCCGGAACATCGACGTGGCGCCGTTCCCG
>DATBSO010000002.1:0-9023 GCA_036559745.1 Gemmatimonadales bacterium | reverse complement strand
GGATCGGTCCGGCGGGGCGTCGATTAGTCCAGGTCGGTCAGCGCTACGACACGCTACCGGCACCGGACGGGCATCGCGCCGCGCCGGCATTGGTAAAGTAGAACGCGAAGAAGCTGATTCGCTGGACCATGAAGCCAAGGTACGTGGCGGCGGCGACCCCTGTCAAGCCGGGTATATCTTACCGGGCCAGTGATCCGCCTGTCCCGATCTTCTGCTATCCTGGCCTGCCTCCTGGCACTCTCGCAGGGCGCCATCGCGCAGAGCCTCCCGGCGTACGCCCCGATCAACCCCGTGGCGGCGTCCCGCAGCGGCGTCTACTTCCAGCCATATCGGCTTCCGAGGCCGGGCAGATGGACCGGGAGTATCTCCCTGGACTATGGCACGTCCGCCGAGCTCAACGACGTTGCACTCGCGGCCTACACACTCGACGCCGAGCTCCTCCGCCTCCGGCTAGGCGTCGCGCGCGATCTCGGACCAAGCACGTTTCTTCTGGCCGACGCCGAGGTCGATGGAGCGTACGACGGATTTCTCGACGGATTTCTCGATTGGTACCATCGCACCCTGGGCTTTCGGGTGCGCCAGCGGGACCAGCTGCCGAAAGATGAGTTTCGCTACGAGCTCCTGCTTCCGAATGGACGGACGTTCTCGCGGAAGCCAACCGACCTCGCGCTCGGAGATGTCCGGGTGGGAGCAGGCTATCGCGTGGGTCGGTCGCTGCAGACTGTTCTGTCCGTCACCCTCCCCACCTCGACCGGGCCTCGAGGCTACGGGCGAGGTACGGTCTCCCTCAACCTGCTGAATACGGCCCGATTCCAGCCGCATCCCAGGCTCGTTGCCGAAGGCGGATTCGGAATCGGCTACACTCCGTCGCACGGCGATCTCGAGGAGGTGCAGCGAGAGACATTCGTGTCATTGAGTGGCGGAGGGCGTTATAGATTCTGGGGCAGGCAGTCACTGTACGCCAATCTGATCTACCACAGTCCATACTACAGGAACACCAGTCTGCCGGCGCTCGACCGTCGCGAATTGACGTTGGACTTCGGCTGGATTCTGACGACGCGCGGAGGGGACTGGCGGATCGGGCTGACCGAGGATCTCGAACCCGGCGGACCCGCGATCGATCTCGTCTTTCGATTCGGGAGAGACTTCTAGGCGGAGGGTGGGCCACCTACCTGGCGTGGAGCGAAGAGGAACTGCTCCATATTCCGAAAGAGGAATTCCTTCGCCTGCGGATCGCGAAGATTGAGGGCGTAGTGGTTGATGAGCTGCTGTTGGGTCTTGAGCCACTCCGCCCAGCAGACGCCACAGATCTGGTCGAACGCCCGTTTTCCCAGGTCGTTCTGAAAGGGCTGGAACGCCATCCGCTCGCGATCCAGGCTGCACCGAGTGCAAAGAATGGTTTCCATCGTCGGAAAATAGCCTCGGTGGGAGTGTGATCCAGTCCACGGGCCCCCACCGTACAGGCAATTAGGTTCCAATCATGGCGTCAGTTGGTGCTGCCGGTCTGCCCGCCTGAGGTTTCTGGCCCCGGTGGCGGTACCGAAGCCGACACCCACCCCGAAGACCACGGCCGTCGTGGCATGGAGCAGGGGGAGTAAAGCCAAGGGCCATGCGATGATAGCTGCGGCGACCCCGGCGATGATGGGGGCGAACGGCGAGTATACCGCATCGACGAAGCGCAGCCGGCTCCGGACAAAGCTCCGGGCCAGCAGGTAGCCGGCGATGCCGGCAGCGACGGTGACGACCAGGGGTATCATGTGGTAGCTCCTGTAGGAAACCGAGCCTAGCGCGTTGCACTACGAAACATAAGGGTGAAAGATTCAGTTCCCAGTAGAGTGGCATCAATTCCGCTACTGTGAGAAACGTATCGCGGGTGTAGGAATGTTCGTGTCCTGCCCGATTCCCTCAGGGACGGAGGCCACAGATGCCTAGACATCCGACGGTGCAGGTTCCCAACATTGGTCCCATGGATCATGCGTGGGACCTCTTGGGCGAGTGGCAGGCGGAGTTCGAGCTTCCGGAGACGGAAGCTCCGATGCACGGAAAGGTGATGTTCCGCTCGTGGACCGACGCGGAACTGCAACTCGACCCCGTTGAGGCGGCGATCGCCGGTATTCCTTCGAGCGTACCTCTCGAGCGCGCCAGCGAGATTCACCTGACGGATGCCGGAGGCGGGGCGCTTCAGTGGGTGCTGCACGCACCATCGACCAATTGGTCGCTGCAGGCGACGATGTGGCCCGGCTCGCTCCACCTGTTCGTTCACGACGCGGACGATGACGAAGAGCAACTGTATCGGGCCCGCGCCACGAGGACACAGGACTATTACTTGAGGAAGTACCCTCTCGACGACGAGTAAGGCAGTCAAATGGACGTACGGGAAATACCAGTGCAGGTCAAAGGATTCGGCGCGCCCCCGACCACCGCGGTCATAGACGTTGCGGTGCTCTCGGGGGCGGATCGTTTGAAGCGGGCGGTCGTGATGCTGGGGACGGGCCTGGTGGTGGCGCTGGTGGCGCTCCCCATTCCGCTCGTGCATTTCATCCTCGTACCCGGCGCGCTGATCACGGGCGTCGGTCTCGCGGCCAACCGTCTCACCCAATCGCAGATCTTTCAGAGTGCCGTGGGTCGCTGCCCGTTTTGTGGAACGGAGCAGACCTTCCCCTTGATCGGACGGTTCCGGTTGCCCAAGAGCGCGCACTGCGTGAGCTGCGGCCGCGAGCTCACGCTCGAGGGCGAGAGCCACTGAGGGCGTACCTCCCTACCAACGCAGCGCCGCGCTTCCCCACAGGAATCCGGATCCGAAGGCCGTAAACGCGATCAGGTCACCGCGACCGATGCGCCCGGCCCGGACGCACTCGTCGAGTGCGATGGGGATCGTGGCCGCGGTCGTGTTGCCGTAGCGCATGATGTTGTTGTAGACCTGATCGTCCCGCAGCCCAAGTGAGCGCTGCATCATCTCGGCGATCCGCAGGTTGGCCTGGTGCGCCACCAGCAACCGGAGATCGGCGGGAGTGTGGCCGATTTGTGCCAGCACCGCCCGCACCGACTCCGGCATTCGCACCACCGCGTGGCGAAAGACCTCCTTGCCATCCATGCAGAGATACTGACGGCCCGCATCGAGCTGCTCGTGCGACATCCGGGGATGGTACATCGAGCCGGGGGCGTCCACCCAGAGCTTGTCCGCATAGCCTCCGTCGGAGTGGAGATCGAAGGCCAGAATGCCGGCGTCGTCGTCGCTGGACGGACCGAGCACGGCCGCACCGGCTCCGTCCGCGAAGATCACCGCCGTGTTCCGCCCGGCGGTCGAGACGTCGAGTGCCGTGGACTGGATCTCCGCTCCCACCAGCAGCACGTGACGATACAGACCGCTTCGGATCCACCCGTCGGCCACCGCCAGACCGTACACGAAGCCACTGCATTGGGTCCTGATGTCGATGGCGGGGATCGTGCCACCGCCAAGAAGGTGCTGGAGATACACGCCATTGCCGGGCGCGAAGTGGTCTGGGGTCGACGTGGCGTAGACGATCGCATCCACGTCCTTTGCCTCGAGGCCCGCGGCCTGCAACGCGGAGCGGCTTGCTTCGAGCGCGAGGCTGACACCAGTCTGACCCTCTACGACCCAGCGTCGCTCCTCTATCCCCGTCCGGGTCCTGATCCATTCATCGTTGGTGTCCATCAGATGTGAGAGATCGTTGTTGGTGACGACGCGATCAGGCAGAGCGAGGCCGGTGCCGAGGAATCGAGCCCGAACCATGAGGACTCCACACGAAAGAGGTTACCGCCGGACCTGCCGCAGCGCCCACCAACCCCAGGTCCACGCAAGCCAGCTCAGGAGCAGCGCCGCACTCATGCTCCGCCAGCTTTCCCAGAGGACGCCGAGCGGCGTGAGCCAGAGTGGCCAGGGCCCATCGGGTGGGAGATGATGGCGCTCGACCACCTGCGCTGCCCCGTAGCCCGTGTGAAGCCGATTCAAGACGGTTCGGCAGGGGTCGACGCTCGAGGCGTCCCTCCAAGCTGGCGCCGAAACCAGGTTCCACACCAGACTGGTGGCTCCCCAGCCGTGGCTATCGCTCACCCCCACGACGAACCGGTTGGTCCGTCTGGCCAGCGCAACCACCGAATCACGCCGGGCGCGGCTGAAGTCTGCCGCCTTGGGCGACGCATTCACGATCTCGAAGCCATCCGCGCCCACCGCGACCAGCGTATCCAGCCGATTCCAGTGGTTGCGGTCGTACTCGGGAAGGGAGAGCACGGACAGGGCGCCGTACGCTGAATCGCTCGTCTCCAGCAGGGTCAGGAGCTCGCCGAGAGATCCATTATAGCGGTTGCGGTCCACCGGCACCGAATCGCCGAGCAGGACCACGTGAGCTCGCCACGCGCTCACCTCGATGCCGGCGCACCGCGCCGGGTTGCTCGTCGGCTGTCCGAGTCCTTCGACGGTGTTGTGGTCGGTGATGAACACCGCGTCGAAACCCGCGCGCCGGTGCCAGCGGAGATTTGCCTGCACGTCGAAGCCGCGCATGAGGGTGTTTCGAACGTCGTGCGACACCGCCGTATGGCTGTGGAAGTCGACGACGATCCTGTCCGGGGGAACCCCCGCGAGCGCGATCATCGGCCGGTGCCAGAGCAGGCCGCCGGCGAGAAACAGGACGAGAGCCCAGACGGCACCGACGAGGACCAGCGCTTCCCGTCGCCCGCTGCCCCGCCCGCTCATCCGGAAGACCACAACGCGCCAGAGGAGGTAGAGAATCGCCACGCCGGTGAGAAACCAGCGGAGCCGGACCATGCTCAGCATCGACGCGCCGTCCCAGAGCGCGAAGAGCGGCCCGAGCGCGATGTAGAGCCAGGGTGCCTTGAGATGAAGTGAGGGAGGAAGCGCCGCGCCCGTCGGGTCTGAGAGAGCCGGCGCGGAGGCGACCCGGGCGGCCACGAGAGCCGCGGTCGCGAGGAGCGGGGCGATCAGATCCCGCCGAGCCAGGGGTATCCCTGATCCTCCCAGTATCCACCAGGGCGGGTGGAGGTGAAGGTCATCTTGGTGAGAAACTTCGTCATCTTGTAGCCAAGCTTAATGGGGGAATAGAGCCGGAGGGGGGCCCCCTTCATGATGGAGAGCGGCTGGTCGTTGTGCGCGTAGGCCAGAATCGTCTGCGGGTGCATGGCGCTCTTGAGGTCCCAGCCGTTGTAGTAGTCGCTGTCGAAGGTGTCGAAACGCAGATACCCCGCTCCCTGGAGCGGCTGAGCCATGTCCGCTACCGCCGAGACCGGTACCCCGGTCCAACTGCCGATCGCGGTCCATCCCTCGACGCAGTGGTGCTTGACCGTGTACGTCACCCGAGGCATCGCCTGGAGCATCGGTAGCGTCAGCCGGAGCGGATGCCGCACCAGGCCGCCGACTTCCAATGCCCATTTCTCGGGTTGGTCGAGAGAGGGAAAAACACCCGTCCGGTTGCGGGTGATCGAGTAGGAGGGAAAGTCCTTCGCCGGAGTCCGCGCCGCGATCGGATACTCGCGCGCCAGGCGCCCTCGCGACAGGAAGATATGCTCGCCGACCCAGTCGTTGAGGAGGGAGATCGCGCGAAGCTTCGGCTCGAGTCTCGGCCCGCCGTCCCATCCACAAGCCGCTACCAGCGTCGCCGGCCCGGCGGCGAGCCCGAGTCGGAAAAGGTCTCGGCGGGTGAGTCGCGGGCTCGAATCAGGCTTGGTCATGACTTGGGAACCGCCCTCGATACCATCCGGTGAGCATCGCGCGAAGCGAGGCCGGATCGACCAGGAACACGAGCGCGATGTGGAGCAGGGTGAATCCGATGAACAGCCATACGGCGACGAAATGCCAGTAGCGCGCCAGCTCGTACCCGCCGAACAGCGACGTGAGCCAGGAGAGCTGCACCGGCTTGTAGATCGCGAAGCCGCTGAGCGCTGATACCGCGCCCAGAACCACGATGAAGGTGTACGCCGCCTTCTGCAGGGCGTTGTGCTTGCCCTGGGGAGGATGCTCCTTGCGGAGCCGCAGATAGTAGAGCTGCATCTGCACCGCGGGGACGACGTCCCGCGGACGGAAGAGCAGCGCTCGCCATTCGCCGCTCAGGGACAGAAAGAAGAGATAGAGAAGGCCGGTAATGACGAAGGGCCACGCGAGGGCAAAGTGCCAGTTGAGCCCGCCTGCCAGCCACCCGCCCAGGCGACCCCACTCGGGAATGGGCTTGCCGTCGAGCGGATTGGGCAGCGGAAAGACCTCACCCCGGATGCCGAAGTGACTGTACGCCCGGTAGATCTGCAGTCCGCTCGCGATCATCCCGGCCAGGACGATTGCGTTGAGCCAATGGGTAAGGCGAACGAGACCGTGGTGGCGTTTGACGGCGGGCTGCGGAACCGCAGCGGACTCCATGCAAACTCCCTGGGTGAACGTGAGAATCTAAGGCGAAACGACATGAGCCGGGAAGCGGTTCCCTCGCCCCGACCACGTTACCCTCGCGCCGGAATCAGCTCCGCGGCTCGCCGTCCGCTGATGAGAGCGCCATGTACCGTCGCGTTCCTCCCCTGCATGGCCAGCGCCTCTCCGCTGAGAACCAGCGTGTCCTCCACCGGGTCGCTGAGCACCGCCCGGGCCTCTCTCGCATGGACCCCGCCAAAGCTGTAGGCCCCCCTCGCGTAGGGATCGGTGATCCAGTCATGGTGGTAGGCGCCGAGCAGCCGGTCCATCTCCTCTCCGGCACGGGGACCGAAGATCGCTTCGAGTGAGTCGGTCGCGGCGGCGATGACGTCCTCGCGCGGCCGACCCGCCAGCGCCAGGGCGCGAGGCCCGCCGGTCCACCCTGTGAGCCGATGGTCGTTGCCGGGGCGCGAGGCCCACCACACCGGAAACGCCGACCCCGGGCCGTGAACGAAGCTGATCGGGGCGTCGCTACCCTGGTTCCACCACGCCCGGTCGAACCGCAGTACGATGCGATGCGACGCCCCCATCTCCAGCGAGTCGAGCGCCTCGTGCCAGCGGGCCGGCAGCGGATCGATCAAGCCCTCGTCCACTCCGCCTTTGAGGATGCCGAGTGGAAGCGTGATGACGGCCTGGGAGCCGGCGACCTCTTCGGTGTCGCCGCGTGCCGTGCGAACTACCGCCGTCACCTCCCCCGGCTTCCATCGCAGCGAAAGGACCGGGGTGGACAGACGAAGGTCGAGCAGGGATGCCGTGCACTGGTCTCGCAGCCACCGTGACACCGCATCGTAGCCACCGGGCAACAGAAATGCGTCCTCGCCGTCTTCGTCCTCCGCTTTCTCGTTCTCCGCAAGCGCCCGGATCCCGATCCTTCGCACATCGGCCGCATGAAAGCCTTCGACGTATCCGATCGTGGCGGCGAGCGCGCGGGGGTCGTCTCCCGCCGCGCGCCGCTCGTCGATGACTTCGCCAAGGATGCGGTCCGGGCGCGTCGCGGGATTCGGTCCGAGGAGTCGGCCGAGCGTCCGGCGCACGTCAGGAAGAGGCGCCGGCCGGCCTTCCCGGAGACCTTCATGCCGCTCGGTCACGGGCTCGACCGCGAGGCCGGCCTGTTGTACGAGGGGCCAGAGTGCGTTCGAGTGACCGTGAATGAACTCGGCGCCCAGCTCGACCGGTCGCCGGACGCCGGGCAGGCTGAGGGAGAACACCCGCCCGCCGATCCGATCGCGCGCCTCGAGCACTATGACCCGACGGCCCGCACGGGTGAGGTCGGCTGCCGCGGCGAGTCCCGCGACACCGGCTCCGATCACGAGCACGACCCGATCAGTCATCGAGCAACCTGCCCCTGGAGAGGAACCGGTCTATTCGTAGCGAAGAGCGGTGATCGGATCGAGCCTCGCCGCGCGGCGGGCGGGCCAGATCCCGAAGAAGAGGCCGATGACCGCGCTGAAGCCGAAGGCGATGGCGACGGAAATGGGCGAGATGAACGTGTTCCACTGCAGGAAGCGGGAGAGCGCGATGGCCGCGCCGGCGCCGAGCAATACGCCGAGGACCCCGCCGACGAGACAGAGCGCGAGGGCTTCGATCAGAAATTGCAGCAGGATGGTGGTGCGCGTCGCCCCGAGCGCCTTGCGCACGCCGATCTCCCGGGTTCGTTCAGTCACCGACACGAGCATGATGTTCATGATGCCGATGCCGCCGACGATGAGGCTGACGGCCGCGACGCTGGCGAGCAGGCTCGTGAAGACCTGGGTCGCCTGCTGCTGGGTGGCGAGAACGTCCTGTTGATTCCGGATGGTGAAGTCGTTGTCGCCACCGGGCCGGATATGGTGCTCACGGCGGAGCACCCGCTCGAGGTCCACCATGCCCTGCTGAATCGGAACGCTGTCGTCGACCTGGATCGAGAATGCCCTGATCCGCTTGCTGCCGAAGACCCGGTAGGTGGCTGTCTGCAGCGGGATCAGCACCTGCTCGTCGGGGTTGCCGAATCCGCCCGCCGAGCCCTTCTCGCTGAGGACACCGATGATCTCGAACGGGATGCCACGAATCTGAAGCGTCTGATGGATCATCGCGGCGGGGTTTGCGCCCAGCATCTGGGGCACCGACGACCCGAGCACCACGTACCGTTGCCGTGCCTCGTTGTCACCCGCGGTGAACATCCGGCCGAAGGGCACGGTGTAATTCTTCACGTCCACATAGTTGGGCGTGGTGCCCACGACATTCAGGTTGGCGTTCTGGTTGAGGTATTTGACCTGGAACGATTGCTGCATCTCCGGTACGATCGCCTTGAGCAGATGGGCGTCTCGGAGCAACGCCGCGTAGTCGTCCGTGCTGAGGATGGTGCGGTCGGTGATCCGGACTCCGCCGAACGACGCCTGGCCCGCCATCACGGTGAAGACGTTGGCGCCGAGCGCCGCGATGCGGTCGTTCACGGCCTTTTGCGCGCCGCTCCCGAGCGCCACCATCGTGATGACGGCGCCCACGCCGATAATGATGCCCAGCATCGTGAGCACCGACCGGAGCGCGTTGGCTCTGATCGACTGGAACGCGACCGCGATGGTCTCGCCCAGCAGCATGGTCAGCGGCTCCCGGT
>DATBSO010000001.1:0-4417 GCA_036559745.1 Gemmatimonadales bacterium | reverse complement strand
CGGGCCTCCAGGTCGGCTACAGCCTGAACGACGCCCGCCACCTGAGCCGGCGCACCTCGCAGATCTCGATCATCGCGTCGTTCCAGCTGTCGCTGTTCGCGGGGGACTATCGGTGACGGAGGTACGGCGCTACGTGGCTACGACGCTAGGTGGTGAACCACGCAAGGCTCCTTCGTCACTCGGCGCTCCCACTCGTTCCGCCGCGTTCGAGCAGGACAAGGGTGGCCCCGCCACCCCCAAAGACACTTCCTCGACCTCTTCCCACGCGGCATGAGACGGTTGGCGGGTGGAAACGGGGCCTTCCGTGCCTTCCGTGTCTTCGTGGTCATGGCGGTGAGCGGTAGCGCCGTAGCGCCGTAGCGCCGTACATTCCCGACTCCCAGACCCGGACCCGAAATGCGCAAGCTGCTGGCACTGGTGCTGTCTCTCGTCCCCCTCCTCGCGTGCTCCGAGAAGCCGCGGGTGAAGGAGTTCGACGGGCCCTCCGCCTTCCGCTACCTCGAGACCCAGGTCGGGTTCGGCCCGCGGGTGCCGGGCACCGAGGCGCACCGGCGGATGGATGCCTGGCTCGACAGCCTGCTCCGTCAGCGGGCCGACACGCTGATCGTCCAGCGCTGGAAGCACGTCACGGTGAAGGGCGACACCCTCCCGCTGGTGAACTTCCTGGCCCGCTACCAGCCGGCGGCGCAGAAGCGCATTCTCTTGCTGGCTCACTGGGACAGCCGGCCCCACGCCGACGGCCCCAACTCGCGTGATTCGAGCGCGGCGGTACCCGGCGCAAACGACGGCGGATCCGGCGTCGCTCTGCTGCTCGGGGTGACCGACGTGCTGGAGCGCACCCCACCAGGTGTGGGCGTGGATCTGCTCCTGGTGGACGGCGAGGACTACGGCGACTTCACCGCGACGCCGCAGGACGTGCTGATCGGCTCCAAGTACTACGCGGCGAACCAGCCGCCCGGCCCGAAGCCGATCTACGCCGTGCTCTTCGACCTCATCGCCGACAAGGATCTCCAGATCTACCAGGAGGGGAACTCCCTGGTCGGCGCACCCGAGGTCGTGAGCCTCGTATGGGACACCGCCAAGGAGCTCGGTTTGGGTGGGACCTTCATCAGCAGCCCGCGGCACACCCTCATCGATGATCACCTCGAGCTTCAGAAGGCCGGACTGCGGGCCATCGACGTCGTCGACTTCGACTATTCCTACTGGCACACCCCCGACGATACGGTCGACAAGGTGAGTGCCCAAAGCCTCCAGATCGTGGGCGACCTCGCCATCGCGCTCATTCGGCGCGAGGGCACGACTTAGCTCAGCCGAGAAATTCCTCCAGGTCGGCCGCGAACTCCTCCGGCTGCTCCCAGTGCGGCGCGTGCCCGGTCGCGTCGTAGACCTTGAGCTCGCCGCCCACCAGCATCGTCAGCGCCTCCTGCTCCGCGCGGGACGTCATCGCGTCGCGGTCGCCCCAGAGAATCAGCGTGGGGATCTCCTGCGCCCGGAGCCGCTCGGGTCTCCCCGTGGCCAGCATGCCGGACATCGCCTCCCGCCACACGCGCGCCGGAAGCTTGCGGCTCTCGGATACCACGCGCTCCAGGAACGCGTCCGGCACCGGGCGATGGATGGTGCTGCGCTGGAATTCCCAGATGAACTCTTCGGGCACCGGATCGGAGAATCCGTTCACCGCGCGCTGCAGCTCGAGCATGTCGTTGAACCGGGCCGGTGCCGTGGCGGAGTCGACGAGGACCAGCCGGGAGACGCGGCGCGGCGCGGCCAGCGCGACCTGCTGCCCCACGAAGCTTCCCATTGAGTGGCCGACCACGGCCGCGCGCGCGATGCGCCGTGCCGCCATGAAGGCCACGACGTCTCCCGCCAGCTCGCCCATGGCATAGCCGCGCGTGGGCCGATCCGAGTCGCCGTGTCCGCGCAGGTCGATCGCAATGGCGCGGCGCCCGGACGACAGGAATGGGAGCACCCGGCTCCAGCTGAACCAGGAATCGCCGTAGCCGTGCAGCAGGATTACCGCGTCTCCGGCGGGATCTCCCTGCTCGGCATAACGGAGACGCACCCCGTTGGACAGGTGGACGTCGGAGAACGAGAGCGAAGCGGCAGTGCCCGGCATGTTTCCCTCTTGATCGGTCCAACAGGCATGCGCAGAACACTCAGCCGGCCGGACACGCGGCAGAAAGGTGATCGTCGCGCGATTCGGGCGCGGGGCTCTCGGGGCCCGCGACGTAGCGTCTCCTCATGCCGCCCGCGGAACGCCGCGCTCTCGTCCTGCTGCTCGCGCTCGCCCTCGTGGGGCAGGGGGTCCGCTGGCTGGCCACCCGTCCGGGACAGGCGCCCGGAGAGGTCGCCATCCTGGCCGCCATGCCCCCCAAGTCGCCAGCCGCGCATCGGGACAGCCTGGTCGCACTCGCCCGGCCCCTGGGCCCGGAGGAGCGGATCGACCCCGACCTGGCCCCTGACGAAGAGCTGGCCCGCCTCCCCAAGGTGGGCCTGGCCCTGGCCCGGGCCATCGTCGCTTATCGCCAGAAGCACGGGCCTTTCGGGGGAGTCCAGGGGCTGGACCGGGTGCCGGGGGTAGGGCCCGGCCTGCTGGCGGCAATCGGCCCGCATCTGGCGTTCAGCGCGCAACCTGCGGCACCGCCGGGGGAACTGGACCTGAATTCGGCGTCGGCTGACGCATTGGACGGCCTTCCCGGCATAGGCCCGACACGCGCGGCCTCAATTGTGCAATACCGTGCGCGACACGGCCCATTTCGGTCGGTAGAAGAGCTGGGGCGGGTTCCTGGGATGGGACCCGCGGCGCTGGCGCGGGTTCGGGATCATCTGGCGGTGCGATGATCGCGGTCGGGCCCCCGTCCGGTTTCCGACACTACCCCGGTCCACACTTACCCGTCCCGAAACCGCGAGATCATGGCGACCGCACCAGTCGGGCCCGATCGGCTCGGCGACATTCTCCTGCGCGAAGGCGTCCTAACGCGCGAGCAGCTGGCCTCCGCCATGGCGGAGCAGCGCTCGAGCAAGCATCGCTTGGGCTACGTGTTGGTCAAATTGGGGATGGTGCCGGAGCTCGAGATCACCAAGATCCTGGCTCGGCAACACCGCATGCCGGCGGTAGACCTGAGCCGGTTCGAGGTGGACCCCAAGATCCTCAAGCTGATTCCCGCCGACATGGCCACCAAGAGCTGCGTCCTCCCGCTCAAGCGCGAGGGCCGGACGCTCACCATCGCCATGGCCGATCCGACCGATCTCGGCCTGCTGGAAGACCTCAAGTTCATCACCCGGTTCGACCTCTTTCCGGTACTCGCCGGCGAGTACACTCTCCGGACCCTGATCGAGAAGCACTACGCCAACGATCAGCAGGAGCTCCAGACGCTCCTCAAGGACATGGAGGCCACCGGGGAGGATGTCGAGGTCGTCGAGGAGCAGGAGGAGGAGCAGGCCACCCAGGCGCAGATCGAGGACGCGCCGGTGGTCAAGCTCATCAACGGCCTGCTCATCGACGCGGTCAAGCGGGGCGCCAGCGACATTCACATCGAGCCCTTCGAGCACGAGATCCGGGTGCGCTACCGCATCGACGGTTCCCTGCTCGAGATCATGCGCCCCCCGCTCAAGATGAAGGCCGCGCTCACCTCGCGCATCAAGATCCTCTCGCAGCTCAACATCGCCGAGCGGCGGGTGCCGCAGGACGGCCGGCTCAAGCTCAAAATGGGGAACCGGGTGATCGACTTCCGGGTGAGCACCCTGCCGGTGCTCTTCGGCGAGAAGATCGTGCTCCGAATCCTCGACAAGGGCAACCTCACCCTCGACCTGACCAAGTTCGGCTTCGAGGTCAAGGCCGAGAAGGATCTGATGAGGGCGATCCTGAACCCGTACGGCATGGTGCTGGTCACCGGACCGACGGGCTCGGGCAAGACGACGACGCTCTACTCCGCGCTCTCGCGGGTCAACACGCCCGAGGTCAACATCATGACGGCGGAGGACCCGGTCGAGTACAACCTGATGGGCATCAACCAGGTCCTGGTGCGGACCGAGATCGGGCTGACCTTCGCGGCGGCACTGAAGGCATTCCTCCGGCAGGACCCGAACATCATCATGATCGGCGAGATCCGCGACCTCGAGACCGGCGGCATCGCGATCAAGGCCGCGCTCACCGGCCACCTGGTGCTGTCCACGCTGCACACCAACGACGCGCCCAGCACGATCACCCGTATGATCGACATGGGCATCGAGGCATTCAACGTCGCGAGCGCGGTGAATCTGGTGGTGGCCCAGCGGCTGGTGCGCCGCGTCTGCGTGGAGTGCAAGCAGGAGCACGACTACACCGACGAGGAGATGCATGCCTTCGCCATCGAGCGCAGCCAGGGCCCCTTCTTTAAGGGCGCCGGCTGCGACACCTGCAACGGCACCGGGTACAAGG